>NZ_QPJR01000008.1:0-231224 GCF_003337365.1 Kosakonia sp. AG348
TACCCTTCGCCGCGCGGGTCGGGAGTAAAGATCAGCGAGCGGGCATCGGGGCGGACAGGGCGGTCGTCGTTATTGTTTTGCGGGCCGGTATATAAAGAGCCGGTGGGAATATCCCGGCGGTCCCGTTTCGCAATACCAGGATCTTGTCTGTTTTCCAGCGGCGTATTAATAATGGCAGGGGTTAATGGGTTAATTTTCATTGTAGGGCTCCTTCACGATCTTTGAGCGAGGTTATTTCTGTGCTTCGTTCTTTCTGGCGATATAAACTTCGATATAAGCACCAGGTGATATAGGTGCGTTGGGGTAAGGGACGATCATGATATTTTCATCGTTATCACAATCGGTATCATGAAATACAGCCGACTGCTGACCTGCGTTTTTTATTAATGATGAAGAGATAGTATATTCTTGTGTTGCCAGCGATTTAACGTTTCCAGCCAGCACGGTCAGTGGCCAGTCAATATCGCACACATCTTCGATGGTTATATCATCGATAGCCGGCAATGTAGCGGGTGAAATAGTGCCACTGGATAACCTGGTAATATCATCGAAGATCTGCTTATACATTTTTTTGGAAAACGAACCGCCATATTCTGATGTGGTTTTCTTTGCGCTGGCTTTTTCTTTATTCGCATCTTTTTGAATTATCTTCGGCGTAATGATAATAAACCGTTGCCGATTTTCACTTTCCCGTAAGTTGAAGGTGGTGTTCTTTTTTTCATGGACCGATAAACCGCCAATAATTAACGAATCACCCTCATCGACTGTTACCAGCGTGCTGAGATTGCCTGTCTTGTGGTTATCTTCAGGCGCTGGCGTTGTCCCTTTGTTATACATATTGACTTTAATCTGCAACGCTTGCTGTTTGTCACTGGCGATAACACGGGGCGTGATTTGCAACACCGCACCGTTGGACGCAGTAGAGAGCGGGCCATCTTTTGTTGCGGGTCGGTTTTGATTACTAAAATTAAAGACTGCGGGAAAGTTCTCCATTGTTATCAGTGAAGGGCGAGCGGTTAACGACGCGCCGCCTTGTTCGACAATCCTTTGAATTTCAGCCTGAAATTTTTTCATCTCCTGGGCGTTAAGAACAGATTTGTTGCCGTTAATAACCTCATCGTAAACGCTGCCTCGGCGGCTTAAACGTTTTTCCTGCATGCCGGTGTTAAGAACCTGGCGGTTATCCACGTCGATAACCAGGGTATCGATGGCGACCGATCTCAGCGGAACATCGAGCTTTTCAATGAGCTGCGCATACTCACTCCTTTTGGCGGGGTTGTCCTGAATGAGGATGGCATTGCTGCGTGTACTGACCACGATTTTCGGTTTGTCATCGCTGGATGCAGGCAGTGCAGGTGCCAGTGAAATGCGGTCAGTCAGCGCTGAAAACGAAGCGCCTAAGCGGTTATTAAATGGATTTTTGCTTTCACCCGCCTCAAGCGCAGCCGGGTAATTGTAGCGCTGAAGCTGGGGCGAGGATTTGTTTGCATCTAATAGCTCCGATAATATTGTGCCAACCCCCGGAATGGTGATCAGTTCATTTTGATATTCAACCCGGATATCGGCCGCTTCAGCGAAACGCAAAGGAAAGAACATGGTTTCAAACGCGCCCCCTTTGTTTTTACTGGCATCAGGCTGTTCGGCAAACATTTTTATGAGGTTCACATATTCGGTTGGGCCGCTTACCAATATTTCAGCGCTCTCCGGCAGTTCTCCCCAGCCAAATCGCTTATCCAGCAGACCTATATCCGTTAACGCCTTTTTAAGACTATCAATCGACTCGCCAGACACTTTAATCTTTAGCGAGTGCTGATCTGTTTTACTGCTGACGTATAATTTATCCTCGAAAATAAACCACTGTAAATTATATTCAAGTGCCAGGCGTTCAATAAACTGCTGAGCCGTATTAGCGCGTAGTTTATTCTTTACCGCTGCCGAAATTTTTGGATCTATAACCAGGCGTAGCGAAAATGCATGAGCAAAATCCTCCAGCACTTTATTTAACGGCGCTGGGGTGTTTTGATACGAGAATTCACTACTGTTTAATATGGCGGGCACAGCCGCCACGGCGTATTGATGTATAAAAGCTGTTAATAATATCAGGGTTAGTGTTGCGCAGCGTTTAAATAATCTGGCGCAATGCGAAAGAGGTGAATAAAAAATACGCCAGTAGAATTTCATACATGTCACCTGTTAGCTTATCGACCATCGTTAATAATTGAGCGAGCCAGGTTGTGATTGAGCGTCACTTCCTGGTTTGCAGCCCAGGTGGCAGAAGAATATTGTTTCATATGTTGATGAAACGTGAGCCAGTCGCCCATTGACATACCGTTCATATTTTTGGCAGAGGTCTGAAAATCACTGCTGGCTTGTTTTAATTTACTATCTAACTGGCTACGCACAGAATCCATTTTTAGCATATCGATTATCCCTGTTTTATTTATAAAGACGCAGATCCGGCCGGAAACCAAACAGCATGACGCTGGCGCGTTGTTCACCGAAACGGGCAATTCTGGGTAAGAAAGCCCATTGTTCTCCGCCGAGATATTTGGCAATTCGTTGGCTGGCAACGTTAGACGCCATAATCCAGGCGACCATGGTTTCAAACCCATATTCCCGGCCAAGCAGCAGCGCCGCCAGTCCAAGATGCACGCCAAGCCCGCTGCCGCAGCGATCCGCGCGCACATATAAGGCAATTTCCCCGGTTTGCCGGCAAGCTAACGTTCCCCAGCTAAAGCGGTTGATTGACAGCCAGGCGATGATTTCCCCTTCGCGCTCCAGTACGTACACCGGCAATTTATCTTGTTGATAAAGCTCGATATAAAACCCCAGTTCTTTCTCGGTGATCGGCCTTGTTACGGGAGAATTCGCACCGGTATTCGCTGTCTCATTAAAAATCATGGTCATGGCTTCAATATCGCTTTTTTGCGCCACCCTGAGCCCGCGGGGCAGCCGTTTTAAGATTCGCTCATCTAATTTCATTTCCATTAATTACCCTTCTTCCTGATTATTTTTCAGTATTTTTCGAACTCTGGAGAGCCTGGAACGTATCGTTCCAATCGGAATACCTAATTGCTCGGCGGCGTCGTTATAACTGGTGTCTGAATCCATAATATGGTAGATGACGCTTTGCATTTTGAGCGGCAATTTATCGACCATGGCAATGGTTTCAGAAAGTTGTATTTTATGTTCGTTAATATAGTCAGGATTGAATATCTGATCGGAAATTAAAAAATTAACATCATCCAGCGCCACCATCTCAGGTTTATTAAATGTCTTTTTAAAATGATTTCGCACCAGGTTTGACGCAATGCCAAATAACCAGGTTTCTTTACTGGACGCACCAATAAACTTATGTTGATTGCGAAATGCTTCAAGGTAAGTCATTTGTACCAGATCATCTACATCACTTTGATTGTAAACCCGACGGCTGATGAATTTCCTGAGTCTGGTGGTGGTGTTTGCGACTAACTCATCTATATCGAATGCGTTTTTATCCGCTGATTCATTATTAACATTGATGGGTAACTTCCCCATAAAAATTCCCTTTGTATTATCCAGTTATTCCTTGCTCACTTATGAGTGGCAATGAAGTGAAAATCTGCCTGGTTAATTTGCAGAATATTTCAGGTACGTCTTCAGAGTGGTGGTCTGCTTTTATGTGCGCGGGTGGAGGGGAAATGCACGCTCTACAACACGTGATACGCTTTTAGGTATTTTCTTTTGCGCGCATTCCTGTGTTGAGAACACTAACGTAAAGGTGTTGTCTTTTGATTGATTTGAAAAATGTCGATTGTCGACGCGTTAGCTAATACAGAGATGATTATCGATGGTTAATAAAACTTACTTATTCGATCAATGTGAAAATATGTGGTGTTCATGAGACTGTTTTTTACGAAACTGGCCGTTCGAATGGTTAACCAGACTGAACTCATTGGTGCGGTTATTGTCATGACGATTGTCTTTATGATGGTTTTGCCACTGCCGGTTTTTATTATTGATACCGCACTCTCATTGAATATCTGTATTGCCACCTTGCTGGCCATCCAGGCATTATTTATGCAGCACCCGCTGGCATTTTCTACGTTTCCGGCAGTTTTACTGCTGACAACCATGTTCCGCCTCGCGTTATCCGTTGCCACGACGCGCATGATTTTATTGCAGCATGATGCGGGTCATGTCGTTGAAACTTTTGGTAATTTTGTCGCTGGCGGCAACCTAGCTGTAGGGTTGGTTATCTTTTTGATCCTGACGCTGGTTAACTTTCTGGTCATTACAAAGGGGGCTGAACGCGTCGCGGAGGTTTCCGCCCGTTTTAATCTGGATGCGATGCCGGGTAAGCAGATGGCCATTGATAGCGATTTACGCTCGGGCCTGATTGATACGGCAGACGCGAGGGTGCGCCGCGAGCAACTGACCAAAGAGAGCCAGCTTTTTGGCGCCATGGACGGGGCGATGAAATTCGTCAAAGGTGACGCCATTTCCGGGATTATCATCGTTTTTATTAACTTAATCGGCGGTTTTTCCGTCGGCATTTTGCAGCACGGCATGCCCGCCGCCGACGCCATGCATATCTACTCGATTCTGAGCATTGGTGATGGCCTGGTGGCGCAGATCCCGGCGCTGCTGATCTCGCTTGCGGCGGGCATTATTATTACGCGTGTTAATTCCGATAACGCGGCTTCCAGCGTCAATATCGGCGGTGAGATCATCTGGCAATTAACGCGCCACCCCAAAGCCTGGATCTATTGCGGCATCATTATGGCGCTGTTTGCGGTGGTGCCTGGCATGCCAGCAATGCTTTTCACTACCCTCAGTTTGCTCTGCCTGACGTTAGCCTTCCTGCTTACCCGACAGGAAAAGCACAGGCTGGAAATGGCGGGGCAACCTACTCCATCGATTGTCGGCGCTGAGCCTGATAATTCAACAGAACTAATGGGTTATGAAAATGTTCGCCGCTTTTTCCCGCTGCGCGCCTACCTGCTGCAATTTCATCCACAGCATCAGCAACAACCGGGGTTTGAACAACTACTCCAGCGCATCTATGCCCTACGTAACGACACTGTTTTTGAATATGGCCTCACGCTGCCCTCTTTCGAGCTTGAGGGTAATGCGCAACTGGCGCCCGATGAGTTTCGTTTCTGCGTGTATGAAGTGCCGGTTATTCGCGCAACGTATGATCCTGCTAAGTGTGCCGTCAACGCCAGACTGGTCGCAGAAGATGACGGTACGTCCGGGCTTGAAGAGCGCAAAGAGCAAGGCTTGCGGTGGTTTGACGTTGACGATCACCGCTTATCACAGTACGAGACCGAAAAACGCACTTCTGGCGATCTGATCCTCGCCAGAATGCGGCGGGCCATTCTGTCAACGGGGTGGAAATTTGTCGGCTTACAAGAGAGCAAAGCGCTGATTGACTGGCTACGAAGCGAACAGCCTGAGCTGGCCGATGAACTCGAAAGGTGCTTGCCCATCGCGTGGTTTTCGGCGGTTTTGCAGCGGCTGGCCGCAGAACGTGTCACCCTGCGACCGCTGCGCCTGATTGCCGAAACATTGATTAAACATAGCCGCCATGAATCCAACCTGATGGTGTTAACCGAGCTGGTTCGCCACGCGCTGAGAGAGCAGATTTGTTACCAGTACAGCCAACATGAAACGCTGAATAGCTGGTTACTGGCACCCGCCACGGAAGCGGTGTTCCGCCAGGCATTAAACGCGGCGGGCGCGCAGCCGATGACGCTCTCTTCGGTGATGCATGAAGCGTTACTTGCCCGTTTAGCGCAGTGCTTTCCCACTGATGAAGACGCCCCTTGTGTGCTGCTTGTCGAGCCTGAGTTGCGCGGCCCGCTTTCCGGTCTGCTACGGGAGTCGTCCACGCCTGTTCCGGTACTCGCCTTTTCGGAGCTTATTCCCTCGATAAAAGTCCAGATCCAGGGGCGGATCGACCTTGAAGCAGAAACCCACGAACCCGCAGAACATGCAGCAGATTGAGGAAAAACATCGTGCTCTATGAACTGAGAGTGCTTAGCGGCCTGAATAGCGGCGCACTGTTACCCTTGACCGGTACGCAGTGGTTGATTGGATCATCGCCCGATGCGGACATGGTGTTATACGACGCGGCGATCGCGCAAAACCATTGCCGGCTGCATGCGACGGATAACGGCTGGCAAGTGGAAGCCCTGCAAGGCGCGGTGCTGACGAATGAAGGGCGTCGCGTTGAACACATCGATAACCTCGAACCCGGTACGCCCTTCTCGCTGGCGGGGATTTGGTTATGTGTGGCGCAGTCAGACACGCCGTGGGAAACGGAAAGCGCTCCCGCTACGCAAGCCGACAGCCAGCCGGGTTCGCATGCGCCTGTGGCTGAAAGACCGCGTGGTCGACTGAATAAAGCCGTGGCTGCGGTTTGTTTTATTCTCGCGATAGCCGCGTTCGGGCTGGGCGGTTTTTCTGGCAAAGACGCGCGGCCGACGGCGATTTCTGCGCCGGTGCCGAAGCCGCAGAAAACGTTTCTTGAAACTGCCGCGCAAACCCGCGAAATGTTGGTCTCACTGCTTCAGCAGGCCGGTTTAGGGCAACGCGTCGATCTGGAAATAACCGGCAGTGACGACATTGTTTTGCATCTGGTCGGCGATGATAAGTTACAGGCTGAAACGCAGGCGCTACTGCAACATTTTGCCCAGCGGTACCAGAGTGCTGCGCAAATCTCAGTGGATATTGTCCAGCCGCCGCCACCGCTGCCTTTTCGCATTGCCCTTGTGGTAAAGGGTGAATCCCCGTATATCGTGACCGACAACGGGCTGCGGGTGTTTATCAATGATGAGATTAATGGCATCAAACTTCTCGCCATTAACGAAGAAAAGCTGATCTTTCAGGGTAAAACACGGTTTGAGGTGCCCTGGTGAGCGACGGCTGGCAAGAGGAACTTACCCGCTGGCAGCAGGCCACACAACGCCAGCTTGAGCAGACAGAGCCGGTAAATGTTATCGGCTCGGTGACCGGGATTAGCGGCATCGTTTTACAGTGTTATCTTCCGGGCGCGCGCTTAGGAGACTTATGCCTTTTGCCGCGCACGTCGGGCGACCCGATTATGGCTGAAGTGATTGGCTTTGATTCGCAAGAGGTTTCACTTGCCGCACTGGATACGCTGGAAGGCATTAAGCCCGGTTCAGAGATCCATCCTTTAGGTTTGCCCCACAGCATACAGGTCTCGCCAGCGCTGAAAGGGTGCGTATTCGATGGGTTTGGTCGTGCTCTTGGCGGGCAGGGTCAGGCCGCTTTTGTCGACACCTTAACCGCGCGATCTGTACCGGTGATGCATAACGCCACGCCGGCGACCGATCGCCTGTGTATTGAGACGCCGCTCTACACCGGGCTCAGCAGTATTGACGGTTTGCTGACGCTGGGTGCAGGCCAGCGGGCGGGGATTTTTGCCGGGGCGGGATGCGGTAAAACAACGCTGCTGGCGGAGCTGGCGCGAAATATACCGTGCGACACCATCGTGTTTTGCCTGACGGGTGAGCGCGGGCGCGAGCTGCGTGAGTTTATGGACAGGGAGTTGGATGAAGCGCTACGTCAGCGCACTGTGCTCGTGTGCGCCACCTCGGATCGCAGCAGCATGGAGCGTGTGCGCGCTGCGTTTACGGCCACCGCCATCGCCGAAGGGTTTCGCCAGCAAGGGGAATCGACTTTGCTCATTGTTGATTCGCTGACACGTCTTGCCCGCGCACAGCGCGAAATCGGGCTTGCCAACGGCGAACCGCCGGGGCGCAATGGCTTTCCTCCTTCGGTTTACAACCTGCTCTCGCGGCTGGTTGAACGCAGTGGACGTACCCGGCAGGGCACTATCACCGCGCTGTATTCGGTACTGGTTGAACAAGATTCGATGCACGACCCGATTGCTGACGAAGTGCGCTCTTTAGTGGACGGGCATATTATCCTTTCGCGCAAACTGGCCGATCAGGGGCATTATCCCGCCATTGATGTGGCAGCCAGCCTGAGTCGGGTGATGAATACGGTTACGGGAACTGAACAGCAAACTATTGCCACAGATATAAGGCAATTAATGACGGCCCATGGTGATATTGAAATGTTAATTCGCCTGGGCGAATACCAGACCGGCAGCGATCCCTTTACCGATTACGCGGTTGCGGTTAAACCGGCACTGGATAATGTTCTCAAACAATCATTACGCGCGCCGCGAGCGCCTGAAATAACCTTAAATCAATTACGGGAGATCGTGGCGAATGCTCCGGGTCCGCAAGGTGTTTTATAACGCAGAGGATGAAAACACTGCAGATGAATCGCTAAGATTAACTTCGCTGCTGCGCCAGTTATTATCGCTTTATCATTACCGGACGGTAAAAACGGAATTGGCGTGGTTAAAGCAACAGCGCGAAATGGTAAAAATGGCGCAACAACTTGACGCGCTTAATCGGCATTTACAACATATCGCCCACTATAATCGTGATTACTTTTCCGCGATGAGCGACCGTAATACACAGCGCGCGTTATCGTTAATGGATATGCGAAAGTGGCTTGAAAAAGAACAGGGAATGGTGCAGCAACAGCAGGACACCATATTGCGAATTAAGCAGCAAGAAACAGATTATCTGCGCCAGTGCGATGAGGTCGCTGCGCACTTTCAGCAGGTTATCGGAAAAAGAAAACGGCAGGAAAAGTTTCGTTTTATCCTTGAGCAACTGCATGCCATTTAGTGTTAGGCAAAGAGCCATTATTGATGAATAAAGCTGCGCTGTTATTTCCTCCTGTCAGTAAAGATGAGGTCATCGCCCGGCAATATCTGGATCGACAACCGATATTGAATTTTCAATGTAATGGCCAGCAAGGGCAGTTACGACTCTTTCCATTGCAGGCGGGAGAACGATTGCCGGATAAACCGATATGTTTTGCCAGTCAATACGGGAAATTACGCCTTTATAATGCGGAGCCTTTGTTGAGCCTGTTATCGCTTTGTCCGTTATTAGCTGAAAATAATAATACCTCGGCGCAGTGGTACTGGGATGTGTATAACGCCGCGCTCAGTCAGGAAATTAAAAATATAGTCGGTTACTTGCAGCCTTCTGAGGAAAGCCATGAACCGGAAATTTATTGTTGGATTGAAATAAAAAATAGCGAGCAATATGAAAGAGGATTAATGGCGCTGTCGCCGTTAACATTAATTCGCCTGCTTCAGCATTCGGCGTGGTACTTTTCCCCGACGCGGCAAAATAAGCAGTTTTTACTCTCTTTCCCGTTGATCCTGGCCTCAACGGAGCTTACGGCAGACGCGTTACGGCATTTACGCGTTGGCGACATTGTGCTGCCAGAAAATCGGCTTTTTAACCCGGCAGGAGCAGGGCAACTGCAAATCGGCACACAGTGTTTCTCTTTACAGCAATGCGCCCCGCTGGCGCATTGCTTTACGATTGTTTCCCATAAGGAGATAGAAATGGAATTCACCCCTGTTGATACGGCACTCCCGCAGCCGGACGCGACGCTTCCCCCGGTGCCTTTATCGCGCGAGATCCCGGCGCAGCCCCATGAAATGCCGGATCTTTCCTCTGTTCCCCTGAGGATAACGCTGCGTGCGGGAACGCTAACATTGACGCTCGACGCGCTGCAGTCGCTGCGGCCGGGTTCGATACTGACATTCACGGATTTTACCCCCGGTCAGGCGGCCATTTATTATGGCGAGCGCCCGCTGGCGCAGGGCACTTTGGTGGATGTTGAAGGTGTGCTGGGGCTGCAAATTACCCGCATGGAGCGTTTCTGATGGATATTCAGCAGATCAATCCCGCGGCGCTGGCACTGTTTATCGCGGCGCTGACGTTGTTGCCTTTGCTGATGATTATCTCAACCTCGTTTCTTAAAATTTCCGTTGTTTTGCTGATTGTACGCAACGCGTTGGGCATACAGCAGGTGCCTGGCAATATGGTGATCTACAGCATTTCGCTTACCGCAACGCTGTTTATTATGGGGCCGGTGTTTAATGACATGACCCAGCGCGTGCGACAAATCTCACCGGATAAAATCGATGTCGCCGCGATTTATGCTCACTACCCGACGGTAATTGCGCCGCTGCAAAATTTCTTACAGCGCAATATTGATACAGATACCCATGTTCGTTTAACGGAAGCGGCAAAAAAACTGTGGAAAGATCAGGCGAACAACCCCATAACGCGCGATAACCCTGTGCTGATATTAAGCGCGTTTGTCCTTTCGGAATTACAGTCCGGTTTTAAAATTGGCTTTTTAATCTATATTCCCTTTTTAGTGATAGACCTCGTTGTATCGACAGTGCTGATGGCATTGGGAATGCAAATGGTGGCGCCGATGTTTATTGCAATTCCGCTTAAATTATTGCTTTTTGTTTTGATTGAGGGGTGGAGCCGTTTACTTGAAGGGTTATTTTACAGCTACATTTAGCGATGAGAATAAATATGTATATTGTCGAGTTGCTCAAGCAGGGATTAATACTGGCGATGATGATATCGGTTCCGCCAGTAGTGACCGCTGTGGTGGCGGGTATTATCATTGCGCTGCTGCAATCGGTGATGCAATTACAGGATGCAACATTACCTTTTGCGTTGAAAATGGTGGCTGTTGGCGTCATTCTGGCTTTTTTTGGCCACTGGATGCTGCAAAAAACAGTGCAATTGAGTATTAACTGTTTTGACTTAATCAGCCAGATAAGAGCCTGGCAATGACGTTTGTCTCTTTCGACTGGTTAGGTGAGGCGTTAATGGCTCTGGTGAGTGCCTGTGCGCGTATTTACCCCTGCATGGCGATTATTATTGCTTTTTCTTTCCGGGAGATCAGAGGTGCGGTGCTCTACAGTATCGCGCTGGTGTTTACTTTGCTTCCCGCTACCACCTTTTATGCGCAACCCGATTTTGGCTATATCAAAGGCATCATGTTTATTATCATGATGATAAAAGAGTCGCTGCTGGGTATTTTTTTAGGCTTTCTGTTGGTTGTACCTTTCTGGTTATTCGAAAGCGTCGGGGTTCTGTTTGATAATCAGAGCGGCGGACAAATGGGTGAGCAAATTAACCCGGCGATAACCAACAGCGGATCATTTTTTGGTTATGTCTTTAAAAGTATTTTTCTGCTGATTTTTATTCATTTTCACGGTTTCGCTTATCTCATTGATATTCTCTGGCGCAGCTACACCTTCTGGCCGATCGATAAACTTTTTTTCACTGACACTGCGGTAACTTTTAAACAGTGGTTAGCTTTTCTCGCAGACATATTCTCTTTTATTGTTATTTACAGCGCGCCTTTTGCTGTGCTGATGCTGATGATCGAATTTAGCGTGGCGATACTGAGCCTTTACAGCCCGAAAATGCAGGTCACCAGCGTGACCATCCCGTTAAAAATTATTATCGGTTTGTCCTTCCTGGTGATGTATATCCCGACATTACTGCATCTTGCTGAACAGCAATTATTGCAGCCTGAGCGCGTCGTCCCGATGATTTCTTCCACGCTTAATCTGACGGCGGATTAAGCGATGGCGGAAAAAAACGAGCAACCCACGCCGAAAAAAATCCGCGATGAGCGTAAGAAAGGGAATGTTTTTAAAAATGAAGGGGTGCCGCTGCTGCTGCTGATCACGCTGGCGATGGAATTCATTTTTATCATGATGGAGCGCGGCATCGATCGTTTGCAACAGCTCTTTATTGTGGCGCTGAGCTTCATGACGCTGCCGTTTATTACAGCGGCAAAGCGGTTAACGCAGTTGCTGGCAGTCGAATTGAGTATTTTCCTGGCGCCTGTTCTGGGCGTGGCGATAGCGGCAAGGTTATTAGGAAACTGGCTGCAATTTGGCTTTCTCATCGCGCCTGAATCGGCGCTGCCAAAATTTGAACGCCTAAACCCGCTACAAAAAATTCAGCAAATGTTCTCCTCCAGAGAGCTCGCAGAGTTGGTGAGCAGTCTGCTGAAATTCTTAACTATCGTCTATGCCAGCTACAGTGCGGTTTATCCGCATATCAACGAAATCGTCTTTCTGGCGGCAAGCCCGCTGATGCGCGTAGCGCAGGTGCTGCGTAACCTTGTTAGCGACATCTTTCATCACATGTTGATCCTGCTCGCTGTCTGGACGGCGCTCGATTTCGGCCTGCAAAAATATCTGTTTATCAAAACGCAAAGGATGAGCCTTGAGGAGGTGCGCCGGGAAAACAAAGATACTGAAGGCGATCCGCATATTAAATCGTACCGCAGAAGCCTGATGATGAGCCCGCCGCCGGTGCCCGTCGACGTGCCGCAGCCCGGGGAGGTGTTAAAGCTGGCGGATGTGGTGCTGAATGATGCCGCATCTCGGGTGGTTCTTCTGCGTTACGAACAGCAAAACATTGCGCTACCGCATATTCTTTTTAAACAGCAGGGCAAAGACGCGGTATCCGGGCTTCTTGATAGCGCCCGCGCGTTGAACATTCCGGTTATCGACGCGCCGCAGCTGGTTCATCTGCTGATGCAATACGAGATTGGGCAGGCCATTCCACGCCAGGCTATTGCCCACACGGCGCATATTTACAACCAGCTACAGCAAATGAAAAAGCGCGAGCCAGAGACAGCGTGAGAGGTGTAAAAGAGGGGCGGTTTCCCGCCCCTCTTTGGTGCGACTTGAACCTGAATTACCGCAAAAACTTCAGGACAGCTTCAAGCAGTTGCAACAAGGCAACAATGAGTTTCAGGATCAGTATAAACATCTCCATTCCGCCCATACGCTTCTCCTCTGGTCAAGGAGCACCGGCTGACGTACCTTTCCGCTACCTGTTGCCAGCCTTGTTGTTGGCGTAACGCAGTGTGCTCTTGAGGGGTTAAGGCACTGACGGCACCACCCGTTTCAGCCAGGAATTCTTGCGCCGTTGAACGCGGCCCCTCACGCTGGTTCGCAAGGTCATTATATATTAACACTGTTTATATATACAGTATTTATTGGCGGAATTTTCGACATTGATCCATACTCAATGCGGGAAAAAACGCCTGAAAATTGCGCATCCGCAGGATTCGTCGTATAGTTGCGTGGTTGACGTAACGCAGTGTGTTTTGCGGCCACCAACCGCGAAAATGCTGACAAAAACCTCGCTCCGGCGAGGTTTTTTGTTTTCAGACGCCAGGCAAATAAACGTGATCGGCTGCGCAGTTTTCTGCGGGTGCGTAAAAAGCAGTTGTCGGCGAATGATTCCTGTGCTTGTATAAATCTCGTTAATAACACAACACACAGGCCCCTAATGAACGCTTCCACCAATCCGATGAACCTACTAAAAACCGCGCATAACGCCGCGGTGGTCGTCGTGCGTGTGGTGGTGGTCGTCGGCAATGCGCCGTAGGGTCCGGAACAACACACGATTCCAAAACCCCGCCGGCGCAAACCGGGCGGGGTTTTTCGTTTAAGCCTCTCCTGGAAAGCCGGCTCAGAAGAAAAGGACTGGAGCATGGCAAGTTCGGGCAGCACATCGCAATCCACGCGCTATACAGGCGCGCAGCTGATTGTTCATTTACTGGAACGTCAGGGCATCACCACCGTGACCGGCATCCCCGGCGGTACCGTTTTGCCGTTATACGACGCGCTAAGCCAAAGTAAACAGATTCGCCATGTGCTGGCGCGTCACGAGCAGGGCGCGGGTTTTATCGCGCAGGGCATGGCGCGTACGCAGGGCAAACCGGCGGTTTGTCTGGCGTGTAGCGGGCCAGGGGCAACCAACCTGGTGACCGCCATTGCCGACGCGCGTCTCGATTCCATCCCGCTGATTTGCATCACCGGCCAGGTTCCGGCCTCGATGATTGGCACCGATGCGTTCCAGGAAGTGGACACTTACGGCATCTCTATCCCCATCACAAAACACAACTACCTGGTTCGCGACATCAGCGAACTGCCGCAGGTGATTTGCGATGCGTTTCGCATTGCGCAGTCCGGTCGCCCTGGCCCGGTGTGGATAGATATTCCTAAAGATGTGCAGACGGCGGAAATCACCCTCAGCGAGCTGCCGGAACCGGGTCATAAAGCGCCAGCGCCCGCCTGGAACGCTCAGGATGTTCACGCCGCCGCAGAGATGATCAATGCCGCCGAGCGCCCGGTGCTGTATCTGGGCGGTGGGGTGATTAACGCGCCGCAGCAAATTCGTCACCTGGCGGAAAAAGCCAATATGCCCACCACCATGACGTTAATGGCGCTCGGCATGTTGCCAAAACAGCACCCGCTGTCGCTCGGGATGCTGGGAATGCACGGTGCCCGCAGCACCAACTACATTTTGCAGGAAGCGGATCTGCTGGTGGTGCTTGGCGCACGTTTTGATGACCGGGCGATTGGCAAAACTGAGCAGTTCTGCCCGAATGCCAAAATTATTCATGTGGATATCGACCGCGCGGAGCTGGGCAAAGTGAAGCAGGCGCATGTGGCAATCCAGGGCGACGTTGGCGACGTGCTCGATGCGCTGATCCCGCAAGTTGAAGCCCATTCCCGCCACGCCTGGCGCAACACCGTGGAACAGCTGCAAAAAGAGTTTCCCGGCGCGATCCCGCAAGCGGGCGACCCGCTTACCCATTACGGTTTGATCAATGCGGTCGCTGCCTGCGTGGATGACAGTGCGATTATCACCACCGATGTTGGTCAGCATCAGATGTGGACGGCGCAGGCTTACCCGCTGAACCGCCCGCGCCAGTGGCTGACTTCCGGCGGGCTGGGCACCATGGGTTTTGGCCTGCCTGCGGCGATTGGCGCGGCGCTGGCAAACCCGGAGCGTAAGATCATCTGCTTTTCCGGTGATGGCAGCCTGATGATGAACATCCAGGAGATGGCCACCGCCGCGGAAAATAATCTCGATGTGAAAATTATCCTGATGAATAACGAAGCGCTGGGGCTGGTGCATCAGCAACAGAGCCTGTTCTACAAGTCCGGCGTGTTTGCCGCAACGTATCCCGGCATGATCAACTTTATGCAGATTGCCGCTGGTTTTGGCCTGCATACCTGCGATTTAAACGCCGAGTCCAACCCGCAGGCTGCGTTGCAGGAGGTTATCTCTCGTCCGGGCCCGGCGCTGGTGCATGTGCGTATCGACCCGCAAGAAAAAGTTTACCCGATGGTGCCGCCAGGCGCGGCGAATACAGAAATGGTGGGGGAATAAGCCATGCAAACAACTGATAACGTCATTCTCGAACTCACCGTGCGCAACCATCCGGGCGTGATGACGCATGTCTGTGGGCTGTTTGCCCGCCGCGCGTTCAACGTGGAAGGCATTCTTTGTCTACCGCTACAAAGCGGCGAGCAGAGCCGCATCTGGCTCCAGGTGGCGAACGACCAGCGGCTGGAACAGATGATAAGCCAGATCGATAAGCTGGAAGATGTGGTGCAAATTATCCGCCACCAGACCGATCCAGGCGTATTCAACAAACTCGGTCTGTTCTTTGAGTAATCGCCGCGCTTAACGCTGGCTGATGTCGAACAGCAGGTTGCGTAGCCACTGATGCGCCGGATCGCGGTGGCTGCGTTCGTGCCAGGCCAGGGTTTTGGTAAACCCCGGTATCGGCAAGGGCGCTTCACGCATACACATGCCCGGTGTCAGGCTGGCGAGGCGCTGCGGCACCACGGCAATCATATCGCTGACGGTTAACATCTCTGGCAGGATGAGGAAGTTATTCACCGACACGCCCACGCGGCGGCTTTTACCGATTGCGGCCAGCGCGTTATCCGCCACGCCGCGAAAACGTTCGCCATCCCACGATACCAGCGCGTGCTCCAGCGCGCAGAAACGCTCCAGTGTCAGCGTATCTTGCGCCGCATCCGGGTGGTCGGCGCGCATCATGCAGACAAAACGTTCCTCAAATAGCGCCCGGCTGTGCAGTGCTTCCGGCGTGCTGTGCGGTGTCATTAACGCCGCATCCACTTCGCCGCGCTCAAGCTGGCTTACCAGTCGCTGCGGCTCCACGGGTTCAACGCGGATGCGGATCCCCGGCGCGTGCTTTTTCAGCTCAGCAATAAACGGCACGATCACCACTTTCAGCGCGTAGTCGGTTGCCGCCAGCGTCCAGATAAATGTGGCGCTGAGCGGGTCAAAGGCGGTGGGTTTGAGCAAGCGGTCGATATCGGCAAGGATCTGTTTAACCGGCGCCGCCAGGGCCTGCGCACGCGGCGTGGGCACCATGCCATGCGGCGCGCGGATAAACAGCGGGTCGGCAAAATAATCACGCAGTCGCGTCAACATGCCGCTCACCGCCGGTTGCGTCAGCGAAAGGCGGGCGGCAGCGCGGGTGACATGGCGTTCATCAAGCAAGGCATCGAGCGTTTTCAACAGGTTAAGATCGAGATTTCTGATATCGTTATTCATGATGATGACCAGCCAGAGCGATAATAAAGATTATCGCATTTACGGCTGTCCGTAGCGGGTAATTTCCCCGTATGATGAGCCTCTCTTGCGCTTCGGGAGCGGTTATGATTTGGTTGATGTTGGCAACGCTGGTGGTGGTTTTTGTGATTGGTTTCAGAGTATTAACTTCTGATTCTCGCCGCGCGATTCGCCGCCTCACCGACCGACTCAACATTCAGCCCGTGCCGGTGGAATCAATGATCGACCAGATGGGCAAAAGCGCCGGTAACGAATATTTAAGCTACCTGACGCGCCCGGACGAAGCGCACCTGCAAAACGCCGCCCAGGTGTTACTGATCTGGCAGGTGTCTATTGTCGATAGCAGCGAGCAGAACCTGGTTTACTGGCACCGATTGTTGCAAAAAGCGCGGCTGGCAACACCTGTCACCGATGCGCAAATCCGCCTGGCGCAAGGGTTTCTGCGCGAACTGGAACCGGACAGAGCCGATCTCAATAACTTCCAGATGCGCTATAACGCGCTGTTTATGCCCGAAGAGGGCGTTCACTGGCTGCACTGATATCACGCAGCGTGATGACGCTCATCAAAGATAGTCATTAGATTTATAACACCGCGCGGCGCAAAGTGGCCTCGTTCATCCATGACGAGGTACACCATGACGCAATCTCTGACGCAAAGCGCCATTGTCTGGCCGCAGGATTACCTGCCAGGCACCACCGATAATTTTGTCTCCAACGAAATCATTGTCGCCGGGCTAACGGCACATGAGATCTGGGCGCAACTGAACGATACTCGCCTGTGGCCGACTTACTACAGCAACGCGCAAGACATCCGTTTTCACGATGGCAGCGGCCCGTTATTAAGCGCCAGTGCCCGTTTTAGTTTCACTACCTTTGGTTTTCCGGTCGAGGCGCAGGTGTGTGAATATGTGCCGCCGGTTGAAGGCCTGGCCGCGCATATCGCGTGGTATGGCTGGGTGGAAGGGGATGCGCAGTCGCGTCTGGATGCGATTCATGCCTGGTTGTTTGAGGATTTACCCGGCAGCCGCGTGCGCATCCTGACCCAGGAATCGCAAACCGGTGTTCCGGCGCGGCAACTGGCGAGCGCGGTGCCAAACCCGATGATCAATGCTCACCAGGAGTGGATTGTCGGCCTGGCAACGGCGGCGCGTAACGCGCGGGCTAAAGAGTAAACCGTGCTGGTGTCGCGGCATAAACCTCATCGCAGTCATGCCGCGACTCCGCGTCGCCATATACACACGGGCGGACACGCTTTGTGCCTGGCGGTTGAATTCATCGCCGCCACAGAGTTGCCAAATTGTTAATTGCGTCACACATTTTGAATGTTACACTGCGCGACTTTCACGAATAAAAACTAAGCAGGTAACCAATGAGTGAGCAATCTGTAACGCAATCTTCTACGGATACGGTAAGTCGCCCGAACTGGTCGGCGGTATTCGCCGTGGCGTTTTGCGTGGCTTGCCTGATAACCGTGGAGTTTTTGCCGGTAAGCCTGCTCACGCCCATGGCGCTGGATCTGGGAGTGTCGGAAGGTCTCGCCGGGCAAACCGTCACCGTGACGGCGTTTGTTGCGATGTTTGCCAGCCTGTTTATCACCACGGTTATCCGTGCTGCCGACCGCCGCTATGTGGTGATCGCGTTCGCGGTGCTGCTTACGCTTTCCTGCCTGCTGGTGTCGTTCGCCACCAATTTCACCCTGCTGCTGCTGGGTCGGGCCTGCCTTGGTCTGGCGTTAGGCGGTTTCTGGGCGATGTCGGCGTCGCTAACCATGCGGCTGGTGCCGATGCGCGTTGTGCCAAAAGCGCTGTCGGTGATTTTTGGCGCGGTGTCGATTGCGCTGGTGATCGCGGCTCCGCTCGGTAGTTTTCTTGGTGGCATTATTGGCTGGCGCAATGTGTTTAACGGCGCGGCGCTGATGGGCGCGGCTTGTATCATCTGGGTGTGGCAGGCATTACCGTCGCTACCGGGGAAAACCGAGCACCACGAGAATATGTTCGGCCTGCTCAAGCGCCCCGGTGTACTGGCCGGGATGATTGCCATTTTTATGGTCTTCGCCGGGCAGTTTTCGTTTTTCACCTATATTCGCCCGGTTTATATGAATCTCGCCGGGTTTGATGTCGACGGGCTGACATTAGTGCTGCTGAGCTTCGGTATCGCCAGCTTTGTCGGCACGTCGTTCTCCTCGGTGGTGATGAAGCGCTCGGTGAAACTGGCGCTGGCGCTGGCACCGTTAACCCTGGCCATTAGCGCCCTGGTGCTGATTCTGTGGGGCAGCGATAAGGTTGTCGCGGCGGGCATCGCCATTATCTGGGGACTGGGTTTTGCGCTGATCCCGGTGGGCTGGTCAACGTGGATCACCCGCACGCTTGCCGATCAGGCAGAAAAAGCCGGTTCCATTCAGGTGGCGGTGATCCAGCTTGCCAACACCTGCGGCGCGGCGATTGGCGGCTTTGCCCTCGATCATTACGGTTTACTTTCGCCGCTGGTCCTTTCCGGTAGCCTGATGCTGTTAACGGCGCTGCTGGTGGCCGCGAAAGTGCGGGTAAAAGCGTAAACCAGTCGGCTTATGCGGCGCGTATTTTGCGCCGCGAATCCCAGGAAATCAGCAATACCGACGAGACAATCAGCAGCGTGCCGAGCCAGTCCGGCAGCGAAAACGCCACGCCGAGGAGCGCCACTGACAGCAGGGCGCTGCTCAGCGGTTCGGCGCAACTCAGAATGCTGGCTTTCGAGCCGCCAATCATCTGCGCGCCTTTCAGATAGAGGCTAAACGTCAGCGCGGTGCCAATCACCACCAGGTAGAAGAACGCCATCAGCAGGCGGCCATTCACTACAACATCATTTCCCTGCCCGCCAAAGAAGGGCGTCAGCATCAGTCCCGCCAGCAACATACTCCAGCCGACAATCGGCAGCGTGCCGTAACGGGCGATAAGCTGCGAAGGGTAGGTAGTGTAAAACGCGGCGGCAAACGCCGAGACAATGCCCCACAGCAGCGCTTCAGGCGAGATAGAGAGCGACGTCAGATTGCCGTGCGTCACCAGTAAAAATGTACCGATAAGCGAAGTGACAATCGCCGACGCCACGGGGAAGGTGGGGCGCGCTTTGCGCACCAGCGCGAACCACGCCACGATAATCGTCGGCGAGAGAAATTGCAGCACCGTCGCGGTGGCGGCGTTGGATTTTTCAATCGTCAGCAGGAAAGTGAGCTGCACGGTTAGCGCGCCAAACAGCGAGAAGAACAGCAGGCTAAAGGCGTCTTTGCGGTTTTTCAGGATGGCGAAAATTTTGTCACCGTGGACAAACGACAGCGTTAACAAAATCACGCCGGTGAACAGCAGTCGCGTCATCGTCAGCCACGGCGAGGAGATATGACTTTTCTGCATTATGTACTGCGCGCAAACCCCGGAACTGCCCCATAAAACGGCGGCGGCCAGGACGTAAAACATCCCTTTCTTGCTCGAACCCATGTGCTAACCCAACTCTGTGATGCTGTTTATTTATCGTAAGGCCGCGCATCATAACACATGTACAGAGTTTAACCGGAGGCGGCATGAGGGGGGACCGCCTCCGGTTTTGTTACCTTACCACCAGGCTTCCCACATCGCGCCGATGTTGAACGAATCGAGCGTCGAGTCGTTGGTGCCGTTCACGCGTGCGGTGCGTTTGTTATCCACTTCGCCGCCGGTCACGTAGAAGCGCAGCATCGGGCGGAACTCCGGTCCCATCGCGATAGAGATGTTCTGCGACAGGGTTGCTTTCCAGCCGTGGTTATCGCCGCCGTCATCATAATCTACGCGTTGATAACCCAGTTCCAGCCAGGTGGAGTGCACATCGTTCCACCAGTGCATCGGGCGGACAATCGCGCCATAGTTGCGGCGGTTATCCGCTTTGTTGGCGCTGTTGTCGTAGTCGTGGTACGCGAGCAGGTAGTCCACCTGCGTCTGCCGGGAGAATTTGTAGCTGCCTTCGAAGCTGGCGTAAATCGCGGTCAGATCGTCGGTTTTGTTAAATACGCTGTTATCCGCGTTATCGGAGTAGCGCGCGATCAGTTTGTTAATGCCGTGGTCGTAGGTGTGGCTCAACACCGCACCACCTTGCCAGGCTTTCAGACGGGCATCGCTTTCAATCGCTTTCGAATCAAAACCGTAGTTAGCGTAAATTTCCAGATCCAGCGGGCCGACTTTCATGCCGTGGATTTTGGAGGTCACCGCATAGTTACCTTTATCGCCGACGTTGGAGCCGCCAGTACAGGTGATGCGTGACGGGTTGGCTTCATCTTCCAGCACTTCCGGGCTACAGGATGCCACCGAACCAACAGCCGCGACATCAAACTGCACGCCGCCGATATCGAAGTTTTTCACCCCGGCGCCCTGGCCGTCGTGGTTCATCCAGAAGTAGTCGTTGATGCCCTGTTGTGGACGCTGGTGGAAATCACGCCCTGCCCAGAAGTAGGCGTTCGGGTTGGATGCCAGCAGGTTGGTCACCCCGGCATAGGCTTTTTTCAGGTTAACTTCGTCGCCCCAGTGGTCGAACATCACGTTGACGTCCCAGATTGCGCCGTTGTCGCCTTTAAAGGCTTTGGAGAGCTGGAATTCACCGCCGTTGCCTTCGTTGCCCAGACGACCAATCGCCGACGCGCCGTTATAGGAGCCATCAACGCCAACATATTTCTGATCGCCAGACTGGAAGTGCGCGCCATAACGGGCGTAACCGCTAAATTTCAGGCCGTAAGGCACCGCCAAATCCGGGGTTTGCGCCGCGCTTTGCGGTTCCACCACCACATCCGCTTTTTTATTCACGGCGGCGTCCATTTTCGCCTGGCGTTCCGCCAGCGCTTTATCCACCGCCTTGGCGACGATGGCATCGATTTGCTCTTGGGTAAACTCTTGTGCGAAGACGGAGCCAGAGCAAAGGGTGGCCGCAACCGCCAGCGCCACTGGAAGTTTTTTATTAATTCTCATGGTTATCTCAATTTAGTAAGTTATTCTCAGACAATAACCATCCCGGGTGACCGGGCAGAGATTATTGCCATCACCATTACGAACTGCTTTTATTTTTTAAATGCGGGTACAGCTTAATTAAGATTTACCGTAATCAATTCTCCGTTAATTATTGCCGATATAAAGTGTGAAGCTGAATTATCTCTTCGGATAACTCACGCGCTAATAATGATGTCATTAAATGATCCTGCGCGTGTACCATAATTAATGTCATCGGTTGCCGGGCTTCGCCCGCATCCTGTTCGATTAATTTGGTTTGCATGTGATGCGCCTGGCGCGAGTAGCCATCCGCCTCCTTCAGCAACTGGCGCGCTTCGTCAAGATTGCCCGCCCTTGCCGCGCGCAGCGCTTCAAAGCACAGGCTGCGCGACTGTCCGGCGTTGACGATAATTTCCATTACCGCTTCTTCGAGTTCAATCATTGTCATTTAATCCTGAGTAAAACCATTATTTTCAGCGGTGGCGGCAAACCACTCTCCACTTTTCTTAATGGTACGTTTTTGCGTTGCCAGATCTAATTGCACAAAACCGTAGCGGTTTTTATAGGCATTACACCATGACCAGTTATCAATAAATGTCCACATATGGTAGCCAAGGCAATTACACCCTTCGCTAATTCCTTTATGCAGCCAGATAAGATGATCGCGAACAAACGTAATACGATAGCTATCGTTTATTTGCCCATCTTCAATAAAAAGCTGTTCGTTCTCGACGCCCATACCGTTTTCGGAAATAAAACAGCGTGGGTTACCGTAATTGACGCGTAAGTTCGTGAGAATATCGTAAATACCCGGCTCATAAATTTCCCACCCGCGATACGGGTTCATTTTGCGCCCTGGCATTTCGTAATAATCAAACAACCACTCCGGCATAAACGGCGCATCGGGATTGACCGCGCTGTCCCGGCACTTTACCCGCCGTGGCTGGTAATAGTTAATGCCGAGCAGGTCGATTTTCCCTTCTGCAATCAGCGCGATATCGTCCGGCTGGCAGGCGGGCAACTGGTCATGCTCTTTGAGCAGCGCCACCAGGTCAGCGGGATACTCGCCGCGCAGTACCGGGTCGAGAAAACTGCGATTGAACAGCAAATCGGCATAGTGCGCCGCTTTCACATCCGCCGGGTGCTGCGAACGTGGATAGGACGGCGTCAGGTTCAACACAATGCCAATCTCACCGGCGTAAAACCCGGCGCGAAATGCTCTCACCGCGCTGGCATGCGCCAGTACCGTGTGGTACGCCACCGTGGCCGCACGTTTAAAATCCACCACGTTCGGGTAATGGAAATCGTACAGATAACCGCCCTCTACCGGCACAATCGGCTCGTTAAAGGTGAACCAGTGATGAACCCGATCACCAAACAGCTCGAAACAGATTTGCGCGTAGCGGCTGAAAGCCTGCACCACTTCCCGGCTTTCCCAGCCGCCTTTTTCCTGCATCACCATCGGCATATCGAAGTGAAACAGCGTGATAAACGGCGTAATACCCTGCGCCAGCAGCTCGTCGATGACCTCGTTATAGAACGCCACCGCCTGCGGATTCACTTCACCATCGCCATCCGGGATCAGCCGTGACCAGCTGATAGAGGTGCGAAAGCTGTTGTGCTTGAGCTGCTTTAACAGCGCGATGTCCTGCCGCCAGTGGCGATAAAACGTCGAGGTCTCTTGCGGCCCAATCTGCTGGTGAAAGCGCCACG
This sequence comes from Kosakonia sp. AG348, assembly GCF_003337365.1. Lineage (NCBI taxonomy): Bacteria > Pseudomonadati > Pseudomonadota > Gammaproteobacteria > Enterobacterales > Enterobacteriaceae > Kosakonia > Kosakonia sp. AG348. Next base: position 23,039 of record NZ_QPJR01000008.1, read on the forward strand.
GTTGGCTGGCAAACCAGGCATCCCATGTGGTTGCGCTTTTACCGCCTTGCTGGCTTTCCCCTTCGGTTTGCAGCGCAGAGCTGGCGCTGCCCCACCAGAAGTTTGCGGGAAATACGTATTTCATTACCGACTCCTTTTCGTTACTGCGAATGCGTTACGGCTTAGTTACTGCGGACGGTTTCCGTCATCGGCGCGCTGCTCTGCGCTTTTTCTTCTTCTGCTTTCATTAATGAATGCTCGTAAGCACGCAGGAACGGCAGATACATCAGGGCGGACATCACCATACAAATCAGGCACATCACCACCGGGCTAAAGGCCCAGTTCGCCGCCCAGGACGCACCGATAGGCGCAGGCGTTGTCCACGGTGTCAGGGAGACGACTTGCGCCAGCAGACCCATTTTGGTGGCGGTGTAAGCCAGCACGGCGTTCACCAACGGCACGCAAACAAACGGCACAAACAGCATCGGGTTCATGATGATCGGCGCGCCGAACAGAATCGGTTCGTTGATGTTAAAAAAGCTCGGTACGACGCCCATTTTGCCGATGGTGCGCAGATGCGCGACGCGGCTACGCAGCAGCAGGAACGCCAGCGGCAGGGTGGAACCGACGCCGCCAATCAGCAGGTAGTGATCCCAGAAACCTTGCAGATAAACGTGCGGCAGCGCAGCGCCCGCAGCCAGTGCGGCCTGGTTGGCGGAGAGGTTTGCCATCCAGAACGGGTTCATGATGCCGGTGACAATCAGCGAACCGTGGATACCGGCGAACCAGAAGATCTGGCACAGCAGCACGGAAAGCAGAATGGCAGGCAGGGAATCGGACGCGGAGACCAGCGGTTCCAGCACGTGCATAATCGCCTGCGGCAGGATCATGCCGGTTTGCGCTTCAATAAACAGGTTCAGCGGGTGCAGCGTACCAATGATCACCAGCACCGGAATGAGAATTTCAAACGAACGGGCAACGCCGGTCGGCACCTCTTTGGGCAGACGAATGGTGATGTTGTGCTGCTTAAGCCAGGCGTAAACGCGGGTGGAGTAAATCGATGTCAGCAGCGCGGTGAAAATGCCCTGCCCGGAGAGATACTGGGTAGAAATTTTGCCATCGGCATACGGTGCGGCGACCAGCAGAAACGCCATAAACGCCAGCAGACCGGTCATTACCGGGTCGAGGTTAAACTGGCGACCGAGGCTCGCGCCGATCCCGACGGAGATAAAGAAGGTCATTACCCCCATGCTGAGGTTAAACGGCAGCATCAACTGCGCGCGGTATTCGGTGGAGAAATCGAGCCACGCGCGGGCGAAACCAACGGTGGTGTCGGCGGAAAACGGCGGGAAGATAAACACCAGCATAAACGAGCCGATGATCATAAACGGCAGCGCGGCGGTAAAACCGTCGCGAATAGCGATAACGTACTTCTGTTGCCCGAGGCGACCGGCCAGCGGCGTAATGCTTTGCTCAATAACCGTAATCATTGATTGATATAAGGAACTCATAAGAACACCTTTTTAATGCGCCGCTTCTATGAGCGACAGTGCATAGTCCAGTACCTCATTGCCACGTTGCATTCCGTAGTCCATCGGGTTGATGGGTTGGACCGGAATACCCTGAGCGGCGGCCTTTTCTGACAGCGTGTTTAACATGTATTTGACTTGCGGTCCGAGAAGCACGACCTGGTAACGCGGAAATTGCGTGTCGAACTCCGCGACGCCATATGCGTCGATCTCTACCGGTATATCGCGTTCCTTCGCGGCTTCCAGCATTTTCCTCACCAGTAAGCTGGTGGACATACCGGCTGAACAGCACAACATAATCCTGAACATCGTTAACCATCCTCGAAGTGTAAAAAGTTATTGCGGGGTCGATTGGATATCATATGGAAACCGGTTTCCATTTGTTCGCCACAGAAGTGTGATAGCTGTCAATGTCTATGAATTATCTGATGCCGTAATTGGATTTGCGTCACGGAATTTGGCACTCTGTTGAGAACAAAAAGCGCAAAATGGAAAATCGGTTTCCATCAAAAAGCGAAACCGTTATACTGCGTGTGGTTATATATTAGCCGTTGAAGTATTTAGATTTTGCGGGCGCAATGTGCGTCTGTCAGGGGAGAAAGATGTCTACAATCAACGATGTATCACGTTTAGCTGGGGTGTCGAAAGCCACAGTCTCACGGGTGTTGAGTGGTTCGCGCGGCGTTAAGGAAGCCAGTCGCCTCGCGGTGCTGAAAGCGGTCGAAGAGCTGAATTATCGGCCCAATGTTATCGCGCAGTCATTGCTCAGCCAGTCGACAGGCTGCATCGGTGTTATCTGCGCCCAGGACAATATCAACCAAACCACCGGCTACCTCTACGCGCTGGAAAAGCATTTAAGCCAGAGCCAGAAACATCTGCTGCTGCGCTTCGCCAACACCAAAGCGGAAGTGATGAGCGCGCTGGATGAGCTGACCTGCGGGCTGTGTGACGATGTGCTGATTATCGGCGCGCGTTTTCCGCTCAAAATTGACGACGAAAACGTCATTCTGGTGGATTGCGTTGAGTCTGCCGACGCCACGCCCAACTGTATTCAATTTGATCACGCCTTCGCCGCCGAAACGGCCTGTAACTACCTGATTAGCCAGAGCCGCCGACAAATTGCGCTAATCCACCCGCGCACCGCCGCAGCGGATCAAGTGCTGCACGGCTATAAGCTGGCGCTGGAAAATAATTTCCTGCCGTTTAACCGTAACCTGGTGTTTATGGATGACACTTCGTCCTCTGTTGCGTTGCAGGTGCTGCTCAATAACGCAACTACCCTGAATTTCAACGCGTTGCTGGTGGCGGATGAGCAGGAAGCCCAGCGTGTGATCCCGCAATTGCAGGCGTTTAATAAATCGGTGCCGGGCGACATTATGGTCTTCAGCCTCGCCGGTTCACTGCATTTGCCGGGCATTCCTACTATTCCGGCTATTGAATATTCGATGGACGCGATGGCGGCACGTATTGTCGCCTGGCTAAATGAAAAAACGCAGAGTGTGCTGGGTGCTTACCGGGTGCGCGGGGATTTAATTATTCCCGATGTCAGCAAACGCTAATCGCTATTTTGAAAGCCTCCGATTGGGGGCTTTTTTATTGATGTATAGAGCCTATTCTTTTCGACGTTAGCTGTTGTTAAGTGGATATATCTTTCTCTAATCCTAAATTTTAATTCGGATATAATATTTACGCCGAAGGATGTTGCTTTGTTATTTATTTGATTGGATTATACCCAAAACGGATAATTAAATGAAATTTAACCTAAATTGGCATTTTTTAGTTGGATATTTTCTCATGGATTCTGATCCGCCCCGCAGGCTGGAGGAAAGTTAAATATAGGCGCAGGGAACAGGCCGATCCCGGGTGTATACAACATATCGAGTCCATACATGCTGTGGTAAATGGCGTTCATGCGGGAGATGCGACTGATCTGTCCCAGATAGCTTCAGGCTCGCAAAGTTCGTTATGAAGAACCTGCATGGGTTAAGCCATTTAGTAACGAAGTATTGCGTATGTTAACTGATGATGGAATGATTTTTCTTAAAAGAACATGGGATAATGTAAATATTAGCAAGCTTGAAAAAATCGCAGAAAAAAAGACTTTGTTTTAGTTGAAAAGAAGATCATTGAAAATACTTGCTATAAACCGTCTGATGGTAGTCTGACTACCAGAGATAAAATTAGAGAGTGCAACTTTAAAAGGAAGTGGAAAATGGAGAGATATGTATTAGATATAACAGATAGTTATGAACGATTTATCTGTATGGATAGTGATGTTGGATTACATAATTACATTACCTTTCCTGAAATATCTTCATGGGGGAATGAGCAATTTGTTATAACCCTGGAAAATATCGAAATAAATATGTATGAAGATATTTGGTTTTCTCCAATTTTAAATCAGAATCCAAATAGCATAATAGCTACATTGTTAAAAGAAGTGGATATTAATCAGCCAGAATGCATATTCACTGTGGTATTAAAACGGGCAAGAGTGCTAATGGATAAAAGAAGTGTCTTTATGTTTTTGGAAAAAGGAGGAGAAAATCATTATCACTCTGATGATTGTGGTTTTGATATTGGTGATAAATACATTTTTCTTGCTGGAAGAAGTGCAGACTACCATAACACCATGGTATGGTTAACAATTATTGCTACAGGGAAATTATTCCTGGAATTCGATGAGTTCGATATAATTTCTCAATCCATCGAACTTGAGAACAACATAACTATTGAGTCTGCGAAAACATTAAATAAAGCACAGGAGTTATTTATTGATCTCAAAAAAAGAGATTTTGATGCGTTGCATTTAAATAATATTCAAAGTCCTTTTCATGATCATTCATACCTTTCTCGCTATTTTAGTTATAGCGAAAATAATAATATAGCGATTAAAAGTCACGTTATTGATCATAAAGTAAGGTTTGTTCTTTTTTAATATTTATTAAGCCGACTACAATGCATTATTGAAGATGCTAATTTTTTTGCTTTCGCTTATTCAGCATCATACTATCGTAGCGCTAGTGTTTATTCTCAGAAACTTATTTTGCATTGTTAAGTTAAATTTGCGAATTGATCACAAAAATGACCAAATTTTGTTGTGAAAGGAATTGCTTTAGTATCAAACTCGCACTCTGTTAGATAGAATAATACCAATCAATAGTGAAATATTTTCAGGTGTATTTCTTCAAAGTAAGGGGCAGTAATGAATTACAAAATCAATATCACCGAGGGGTATCCGTCTTTGCTTAACCTGGATAATTCTTCTGGGTTGTATTCTTACTTTGCGATAGATCCCTGTGATGAGACTGACAAAATCGTTGTGAGTGTAGAAAACCTTGAAATAAACGCTGATAAAGATCTTTGGTGTTGTCATGCTATTGCTGAAAATCCTGAAGGAGTAATTGCTAAATTTGCTGACAGGTATGATAGTGAGGATTCAGTGGCATCATTCTTGTTGAGAAAGGCAAAAATAGTTGCCGAAGGGGATGTCACATATTGTATGTGTCTCGATAATGGGTCAGAAAAAATTTATCACACGCTTCCCGTATCTTTTTCTACCGGAAGTAAATATGTTTGGCTTTCTGGAAAGAGTTTAGATTACACGGATTCCAACATAGGATTGTATATATTTTTCTCGGGTAGTTTAAGTATTCAGTTCGAAGACCGAGACGTTCTATTGCAAATGCAAGATTTTAAAAATATTTTTAATATGGAAGAGGTTAAAATAATTAATAAAACACAAGAGATATTCAATAAGCAAAGAGATACGTTCATTGAGCATGATGTCTTTAATAATATAAAATCGCCTTTCTTTGATTTCGATTTTCTTATGAGCTATTTTGAGCATACAGAATATATAAATATAGCATTGAGAGATTTTTCTGGGCGACTTTAATTAATCAAGGCTTCTATGTGAGCATAATGTCTGGTTTTTATAATTAAACATAGAATTAATTTAAGATTGCACTTTTTAAATAACTTTTCTGCTTTAGATGGGGTTGAAAGTTTATATTTTTTAGTAATGACTTGCAGGGGGAATGTTAAGAGATATTTGTTGTTATGCACTGCATTTCCTTAATAGTGCTAATGAACGTTCCTTTATGACACTCACTTTACGGTGTTGTCCTCATTATTATGATTCCTCATCCAATAGCATTCGCATACGCAGGTGGGCTTGCAAGCCAGAAAACACGCTACTTAGCTAAATCCCACCAATCGTTAGCCATAAGTTTGCTAAGGACGTTTAGCTATAAGCCATACGTTTTCGTTGTTAGACAGGGTGCGGTGCGGCTCTTATCGTTCGTCATTATTTGTAAATTCCACGTAATCATTTGATGAGGGAGCAATTTTGGCCAGCTTCGTGAATAGCTTAAAAACAAAACCCACGCGCTTCACCCTCGCGCTGAAAATCGCGCTACTCAGCAGTGTGGTAGCGTTCTCGTCTGCCTCGTTCGCCGATGAGATCTTAAAAGAAGGTATCACACCGGCGACAGACGCCAGCCAGATCCCGGCGGCGGCGAAGCTGCGCAAAGACACGGTGGTAGCCGGTATTTCGGAGCCGCAGGGGATTTTTAACCCGTACTTCTTCGTCAATGGTTGGGATGAAAACGTCACCAACGTCATCTTCTCGCGCCTGATCGACTGGGATAGCCACGGCAAACTGGTGCCGGGCCTTGCAGAAAGCTGGACGGTCAGCCCGGATAACAAGGTCTACACCATCAAGCTGCGCCCGAACCTGACTTTCAGCGACGGCTCGCCGCTGACCGCCGAAGACGTGGCCTTTACCCTGACGGTGCTTTACGACCCGAAATATGATGGCGACACGGATATCACGCTGGCGAATATTGCGGGCGGCGCGGAATACAAAGCCGGGAACGCGGACAGCGTCAGCGGTCTGAAAGTGATTGACCCGTTAACGCTACAGGTCACCACCACCCAGCCTGGCGCCACGACGCTGGCGAAAATCGGTGGGCCGGTGCTGTCCAAAGCCTATTACGGCAAGGGTTATCAGCGCGGCAATCTGGATTACCTGCGCACGCTGCACGGCAAACCACTGGGCAACGGGCCGTATGTCTATGAGAAATACATTCCAGGCCAGGAGATCCGTTTCCACGCCAACACCCATTTCTACCGTGGTACACCGCCAACGCCGCGCTTTATCTACCGCGTGACCAATCCGTCCACCAATTTCCAGCTGTTCCAGACCGGCGAGACGGACTACGATGCGTTCACCTCGCGCCCGGATGATATTGAACAGCTGAAAATGCTCGGTTTCGCCAATATCAACCTGTACGGCTCCAGCGATTACAGCAAAGTGGAATTCAACGTGCGTCGTCCGGCGTTGCAGGACGTGAAAGTACGCCAGGCGCTGATTTACGGCCTTGATCGCCAGAAACTGATTGATGTGGTGTATCAGGGGTACGGCAAAGTGGCGATTGAGCCAATTGCGCCGATCTCCTGGGCCTATAACACGGAAGGGGTTAACCCGTACAAATTCGACCCGGCGCAAGCGAAAAAACTGCTGGATGAAGCGGGCTGGAAACCGGGGCCGGACGGCATCCGTGTGAAAGACGGCAAACGCCTGGAACTGACCTTGCTGGTGAGCAAGAAAGTGCTGAACGACGCGCTGATCCCGATTGCCAAAGAGAACTGGCAACAGATTGGCGTGCTGCTGAAACCGCAGGTTGTCGACTTCAACGCCCTGATGGCGCAGCGTAAAGCCGGCAATTATGACCTTGCCTCCTTTAGCACCAGCACCTTAAACGATCCGCATGACGGCGTGTGGGATTACTACAGCACGGAAGCGAAAGAGTCCGGCTATAACAACCCGCAGGTCGATAAGCTGATTAACGAAGGTAACGCGGTGCTGGATGTGGAAAAACGTAAACCGATTTACCACCAGCTCTATAAAGTGCTGGCGGATGATCCGCCGGCGATCCTGCTGGGCAACCGCGAAATTTTGTCGGCCAGCAGCGCCCGCGTCACCGGTTTTAAACCGGATATCTACAACGGCCTGACCGGCAGCCTGCCGGATGTGAAAATCGTTAAGTAACACCATCACAACTGCCGGGGCGTCCCGGCAGTTGCCATGAGAACGCTATGCGAAATTTTATCCTGAGGCGACTGCTGCAAACCGTACCCATGCTGCTGCTCGCTTCGCTGATTATCTTCATGCTGTTTGCCAAAACGCCGGGCGACTTTATCGACGGCAACGTCACGCTGACCGCCGCCCGCGCCGCGGAACTGAAAGCCATTTACGGTCTCGATCAACCGTTGTTCACCCGCTATCTGCACTGGCTCGGCCAGTTGTTACGTGGTGATTTAGGCTTCTCGTTGCAATACCAAATCCCGGTGAGCCAGTTGCTGAACCAGTACATCTGGAACTCGTTCCTGCTGGCAAGCGTGGCGCTGGTGTTTTACTGGGGCATCGGCCTGGCGGTAGGTATCGCCTCGGCGCTGAAACCCAACTCGTTGTTTGATCACCTGGTCAGCGTGGTGGTATTCGCCGCCATGTCTTTTCCGACCTTTTTCCTCTGCCTGCTGCTGATTAAGTGGTTTGCGGTGGATCTGCACTGGCTGCCGGTCGGCGGCATGACCAACACCGGCAGCGACGAAGGCGGCTGGGCGTGGGTACTGCAGGTGGCGGCGCACCTGGTGCTGCCGGTGCTGGCGCTGGTGATGTTGCAGGCGGGCAGCCTGACGCGCTATTTCCGCGCCAGTATGCTTGATGTGGTGAAGATGGATTTTATCCGCACCGCGCGCGCCAAAGGGTTGCGCGAACGGACGGTGATTTTTAAACACGCGCTGCGTAATGCGCTGCTGCCCATTATTACCCTGCTCGGATTTGAACTGCCGGGGCTGTTTTCGGGCGCGATCATCACCGAAAAAGTGTTTAACTGGCCGGGCGCGGGACATATTCATATCGATTCGCTGGCGGCGCGCGATTACCCGGTGCTGATGGGCTTTACCCTGTTTCTGGCGGTGCTAACCATTCTCGGCAACCTGATTGCCGATGTGCTTTACGCGTGGGCTGATCCGCGTATTCGGGTGAGGTCGTGATGTTCGGTTCGCTTTTTTCAACCAATCGCCGCCTTCGTAAAGCGGAAATCCCGGCGCTGGCGCAGGCCACGCCTTCACCGTGGTGGCAAGCCTGGAAAGCGCTGCGCCATAATCATTTAGCCATGTTGTGCCTGTTTTTGCTGGTGGTGATGACAATCTGGTGCGTGATTGGGCCGCTCTGGTCGCCGTGGAAAAATGACGCCACCGACGCGCTGATGATCAACAAACCACCCGGTGCGGAGCACTGGCTGGGCACCGATTTTCTCGGCCGCGATGTCTATACCCGCCTGCTGCTGGCGGGGCGCATTTCATTGATTATCGGTCTGCTGACCATGCTGCTCTCCGTGGCACTCGGTTATCTGCTGGGCGCGGTTTCGGGCTATGCGGGCGGCTGGACAGACAAACTGATTATGCGGCTGGCGGATCTGGTGATGACCATCCCGAGCTTACCGCTGCTGATTGTCGCCGGTGCGATGCTGTCAGAACTCGATTTCTCCGCAGAATCACGCATCTACATGGTGGTGATCATGCTCAGTTTGCTGGAGTGGCCAAAGCTGGCGCGGCTGGTGCGCGGGCAAATTCTCTCCCTGCGCGAGCGCGATTTTATGCTGGCGACGCAGGTGCTGGGGTTGTCGTCGCGTCGCCGTCTGTTTGGTCACTTATTGCCGAATACCATCCCGATTCTGGTGGTGATGGCGACGATGGCGGTGGCGAACGCCATTCTGATGGAGTCCGCGCTGAGCTATCTCGGGCTTGGCGTGGTGCCGCCCACGCCATCGTGGGGCAACATGATGGACGCCGCCAACAGCCTGATCGATTTTCAGCGCCGCCCGTGGCTGTGGATGCCGCCGGGTATCGCCATTTTTATTACCGTGATTGCGATTAACGTGTTGGGTGACGGCCTGCGTGATGCGCTGGATCCGAAGATGAAACGGAGCGTGAAATGAGCGAACCGCTGGTCACCTTTAATCAATTGTCCCTCTCTTTTGCCGGCGATCAGGGGCGCGTGCACGCCGTACAGGACGTGTCGTTCACCATTAACGCCGGGCAAACTATCGGCGTGGTGGGCGAGTCCGGCTGCGGCAAAAGCGTCACCGCCATGTCGCTGATGGGGTTGTTACCACCGCAAGCGGCACGCATTGACGGCGGGCAAATCCTGTTTCAGGGCACCGATCTGCTGCGCCTGAAGCCGTCAAAAATGGCGGATCTGCGCGGCAACCAACTGGCGATGATTTTCCAGGAGCCGATGACCGCGCTTAACCCGGTTCTGACCATTGGCGAGCAGCTTTGCGAACCGTTGATCCGTCATGGCGGTGAAACGCCCAAAGCGGCGTGGGCGCATGCCACGCAGTTAATCACCGAAGTGGGGCTGGCGCGGGCGGAGAGCCTGATGAGCAGCTACCCGCATCAGCTCTCCGGCGGCATGTTGCAACGCATCATGATTGCCATGGCGCTGAGCTGCCAGCCAAAACTGCTGATCGCCGACGAACCAACCACCGCGCTGGATGTTACCGTACAGGCGCAAATCTTGCGGCTGCTGCGCGACCAGGCGCGGGCGCATGAGATGGCGCTGATGCTCATTACCCACGATTTAGGCGTGATCGCGCAAATGGCGGAACATGTGGTGGTGATGTACGCCGGGCGCATCGTTGAACAAGGCCCGACGGCCGATGTGCTGCGTAACCCGCTGCATCCGTACACCAAAGGGCTGATCGCTGCGCGTCCCATTCCGGGTGAGCGCAGGCGTCGGCTCTACTCCATTCCCGGCCAGGTGCCGGATCTCGCTGCGCTGCCGCCATACTGCGCCTTTTACGATCGCTGCGAGCGGGCGACTGACGCATGCCGGGCGGGGATCCCGCCGCTTATCGGCCAGACGCGGCAAGCCGCGTGTATTCACAGTACGCTTCTGGAGCCAACCGCATGAGCGAGCAATATGTCATTGAAGTGGAAGGGCTGAAAAAGCACTTCCCGTTGCGTGACGGGCTGTTTGGCCAGCAAACCGGAGAGTTACGCGCCGTGGACGGCGTCAGCTTTAAGATTCGCCAGGGGACGATTTTCGGGCTGGTGGGCGAGTCCGGCAGCGGTAAAACCACCGTTGGCCGCACTTTGCTTGGTCTGTACGACAAAACCGCAGGCAGCGTGAAGTATCGCGGCCAGGAACTGCAGGATCTGAGCGCGAAACAGATGCGCGCGCTGCGCCCGAAAATCCAGCTGGTGTTTCAGGATCCGTACAGTTCCCTGAACCCGCGTATTCGCGTGGGCGATGCGATTGGCGAAGCGATGCTTGAGCATAAGCTGTGCAGCCGGGCAGAGCTGCGCGACAAGGTGCTGGACGTGATGAAGATTTGCGGGCTGGCGCCGCAGCATTACAACCGTTTCCCGCACGAGTTTTCCGGTGGGCAGCGCCAGCGTATTGGCATTGCGCGCGCGTTGATCCTCAACCCGGATTTCATCATCGCCGATGAGCCGATTTCGGCGCTGGATGTCTCCATTCAGGCGCAAATCATTAATCTCTTTGCCGACCTGCGCGACGATCGCGGCGTGACGTTCCTGTTTATCTCCCATGATTTAGGCGTGGTGGAACACCTGTGCGATGACGTCGCGGTGATGTACCTCGGGCAACTGGTGGAAACCGCCAGCCGCGATACGCTGTTTAACCAGCCGCTGCACCCTTACACCCAGGCGCTGCTGGCGGCGGTGCCAACGCTCGACCCGAATAGCGAACCCGTCGCTGTGGTGCAGGGGGAAATTCCCGATCCGTCGCGCCCGCCGTCCGGCTGCCGTTTCTCGTCGCGCTGCCCGCTGGCGACCGCCCAATGCCGCGCTGAAATCCCGGCGCTGCGTGAAGTGGAACCAGGGCATCATGTGGCGTGTCATTTGGTGGAAAGGATTGAGTGACAGCAATCGTGAGGGGTATTATTGAGCACTCTTCGTCAACCTGGCGCACGTGATGCAACATCCATTCGACATGATAATAAAGGGGGCGAATCTTCCTGGCCCCCTTTTTACACAGAAATTTTCCCGCTATTTCTTTTTTGATAACGACATCTGTACATCAGATTGGTTGATAACGGCAACGCAGCAAATTATTCGCGCCTGCTTTGGCGAGACGGGTTGCGCGCATGTTTTCGCCAGCACCAGCTATACGTATTTAGGCGTAATAGATTCTCGCGAAGACTGGCTGGTGAACATCGCCGGGTTGTGCAAACAGATGCATGATAGCCGCGAATATGGCGGCTTTATCATCGTGGATGCGCAGAAGCAGTGGGCACTATTTCAAAATACTCCTGTCGAAAACGGCGTGCTGGGGATTAACAGTGATAAGGACTTATCGGCGCTGAATGACACGATTTATGACATCTTTGTCGATTGCGAGATCATCAAGGGTTGGCTAAATGGGAGCGGTCAGCGAGAGAGAAGTTTAGTCGAGAGTATTGGCTTTGATTATTTAACCGCATTACTAAAATATTACGATAAATAACTCTCTGCCCGGCGATAACTATTTTTATTTTCTCCTGGCAAGCGAAACGGTAATTTCACAGGCAATGTTTTGTGACCCCAAATAACCGTTTCGCTGACATTAAGAATTACTGCCTATTTTATTTTTCTGCTCTGGTCTGTTCTATGCTTATCAGTTCTGTCTGAACCTTATAAGGACCAGGATATATGAGAGCACTGACTTATCACGGCGCGCATAAAGTTAGCGTTGATAACCGCCCCGACCCGGTTATCGAATCTTCAGACGATATTATTCTTCGCGTTACCGCAACGGCAATTTGCGGCTCCGACCTGCATCTTTATCACGGGAAAATACCGGGCACCAATCACGGCGATATATTCGGCCATGAATTTATGGGCGAAGTGGTGGAAACCGGGCCGGGTGTTCATGCCGTCAGTAAAGGCGACCGGGTGGTGATCCCTTTTGTCATTGCCTGCGGGGAGTGTTTCTTCTGCAAACTTCACCAGTATTCGGCCTGTGAGCAAACCAATTCCGGCAAAGGCGCGGCGCTGAATCGCAAAGGCATCACGCCACCTGCGGCGCTGTTCGGTTACAGCGATTTGTACGGCGGTATTCCCGGCGGCCAGGCCGAATATGTACGCGTGCCGAAAGCGAACACCGGGCCATTTAAAGTGCCGGACACCCTGACCGATGAGAAAGTGCTGTTTCTCTCCGATATTCTGCCTACCGCCTGGCAGGCGGTGAAGAACGCCGAGGTGAAGCCCGGCTCCAGCGTGGCGATTTACGGTGCCGGGCCGGTCGGTTTACTGACGGCGGCCTGTGCGCGTCTGGAGGGTGCCGAACAGATCTTTATGATTGATGACAGCGATTACCGGCTGGCTTTTGCCCGCGATCGCTATGGCGTAATACCGATTAACTTCGATAAAAATGACGATCCCGCGGCCTGGATTATTGAAAACACGGCGGGTCACCGTGGTGTGGACGCCGTTATCGATACCGTGGGATTCGAAGCCAAAGGCAGCACTACCGAAACGGTGCTCAGTACGCTGAAAATCGAAGGCAGCAGCGGGAAAGTACTCCGCCAGGCGATCGCCGCTACGCGACGCGGCGGGATTGTCAGCGTGCCCGGCGTGTATGCCGGTTTTATCCACGCGTTTATGTTTGGCGATGCCTTCGACAAAGGGCTGACATTCAAGATGGGCCAGACGCATGTGCATGCGTATTTGCCGGATTTGCTACCGCTGATTGAGTCTGGTCATTTGAAACCGGAAGAGATCGTCACACACCATCTGCCGCTGGAAGAGGCCGCTCGCGGCTATGAGATCTTCGATAAACATGCCGAAGATTGCCGCAAAGTGATCCTCGTGCCGGGTCTGAATGCAGAAAAAGCGACGATTTAACCTGTCGCTTTTTCGCTAACACCGGCGGGAAGTAGTGTGACGTGCCATGCCTCTCCCGGCGGGGAGAGGCATGCCGTAGCGCAGGTGCTTAAATAAAGGTGAAAATCTGGTCGCGCGGCAGACGTGATTTTGGCAGCGCGGCGTTGAAATCGCTGTCGCTGCGAACACCGAGTGACACCAGCACCACGCTGGTCAGCCTTTTTTCACGCAGGCCGAGGGCAAGATCCAGTTCACGCTGGTCGAACCCTTCCATTGGCGTGGCGTCAATACCCAGCATCGCCGCACCGAGCAGCAGGCCGCCCAGCGCCAGATAAACCTGTTTTGCCATCCACTGCGGCAGATCGCGCTGCTCATAACGGTGAATCGCTACGTACGAACGGCGGCCCTTATCCTGGCCCGCTTTTGCCGCTTCGTCTTTAAAGCGACCATCTTTCTGCTCCTGCTCCAGCACATTTTGCAGGTGCTGCTCATCAAGATCGCTGCGGATGCACAAGGCAATAACGTGAGACGCATTGACGATTTTCGGCTCGTTATAGATGAACGCCGCGGTGGCGGATTTTGCCATTGCCGCGCGGCCTTCCGGCGTGGAGGCGACAACAAAGTGCCACGGTTGTGAGTTTACCGAAGAGGGGCTGTTTCGCAGCACGTTGAGCAAGGTATCGATTTTATCCTGCGGCAGCGTTTTTCCAGGTTCAAAGGCTTTCACGGTATGGCGGGCAATTACCGCATCATCAAGTGTCATTGTCGTTCTCCTGCGCGATAGATGAAAAATTCGGGGCGGACCGTCCCGTAGAGTGTGACGAGAATAAACAGAAAGCGACACAAGATAAATCGGTGTAAAAAGGCAGCACTTTCACTCACCGAGTGAAAATGGAGTTTGCCAGGGCAATGTTTTCTGGCAAAACAGAGGAGCCACTCGCCTGTTATTAATCCTGCGGAGAAACCATGATTCGGCTGGAAGATGTCACGCTGTTCGTCCGTTCAGCGCTACTGGGAAGTTTTTCAAACGCGGCGCGCGAAGCCGGGCTGTTGCCAGGCCAGGTGAGCGCGGCGGTACACCGGCTGGAGCGCGATCTGGATAAACGGCTGTTTGTACGATCCACACGCAGTTTGCGCCTTACCGCCGAAGGGGAAAAATATCTCCCTTTCGCCCAGGAGATGCTGGCGGTTGTCGCCGCCGGTGCGGAGAGTTTGCACAGCGGCGATAAAGAGATTCAGGGTGAACTGCGCGTGGCGGTGCCTTCCGATATTGGCCGCAATGTGCTGCTACCGCTGATTACGCGCTTTTGTGAGCAGCACCCCAAAGTGTCGCTGCGGCTTTCGCTTTCCGATCAAATCAGCGATGTCTTTCGCGATCCGGTCGATATCGCCATTCGTTACGGCGTGCTGGATAACAACAGTTATGTCGCCTTGCCGCTGGCGGAAGATAACCGTCGTGTGCTGGCGGCGTCACCGGCTTACCTGGCGCAGCACGGACGCCTGCAAACCCTCGATGACGTGGTTAATCACCACTGTTTACTCTTCACCATGAACAGCCAGGTGTATGACAAATGGAGCTTTCCGGAAAACGGCATGCGCCGCCAGTTGATCGTCAAAAGCCGGATGCTGTGCGACGACGCCGATGTTGCCCGGCGTTGGGCGCTGGAAGGCATGGGTATTATTTATAAATCGTGGATCGATATCAGCGCCGATGTGCTGGCAGGACGGCTGGAAGTATTGTTGCCGCAGCATCCCGGCGAACCCACGCCGCTGAACCTGATTTGCCCGCATCGCAAACAGTTTTCCCCGGCAATTCGCCATTTGCATAGCGTGCTGCGTGAACATCTACGGCCGATCACCGCGTTGCTGCAAACTCACCCGGCCTTTAAACCGCACGGATGACCAAAAAATGTACGCCACTGCGCGCCAGGATTAACCTCTTTGCACAGGATATTACGCACTCTTACGGAGGTATCAGCACATGGCTTTACGTTCACTGGGTACAACAGGGTTACAGATCCCGACACTGGTTTTCGGCGGCAACGTTTTTGGCTGGACGGTCGATGAAAAGCAGAGCTTCAGCTTGCTGGATGCGCTGCTGGAAAGGGGGTTTACCGCTATCGACACCGCCGATGTTTACTCGCGCTGGGCACCGGGCAATAAAGGCGGCGAATCGGAAACCATTATTGGCAACTGGCTGGCGGCGCATCCTGGCACGCGCGACAAAGTTACGCTCTTTACCAAAGTCGGCGCCGATATGGGCGAAGCGGGTAAAAAAGGCCTTTCCGCGCGCTGGATCACGCAGGCAGTGGAAGATTCATTACGCCGTCTGCAAACGGACTATATCGATCTCTACTTTTCTCACTGGCCGGACAGCGAAACCGCCTATGACGAAACACTCGGCGCGTATGAAAAACTGCTGAAAGCCGGGAAAATCCGCGCCATTGGCGCATCCAACCTGAATGCTGAGCAACTGAACGAATCGCTAAAAGTGGCAGACGCCAACGGCCTGCCGCGCTACCAGGTGCTGCAGCCGGAATACAATCTTTATGACCGTTCCAGCTTTGAAGGCGCGTTGCAGGATTTAACGATACGGGAAAACATTGGCGTGGTGACTTATTACAGCCTCGCGTCCGGTTTCTTGTCCGGTAAATACCGCAGCGAAAAAGATTTGAGCCAAAGCCAGCGCGGCCAGGGCATTGCCAAATATCTGAACCCGCGTGGTTTCGCCATTGTTGAGGCGCTGGAAAGCGTGGCGGCCAGCCATAACGTGAAACCCGCCGAAGTGGCGCTGGCGTGGCTGATTCAGCAACCGGGCGTTACCGCGCCGATTGCCAGTGCCACCAAACTGGCGCATATCGACAGCTTTGTCACCGCCGTGTCGTTAAACCTCTCTACTGATGAAATTGCCGCGCTGAATAAAGCGGGTGCCTGATCCCATCGCCCGGCGGCGCCTGCTGCCGGGCTGTATAACCTTGCGCAGTTGCGCGATAACCGCGCGCCATCCCAGACTCGCATACTTTTTAAAAAACAACGCAAAGCAAACCGCTTACTGGCGGCGCGAGCGGCACGAAGGTGTTGCGTTTTTGCAAACGCCGGATCTTAGCCCTCAACCCTCACGTTGCTCATCGAACCGGCGTCGGTCACGCGGATACCTGCGCCATGAACGCAGCGGTAACGCCCAAAAAACACCTGAGTGACACGCCCTGTCAGGGCGATCATTTATCTTTCCCTGAGCGAAATCATGGCATTGTGTAATTGTTGCGCTTTGGGCAGAAATTTCATTTTAGTTTTTCGCGTTCCTGCCGTTAACCACTATGAAAAAACAAGGTTTTACCTGAATAACAGGGCCGTGGCGCGAAGGTCAGGCCGTAACCGTTAACGTCTTCTGAGACTTTGTATTCCGGAACCCGTCACAATGAAGGAAAGTCACGACAGAAAACACGACCCGTTGATTGAGCGGCTGTGCGAGATCTTCGCGGCGTTGTATCAGGGAAAGATCATCGATAAGGCGTGGTTGTGCGAAAAATTCGGTATTACTGAACGTACGGCTTATCGCGATCTGGCTCGGCTAGGGCATATTCTCGATCAGGTTTCGCCGGGGCGGTATAAACTCAGTGTCCATCTTCTTCCTGCCTTACATAACGGCCATTTGGCGGAGTTCGCCGATTTTACCGGCGTAGCGCACCTTTTTCCGCGTAATGACGGTCAGTCACTGCGCAACAGTATGCAGCACCGCGGCAATATTACCTTTCACGCGCCGAGTAGCCGGGAGAACCGGCAAATCGAAGATCTGCTTAATCAGCTTAATCACGCCATTACCGGCCATTGCGAAGTGGAATATCTCTATCGCGATAAACCCCGGTGCGCACAGCCCTATCGGCTGATTAACCAGTACGGTCTCTGGTATCTGGCGGCGGTGGAAAACGGGCGGCTGAAAGCGTTTGAAGTGGCGCGAATCGAAAACCTGAAAAGCACGACGCTTAATTTTGAACCCCACGCCGAGGTGCTGGCGGAGCTGGAAAACAGCGTCGGCATTCGCTTCGGTTCAAGGGTTGAAGCACTGCTGCGCGTTTCAGCCCACGCCGCCGAATATGTCACCCGTCGGGCGCTGTTTCCGGCACAACGCATTGTTGAACAGCATGATGACGGCAGCTTGACGCTTGCCACCGCCATCACCGATCCGCACACGCTGTTTCGCTGGTTGCGCTACTGGCTGCCGGATATTGGCATTCTTTCTCCGGCGTCGCTGCGCGAACAGTTCGAGCAGGATCTGCACCTGCGCTACGCCCACGGCGTGGCGCAGAGATAGCGTCCGCGTTTATCGCCCTTACTGGCTGGCACCTTACGTTGTTGGGCCAGTAATCACGGGCCACGCCGCGAATACGCCACTAAGCGGCGGTTGTTCAGGCGATCAACCGTGATACTGCTCGTCGGTAACATGTTCAAGCCAGGTAACCGGGCTGCCGTTGAGTGATTCGGCAATGGCGATATGAGTCATTGCGTTTGTGGCTGTTGCGCCGTGCCAGTGCTTCACATTTTCCGGGATCCAGACGATATCGCCCTGGTTCATCTCCTGGACGGCTTCGCCTTCGCACTGAATCCACCCTTTACCGTGGGTAATAATCAGCGTTTGGCCCAGCGGATGGGTGTGCCACGCGGTACGAGCGCCGGGCTCGAACGTCACCGTCGCACCGCCAACGCGTGCGGGTTCATCGGCTTTAAATGGCGCGTCGATACGTACGCGGCCGGTGAAATAGTCCTGCGGCCCTTGCGCAGAGGGAACCGATGCACTGTGGATGATTTTCATGCTGCTCTCCCGTGTTTGAATACGTTTTAAAGCGTAGCTGGCAGGTGAGAAACCGTTGCAGGCAGACAGCGCCCGTGCGCCACCGGAACCGCGACTGACGCCGGTCATTACCCCGGTTGTCTGCGCCCTGTCCACTCCGCCAGGAAAAGTGACCGGGCGATGATAATCCTCACCGACTACCGGCACTATTGGGCTAAATCGGCATGAGCCTATGAGTAACGCTCATCAATGGCGGCGCAGCGCCATGACGGCACTGGCAAGGGTAAACAGCGCCATGATCCACGCCATCGTCCACGGCGTTCCGTCGCGAAACCACGTCAGCAACAGCGACGAGATAATACCGCTGCCATATTGCAGCGAGCCAATCAGCGCCGAGGCGGAACCGGCGATAGAGGGAACAGCGTCGAGCGCGGCGGCGGTTGAGGTGGCGGCGATGATGCCGTTCATCGAGAAGAACAGGAACACCGGAATGATCACCGCAGCAATACCGCCGAACTGCCACTTAACCGCTAGCGCCAGAGTCACCATTGCCAGCGCGGCAATGCTAACGGCAATTTTCAGTAACTTATCCAGCGGATGGCGCTGTACCAGCCGCCGGTTCAGAAAGCTCACCCCCATTAAGCCGACAATATTGATGGCAAACAGCCAGCCGTAATATTGCGGATCAATACCGTAATAGCGGATGTAAACGAATGGCGAACCGGTAATAAAGGCATAGGCAGAGACGTAGAAAAAAGTCACACACAGCGTGTAACGCATAAACGCGCGGTTACGCAGCAGCGCGAAGTAGTTACGAAACGCGCCAGACAGCGAGGCTTTGGTGCGCTTTTCAGCGGGTAAGGTTTCCGGCAGGAAATAGAGCGAAAGAAACATCAGCGCGCCAATCCCCGCCAGTAACCAAAAAATGGCATGCCAGCTGGTGATTTGAATGATTTGCCCACCCGCCAGCGGCCCAACGATTGGCGCAATCGCCATGATGATGGTTAACGTTGAGAGCATTTGTGCCGCGCGGGTGCGGGCAAACAGATCGCGGATCATCGCCCGTGCCAGCATCGGCCCGGTACATGCACCGAAAGCCTGAAACACGCGCCAGAACACCATCTGATGGATTTCTGTGGCGAGCGCGCAGCCGGCAGAACCGATGACAAACAACAGCATGCCAATAAACAGCGGCGTGCGGCGGCCGATCGCGTCGCTGACCGGACCCCAAACCAGCTGCGCCAGTGCGAAGCCGACCAAAAAACCGGTGATGGTCAGTTCGATATCACCCCGGAGCGCTTTCGCCATCTGGGGCATCGCGGGCAGGTAAATGTCCGTCGACAGGGAGGTAAAGGCCATCAGCGCGCTGAGGATCGCGAGGAATAGCGGCCCGTGGAGCTTGTTGTTCATAAGATCCTGATTAAGTCGTGAAGGGAACGCCGACAAAGGCGGAACGGTATCTTAATCAGTGCGGCACAAATGATAACGCCATTAAATCATAATGACGTTATGAGCCAGATTCATGAATGGCGCTCGCTGACCGTCATGGTGAAAATAACGGGCTGGCTGCTTTCATTAGCATAGTGGTGCGCGGTGTCGGTTTGCGCCACGGCGGAACAACCTTCGCCAATAATAAGCGCCGTTTGCCCAACCTGAATGTGCAGCGTGCCGCGCTCAACATGCAGAAGCTCAACGGTACCGGAAGGGTGGCCTGGCGAGGCGAACTGTTCACCGGGGAACATCTCCCAGCGCCACATCTCCAGCATATCCGGCCCGCTGGTGCCTGCCAGCAACCGCGCAGTGCCCCCATTTTCACCCTGCCACAATGTTGGGATCTCATCTTTTGCTATCAGGTGCGCGGTTGGTTTACTGGCGACATCGACAATATCCGCCACGGAAACGCCCATCGCGGCGGCGATTTTACACAGCAGGGCGATGCTCGGGTTGGCGAGACATTTTTCGATCTCGACCAGCATGCCTTTGCTGACGCCCGCGCGGCGCGAAAGCTCATCCAGCGAAAGTTTTTGTTGTTTACGAAATGCTTTAATACGCGTTGCCACCGCTTCACTTACGCGATGAACATCGGCGCCGGAATCGGTCGGTTTATTGACTTTTTTGGTCATCGGTCGATACTGTGCAATAAAATGGTCACTAAAAAGGATTATCCGATGCTTTCCGTTCAGCCGTCAATCGATGCTCGTCTTGCCGTCATCGCCCCTGGTTTTCGCGCGCTTAGCGTTTATGTTGATGCCGCGCCGCTACTGAACCCGCAAGTGGGCGAAGCGGCACTGGCAAGTGCGTGTGAATTTGTCGCGGCGGGCGGCCCGATCTGGGCGGAGGCGCATCTGGCGGCATGGGATGAGGTCTTTAAGCGTTTCGGCGCGAAGCCAAAACGCACGCCCTGTTCGGCGCTGGCGCTGCGAAAACGCGTGCAGCGCGACGGCGTGGTACCTGCAATTGACCCGGTGGTGGATCTCTATAATGCCATCAGCCTGCGCTACGCTATTCCGGTCGGTGGCGAGAACATTGCGGCTTATCACGGCGCGCCGCGTCTGACGCTTGCGGACGGTACGGAGTTGTTCGACGTGATGAAAGAGGGCGAGCTGGCGCACGAATTACCGGAGCCGGGGGAAGTTATCTGGCGCGATGACACGGGTGTAACGTGCCGCCGCTGGAACTGGCGGCAGGGCGTGCGTACCCGCCTGAACGCTGCCGACAGCCAGATGTGGTTTATTCTCGAAAGCCTGCCGGAAATGCCGCTGGACGCATTATGTGAGGCAGGCGACGAACTGATCGCCGGATTGCAACGTATGATGCCGGGCTGTCGTGTTGAAAAAACCAGGCTCGGGTTTGATCTCTGAAGGGGGAAGAATGGATTTCACAGGATTGAGCGCATTTCCGCTGTCGCCGCTGCGCGACGAACGGCTGGATGAAGCGGCTTATGTGAAGCTGATTGAACGGCTGCGTGTCGCCGGAGTCGATTCGATTGGCGCACTGGGTTCGACGGGGTGCTACCCCTATTTCAGCCGTACCGAGCGGGCCAATGCGCTGCGCCTGGCGACGGAACACTCCGGCGCGATTCCGGTGATTGCCGGGATTGGCGCGTTGCGCACGCGCGATGTGCTGTGGCTGGCGGAAGACGCGCAGAAAGCGGGCGTTAGCGCCGTGCTGCTGGCACCGGTCTCCTACCACGCGTTAACCGAAGAGGAAGTGTTCAGCCTGTTTGCCGCCGTCACGCGCGAACTCTCCGTGCCGCTCTGCGTGTACGATAATCCCGGCGTCACCCATTTCACCTTTAGCGACGAGCTGCTACTTCGTATTGCGCAGTTGCCCAACATTGGCTCAATCAAAATCCCCCCGATTTCCGCACCCGAGCGGGCTGCGCGCCTGCGCCCGCAAATTCCGCAGAGCATTACGTTGGGTATCAGCGGTGATGCCGTCGCGGTTGACGGTCTTAGCGCCGGATGCGGTGTCTGGTATTCGGTGCTGGGCGGCCTGTTCCCGCAAGCGGCGCTGGCCATTTCCCGCGCGGCGCAGGCCGGTCATTTAACGCAGGCGCGTGCGAACTCTGATGCGTTGCAACCCTTGTGGGATCTCTTTAAACGCTATGGCGGCAGCCTGCGGGTGATGGCTACCGCGGCAGAACTGCTGGGCTTAGCGGGTGCATCGTGTTTGCCTGCACCATTGCGGACGCTCACCGGCGATGCACGCCGCGAGGTGGCGGAAGTGATCGAGCAACTACGGTTAGCCTGATGATTACTCTTTGAAGGTTACTTTTTGGTTTGTTGCATGGGGTATTTTGTATATCCCATTGGTTAACCTGGAGATTACGCCCCCAGCCGTTTCGCCACAAAGCGGGAAATCGCCGGGCCGGTTATCAGCACCAGGATAAACCGCCCGGTCTGCATCGCCATCACAAACGAGATATCCACCTGGCTTGACGAGGCGATAATCGCCACCGTATCCGCCCCGCCGGGGCTGGTGGCGAGGTAGGCGGTGAGCGGATCGATCCCTGCGAACTGCACCAGTAACCAGGCAAAACCGCAGCACACCGCGACAAGCGTCAGCACCGACAGCAGCACACGCGGCAGCGCGCGGGCGGCATAGCAGACAATCTCTCGCGTAAAACGCAAACCGATACTCCAGCCAATCAGCGCGTAAGAGAGCGCCAGCAACCACGGCGGTAACTCAAGCGTCAGCAAACCGCTATCTTCAACCATTATCCCCAGCGCTAACGTTATCAACATTGGCCCGGAGGGAATTTTGACGCAGCGGGCAATCAGATAACCAACCGCAATCACCAGTAATGTTGCGGCAAACGGCAGCCAGCGCACCGGGGCAAACAGGGTAAAGGTGGCGACTGCGTGATCCGCGCCCTGTGTCCCCATCCACATGCGCGTCACCAGCACCGCGACCAGCGCCACGATCATCACCCGCAGATACTGCATAAACGCCACCAGGCGGACATCCGCGCCAAAGCTCTCGGCCATAATCATCATGGCCGCCGCCGCGCCTGGCGACGATCCCCAAATCGCTGTTGACCCCGGGAAAACCTGCAATTTCGCCATGATCCAGCCAAGAATGGCGCTGGCGAAAATAACGGAGAAAATACAGCTAATAAACAGTGGCCAGTCGGCGGCGATGCGGCCAAACACGGATGGCGGGATCGCATGTGCAATCATCGCACCAACCACCGCTTGCGCGGCGGCGAAGCATTTTTTACTGACGGTAACGGGCCGGTTAAAGATGGCGAGAAGAATGCCGGAAAACATCGGGCCCAGCAGAAGCGCGGCGGGCAGATGGATCAGTTCCATCAGAGCAACGAAGAGCAATGAAAGGACGATAAGCTGTAACCAGTTGCGAAACCAGGGCGCGTGAGTCGCCATCAGCGGCACTCCCTGCACGCCACAGCAGCGGCGGTAAGATCAATCAACGGCATAGCGCTTCCCGAAAATAACATGTTGAAAAGCAAGGTACGGTCTTTGAATGTAAGGGTTCTTTATCAACCCTGCAAACATGTCAGTACAAAAACCATTTTTTATTTATGGTTACTGCCAGTGAATTTATGATTTCCAGCCATGCTGCGTCGATATACCGTCTAAAATGATTACCAGACAAAACGGAAATTCAGACACTTTTTAAAGTACTGCTAAATGTGCTTTTTTAGCAGGCTGATATTTATCGATTGTTAGAATATATTTTATCAAAATACCGATACGTTTAAATATTAATTTAATGGTATAGACTTTACTGCTATTGCGCATTTTTATGAAAATTCCTAAACTGTTACAAACAGCCTTGCGTTATCCATCCTGAGTAGCTAATTTTTTATTATTCTCTGCCATAGAAATATTTCACAAGTAGTCATTTGATTTACTTGGTTTTTTTTATATTTCATGGGGGCTGTTTTTACGTAAATTTTTTAAAGCGCAAAAAATAATACTTTTAGGTGATTGTTTAGAAAGATTTTATTCTTCCTGAACGTAACCTTTTATTCTTGTCATCATGCTTGATTCATGGATTTTATTGCTTTATTTATGGACTAATTGGCTATAACTCAGACTTGGGCGTTTGCTCTCTGTGGGTAAAGACCCATGGCGGTAGCGTGTGCTTTAATTAATGTCTGTAGTTAATTATTAGTGCAAATATTATTGAATATAAAAGGGGTCTTTTTATAACGTATCTTTAGATATATGAACCACGGGAATATAAGTGAGCGTACAATCGCTGTCGCTGACAAGTTACATGGTCTGGAGGTTGGTTATGTATATCATCTCTCAGGATAGCTATTTTGTCATGGGCATGGATAAGCTATTAAAAGCCATTAATCCTCATGCAACGCATACGTTAGTTGCATTTGATCGGGGAGATGGCAAGATATTATTTTTTAGTATGAACTCTCTGCTATATATTTTAGGTGATGAACAAGGATTTAACTCTTTTATCTGTACGCGTTTTATTGCGATTGATAAAAATTCTTCAGTATCATTGCTTCGTCACGAGATCAGAAAAATACTTAATTTCCTCAAGGGTCATGAGGATATTTATTCTTTTCGCGAAATCCATATTAGTGCGACAGAATATAAAATTATGGTACGTTTTCTGAATTATCAGTCCAGCGATACGATTGCAAAAGCGCTGGGTCTTGATAAGAAAATTGTCAGCAATTACAAAAATGCCATTCTGCGTAAATTGGGTCTAAACAGCATGGCGGATCTCATTCATATCTATAACAACTGGAACGATTGTTTCTGCTGTATGGATGGAAAGATTATGCCGGATGCAACTTTTTTGCCACGGATGGATACCAACGAATTAAAGATGATTAGGCGCGGGAATAAACCGACTCCTGATCCTGTTGCTCTGCATCTCTGTGCTGATAATTCATGGCGGATGCCAGCGATGAGAACAGACATGTGTCCTTTATTGATTAATGAGCAATAGTGAATTGCTTTTATTGCCGTATATTGAAAATTTCTTTGCGCTTATCCTGCTTCGCATCGGGTTGTTAACCGCAACCACACTGACCGAATCAAGAAAGGATAAGCCACCATGCTATTCGATAAATACGCCCTGAATGCGCTCGCATTGACTAACCGTATCGTTATGCCACCGATGACCCGCTCTCGCGCCGGAACGGGTGATGTGGCAACCGATATGATGGCGGATTACTACGCGCAGCGCGCCAGTGCCGGGTTGATTATCAGCGAAGGCACACAAATCAGCCAGCAGGGTCAGGGCTACGCCTGGACCCCCGGTATTTACAGCGATGCGCAAATCGCTGGCTGGAAAAAAGTGACCGATGCCGTGCATCAGGCTGGCGGCAAAATCTTTGCTCAGTTATGGCATGTGGGGCGCGTTTCCCACACTGTTTTGCAGCCCGGTAACGCGGCGCCGGTTTCTTCGTCGGCGATTCAGGCCGAAGGCGTAAAAGTGTTTGTCGATGTGGAAGGGCGCGGGCCGGAAAACGGCGTGGGTGATATGGTGCAGCACTCCATGCCGCGTGCGCTGTCAGTGGATGAAATTCCCGCTATCGTCAACGATTACGCCCAGGCCGCGCGTAATGCGATTGCCGCCGGTTTTGATGGCATCGAATTACATGGCGCGAACGGCTATCTGATTAACCAGTTTATTGATTCGCAGTCTAACCTGCGCGACGACGAATATGGCGGTTCGCTGCAAAACCGCCTGCGCTTTATGAAAGAGGTGGTGGAAGCCGTTTCGGCGGCGATTGGTAAAGAGCGTGTCGGTATTCGCCTGGCGCCGCTTACCACGCTGATGGGTTCTCGTGATGATACGCCGGAAGCCACTTATCTCGCGGCGGCGAGCGTACTGAATGCGATTGGCATTGCATACATTCACATCGCCGAAGCGGACTGGGACGACGCGCCGGTTATGCCGGCTGCGTTTAAAGAAGCGCTGCGCATTATTTTCCACGGCACGCTGATTTACTCTGGCAAATACACGCCGGAACGCGCCGAAGAGGCGCTGGCGAAAGGTTGGGCGGACTTAATTGGTTTTGGCCGACCGTTTATCGCCAACCCGGATTTGCCGTACCGCCTGCAACATAACCTGCCGCTGAACGAACCGATCAGGGAGAAATTCTTTGGCGGCGGCGCAGAAGGCTACCTGGATTATTCGCTGCTGAAAGCGTAATAACGAACGGGGGCAAATGCCCCCGTTTTTACGTGCTGCAAACCGCCGTCAGAAATCATAGGCATTAATAACTTTCATTAATGCCGCGTCATTCTTGTATTTTTCCCGCAGCGTTTTAAGCTGCACCACGGCTTTGCCGCAGGTGGCTTGCAGGCTGGCATCCAGCTCTTTCTGACGCTGCTCGTCGAGGTCTGAATCCTGCTCGCCAGCGAAATGCTCACACTCTTCAGCAAGGTTGCGAAAATCCTGAACGTCTTTCGGCAACGGTGTGGCAGCAAAGCTGGTGTTGAAAATAAAGGCGGTGGAGAGAATAAAAAGGAAACGCTTCATCGGTTGTTGTCTGTGGAATGTCGAGGCGCTTATCTTACTCCTTAATAATGGCGTTGCAGAGAGGGGAACGAACGACTTTTTACGCGTTGTTTTGCGGGCAATATTTAACCGATGCTGCTGCTTTTTACCGCGTTCTTCCCATCGTAAGACAACTTACTGGTTGGTCTTTTTATTTCCTTCCGCCCCGGCAAATACAGCCCGTGGGCAGGCTGTATTTGGCATGCTGCAAATCGACAGGATTTAGTCTGGCCGTGATTGCAGATACGCCTTTTTCATGACGTCCTTCACTTCCCTGAGCAGCTTGCGCGTTTTATCCAGCGCCGTCGCCAGCCACTCCTCTTTATCACTGTATTTCACCAGCACAATGCAGCTCTGCATCACTTTCACCAGAATATGTTGCCCGGTATTAAACCCGGCATCGCGTAGCCACTTGCCGGAAAGCGTGATGCTCGGTGTGCTCGCGTCACCCTGATTCGGGCGATATCGCACAATTACGTTGTGCTCGGTTCCGGCGATGGTGAAGTCTGAGGTAGAATGCGGATCAGCCATTATCAACTCCTTGATAGTTGGGGATGGTTAGACGCTCCGGTTGTGTTCCTGCACTTTCGGAGCGTTGTTTACGAAATCCAATTTCATGTGGTAGGTACCACATGAACCTAACGTAACCGAAGTGGTACCTACCATGCAAGAGAAAAAGAAGCTTAATTTTGATCGAACCAAAAGCACGATGAAGAACATCCGCTTTGAGGATGATCTTTTGGAACAGATTGAGAAAGCGGCCGGAAAAGGGAATTTTAGTAAGTGGGTTAAAGAGGCTTGCTTGATGAGGCTAAAAAGAATTACTTAATGAGGAATATATGACTATAAATAAAATTAGAATTAAAAACTTCAGAACCATTGATGAGATAGATTTGTCTCTTGGCTCTGAAAATAGAGTTATTTGTTTTGTCGGAGAAAATGGTAGTGCAAAGACGTCTGTTTTAAGCCTTATTGCAGAAGGAATTATATCTAACTCTAGGATGAAATTTCCCAATTATCAACGAAGGGATAATCTTAGGTACAGAGCTGTTTCTAACGCTGAAATAAAATCCAATGAAGAGTTTTATTCTGTTCAATTGAATTATTCCAATCTTTTAGGTGATGAATATATATATAAGAAACTCGTTGTCAAAAATAAATCAATTAACCCAAGTGTATACGATAATATAATTTCTGGTATCGTGGTTAAAAATAAATATTGGACAGAGTCTTTATCCTTTAGAGGCGGTGATATCGAAAAAGATTATTTATATAATAACATCTTTATGATTAGACCCGGAGGTCGTTATGAGCTTTATGAATATGATTTTAATAATGTAAAAGATCATCCATTTGTGTTGAAAGGAAAAGAACCTACTTACGGAGAAGTGCCATATTCTTTTTGTGTAGAACATACTGGAAGTGATTTACAAGATATTTTATTAAATATGATCTTTGATTCTATGGTTGGATACGAAGATTCTGAAAATGCTGTAGAATCTGTTAGTCAAATTCTTGAAAAGATAACTGAATCTAAGTTTGGTGATTCAAAAATTATACAATCCCCTTATAGGCGTGTTTTATTTGAGCACAAGGGGATTATTGACTCATTTTCTCAAGGTGAACTTGATATCTTAGTCACAATTTCTTCAATACTTACCAGGCAAATTTTCTTTAGTAAACGATTCTCTTCGAAAATTAAAGAAGAAAAAGGCATTCAAAGTTTTTTTGATATCCCAGGAGTGATCATTATCGATGAAATTGATCTTCATTTGCACCCAAGGGCTCAGGAAAATTATCTTAAAATTTTGAGTGAGATATTTCCACGTATTCAGTTTATTGTTACAACTCATAGCCCCTTTGTCATCAGAGGATTACCTGAATCATCGGTTGTTGTGAAACTGCCTTCCGGTAGAGTGTTTGATAATGATTTTGAATCGATGGATATCGATAGCATTACAAAAATTATTTTTGGATATGAAGGAGGTTTTTCTGAAAGTGTTAAAAATGAGATAGAGAAATTTAAATTAGAGCTATCTAATGATGTCAACGATAAAAAAATATTGAAGAACATCTACAAAAAATTTAAGAATACATATTCTGCTAAGAATGAACTTGATTTATTGCTTGCCTCATTTGCTGATGAACATTTAATTAATTTTATTAAAGGAGAATAATAATATGAGACGAGTAGTCAGAGGCGATGTACCTGTTCCTGAAAGGCTTATTAACTTAACTCCAGAAAATCTACTTCAGTTAAATGATCATGAGAAAATAAGCAATTCAGTTTATGCGCATAGCGACGTGAAAAAAAGTCTTTCATTATTATACCATGATAAATGTTACATCTGTGAATGTAGTGTGGATAGTGGTAAATATGATGTTGAACATTACAAGCCAAAAAAACATTTCCCTAGTTTAGGATATACTTGGAGTAATTTACATAAATCTTGTGATAAATGTAATTTGGCAAAAGAACGGAAGGATTTTTTTAAGAAAAATTCCCAAGGCACTGTGATTGACATGCTTTTATTAGATCCATCCTCTGAATTTTACAATATTGAAGATTATATTTCTTTTAACATTAATTCAAAAGTAGAGTTAGTGGGTATAGGTAATGACCCTTTGGTTTTGGAAAAGGCAAATATAACTAGATTATATCTCAACGGTGATTTAGATATTGATTATGGTAAGGAATTACCTTATTTAAGAGAGAGTAGGTCTAAGAGTTTTATTATATATTGCATTGATAATTTGATGAAATATAAGAGTAGAATATCTTTTCTAAAGAATAATATTTTAAATTATGCTGCTCCTGTGCATGGGCATGAATTAGATGAAGAACAAGATTTGTGTTCTAAACTAATTAACCTAGATTTGGTTTATATTTCTGAGGAAGCAGAATTCTCGACTTGTATTAGAGTGGGACTATATAAAATACTCGGCATCAATTATCAGCAGTTTTTGAATATAAAGAATACATTAAAACATCATTTACAATTGTAGGATTTGTGGTTGGCGGAAGATCACAGGAGTCGAACCTGCCCGGGACCGCTGGCGGCCCCAACTGGATTTGAAGTCCAGCCACCTCACCGGAGATGACGATCTTCCGCGCCTGCATTGCTACATGGAGGCGGGGCGCATTATAGCTACTTTCAGGCATTTACCACATACCTCCGTCATAAATTTTCTCATTGTGCTTCCGCCGCAAACGGTTGTTTAAGATAAATCCTCATCTTTTCCAAGGCTTAGCAATTCCCCCCTTCTCAGATAATCGCGATCGCAGAAAAGAATAAGGTTCATCGGCTCGCTCAATTTCGCCAAATCTGGCTTAAATTCCGTCGCTTAACGGCATCTGAAAATGCTTTCTGTCTGCTTTTCCGCCGGAAAGGAAACAAAAGTGGACAGTCAGATTTTTATCGTAAAAAAAGGTGGACTGCGGGATAAGCGATGCTAACGACCATATCGTTTTACGGGAGAAGCGCGAGGCAAATACCATTCCTGCAGGCCGAAGCCAATCGGCATTACCTGAACAATACCGCGCCAATCGCGGATGGGCAGGAAGCCCGGAGGGCTCAGCAGAGAAACGTTGCGGTGAGCAAACCGCAACGCGCTAAGTGATGAGTGTGTGCTTTGCATAACCCCTCTCCCGCGCGGCAGAGGGAAATATGGGGTATTTAAGGAGCGGGCTGAGGAGCGGGGGTCGGTGTGGATTCCGCCGGAGGCGCAACAACGCCGCCGGATACCACACCGCCATGCATGCTCTGTTTGACTTGCTGTTTCTGCACGTTAATGGCAGAAAGTTCGGCGTTCACCGACGGTTTAAGCGGCGCATCGGCGCGCACACTGCCGCTGGCGGTGAGCTGGAGATTACCGTCGCCGCTGATGGGCAGCGCCGGCCAGCCCCACTCCTGCAATACATTCACCGGCACGCCGCGACCGTTCAGGTTGAGGTTCACGCTACGATCCGGCGTTTGCGCAACCACCGCTTTGGCTTCCAGCAACCCTTGCCCGGTAAAGGCGCTTAGCTCGCTGATGGTGACGACATTGCTGTTGGCGTTCAGCGCCAGCGACGGGCGGCGCACGTCAACGCGATTAAACGTTGCGGCAGCGGCGTTCAGCTTCGCCGTTCCGCCCCATACGCCCCATTTGCGCTCGCGCACCAGTTGCAGGTTATCGCCGTAACCATCCAGCGCCGTTATCTGCCACGGGAAAGCCGGATCGATATCAATCACCAGATTGCGGCTGGCGCTGAATTTTTTCAGCGTCACGGTGTTCAGCCACGCGGGCAAATCATCCATCCATAGCTGCTTCCAGTTTTCCGGCAGCGTATATTCCAGCCCGGCAAAGGCGGTGTCGTCCAGCACCAGCGCGTGACCTGCGCGATACCAGTTGCCGGATGTGCGCACCATGCCGTTTTCCCAGCGCGAGGTGAACTGTTGCAGCGCAATGCCCTGCGGTGAGAAGTTGGCATTGAGGATCGGGTCGAACAGGTGCAGCGAGCCGTAAATAAACTCGCTGGCGTTCATCGACAGCCTGCCGTCCTCGCTTTTCCAGTCGCCATTCATCAGCGTCAGGTTGCGCAAACTCAAATCGAGATCGGTGACCGCCCAGCCAGGCCCTTGCAAACGGGCATCGGTCACTTCAACGCGGCCAATTTGCAGCGACGGCAATGTCGTCAAGGGAGTAAAGAAATCGAGCAACGACTTGTCGCTTTGCAGGCGGATATCATTCAGCCGCAAATTATTCACCACCCAGCTGCCATCGGCGGCGCGTTGCGCATCCCCGGTCAGAGAGCCACGCGCCATATCCGCACCAATGGTGGTCAGCGTGACGACATCTTTGTCGATACTGCCCTGAATGAGCACATTACTGGCGGGAACGCCGTTTAACGTCAGCGAACCGGCGCTCATCTGAATTTGCGCTTTGCTGCCCAGTACACTTCCCGCGACGGGGTGCCACGGCGCAACACCGCCGGTGACACGCTGGGCGCTGAGATCCCAGCCGGTGGTCGGGCTGTTAAATGCCATATTGTTTAATTGCAGACGGTCGGCCTGGAACGGCAGCGGTGCGGCCGCCGGGGAGAGGTTCAGCGTGCCGTCCTGCAACAAAATGGTATCGACATGCAGAGGGTCGGTAATTTGTCGGCTGCTCAGCCCGATATCCACCGTTTTGGCGACCAGCGTAGCCGGTTTGCCTTTACGGCCAAAATTCACGCCTTTCAGCAACACATGGGAAGGGGAGGAGAAGCGGTGATCCATTGCTTCGAAAGTGAGGTGATAGTCACTGTTGTCGTTTACCCACTTGCTGACCTGCGTTGCGCCCCAGCGGGTTTGCAGCAGGAAATAGCAGGCGATGACCGCCACAAGCAGGGCGATAACAACGACAAGGAGCAGCTTTCCAAGAAATTTCATGATCTTCCATCCCCAGTTGCCAGTCTGGCAGTTATGCACGATTTATGCGCAATGCTCAAGGGCGGAATGATGAAAGGGCGTTACGGCGGCAACGGTTTTCGCCCCGTTGCCGCCGGGTTTATCAGTTTTTCTCTGGTGGAAAAATCAGATTCAGTACAATCGCGGTGATCCCGCCTGCGGCGATACCAGAAGAGAGCAGGTTTTTCAGCCAGTCCGGGGCAAATTGCAGGATTTGCGGCTGCTGAGAAACGCCAAGGCCAACGGCCAGCGACAGCGCGATAATCAGGATCGCGCGGCGGTTCAACGGCTCGCGGGAAACAATGCGCACACCGGATGCGGCAATCGTACCGAACATCACCAGCGTTGCACCGCCCAGTACCGGCTCAGGCAGTTGCTGTACAAAAGCGCTGACCGCCGGGAACAGGCCGAGCACCATCAGCATCACCGCAATGAAGAAACCGATATAGCGGCTGGCAACACCGGTCAGCTGAATAACGCCATTGTTCTGGCCGAAGCAGGAGTTCGGAAAAGTGTTGAAAACAGCGGAAACAAACGAGTTGAGACCGTTTGCCAGCACGCCGCCTTTCAGGCGTTTCATATACAGCGGGCCAGCGACGGGCTGCTCGGAAACGTCAGAAGTGGCGGTGATATCACCGATGGTTTCAAGCGAGGTGATCATAAATACCAGCATTAGCGGCAGCAGCAGGGTCCAGTCAATGCTCAGACCGTAGTAAAGCGGCGTCGGCACCATAAAGGACGTTGCCGGTGCGCTATATGCCGGCAGCATGCCCATAAACATCGCCAGCACATAGCCAACGGCCATGGCGATCACCAGCGACGCGATACGTAAATAGGGGTTGCGCTGACGGTTAAGCAGAATAATCAGTCCCAGCACCACGCCTGCCAGCAGCAGGTTTTTCGGCGCGCCAAAGGTGTGGTTGCTCATCGCGGCAAAACCGCCGCCTACGGATGTCAGACCCACCTGAATCAGCGACAGGCCGATAATCATGACCACCACGCCGGAAACCAGCGGGGTAATAATGCGACGCGCAAACGGCAGGATGCGGGAGACGACCATTTCGGTGCAGCTGGCCAGCATCAGGGTGCCGAACAGCGCAGCCATCATCGTGGGCACATCCGCACCGCCGGTTTTCAGCGCGGTACCACCCATGATCAGTGGCGCAACAAAGTTAAAGCTGGTGCCCTGAATCGAGAGCAACCCGGAGCCAACAGGTCCCCAGGCTTTGATCTGGATAATAGAGGCGACGCCAGAGGCGAACAGCGACATGCTGATAATGTGCTGAGTGTCCTGAGCCGGTAAACCCAACGCCTGGCAGATAAGCAGCGCGGGCGTGATAACGCCAACAAACATCGCCAGCAGGTGCTGGAGCGCGGCAAACAGGGTCTGCGGCAGCGGCGGGCGATCTTCAAGGCGGTAGATCAGTTCGCTGGGTTGAGTCTGCGCAACCGGTTGCGCACTTTCTGACTCGATGGTGTTTACGGACATCTCAAGCAATCCCCTGATGGAAAAGCGCTGATTTTATCGGACTGTTTGGTAAAAGCAAACGGTTGCTATGCTAAAAACATACTTTTCTAAGGGGTGTTCGTTTTGCGGGATAAGGTTCTAAAACTCAGGCGTTGGAGTAGCGTTCTGTTTCCGGCATCCAGCGGTCGATCAGCGCTTCGGCAAGCTGCGGATAACGCTCATGAATATGGCGGGCTACGCGCTGTACTTCCGGGATCATCGCCTGATCGCGCAGCAGGTCGGCAACTTTAAATTCCGCGTTGCCGGTCTGGCGGGTACCAAGCAGTTCGCCGGGACCGCGAATTTCCAGATCTTTTTGCGCAATCACAAAGCCATCGTTACTGTCGCGCAGCACTTGCAGGCGTTTTTGCGCGGTTTTTGATAATGGGGATTTGTAGAGCAGTACGCAGTGGGAGGCCACCGCACCACGCCCAACGCGGCCACGTAGCTGGTGGAGTTGCGCAAGTCCGAGCCGCTCCGGGTTTTCGATAATCATCAGGCTGGAATTTGGCACATCCACGCCCACTTCAATCACCGTAGTAGCGACCAGCAAATGCAGCTCGCCCTGTTTGAATGCCTGCATTACCGCCTGTTTTTCTGCCGGTTTCATGCGGCCATGTACCAGGCCAACATTCAGCTCCGGCAAAGCCAGTTTCAGCTCTTCCCAGGTCGCCTCCGCCGCCTGTGCTTCCAGCAGGTCGGACTCTTCGATCAATGTACAAACCCAGTAGGCCTGGCGGCCTTCGCCGGTACAGGCGCTGCGTACGCGATCGATAATCTCGTTGCGGCGCGTATCGGGGATAGCGACGGTAGTGACCGGCGTACGGCCCGGCGGCAGTTCGTCGATCACCGAGGTGTCGAGATCGGCGTAGGCGGTCATCGCCAGCGTGCGTGGGATCGGTGTTGCCGTCATGATCAACTGGTGCGGGTGAAAACCCTGCTGCTGGCCTTTTTCCCACAGCGCCAGCCGCTGATGAACGCCAAAGCGGTGTTGTTCGTCGATAATTACCAGCGCAAGACCGTTAAACTGCACCTGTTCCTGGAAAATGGCATGGGTGCCCACCACCATTTGCACCTGACCGCTGGCAATTGCCTCTTGCTGTGCCTGGCGCGCTTTGCCTTTTTGCTTGCCCGCCAGCCAGCCCACTTCCACGCCGAGCGGCGCAAACCAGTTACGGAAATTGTTAGCGTGCTGCTCTGCCAGCAGTTCGGTGGGTGCCATCATCGCCACTTGTTTGCCATTGGCTATCGCCCGCAGCGCTGCCAGCGCGGCAACCAGCGTTTTACCGGAGCCCACATCGCCCTGCACCAGGCGCATCATCGGCATATCCAGCGTCATATCGCGCTCGATCTCCGCGACCACGCGCGCTTGTGCGCCGGTTGGTTTAAACGGTAGCGACGCCAGCAGGCGGTTTTTCAGTTCATCTTTGGCGCTGAGTGGTTGCGCATGATAACGCTGCGCGCCGGCACGCAACGCCAGCATACTGAGGTTGTGCGCCAGTAATTCTTCAAGGATCAAACGGCGCTGCGCCGGGTGCTGCCCGCTTTCCAGATCGCTTAATTGCAGTGACGGCGGCGGGCGATGCAGCGTATGCAGCGCCTCTGGCAGGCTCATCATGCCTTGCGCCAGCTCCGGCGGCAGCAGTTCGCTGATGGCGCACGTCGCCAGTAGTTCCAGCGCCTGGTCGGTGAGCTTGCGCAGTGTCGCTTGTTTGATACCTTCGGTGGTGGGGTAAACCGGCGTCAGGGTTTCCTGCAATTCCGGGGTGCTGAGATCGCCCTGTACACGGTATTCGGGATGGATCATTTCCGCGCCATACTTCCCGCGTTTCGCTTCGCCATAGGCCAGCACACGGCGACCAGTGGCGAGGCTGTTTTTCATCGCCGCGTTGAAGTTGAAAAAGCGCATGGTGAGAATGCCCGTGCCGTCGCTAATCTGGCAGGTCATCATCCGGCGACCGCCGAAGGTGATATTACAGTTCAGCACCTCGCCCTCCACCGTGGCGTAAACGCCCGGCAGCAGGTCTGTAATCGGATAAAGCTGGGTGCGATCTTCGTAGCGCAGCGGGAGGTGAAGCAGAAGATCCTGAACGGTATGCAGGCCGATTTTCGCCAGCTTGCTGCTCTGCGCCGCGCCGACACCGGTCAGCGAACTTAATGGCACCGCATCGAGCAGCTTACCTTTCATCGGTTATCCCGCCGCCTGCATGGTTGCCCACCACGTCGGGTCGGCTTCGATTTGGCCTTCCGTATTTACGTGGGGGTAAGGCAGGCCCTTGCGTTTCGCGACTCTCGCCAGCACCGGGTAGCCCCCCTCAAACAGCAGGCGTTGCTGAACTTCATCCGGCAACATGCTGTTTTCACGCTCATACATACCGGCGTTTTGCCGCTGGCGCTGTGCTTCGTAAAGGATCAAGGCAGACGCCACGGAAACATTCAGCGACTGCACCATGCCGATCATCGGGATGATAATGTCCCGATCCGCCAGATCCAGCGCTTCCTGAGTGATCCCGGTTTTCTCCTGGCCCATCAGAATGCAGGTCGGGCGGGTGTAATCGATCTCGCGGAAATCAACGGCGTTATCAGATAAGTGGGTCGCGAGGATCTGCATGCCGCGCGCTTTCAGCACGCCGACAGCATCGCCAATGGTACGGTGGGTTTTCACTTCAACCCAACTGTTGCTGCCCGCAGCAGAGGAGGCCATGGTGCGCATACGGTTGCCCGGCCAGACGGCGTGAACTTCATGCACGCCGACGGCGTCCGCAGTACGGATAATGGCGGAGACGTTATGAGGTTTGTGAACCTGCTCCATGCAGACCGTCAGGTCCGGCTGACGCCTGGCGAGCATCTCGCGAATACGCGCATAACGCTGAGAATTCATAAAGTTAGTTTCGGTTGCGGGTGACTTTAATCACATCCGGCATCACGCGGATTTTGCGCATGATATTCGCCAGATGGACGCGATCGCGCGCCGTCAGACGGATAAACGCGCTGTAGACGCGGCCATCTTTTTCTTCGGTATTCAGGCTTTGAATGTTCGAAGAGGCCGTATTAATCGCTGCTGTCAGATTCGCCAGCGCGCCCTGATGGTTGAACATATCCACCTTGATCTCGGTGATAAATTCCTGCGCGGTCTCTTTATCCCACTCGACAGCCATGAATTTCTCTGGCTCTTTCTGGTAGCCACGAATGTTGCGGCAGGACTCATGGTGAATAACCAGCCCTTTGCCGGGGCTGACGTGCGCGACAATCGGGTCGCCAGGAATGGGGCGACAGCATTTGGCAAAGGTGATCAGCACGCCGTCTGCGCCTTTAATCGGCAGATGACCGCCGTTTGCGCCAGTCGGTGTTGGCGTGCTCTGTACGGCTTCCCCTTGCTGCAGGTTTTTGGCAACAACAACGCTCATGGCGTTGCCAAGACCAATTTCTGCCAGCAAATCGTCGAGCGACGCGAGCTTCATGCGATCCAGTTCGCGCTGCACATGTTCCTGCGGGATTTCGGCCAGTTTACGGCTTCCGCCCAGCGCGTGATTCAGCAGACGGCGGCCGAGGCTCACCGAGTCGTCACGCTTGAGGTTTTTCAACATCTGGCGGATTTTGGCGCGTGCTTTCGAGCTGACGACAAAGTTCAGCCATGCGGCATTCGGGCGCGCGCCCGGTGCGGTGATAATTTCTACCGTCTGGCCGCTGGAAAGCGACTGCGACAGCGGATACGGCTGGCGGTCGACGCGCGCGCCAACGCAGGCATGGCCGATATCCGTGTGTACCGCGTAGGCGAAATCCACCGGTGTGGCGCCTGCGGGCAGCTCGACAATGCGGCCTTCCGGAGTGAAAACATAAATCTCATCGGGGAAGAGATCAGATTTAACGCTCTCGATAAATTCAAACGAACTACCGGCGCTCTGCTGCAGCTCCAGCAGGCTTTGCATCCAGCGCTGAGCGCGGATTTGTGCGGTGGTACTGCTTTCGCCATGCTCTTTATATGCCCAGTGCGCGGCAACCCCCATCTCTGCCATCTGATCCATATCTTCGGTACGGATTTGCACCTCGACCGGTACGCCGTGCGGGCCAATCATTGAGGTATGCAGAGATTGATAGCCGTTCGCCTTGGGGATGGCGATATAGTCTTTCACGCGACCAGGGCGTGGCTTGTATAAGCTGTGCATCTGGCCCAGAACGCGATAACAGGTATCCAGATCGTGAACAATTACGCGAAAGGCGTAGATATCCATAATCGAGTGGAAACGCTGCTCTTTCAGCACCATTTTGCAGTAAATAGAGTACAGGTGCTTTTC
The DNA here is from genome assembly GCF_003337365.1 of Kosakonia sp. AG348. NCBI lineage: Bacteria > Pseudomonadati > Pseudomonadota > Gammaproteobacteria > Enterobacterales > Enterobacteriaceae > Kosakonia > Kosakonia sp. AG348. Next base: position 60,475 of record NZ_QPJR01000008.1, read on the forward strand.
GCGACCGCTAACGCGGCAGGGAATGCCCGCTTCCTGTAAACGCCCTTCGATTTCCGAGAGGATTTTTTGAATCATCTCTTTGCGGTTGCCGCGCGCTGCTTTGACCACTTCTTTGATCACGCGATAGCGGTTCGGGTATAGCGCTTCAAAGCCCAGCTCTTCAAGCTCGGTTTTGATGTGATGAATACCTAAACGGTGCGCCAGCGGGCTATAGATTTCGAGGGTTTCACGGGCGATGCGACGACGTTTGTCCGGGCGAAGAGAGCCCAGCGTGCGCATATTGTGGGTGCGGTCGGCGAGCTTGATAAGAATGACGCGGATATCCTGCACCATCGCCATAATCATTTTGCGAAAGTTTTCGGCCTGCGCTTCTTTCTTATCCTGAAACTTGAGCTTATCAAGCTTCGACACCCCTTCCACCAGCTCGGCAACGCTTTTGCCAAACAGCTGTTCCATATCCTGGTAGGTGGCTGGGGTATCTTCAATCACGTCGTGCAATAGTGCAGCCATTAGCGTTTCGTGGTCGAGTTTCATCTCGGCCAGAATGCAGGCAACCGCTACCGGGTGCGTGATATAAGGTTCACCGCTTGAACGTGTCTGGCCCTCGTGAGCGTCACGTGCAACGAGATACGCCTGCCTGAGACGTTTGATTTGATCTTCAGGCAGATAGTGTTGAATCAGTTGATTCAGGCTTTCAAACAGATACAAGGGTGACCTGCAGGTTAATTAACGACGACCTTCAGCAATGGCGGTTACGGCCTGCAGTTCTGCGGCTTCCTGCTCTTGCTGTTCCTGGCGCTCACGGACGTCGAGGATCTGATTGTTGATCAGACCTTCTTCGATTTCGCGCAGCGCGATAACGGTGGTTTTATCGTTTTCTTCCGGGACTAACGGATCTTTACCGCCAACCTGCATCTGACGAGCGCGACGCGCGGCGACCAGCACCAGGTCAAAACGGTTACCAACTTTCTCTACAGCGTCCTGAACAGTTACGCGTGCCATACTTAAAATGCTCCACAGGTGAAGAAATGACTGGGCATGATACTGAAACCAGGCTCAGTCTGCCAATAGTTTGCTGATTAAAGCGTCATGTCGCTGCTTTTGGCGGCTCATGCGCAGACGTTCGGCGCGAATAATGGTTTTCAGATCGCCCAACGCGGTATCGAAATCATCATTCACAATCAGATAATCATATTCCGCGTAATGGCTCATTTCCGCAACTGCCTGCGCCATACGTTTCGCAATGACCTCTTCGCTATCCTGGCCGCGCCCGCGCAAGCGGCGATCGAGCTCCAGCTTCGACGGCGGCAGAATAAAGATGCTGCGCGCCTGCGGCATTCGGGCGCGAATTTGCTGCGCACCCTGCCAGTCGATATCAAGAAACACATCTACGCCGGTTGCCAGCACTTGCTCAATGGCTGCGCGCGAGGTGCCGTAATAGTTACCGAAGACTTCGGCATGCTCAAGAAACGCATCCTCGCCAATCATGGATTTAAATTCATCATGATTAACAAAGAAATAGTGTTCACCGTGCACTTCACCCGGACGCGGAGCGCGCGTGGTGTGCGAAACAGAAACCTGCGTATCGTATAACGGTTGGGTTTTTAGCAAAGCCTGAATGAGGCTTGATTTACCCGCGCCGCTAGGGGCGGAAACAATATAGAGCGTGCCTTGAGCCATGAGAGTCTTTTGTATGTGAATTGCGAAAGGAAACTTACATACGTGCCTATTATACACATCGCCGCTATGTGACGTAGCCTTTGTCACACTTTTTCCCGCTGAGTTTGACATTTTGCGGCCTGCTTTCCTGTTTTATTTGCAAATTTTCACAGCAACAGTGAATTGCCGGAACCCTCCTCGCAATCTCTCTCTTTCCATGTCGTCAGTACTGCGTAGGCCACGCTATAACAGCGGCGCTATCACAAGGAGAAGGGACAATGTGGAAAAGAACCGGATTCGCGGTGTGTCTGTTGCTATGGAGCCTGTCCAGCCCGGCGGTTTGCCCTGTCTGGTCACCATCAAGAGCGCAAGACGAGGTTAACCGTCTTCAACAACAGCTTGCCCGGTGGAATGAGCACTACTGGAAGCAGGGAGCAAGCGAGGTGAGTGACACGGTTTACGACCAGCTCAGCGCGCGGCTGGCGGCGTGGCAACGCTGTTTTGCGCTTGAACCAGCCAATTCAACACCTGCCTTACCCGGCGGCAGTGTGAAACATCCTGTCGCGCACACAGGGGTACAAAAACTGGCGGGTAAGCAAGCGCTGCAGCGCTGGATGGCAGGAAAAACCGATCTTTGGGCGCAACCAAAAGTGGATGGCGTCGCGGTGACATTAGTCTATCGCAATGGTGAACTGACGCAGGCAATCAGTCGCGGCGATGGTCTGGCTGGTGAGGACTGGACGGCAAAAATACGCGCTATCCCATCGATCCCTGAAAAGGTGAGTGGTGCGCTGGCGAACAGCGTATTGCAGGGTGAACTGTTTTTACGCACGGAAAACCATATTCAGAAACAGGCCGGTGGGCTTAACGCCCGTGCAAAAGTAGCCGGTGCGATGATGCGACGCGATGAGTCCGCCATTCTCAATGATTTGGCGTTTTTCGTCTGGGCATGGCCAGACGGCCCCGCAACACTGGCGCAAAAGCTGGTTGAACTCAGCAAAGCCGGGTTTAGTGACGAAATGCAATACAGCGTGCCAGTGAGCACGGTAGAAGACGTCGAAAACCTGCGCAGCCGTTGGTTTACCTCTGAATTGCCTTTTGTCACCGATGGCGTGGTGGTGCGCTCGGGAACCGAACCGGCGGGAAATACGTGGCTACCGGGGCAGGGTAATTGGGTGGTGGCATGGAAATATGAACCACCCGAGGAAATTGCCACCGTAAAAGATATTCAGTTTGCCATTGGACGCACCGGTAAAATCTCCGTGGTGGCTCTGCTGGAACCGGTGCAACTTGATGACAAACGCGTCCAGCGGGTCAATTTGGGTTCTGTTCGGCGCTGGCAAGAACTGGATGTTGCGCCTGGCGATCAAATCGCTGTCAGCCTTGCCGGACAAGGGATCCCGCGCATCGACAGTGTGGCGTGGCGTTCACTTGTTCGCGATAAACCTGTCCCACCAGCGCCACGTTTTACCGCGTTGACCTGCTTTTATGCCTCTACAGAATGTCAGGAGCAATTCATTGCCCGCCTGGTGTGGTTGAGTTCGGCAAAAGCGCTGGGGATTGAAGGGGTTGGCGAAAGTGGCTGGCGGGGGTTGAACCAGGCGCATCACTTTGAACATCTCTTTTCATGGCTGGCGCTGACAAAAGAGCAATTACAGTCGACGCCCGGCATTTCGCCGGAACGCGGTTTACAGCTCTGGCATCGCTTTTCGCTGGTACGAGAAAAGCCGTTTATTCACTGGCTTATTGCACTTGGAACACCGTTACCGCAGCCTGCTCTGAAAGTCACTGGCGACACAACGTGGCAGCAAATGCGCACGCGTAACGAAAAAGAGTGGCAACGTTTTCCGGCAATAGGTGCTGAAAAAGCCCGGCAGATTGTTGCCTTTATGCATGCTCCCGAAATTGAAAAACTTTCGGTTTGGTTGCGTGAACAAGGAGTAAAGGCGTTTCAGTGAGTGCTGTGCTTGTAGTGGAACACGGGCAAGCCGAGCTTCCAGCGGATAGCCAGTAATCGCGTAATGAAGCCAAACAACAACGTTGCAATTACCACCATATCGTGGCTGGGAACCATACGACCAAGGACGATATAGAGCACGGCGGAGGCGAAGGCGATCCCGGCGTACAGCTCTTTCTGAAAGACCAGCGGGATACGCTTACAAAACATATCCCGCAACACACCGCCGAACACGCCGGTGACCACAGCGGCAATCACGGCGATAACCGGGCCTTCACCCATGTCGAGAGCAATCTGCGCACCGATAATGGAAAATACCACCAGCCCAAGCGCATCAAGCACCAGAAACAGACGGCGCAGATGCGGCATCACCGGCGCGAAGATCGTCGTTAATACTGCCGCGACGGCAACAATAACGACATATTCCGGGTGTTTTACCCAGCCGAGCGGGTAGTGCCCAAGCAGGATATCGCGTACCGATCCGCCGCCCAGCGCCGTTGCTGTGGCGATAATTATCACGCCAAAGGTATCCATTCTGCGACGGCCTGCCGCCAGTGCGCCGGTCATTGCCTCGGCCGTGATGCCAATCAGATAGAGAATATGTAACAGCATGCCCGCTCCCGTAAATCAGAAGCGGCAGGGTAGCGATTTATATACAGGCAGACGATTGAGATTTTCTAAGGTGCGTTGTTTTGGATAAGTTTGACTAATGCGATATGGATGATTTTAATTGTTTTATATTATTGATTTTATTATTTAAATAGAGATTGTAATTGCTGGTAAATGGCAGCGTTTAATAAAATTAAGCATAAGTTAATTACAGGCGGCGTGATAAGTAAAAGACCACCTTCTTAGAAGGTGGCTTTTGAGAATGCCCCCTGTAAGGGGGGCTATTGTCACTTTCCGCTTACTACTCTAGCAATTCCATTTGCTGTTCATGTATTTGCTCCGTTTTCTCCTGATGCCTCACATATCGTCTGATAATTTCCTCGTTCACACCGACAGTATCTACAAAGTAGCCACGTGACCAAAAGTGGTTACCCCATAGCTTTTTTCGTATATGTGGGAAACGATTGTAGAGTCTGATTGCGCTGCGGCCTTTCAGATGCCCCATCAGAGTTGATATCGAGATTTTCGGCGGGACTATTACGACCAGATGTACATGATCTGGCTGAACATTTAGCTCCAGAACCTCACAATCCTTTATTCCGCAGAGAATGTAGATTGTCCTGTAAAGTTCCTTGCCCAACTTATCTTTCAGGATCCTGAAACGGTACTTTGGCGTCCAGACTATGTGATATTTGCAACGCCAATATACATGTGATGAACTCCTGTAAAGCCCCATGTCGGTTTGTCTCCTTTTACTTGTGGTGAGTAAGCGGAGATATTCCGGCATGGGCATTCTTCAGGCTATAGCCTTACAGGATCAATCACCACCTCCCCAGGAGGTGGTTTAAGGGTGACAATAAAAAGGCCCTGCTGGGCCTTTTCAACATGCAGCAGAGATTACTCGATGTTCTGGATCTGCTCGCGCATTTGCTCAATCAGGACCTTAAGCTCAATAGCGGAGTTAGTTACCTCTGCGTTAATCGACTTGGATGCCAGCGTGTTCGACTCACGGTTGAACTCCTGCATCATAAAGTCGAGACGGCGACCCACCGCTTCTTTTTTCTTCAGAATGTTGTAGGTTTCTTTAACATGCGCTTCAAGGCGATCCAGCTCTTCGGCGACATCGATGCGCTGTGCCATCAGCACCAGTTCTTGCTCAAGGCGGTTATTCTCAAGCTGCACCTGCGCCTCTTCCAGCTTGGCGACCAGGCGTTCGCGTTGCCATTGCAGGATTTCCGGCATATGGGCGCGGACTTTGCTGACTTCGGTGCTCACGCCTTCCAGACGCTGTTCGATCAGCCCTTTCAGCGCCTGACCTTCAGTTTCACGGGCGACGATAAAATCATCCAGCGCGCCGTCAAGTGCGGCGAGGATCTGCGCGGCGATGGCGTCCAGATCCTGCTCTTGTGCAGCCATTACGCCTGGCCAGCGCAGAATATCAACCGGGTTGATTTCCCCTTCGTCGCTCTGCATTTTGACCCAGTTCGCCGCATTCACCAGCTGTTTAGCCAGTTTTTCGTTCAGGATCAGTTCGCCCTGCGCACTGGCATCAGGCTCAAAACGGAGATTACACTCCACTTTACCGCGCGTCAGACGGCTACGGAGACGTTCACGGACAACCGGCTCGAGGCTGCGAAATTGCTCCGGCAGGCGGAAGTAAGTTTCCAGATAACGCTGGTTAACCGAGCGCAGTTCCCAGGAGGCAGAGCCCCATTCACCCTTGATTTCACGCCGGGCATAGGCGGTCATACTGCGGATCATAGACGTTCCCGTTTTCAAAGAGAGATGCGGGGATTATAGCTTTCGTGGCCTTATCAGGATAGGAATAACCTTGGTAAGCCAGTATAATGCGCAGCCACATTCGATAAGCCGGAGAAATTATCATGCGTCCAGCAGGCCGTAGCGCCAACCAGGTGCGCCCTGTCACCCTGACCCGTAATTACACAAAACACGCAGAAGGCTCCGTGCTGGTTGAATTTGGTGATACCAAAGTGCTGTGCACCGCGTCCATCGAAGAGGGTGTTCCGCGCTTTCTGAAAGGTCAGGGCCAGGGCTGGATCACCGCCGAATATGGCATGTTGCCGCGCTCGACTCACACCCGTAACGCGCGTGAAGCCGCGAAAGGCAAGCAGGGCGGGCGTACCATGGAAATCCAGCGCCTTATCGCTCGCGCGCTGCGTGCGGCGGTTGATTTGAACGCGCTGGGCGAATTCACCATTACGCTTGACTGCGATGTCATTCAGGCCGATGGCGGCACGCGTACCGCGTCAATTACCGGCGCGTGCGTTGCGCTGGCGGACGCGCTGAACAAACTGGTTGCCGCCGGTAAGCTGAAAACCAATCCGATGAAAGGTATGGTGGCGGCGGTTTCCGTGGGTATTGTTAATGGCGAAGCCGTTTGTGATCTTGAATATGTGGAAGACTCCGCAGCCGAAACCGACATGAACGTGGTGATGACTGAAGATGGTCGCATGATTGAAGTTCAGGGTACGGCGGAAGGCGAGCCCTTCTCCCATGAAGAGTTACTCACCCTGCTGGCGCTGGCCAGAGGGGGGATCGAATCGATTATCGCGACGCAGAAGGCGGCGCTAGAGAATTAATTTTAAGGGCGACTGATGAGTCGCCCTTTTTTTGCGCTTTATACTTCATGCGGCTTCTTTGTCGGCTGTCGCGAGTCATGCCTGCGCTATTCACCAGGTATGATTTACGTGGTTTGCGCGAGGTCGCGCGACGTATGTTGCGTAATCTGTAAATAATGAAAAGTGAGATGAGGAGCGGATCCATGAAAGCGTATCAGCGTCAGTTTATTGAATTTGCGCTTAACAAGCAGGTACTGAAGTTCGGCGAGTTCACGCTGAAATCCGGACGCAAAAGCCCCTATTTCTTCAACGCCGGGCTGTTTAATACCGGGCGCGATCTGGCTCTGTTAGGGCGTTTTTACGCCGAAGCGCTGGTGGATTCCGGTATCGATTTTGATCTGCTGTTTGGCCCGGCTTACAAAGGTATTCCTATCGCGACCACCACGGCCGTAGCGCTGGCGGAGCACCACGAGCGTGATGTGCCTTATTGCTTTAACCGTAAAGAAGCCAAAACCCACGGTGAAGGTGGCAATCTGGTGGGCAGCGCGTTGCAGGGGCGTGTCATGCTGGTGGATGACGTGATCACTGCCGGAACGGCGATTCGCGAATCGATGGAAATTATCCAGGCTAACGGCGCAACGCTTGCCGGCGTGCTGATCTCTCTGGATCGTCAGGAGCGTGGTCGCGGTGATATTTCGGCAATTCAGGAAGTAGAACGCGATTATGGCTGTAACGTGATTTCGATTGTCACACTCAAAGACTTGATCGCCTACCTCGAAGAGAAACCGGAGATGGCCGATCATCTGGCCGCTGTGCGCACCTATCGCGAGCAGTACGGCGTTTAAATGTGTTCCCGGCAGGCGACTGCCGGGTCCGTTTTACACCAGCTTCGCGCCCTGAGTGTTTACATAAAGTGAATAGACCGAGGTGCTGGAAGCCATAAACAGGCGATTGCGCTGTTCGCCGCCAAAGCACAAGTTAGCGCAGCGCTCCGGCAGGTGGATCATTCCAATCGCTTTGCCTTGCGCATTGAACACGCGCACGCCGTCCAGCTCCTCGGTACCCATTCCCCACCCGCACCACAGGTTGCCATGTACATCGATGGCGATGCCATCTGCCGTGCCGTTACCGCAGTCGATATGTACCCGCCGGTTTTTAAGCTGATTACCTTCGATATCCCACGCCAGAATTAAGCGATTGGGCGTCGCGCGGCTTTCCACCACAAACAGCGTTTTTTCATCCGGCGAGAAGCAGATGCCGTTTGGCCCTTTAACATCGCCCAGCACCACTTCCAGCTTGCGGGTTTCAGGATCCAGGCGATAAACGTTTTGCGGCAACTGCGGCGTAGCTTTATGCCCTTCATAAAAACCGGCAATACCAAATGGCGGATCGGTAAACCAGATGGAACCGTCGGATTTCACGGCAATATCATTCGGTGAATTCAGCGGCTTGCCGTCGTAGCTGTCTGCCAGCACGGTGATGGTGCCGTCGTATTCTGTGCGCGTAATGCGGCGGGTATCGTGCTCACAGCTGATTAGACGCCCTTGTCTGTCGCGAGCGTGGCCGTTAGCGTTATTGGAAGGCTGGCGAAAAACACTGGTTGTACCGGTGGCTTCATCCCAGCGCATGACCGCGTTGTTGGGAATATCGCTCCACAACAGCATGCGGGTATCGCCAAACCAGACGGGCCCTTCTGCCCAGCGGCATCCGGTCGCGATCTGCTCTACTTTGGCGCTGGAAACCATATAGTCGCGAAAGCTGTCATCCAGTGCGACGATGCTGGGATCGGGGTAGCGGGCTGAGGGTGCCCATGAGGCGATACTCTTTTGGCTTAGAAGCAGTGATGCGGTGGCGATACCGCTGAGTTTAAGCAGTTCCCGACGTGATGTTGCCATCAAGCGTCTCCTTATTTGTAGGGTTTTTATGAGGATATTTCGCTTAAGTGGAAAGATACTGCCAGAGGGAGGGTAGGGGATCCGCGACGCCACAACATCTGGCATCTTAACGAATTACGTTGGGCTTTTTCACAGAGTGCGGGGAAATGAGAATGCAGCCGCAAGGGCTGCATGAGGAATTACTGTAATTGTGCGGCCAACAGCGGCCAGCGGGCGTCGAAATCTTCGGTCGGGCTGTATTTAAACTCGCTGCGCACAAAACGTGACAGCATCCCTTCGCAAAACGCCAGCAGCTGGCTTGCCAGTAACGTTTCATCGGTCGCGTAGGCTTCGCCTTCGCGCATCTTGCGTTCGCGCAGTACCTGGCGCAGCTGCGCTTCAATGCGTTCGAACAGCTGGCTAATGCGCCCTTGCAGGCGGTCTTGTTCGAACATCAGCGCATGGCCGGTCATAATGCGTGTCAAACCCGGATTACGTTCACCAAAGCCCAGAATCAGCAGCACAATCAGACGCAGACGCGCGGTTGTGTCTTTCTCGTCTTTTAAAATCAGGTTGATACGGGTAATCAGGCTATCTTCGATAAATTCAATCAGGCTGTCGAACATGCGCGTTTTACTGGGGAAGTGGCGGTACAGCGCCGCTTCAGAAACGCCAACGGACGCCGCCAGTTTTGCCGTCGTAATACGCTGGCTTCCATCGCTGGATTCCAGCATCAGCGCCAGAGATTGAAGTATTTCCTCGCGACGATTCCTTTTCGCGGTTTGTTTTTCTGCCATGTTCCAAAATACCCCTGAAAATAAGCACTTGTCAGGCGAGCAACCACAGGGCGGCCGCAAACGGAGTGCGTTTGCGGTGATGTTATCGCGTTATTTCGCCGTGTGATGCGTTAAATAGGGCTGCTTATTGGCGCCCGGAATGGCCGAAGCCGCCTTCGCCGCGCTCGGTCGCGTCAAAGGATTCCACCAGGTTAAATTCTGCCTGAACGACCGGCACAAAGACCATTTGCGCGATGCGTTCACCCGGCACGATGGTAAAGCTGTCCTGGCCGCGGTTCCAGACGGAAACCATCAATTGCCCCTGGTAATCCGAGTCAATCAGCCCCACCAGGTTGCCCAGCACGACGCCATGTTTATGGCCCAGACCGGAACGCGGCAGAATGACCGCAGCCAGTGTTGGATCGGCAATATGGATTGCCAAACCGGTCGGCAGCAACGTCGTTGCGCCAGGCGCCAGCTCTACGGCGTCATCGAGACAGGCACGCAGGTCAAGTCCGGCAGAACCGGAGGTGGCATATGTCGGCAGCGGGAATTCCTTGCCAACGCGCGGGTCCAGAATCTTAACGTCGATTTTTTTCATCATAACGGGTAACGATCTCGTCCAGTAATAGGTGTCCCAGAAGTTCTTTGCGCTCCAGCGGCAAGCGTTTGTCGCCATCCTGCCAGAAAAGGTGTAATGCATTGTTGTCGCTGTTAAATCCCTGATTCGATTGCGAAACATCGTTGGCGCAAATCAGATCCAGGTTTTTGCGGGCGCGTTTTTGCCGGGCATATTCTTCCACATTATTTGTTTCGGCAGCAAACCCAACAACATAAGGTCGGTGAGCAGAAAGTGCGGCAACGCCAGCGACGATATCCGGGTTTTTCACCATTTTTATCGTGATTTCATCGCCTTGCTTTTTGATTTTTTCTTCCGCGACGCTGGCGGCGCGATAATCCGCAACGGCGGCGCAACCGATAAAAATATTCTGCTGCTGAACGCGGCTCTGGACCGCAGCCTCCATTTCCAGTGCCGTAGTCACATCCACACGTTGTACCAGCGGCGGCGTTGCCAGCGAGACAGGGCCGGAGACCAGCGTGACATTCGCACCGCGGCTTGCAGCAGCGGCGGCAATGGCGAAGCCCATCTTACCGGAACTGAGATTAGTGATGTAACGCACCGGATCTAGCGGTTCACGCGTCGGACCGGCGGTAATCATGATGTTCAGATGTTGCAGATCTTTGACCGGCGAGAAATGCGCGGCGGCCATATCCACAATGGTCAGCGGATCAAGCATTCTTCCTGGACCAACATCGCCACAGGCCTGGCTACCGCTGTCCGGGCCCCACAGCAACAGCCCGCGCGAGGCCAGCACCTGCAAATTATGCTGGGTGGCGGCGGCGCGGTACATCTGCTGATTCATCGCGGGAACAACGGCGACAGGCGACGGTGTGGCAAGGCAAATCGTGGAGACCAGGTCGTTTGCCATACCGGCAGCAACGCGGGCGATCAAATCCGCGGTGGCGGGGGCGAGAATCACTAAATCAGCCCATTTGCCCAGCTCAATATGGCCCATTGCCGCTTCAGCGGCGGGATCAAGCAGGCTGTCAGACACCGGATAACCGGAAACGGCCTGCAGGCTCATCGGCGTAATAAAGGCTTTTGCCGCCTCGGTCATTGCGACACGGACTTCTGCTCCGCGATCGCGCAAACGGCGCACCAGTTCGGGCGCTTTATAGGCCGCAATACCGCCGCTCACGCCGAGGACAATCTTTTTACCCGCCAGACTGATCATGATTCTTTCCTGTTGGATTTCACCAGAAGCTGGGCATTTTATCACAATCCTGGTGTTGTCGTGCTGTTGCCCATAAACCACTTTGCGAGGCACTACGCAGAGATATGACTCCCTGGTCGAAGCGAGATGGCAGCTATGGCAGCATTGGCGGGAGCGAAGGAGAAATGAATATGGATATTGTTTTTACGCCTCAAAAACCGCGTGAAAAAATGATGAAGTTCGGTATTGAGTCACTGACTGACGTGGAACTCCTGGCGCTTTTTTTGCGCACCGGAACACAGGGAAAAAGCGTGCTCACCGTCGCGCGTGAAATGCTCAAGCAGTTTGGTTCGTTGTATACACTGCTCTCCGCCGATCTTGATGATTTTAAAGAGGTGCATGGCATTGGCCTTGCCAAATACGCTCAACTGCGGGGTATCGGCGAACTGGCGCGGCGCTATTATAATGCGCGCCTGCTGGAAGAGAGCTCACTGCTGAGCCCGGAAATGACGCGCGAGTTTTTACAAAGCCAGCTTGCGGGCGAAGAGCGCGAGATCTTTATGGTGATCCTGATGGATAACCAGAACCGGATACTTAAACATTGTCGGCTTTTTACCGGCACGATTAACCAAGTTGAGGTGCATCCGCGAGAAATTTTGCGTGAAGCGTTAAAAGTCAATGCGGCCGCCGTGATCCTCGCGCATAATCACCCCTCTGGTAACGCTGAGCCGAGCAAAGCGGACAGGCAGATCACTGAGCGGGTAATAAAATGCTGCCAGTTCATGGACATCCGGGTGCTCGATCATCTGGTTATTGGTCGCGGTGAATACGTTTCTTTTGCCGAACGTGGCTGGATTTAGACCACTTTGCGCGATCCATCGGGATCTTTGTCTGTTCGGGACTTGAGCACACCGCCGACTCAGCGTATACTACGCCACCTTTGAGAATCTCGGGTTTGGCATTTGGGCCTGGCAATCGAGAGTTCACATAGAACTGCGATGACCGGGCTGTAAAGCCTGACGAGGCGCCGATACCCCATACGAAGCTCGAGCTAATTTGATTTTTGGAGAATAGACATGTCCCGAGTCTGCCAAGTTACTGGCAAGCGTCCGGTGACCGGTAACAACCGTTCCCACGCACTGAACGCGACTAAACGCCGTTTCCTGCCGAACCTGCACTCTCACCGTTTCTGGGTTGAGAGCGAAAAGCGTTTTGTCACCCTGCGTGTATCTGCTAAAGGTATGCGTGTAATCGATAAGAAAGGCATCGATACAGTTCTGTCTGAACTGCGTGCCCGTGGCGAAAAGTACTAAGTACTTAAAGGATATAAATCATGGCTAAAGGTATTCGTGAGAAAATCAAGCTGGTTTCTTCCGCTGGTACTGGTCACTTCTACACCACCACGAAGAACAAACGTACTAAGCCGGAAAAACTGGAACTGAAAAAATTCGATCCAGTTGTCCGTCAGCACGTGCTGTACAAAGAAGCTAAAATCAAATAATTTTAGTTTTCTTGCACAAAAACCCCGCTCTGTCGGGGTTTTTGCATTTCTGACCACCCATAAACCGGAGACGAGATGCCTGAATTACCCGAAGTCGAAACCAGCCGCAGAGGTATTGAACCGCACCTTGTTGGCGAAACCATTCTTCATGCGGTGGTGCGCAACGGGCGATTGCGCTGGCCGGTTTCCGAAGAGATCCACAGCCTGAGCGACAAACCGGTACTGAGTGTTCAGCGCCGCGCCAAATATTTGCTGCTCGAATTGCCCGACGGCTGGATCATTATTCACCTTGGCATGTCCGGTAGCCTGCGTATTCTTCCCCATGAGTTACCTGCTGAAAAACACGACCACGTCGATTTGGTGATGAGCAATGGCAAAGTGCTGCGCTACACCGATCCACGTCGTTTTGGCGCGTGGCTGTGGACGAAAGAGCTGGAAGGCCACAATGTGCTCGCGCATCTCGGCCCGGAGCCGCTCAGCGACGCTTTCAACGCTGAATATTTCCAGCAGAAATGCGCGAAGAAGAAAACCGCCATTAAACCCTGGCTCATGGATAACAAGCTGGTGGTCGGCGTGGGAAATATCTACGCCAGCGAATCGCTGTTTGCCGCCGGGATCCATCCCGATCGGCTGGCTTCGTCACTCTCGGCGCAGGAGTGCGAAATTCTGGTGCGGGTGATCAAAGCGGTGCTGCTGCGCTCTATCGAACAGGGCGGAACCACGCTAAAAGACTTTTTACAAAGCGACGGTAAACCGGGCTATTTCGCCCAGGAGTTACAGGTATATGGTCGGGAAGGGGAACCTTGTCGCGTCTGCGGCACGCCGATTGTTGCCGCAAAGCATGCACAGCGCTCAACGTTTTACTGCCGACGCTGCCAGAAATAAGAGCCAGAAAGCTTACTTAAGCTTCTCTAACAGCGCCTGGTGAACGTCAGGCGGCAGAAAGTGGGTGACATCGCCCTGATGGCGCGCCACTTCTTTGACCAGCGTGGACGAGATAAACGACCACTCTTTCGACGGCATAAGAAAGACGCTTTCCAGCTCCGGCATCAGGTGGCGGTTCATATGGGCCAGCTGCATCTCATATTCGAAATCCGCTACCGCCCGCAAACCGCGAATAAGGATATTTGCCTGCTGGGCACGGGCAAAATTGGCCATCAAATCGCTAAACCCCACCACGGAAACATTCGGCAGATGTGCCGTCGCTGCTTGCGCCAGTGCCACGCGCTCTGGCAGGTCAAACAGCGGTTTTTTGCTTGGGCTGGCGGCAATCGCTAACACCACCTCATCAAACATCGTGGCTGCGCGGGTCACAATATCAATATGCCCGTTAGTGATGGGGTCAAAGGTGCCGGGATAAATCGCTTTTGTGCTCATCGCTTATTCTTTCTCTGAATAACCGTGGTTCAGCGCCCACAGCTCGGTGTATTTATTGAAAGTATACTGCGCATTAACCACTGCCAGCAGCCAGCCCTGTTTGCCATCCAGCACGCCGCCGCGCAGTAACAATGTTTTGACGAAGGCGCCCAAAGTATGCGCGAAAATTCCCGGTAGCGACGTTTTTTTACCGCGCTGATGGCGTTCCTGCGCCCACGCCGTGGCGTAATTGAACTGTTTACGCTGAAAGCTGGCGAAATCCCGGCAGGTCAGATGCAGCAAATCACCACTGAGCGCAATGACCGGCGCTTGCGGCGCTTCCAGCGATTCATGCACCAGATTACCGTTGTACTGATAGCGCTCGCGCTCGTACAGGCGGGTAACGCGATCCGGATACCAACCACTGTGGCGCATAAAGCGGCCAAGGAAATAGTTACGGCGGGCAATGCTGTAAACGGCACCCGGCTGCGGTGCGGCGAGTGTCGCGCGAATGTGCTCTGCGAGTTCCGGAGTGACGCGCTCGTCGGTATCGAGCATCAGGATGTAATCGCCGCTGGCGTAGCGCTGTGCCAGCTGGCGCTGTACGCCGTAACCCGACCAGTCAGTATGGGTGAAGACTTTGGCGCCCGCGCGGCTGGCAATGCCCACTGTATCGTCGCTGCTGCCGGAATCCAGCAGCACAATTTCATCCGCCCAGGCAACGGATGCCAGACAATCGGGCAGCAGATCCGCCGCGTTTTTGGCGATCATCACCACCGACAAACGTTTGGACATTAATGGCTCCGCTGAGGCAAATACGGTTGCAGAAGTTGCAGCAGGCGCGCCAGCGCGCCCTGGTTCTGGTGCAGCACTTCCACCGCGTGGCGGCCGTACCATAAACGGTAATCTTCATCCGTCAGCAGGGTCGACACCTCTTTCACCAGCGAATCCGCATCGGTGACGGTGATCAACCCTTCCGCTTCCTGCAGACGTGCGCAGATATCTTTGAAATTAAACGTATGTGGCCCCATCAGCACGGGAATCGCGTGCGCGGCGGGCTCCAGCGGGTTGTGGCCGCCGCGTTCAACCAGGCTGCCGCCGACAAACGCCAGATCGGCGATACCATACAGCAACATCAGTTCACCCATCGTGTCGCCGATCACTACTTGTGTGCTGCTGGACGGGATTTCGCCCGAGCTGCGCAAGGTGTAGCTGAAACCGGCTTTCTGCGCCAAATTGCGCGCATCCGGGAAGCGTTCCGGGTGGCGGGGCACCAGAATCAACAGTAAATCAGGGAAGGTTTCCAGCAGCTTGCGGTGCGCTTGTAAAATAATCGCTTCTTCGCCGTCGTGCGTGCTGGTAGCAATCCACACCTGGCGGCGTGGTGCCCACTGGCGGCGCAGCGTTATTGCGCGTGCAGCGAGTTCTGGCGTTACGGAGATATCAAATTTCAGGCTGCCGGTCACGGTCAACTGGCTGCGCTTTAAGCCTAATTGCAGAAAACGGTCGGCATCTTCCTGGTTTTGCGCGGCAATTAGGGTGATTTTGCTCAGCAGGCGGCGCATAAATTTGCCCAACTTGCCGTAACCTTTTGCCGAGCGTTCTGACAGCCGTGCATTAGCGATAACCAAGGGGATTTGGCGCGCTTTCAGCGCGGAAATCATGTTCGGCCACAGTTCGGTTTCCATCACGATCACCAGCTTTGGGCGAACATTGTTGAGAAAACGGTTCATGGCGCAGGGCAGATCGTAAGGGAGATAAACATGATGTACGTCTTTGCCGAACGCCGACATCACCCGTTCCGAGCCGGTTGGCGTCATGGTGGTCACAGTGATGGGCAGCGAAGGGTAGCGATGGCGCAGTGCGCGTACCAGCGGGATCGCCGCCAGCGTTTCTCCCACGGAGACGGAATGCAGCAGAATACCGTCCGGCTTCACTTTGTTACGACAAAAACCATAGCGTTCAGCCCAGCGTTTGCGGTAAGCGGGGGCTTTGCGGCTGCGAAGTAATAATCGCAACCACACCAGAGGCTGAATTAAGTAAAGCAGGGTGGTATACAACAATTCCAAGCGACTATCCGTTTTTTTAAGATTCGGCGGGCAAATTCTAAGCATTTAGGGCGGCTAAAGCTATACCTTTGGCGCGCCAGCCACTTCTTTTGAGGGTGTAACGTCCAGTAGGGAAATGATTCTGGTAGGAAATTAAGAAAAGACGGGCATTTCTGCCCGTCCCGGGCGGTGATTATGGTTTAACGTCCGAAAGTGAATCCAGATGATAAGTCACTTTTTCGGAAAGGCCGCGGATATCGCCGCCGGTGATGTAGTAGCTATCATCTTTTTGATTGGGGTTGCTCACATCAAAACCGATCATTTTGTTTATCAGGGTTGCCAGTTGGTAATGGTTGCGTGGCGCTTGTGGCGAAATAGCGCTTAGCGACATTGTGGGGTCGTTACTGAAATAGATAAATGGCACCTCAGCGATCGGCATCTCAACGACCGAATGCCCAAATAAACCACCTTCTCCAACCCGCTCGCCGTGGTCGGAAGTAATAAAGACCAGCACAGGTAGCTTCGATTTCGCCATAACAGTACGGATGGCGGATGCCAGCTCTTTGTCATAGAAGCGCACAGCGTCGTCATATTCATTTTTTTTCTGTGCCACGGTATCGCTAAGCGCTGGCGTCGAGAATTTAGCAAACCCTTGCGGGATATTGCTATCGTAAGGAATATGCGGTGCACGGCTGTTTAAGACCATTAAGAACGGCTTATCCCAATTCATTCCAGCGTCTTCAACCGACGGAGTTAACACTTTATCCGCGCCGATATCGGGTGCCGGGCGAATCTGCGTGTCTTCCCAGAGATCGATATCGTGAATACCGATCCAGTTACTCAAGCCTTCAAGTCCCTGCGCCGAAATAAACGCTGTTTCAAACCCCTGCTTGTTCGCATTAGCGAATATATTGGTCGCTTTCGACTTGTATGCAAAATAGTTATCTGGCTCGCGCAAATTATTCACCAGCATCGGGATCGCGACACGGGTAGAAACGGCATTGGAGACGATCAGTTTGCTACTGCCATGATATTGCTCCATCAATACCTTCAGCTCCGGCGTGGTATCGCGCTCATAGCCGAGAGCACTGATACGGTGCGGGTTCAGGCTTTCGCCAATCGCCAGAATGATTGAGTATTTACCAAACTGGAAATCACTTCTTGGTGTCACCTGATAAGGCTCGTAACTCGCGATATTCTGATTTTCACCGGATATGGCTTCAGGGATCAGGCGCATGGCGCTGAAGCTTACCGCAGACAAACCATTACGTAGCAATGAGTGGCGCAGATCCGGGTTGAATTTGTACATCTGCCCATCTTTGGCCTTATAAAACTGACCGACAAACATCACCGTAATAGCTAACATGCACGGTACCGCCAGTGAATTTCGCCACTGTGGCGCAAGGCGGCGAGCAAAACCGAGAATGAAGACAAGCGCGATCGCCAGGATAGAAAAGAAAATTCCCAGTGAACCCAGGCTGTCAAGCATGCCTCTGGCGATATCGTTTGTTTCAACAAAAGCCAACCAGACTTCGCTTGGCCCATAGAACTGACCGTAAAATTGGTAGTAAATGGCCTCTGTAACCTGAACGATAAAGGTTACGGACAGCAATAAACGCGTAATGATGAAACGCGCGCTGATAGCGGCCAGCAGAGCAATGATGAGATAAAGCGCAATATCATCACTTTTGGGGCGATAGACATGATCCTTCGCGATAACAATGAGTTCAGAAAAAGAAAAAAGCAGTACAAAAGATAACGTCAGGAGCAGAGTCCGTACGCTATCGCGCCCCACTTTTCCGTGGGCCGATAAAGAGTTACTTAACATTTAACTACCTGGCTTTTTATTAAAACTTCCTGGTAAGCGGACGAATCGCCTTACTCAATACGAAGCGCAAAGCGCGCCCGGCGGTAGTGCGGTTGTGTAGCCCTTTTTTCCAGATACTTTCAAACAAGGCATTCCAGTTAGCTGCAACAGCTTCATGTGAATGCGCAAGTCGCCGTTTATCTCCTTGTTCACGCATGCGGGCAAACAAGTCAGGAGAATTTTTCAACTTCATAATGGCGGCAAAGGTTTCATCGGGCGTTTTGGCGATCAAATAATCCAGTTCGCTTTCGCGTATAGCCCGAAAAGAGGGTTCGTCATCGCAGATCATGACGGTTTTGCCCAGCCAACTATTAATTAATTTACTGGCCGGTTTACGCGCCAGCCGGTGATCGTGGTTTTTGCGAAAACTCAGACATACGTCCACATCGCGGTAATCTGTCCAGTTATCAAACGAGATGCGCAGCGTAATACCTTGATCCGTCAAACGTTGTTTAAATTCTTCGGTCTGGTACGCATCCGGAAAGCTGTCTTTACTGCCGAAGTAGGCAACGGTACGCACGGTGTTATCGTCACGTTCACGTGGTTGCAAACCCGGTTGAGGCCAATGTGGGATGAATATTCGTCCTGGTGTCGATAAGACGGCCGGATTTTGTTCAACCACATAATCTGCGCCGAGCACGGGTGGGCGATCGGTTCGGGCGACCACGGTGAGACCATTCCACGGTTTTATCCGGTAACCGAAATGATCGTTATGCAGCAAATTAATGGCGTCTGCACGACACTGAGTGCCCCATGAAAATCCTATTTCACCAGGGTAGTAATAATTCAGGCTGAGCATGGTTTGAAATGTCCATACGCCCCGGCCCCCACAATAAAACCGTTGGGGTATATCATCCGGATTGACGCTTTCATCCATCAGGGTCTGAAAATCGGCAAAATTTGCTGCGATAAAGTCGTCATGTGAGACGATATGTAACCTAAATCTGGTCATGGTTTAGTTATTTAATAAGTTTTTTAAGCCGAAAGTAGCGACGCCCAAGTCGCCAGCGCTGGCGGAATCCACGTGCGTTCTGCCAAATCATTGACCAAATCCCACGGTCAAAAAGCTCCTGCGTGATCTCACGTTTTTTTGCCAGATCATCAATGTTGTTAATCTCATGCAAAATGCCCAACCCTTCTTTGGCGATTTGCCACTGACAAGCCGGAACACGTTTGACTTGTTCCGGATATCGACGGTTAATCGCGTCGAGCATTTCGAGGATTTTCATATAATGACGCGCTGAACGCATGCGCGTGTCATTGGTACCAGGAATATGTGATACCGATGCAGAATGGATCAAATAGTCGTAAAACGTTTCATCCACATATTGAACACGCTTCGCGGTAAGCAATATTTCAGTTGTCCAGGGAATATCCTGATGGCGCAAACCGTGTTCAAACGTAAAACCATGCTCTTTGATAAACGCATGACGGTAAATATTCAGCCAGGTGACATGCAGAAATTTGCGTGACGAGAGCGCCATTTGCAGCCAAACCGGCCCTTCCAGTACGCCTGTTGAGGAGAGTTTATCGGACGGAAAAATTTTCTTTGCCGGACGGCCGTCATCATAGATGTAAGTGCCATTACAGGTAGCGACATCCAGATTACCTTGCGTCGCTATCTCCAGCAGACGCGGATACATGCCGGGATAGATCACATCATCGATATCGGGGAAAGCAAGATATTCACCGCGCGCGACGGCAAGGCCGGTATTTCTCGCCGCTGAAACGCCCTGATTCGCCTGGTTGATCACCTGAAAGTGAGCAAACTCACTGGCGTAACGCGCGATCACTTCGGCAGAACCATCGGTTGAACCGTCGTTAACAACAATCATCTCGAGACTTTCAAGCTGTTGCTTCTTGATACTGTCAAAGAATGCGCTGAGGAATTTTTCGCCATTATAAACAGCAATAACGAGGCTCAGTTGCGGTGTATCAGACATGCTTTCTCCGTTAAAAGCGGGCTGTGCGAGGGATTTACCCTGATAGTTAATGGCCTTTTAAAGACCATCGAAGCGGCAGATTTGTTCCGTGGTGGTTGCGCCAGCGGTGCTCATTATCTACGAAGCGATAAAGAAAGCTACTGGCGCACGGGGAGACTGTTAGATTTTAGGGGGATCAGAGCGCAGCTGCTGTAAAGCACACATGCCAATCAAGAGGCCAGTAAGAAACATATATTGCTCAAGGTAGTGATCCAGCAAGTTATGATCAACCAACGTGCGTGAGAAGAAACCAATGGTAAACAGCAGCAAAAACATACCGATCATCGTGTTGCCATGACGAAAATGCCGCCAACCGATATACCAACATCCCGCCAACAGAATTAACCAACCCGCGATGCCCGCGAAGCCATTTTGCAGACCGAATTCAATCAAACCGTAATGGCTGTGTGGGATAGTGATGCGATTGGTATGTAAATCGCGATTCAAAATATAGTTGAAAGCTTCTTTGTGGGGACCCATCCCTGCAGGATACTTGAAGACCAATTTCCATCCCTGATGGAAGAAGCTGGCCCGGCAACCATTAGAGTGGTTCATCGGCGTATCCATGTCGTTTATGGGGGCTGCTGCGCTCTTGATATAGCAGAAACTGTCAAAAGGGGCATTCCAGCCGGCAATCGCATCGCTTTCCAGACTTTGCCAGCGCGGGTCTGTTTTCCACGAGGCGTAGCCCAGCGCCGCGGATGCCGCGATAATGGCGACTAAAATGCCACAGGTCAGCACTACCCGGCTGCGCTGCATATTGTGCAGCGTGATAAGGATGAAGGCGGAAAACAGGCCGCCAACCAGGCCGATAGTCCCCCAGCGTGTGTCCACTAATGCGGTACAGACAAGGTTAGACAGCAGTAATAAGCCAAGCACCGGTGTGTTAAGACGTAGAAAACGCTGGTGCATTAAACCGCGCGCCAACAGTTCTGCCAGAATAAAACCGGTGATCATATTGATCTGGAAACTCATGCGCGTGCGGTTAAACACAATACGTGTCTCACCCCAATGGATTATCCCATCACGCCAGTAAAGCCAAACCGTATCCAGCAAGTGAATGAGAATAACGCCCCAGAAAGAGAGCACAATCAACGTAAATAGCCGGGCAGCGGAAAAATTGGGGAAAGCCGATTGTACGGCTGGCAACAACACGATACCTGCACAAAAAAGTAGTGCAGGACGCACCCATTGCCCATCCCAGGTACCGATCATCTCTTTCAAATCTGGTGCGACAAACAAGCCGTTGATCAGCAGGAACAGGGTTAACGCGCCAAGCGTATAAAGGACAAAGCGCAACTGTTTGCCGTGCAACTGAGCGCGAGCTTGTGGAGAGGTGAAAAACAGGCCGAGTGAAAGCGCGATAACCGGATAGATGAATCCATTTCTGTGGAAAGGTAATTGACCGTTAGGCATTGGCCAGACAAAACACAAAGCGAGGGTAAACAGGACCAGGATCCCTGCCAAAAAAGTGCGAGTTTTAGTCATAATTCTCAGGCTGATTAATAAATTTGTGGCCTTATCGGCAAATTAACGTTCCAGAATGCATTCCCCAGGATCGCCAGGTCAGTGTGATGAAGCCCGGGGAAAACTACCACAGAAAAATTATGTTAAGAAGTGGCTTCTTTGTAACCAGGGCTTTCTCCTGGAAATAGCTCGCCGTGCACTTCGGCGCTACCGATGTATATAATGCCCCCATTTATGGCGTCTGTAAGCCAGGTTACAGGAAATCTATGCATATTGTTCACACCGAAGCAGATGGCGGGAAAGGCGGGCAGCCGCTGCGGATTATCAATGAATCGTTAGGCATGCTGGAGCGCGGCCATCAGGTGACTATCCTGTGCCCGAAAACCGCGCCGCTGCACCAGATGGCGAGCGATGCCGGGCTAACGGTAGTGACTATGCCGCTGAAACGTAAGAATATCGCCAACCTGCTTGCGCTGCGCCGCTGGTTGCGAGCGAACCGCGACAGCATTGATGTGATTAATAGCCATAATTCTGCCGATACCTGGCTGGTGGCGCTGGCGAACCTCACGCTGTCGCGCCCGGTGCCGCTGGTGCGTACCCGCCATGCTTCCGGTACGCCGCGCGATAACTGGACCACGCGCTGGCTGTTCCGCCGTGCCTGCGCGCATATCGTCAGTACCGGAGAAGCGCTGCGCTATCAAATGGTCGACCTCGGCGTGCCGCTGGAACAAACCACCTCCGTGCCAAGCGGTGTTGATACCCGACGTTTTCATCCTGCTGATAAAATGGCTGCGCGTGAACAGTGCGGGTTAGCGCAGGATGCCCTGTGGCTGGGTGTGGTGTCCCATCTGCGCCCGAACAAAGGGCATAGCGTGTTGCTCAAAGCGCTGGCGCAAATTAACGACCCGGCGATCAAACTGGCGATTGTCGGTGAAGGGCCGCATCGGGCGACGCTGGAACAGGAAATCGTTCAGCTTGGTTTGCAGGATCGCGTGGTGATGGCGGGCCATCAAAGCAATCCTTCGCAGTGGTTTCCGGCGTTCGATATTGCGTTAAGTCCGTCGCACGATATGGAAGGTGTACCGCAAGGCGTACTGCAATCGCTGGCTTGCCGCATCGCGACTATCGCCACAGATGCAGGGGGCACGGCGGATGCCATTATCAATGAACAAACCGGCTTGCTGGTGGCACAGCGCGATATTGAAGCCCTGCGCGGTGCGATTGTTCGCCTGGCTGGCGACGCCGCGTTACGCGATACGCTGGCGCAACAGGGTTATGATTACCTGTGCGCCCACTTAACGCGTGAATGTATGCTGGCGGCGATGGAAAAGGTGTTCGCCGACGCCGCTCAGCGCAGCAGGTCGCGGTAAAGCGCCTGCAACTCCTGTGCCATCCGGTCCAGCGTCCAGGGTTCTGCGGTGGCGCGCGCCGCCGCCGCATAATCCACGCCGCGCGTACGGCCAGTCAGCCACTCACCGACAGACGCGCTGTAACCTTCGCAATCCAGCGCATCGCGCACCCAGCCGTTTTCCCCTTCGACCACCCATTCGGCAGCACCGCAGCCAGGGCTGGTAAACAGTGGCAGCCCGCAAGCCAGCGCTTCAACGCAGACGTTCGGGAATGGATCGTAGAGCGTTGGCAGGATCAGCGCATCCGCTGAACCGTAGACCTGGCGAATATCCGCCACCGGGCCAAGAAAACGCACACGCTTCGCCACGCCCAACTGGCGCGCCAGCTTTTCAAACTTACGGGCGTGTTTATCGCGACCAGCTATCAACAGCCAGACGGATGGATGCGCGACAAGCGCACGCAGCGCCGTCGCGACACCTTTACGGGTAAAACCGGAACCGACATACGCCAGTACCGGCGCGTTAGTGGGTATTGCCAGTGCCGTTCGCAGGGACAACTCACGCACGCTGGGGTGGAAATGGGCAGTATCGACACCGTTATAAATCACCGTCAATTGATCGTCGCGCAATTGAAAACGACGGGCGATATCATCGCGCACCATCCGCGAATTACAGATAACCTTGCGCAGCGCAGGATGCGCGAACATCTGGCGCTCCGCCTGCAAAATGTAGTGGTGATAGGGGCTGAAATTCTGCGACCAGCGTTTTAGCGGTGACAGAATGCGGCTGTACTGCTCAAGCCAGGTGGCATGTACGCCGTCGCCGGCGCGGAAAATGGTCGCACCGGGAATGCGCTCATGGCTTTGCACAATATCGAAATCGGCAAAATGCGCCGCTGCGGCGTCAGCAAAACCCGCTTCGCGCATTTTGCGGTTACGAAACGGTGGATTGACCGTCAGGGTGTGCCAGCCAGCGGCGTTTTCCCATTCGCGGGCGATTAGGGTGACATCCAGCGAGGTATCCTGCGCCAGCACATTCAGGGCGCGGGAAACGAAACGTTCTGCGCCGCCGTTCGGGTTATAGGTTTGTCTGACGATAGCCAGCTTCATGCGGGGTTTTCCAGCAGTAAGGTATCAATCGCGCCGAGCACCTGCGCAGGCGTAATGGCGGTAATGCAATCAGAAACCTGGCTGTCGCCGCAGCCCGCTTTGCCACAAGGCTGGCAGGTAAAACCGGCGGTAATGACCCGGTAAGTGACACCCCAGGGCGCCCATTTTATCGCGCCCGTCGGGCCGAAAATGGCGACGGTGGGCGTACCCACGGCGCTGGCCAGATGCATTGGCATGGAATCCACGCCGAAGTAGAGCCGCGCATGTTTCATCAACGCGCCAAGCTCTTTCAGATTCAGTTGCCCGCTTAAATCAAACACCGGCTGCGTCAGTGCGGCGCGCAGCTTATCCATATAATCGCTCTCTTCTTTCGACGGCGCGGCTGAGAGAATGATCGGTAAGCCACGGGCTGCCAGCGTGTCGATGGTCGCCGCCAGCTTGTCGATTTGCCAGGCTTTGAACATCCAGCGCGATGTCGGGTGCACCAGAATGTAGGATTTGCTGGCGAGACCAAAGCCCGCCAGTTTTTGCAAAATGGTGTTTTCCGCTTCCTCGCCTGGCGTAAACAACGTGCGTTTGTCCTCCGCGCTGGCCGGGTGGATGCCAATGCGGCGCAGGGCGTCCAGGTTCACTTCCACCATATGGCGGCTGTTATCCTGAATTGCCGGGTAGAGCGTGGTGAAGGATTTCACCCAGCGCCAGCGGGCGAGGCCGCCGCGCTTATCCGGTTTGAAGCCGACAGAGACGCGGGGTTTCAGCTTGCGCGCCAGACGCGCACCGTGCCAGTGTTCAGTGAGATTTATCAGTACATCGTAATTGCGCGCTTTGAGCCGGTTGCGCAGGCCGCGATAGAGGCTTAACTGTTTCAGCCAGCCCTGTTTGCGCCATTTGCGCCCGATGGTATGCACCTGATCGATATACGGATGGTTGGTTAACATCGCCTGGGTATCGTCGTACACCAACGCATCCACTTCGACGCCGGGCCAGTTTTTCTTCAGTACGGTAAACATCGGCGAGGTCAGCAAGACATCACCGTGGTGACGCAACTTGATAATCAGCACCCGTTTCGGCGGGCGTTCGGGTGAGAAGAAATCAGACATGGACACGCTCAGCTGTCAGCAAAGGCTGTAATTGGCGATAAACCGCAGCGGCGGAAAGGCTGCTCAGCTGCGAAGAGTTTTCCGGGCGGCAAATGGTTTGGTTTTTTCCGTATCCACCGATAAGGCCAGGATCCGTTGGGCCATAAAGCGTGACGTTCGGCCTGTCCAGCGCGGCGGTCAGATGGCTTAAACCGGTATCAACCGAGACGACAAACCGCGCGCCGGCCAGTTCTCGCGCCACATTCTCAAGGCTCATCCGCGGCAAGACGTCGACAAAATCCAGCCCTTGCGCCAGCCGTTTCGCGCGGGCTTCTTCATGCGGCGCGCCCCACGGTAACTTTATGCGTAAGCCGCTGTCAGCCAGCAAATTAAGTAGCTCGCGCCAGTGCGCTTCCGGCCAGTGTTTATCATCGCGGGTGGTGGCGTGTAAGAACACGGCATAGGGCGAATGCGCCGCGTCGGCGACGGCAAAATGGCGGGCGATGGCGTAATCACCCTGCGTTTGCGGTTTGGTATAACCGAGGCTTTTGGCGAATAATTCGCGGGTGCGCTCAACCGCATGTTGCTGTTTAGCAACGTGATGACGGCGATTGTAAAACAGGCTTGCTAAGGGCTCGCGCGCGGTGCGCCAGTCCATGCCGTGCTTCACACCATGCGCCAGTCGGGTGACCAGCGCGGCGCTTTTCACCAGCCCTTGTGCATCAATAATCGCGTCGTACCGCTCAGCCTGTACCGCCAGGCGAAAGGCTTTACGCTCGGCGGCAATGGGGGCGGAAAACCAGGCTTTGCGCCAGCGGCGGATCGCCACCGGAATAACGCGCTCAACGGCGGCGTGCCAGGCGGGGATCTGGGCGAAACCCTCTTCCACCACCCAGTCAAAACGGATGCCGGGAATCGCCTGCGCGGCGTCGGTGAGCGCGGGCAGCGTATGCAGCACATCACCCATCGACGAAGTTTTAACGATCAATACCCGCATCGGTTATCCTTCCGCGTCCAGCAACAGCGCGTTCAACTCTTCCAGTACGCGCTGCGGGGTAATGTCGATCAGACTCTGGTGATAACCTTCAGCGGCGTCGCCTTTGCGCACTTTGTGGTAGCCGGAAATCAGGCGGATCACGCGGGCTTTGTGCGACAACGGCGGAGTGAAATCCGGGCTGCTTGGGCCGTAAAGCGCCACCAGCGGACGATTAAGCGCGGCGGCGACATGCATCAAACCGGAATCATTGGTAACGATCGCTTTACAGGCGGCAATTAGCACTACGGCTTGTTCCAGCTGCGTTTCACCGGCCAGATTGCGGCACCAGGCTTGCTGCCCGGTGCTCAGCGAGGCCAGAATCTCGTTGCCCGCTTCGTGATCTTTCGCCGAACCAAACAGCAACACCTGATAGCCTTCATCAATCAGTTGCTTGGCCAGTTCTGCGTAATGGTAGTGCGGCCAGCGTTTGGCCGGGCCGAACTCTGCGCCGGGGCAAAAACCAATCACCGGGCGTTCGGCAGAAATATCAAACGTCGCGCAAACTTGTAATTTCTCGCTGTCGTTAACCTGCAACTGCGGCCACAGCAGCGGCTGCGGCAGATCCTGCGCCGAGCGCATCACACCTTTGTCATAGGCCAGCGCCACATAGCGCTCCACCATTAACGGCCAGGCTTGTTTATCCAGTACGCGAGCGTCATTGAGCAGACCGTAACGCATTTCACCGCGCCAGCCGGTACGGTGCGGCACGTTGGCAAAGAACGGTACCAGCGCGGATTTAAACGAATTGGGCAGCACGTAGGCGCGGTCATAACGGCGCTCGCGCAGGCTGTGGCCCAGCTTACGGCGTGCGCCAATTTCCAGCGCACCGTGGCCGAGCGGCATTGGGATCGCTTCGTTAACTTCCGGCATGCGTGATAAAAGTGGACGGCACCACGCGGGTGCCATCACATCGATTATCGCCTGGGGAAAGCGCGCTTTAAGCGTGCGGTAAAGACTCTGCGACATCATCATATCGCCGACCCAGGACGGGCCAATGACCAAAATTTTCATACTTACGCGTCGCGGTTCAGCCAGGCCATATACTCGGTTACGCCTTCGGCGACGGTTTTAAACGGTTTGTCGTAACCCGCCGCGCGCAGGTTGGTCAGATCCGCCTGGGTAAACGCCTGGTAGCGGCCTTTCAGTTTGTCCGGGAACGGAATGTATTCGATGCTGCCTTTTTTGTGGAAGGCCAGAGTGGCGTCGGCAACGGCCTGGAAAGATTCCGCGCGACCGGTACCCAGATTGTAGATACCGGAAACACCGTTTTCCCAGAACCACAGGTTGACCGCCGCGACATCGCCCACGTAGACGAAATCGCGTTTGAAGTTTTCGCTGCCTTCGAACAGTTTCGGGCTTTCGCCGTTGTTCAACTGGGTATTGAGATGGAAGGCCACGCTCGCCATGCTGCCTTTATGCCCTTCGCGCGGGCCATACACGTTGAAGTAGCGGAAGCCGACGATCGGGGAGTTCGCTTCCGGCAGGATGCCGCGCACATACTCGTCGAACAGCATTTTTGAGTAGCCGTAAACGTTAAGCGGCTTTTCGTATTCACGGGATTCGATAAAGTCCGAAGTACGGCCACCGTAAGTCGCGGCAGAAGATGCGTACAGGAACGGGATTTCGCGCTCCAGGCAGTAGTGCAGCAGCTCCTTGGAGTACTGATAGTTGTTATCCATCATGTACTTGCCATCCCACTCGGTGGTGGATGAACACGCACCTTCGTGGAATACGGCTTCAATATCACCGAACTCTTCACCAGACATAATCTGGATCAGAAAATCTTCTTTATCCATGTAGTCGGCAATGTGCAGGTCGACCAGATTGACGAATTTGGTGCCGTCTTTCAGGTTATCCACCACCAGAATATCGGTGATGCCTTTATCATTCAGGGCCTTAACGATGTTGCTACCGATAAAACCCGCGCCGCCGGTCACGATGATCATAACTGTACCTTTGAAAAGTGGAGCGTTGAGACGATCTCAGACACTAATGTCTCTTATCATATCATCACATTGACGACCCTTCAGCCATTCACCCAGTGAACGATATGCCTATGCGTGATTTATGCTACAAAATGAAGAATGGATGCTGTGTCATCTCGTATCACCGTATACCTTTCGGTAATATGTGCCGAAATTTGCCCAGTCTGGAGAATTGCGATGCGTGGGGATTTTTATAAACAGTTAACGAACGACCTGGAAACCGCGCGGGCGGAAGGGTTGTTTAAAGAAGAACGCATTATTACGTCGGCCCAGCAGGCTGATATCACCGTGGCCAATGGCGACCATGTCATTAACTTCTGCGCCAATAACTATCTTGGCCTTGCCAACCACCCTGATTTGATTGCTGCCGCGAAAGCCGGTATGGACAGCCACGGCTTTGGTATGGCCTCCGTGCGCTTTATCTGTGGCACGCAAGATAGCCACAAAGCGCTGGAGAAGAAGCTGGCCGATTTCCTCGGTATGGAAGATTCCATTCTCTACTCCTCCTGCTTTGATGCGAACGGCGGCCTGTTTGAAACGCTGCTTGGTGCGGAAGACGCCATTATTTCCGACGCGCTGAACCATGCTTCTATCATCGACGGTGTGCGTCTGTGTAAAGCGAAGCGCTATCGCTACGCCAATAACGATATGCAGGAGCTGGAAGCCCGCCTGAAAGAGGCGCGTGAAGCGGGCGCGCGTCATGTACTGATTGCGACCGATGGCGTGTTTTCCATGGACGGCGTGATCGCTAACCTGCAAGGCGTGTGCGATCTGGCGGATAAATATGACGCGCTGGTGATGGTCGATGACTCTCACGCGGTCGGTTTTGTTGGGGCGAATGGTCGCGGTACGCATGAATATTGCGACGTGATGGGGCGCGTGGACATCATCACCGGCACGCTCGGCAAAGCGCTTGGCGGCGCGTCCGGCGGTTACACCGCGGCGCGTAAAGAGGTGGTGGAGTGGCTGCGTCAGCGTTCCCGCCCGTATCTTTTCTCCAACTCACTGGCTCCCGCCATTGTTGCCGCGTCCATTAAAGTGCTGGAAATGCTTGAGTCCGGTGCTGAGCTGCGCGATCGCCTGTGGGCAAATGCCCGTTTGTTCCGCGAAAGAATGACCGCCGCAGGCTTTACGCTGGCAGGGGCAGACCACGCCATTATCCCGGTGATGCTGGGCGATGCAGTGGTGGCGCAAAACTTCGCGCGTGAGCTGCAAAAAGAGGGGATTTACGTCACCGGTTTCTTCTTCCCGGTGGTGCCAAAAGGTCAGGCGCGTATCCGCACACAGATGTCTGCGGCGCATACGCCTGAACAAATTGAGCGTGCGGTTGCTGCCTTTACCCGCATTGGTAAACAACTGGGTGTGATTGCCTGAGGGCGTGAAATGAAAGCGTTATCCAAATTGAAAGCAGAAGAAGGCATCTGGATGACCGACGTACCGGAGCCGGATGTTGGTCATAACGATCTGCTGATTAAAATTCGCAAAACCGCGATTTGTGGCACTGACGTGCATATCTACAACTGGGACGACTGGTCGCAAAAAACCATTCCTGTACCGATGGTCGTCGGCCATGAATATGTCGGCGAAGTGGTGGGCATCGGCCAGGAAGTGAAAGGTTTTAAAATTGGCGATCGCGTTTCCGGTGAAGGCCATATTACCTGTGGTCATTGCCGTAACTGCCGCGCCGGGCGTACGCATCTGTGCCGTAACACCACGGGTGTGGGCGTCAACCGTCCGGGCTGTTTTGCCGAATACCTGGTGATCCCGGCGTTCAACGCTTTCAAAATCCCCGACAATATTTCTGACGATTTGGCGTCGATTTTCGATCCGTTTGGTAACGCGGTGCACACGGCGCTCTCCTTTGATTTGGTGGGAGAAGATGTGCTGGTCTCCGGCGCAGGCCCGATTGGTATTATGGCCGCAGCGGTGGCAAAACACGTTGGTGCACGCCATGTGGTTATCACCGATGTGAATGAGTACCGCCTCGATCTGGCGCGCAAAATGGGAGTTACCCGCGCGGTTAACGTCGCCAAAGAGAATCTGGCGGATGTGATGGCAGAACTGGGTATGACCGAAGGGTTCGACGTGGGTCTGGAGATGTCCGGCGCGCCGCCAGCGTTTCGCACGATGCTCGACACCATGAACCACGGCGGCCGTATTGCGATGCTGGGTATTCCGCCGTCCGATATGTCTATCGACTGGACTAAAGTCATCTTCAAAGGGCTGTTTATCAAAGGCATTTACGGTCGTGAGATGTTCGAAACCTGGTATAAGATGGCGGCGTTAATCCAGTCTGGTCTGGATCTTTCGCCGATTATTACCCATCGTTTCAGCATCAACGAGTTCCAGCAGGGCTTCGACGCGATGCGCTCGGGGCAGTCCGGCAAAGTGATTCTGAGCTGGGATTAATAACGAAAAAGGCGCCTGTGGCGCCTTTTTAATGCTTAAGGGTGGGTTGTTTTCCACCCTTGCCACTGATTCTGCATATAACGCACCAGCGTACTCTCGCCAACACTTTCACTGATTACGCTAAAGAAGCGGCTGGCGTAAACCGGTTCAGGTTTGTGCTTCGCTTTACACAGTTTTGCGCCGCGAAACGGATTACGCGGTGGCTGAACGGTACCGCCTGGTGGTGTGGCGTTGGGCGTTGAGGTATCTGTCTGCGGTTCATTGAGCAGATCGCTCGGGCGCACCAGCGTAATATCCGCCGGCAAATTGTAGAGAGACTGTTGCAGAACACGAACAGTGGCGGGATGCGGGTGACCAATAGCAATGGCGGAACCATTGCGACGCGCTAACTGTACGGCGCGGTCAAACTGACGGCGGATATCGCCTTCGTTTTGCGTATCGTCGAGGAACACCTTGCGCTTAATGACTTTTACCCCGGTGCCGGAAGCGGCGCGCAGCGCCTGGCTATTGCCGATAGTCATGCTATCAAGGAAATAGAGGTTATAGCGCTCCAGCGCCTGCATCACTTTCTGCATGCCAAACAGACTGGACGTCATGGCGCTACCCATATGGTTATTCAGCCCGACGGCATACGGCACTTTGTTGACTGCATCGCTGATGATGCGCTTAATCTCTGCGCTACTCATCTCCGGGCGCAGCGTGTCTTTTTCCAGCGGCTGTTTACTCAGCGGTGCCATTGGAAGATGGATCAACACTTCATGGCCACTGTTGTGCGCTTTGGTCGCCATTTCGCGAGCATGTGTTGCATTGGGCAGCACCGCGACGGAGACCGCCTGCGGCATGGCCAGCACCTGGTTTTCAGTTTGTGGGCGGTAGCCGAAATCGTCGATCACGATGGCCAATTTCCCGGCGAATACCGGAGCGGAAAACGCCAGCGCACTGGCGAGCGTCAAAACAATACGACGAAATTGAAGCAAACCTTATCTTCCCAACCACGGCTGTGGATTGACCGCCTGACCCTGACGGCGAATTTCGAAATAGAGTGAAGGCCGGCCCTGACCGCCACTGCTCCCTACGAGGGCTATCGGCTGACCGGCGCGAACCTGGGTGCCTACGCTCACCAGCGCGCTCTGGTTGTAACCGTAAAGGCTCATGTCGCCCTTGCCGTGTTCCACCACCACCACCAGGCCATAACCTTGCAGCCAGTCGGCGAGGATCACACGCCCGTCGGCGATAGCTTTCACTTCACTGCCTTCAGACGCGCCGATAACAATCCCTTTCCAACGTAGCTCACCCTGCAGTTGTTCGCCATAACGATGCAGTAACGGGCCGCGAACCGGCCAGACGGCCTGGCCAGACGGCGAACCTAAACCGCCGGTGCGGGACATCAGTGAGCGTTCGCTCTCGGTAGGTTTATACGTGGTGCCTTTGCGGCTGGCTTCATTCTGGCGGTCACGCACGGCTTGCGCTTCGCGGGCTTCACGTTCGGCACGGGCTTTAGCTGCCGCTTCCGCGCGGGCGAGGCGATCGCGCAAGCGAGATTCGTTGGCGCGCATTTCACTGAGCTGTTGCTGGCCTTCCTGAATGGAGGATTCCAGACCAGAAAGGGTTTTCTGCCGCTCACTGCGCGCTTGTTCAAGTTTGGCCTGCTGCGCTTTTTGCTCATACAGCAGCGTTTGTTGCTGGCTCTGCTTCTCTTCCAGCTCGGATTTTTGCGTGGCGACCTCTTCGCGCGTCTGTTTCAACTGAGCGATGGTTTCCTGTCGCGCCTGGTTAAGATAACCAAAGTAGGCCTGCAAACGCTGGCCGCGCTGGCTCTCTTCACCGCTCAGAATCAGCTGGATCCCGGTGTGTGGCCCCTGGCGGAACGCCGCATCAAGCTGCGCTGCCAGGTTGTGTTCCTGCGTGGTGCGCTGACGTTCCAGTTTGGCAATCGAGGCGTTCATCTCGGCGATCTGCTTATTGAGCTGGGCGAGGGTGTTTTGCGTTTCCCGCAGCTGGCGAGTGGCGGCAGAGATGGCTTCTTCCTGTGCCTTTAACTGGGCAAGAAGGCCCGCGCGTTGCTGCTGTTGCTGGCGTACCGCGCGCTCTTTTTCAGCGATATCGGCCTGAATAGATTTGAGCTGATCGCGGTCATCCGCGTGGGCGGAAACGGCGCACAGCAATGCGCCAGCGCTGAGTGCGCTGGCGCAAAGAAAGGGTCGGAGCCCGACCCATGTAATTGAAAAAATCGCCTTTCCCCTCATGGGGAGCGATTATTCCACGATGAACAGCGGCTTACCAGTCATCTCTTGCGGGATTTCCATGCCCATCAGCGTCAGCATAGTCGGCGCGATGTCGGAAAGTTTACCGCCGGAAACGGCTTTCAGCGCTTTGTCGCCAACATAGATCAGCGGCACCGGCAGGTTGGTATGCGCAGTGTGTGCCTGACCGGTTGACGGGTCACGCATCTGCTCGGCGTTACCGTGGTCGGCGGTGATCAGCATCTGGCCACCTACGGATTCCACCGCTTTGCTCACCTCTGCAACACAGTGGTCCAGCGCTTCAACAGCGGCGACAGCAGCTTCAAACACGCCGGTATGACCGACCATATCACCGTTCGGGTAGTTACAAATAATGGTGTCGTACTTCCCGCTGGTGATCGCACCCACCAGTTTCTCGGTCAGCTCTGCGGAGCTCATTTCCGGTTGCAGATCGTAAGTCGCCACTTTCGGCGAGTTGATCAGAATGCGGTCTTCGCCCGGGAACGGCTCTTCTACGCCGCCGTTAAAGAAGAAGGTGACGTGGGCATATTTTTCCGTTTCGGAAATACGCAATTGAGTTTTGTTGTGCTTCGCCATCCACTCACCGAGCGTATTCGCCAGAGAAGCCGGTGGATAGGCGACGGCAGTTTTGATGTCGGCGGCATATTCGGTCAGCATAACGAAATCGCCCAGCTTAACCACTTTCTTACGTGCGAAACCGTCGAAGTCTGCGTTAACGAACGCGCGGGTAATTTCGCGTGCGCGGTCGGCGCGGAAGTTCATGAAAATCAGCGCATCGCCATCTTCCATTGCCGCATCGGGCTGGCCTGCGGCGCGAATAACCGTCGCTTTTACAAACTCGTCATTTTCGTCGCGAGCGTAAGCCGCTTGCAGACCCGCAACGGCGCTATCAAAGGTGAACTCGCCTTTGGCCTCGGTCATCAGGTTGTAAGCTTGTTCCACGCGATCCCAGCGGTTGTCACGATCCATCGCATAGTAACGACCAATAATGCTCGCAACACGGCCTTTACCAAGCGCGGCGAACTTGTCTTCGAATTTTTTCAGCGAGGATTCAGCGCTGCGCGGCGGCGTGTCACGCCCATCGAGGAAAGCGTGCAGATAGATTTTTTCCGCACCGCGTTCTGCGGCCAGTTCCACCATCGCCATAATATGATCTTCATGGCTGTGCACGCCGCCTGCGGAGAGCAGACCCATAATGTGCACGGCTTTGCCAGCGGCAACCGCTTTGTCTACCGCACCGGCCAGTACCGGGTTGCTAAAGAACGTACGCTCTTTGATCTCTTTATCCAGGCGAGTCAGATCCTGGTAAACAATACGTCCTGCACCCAGGTTAACGTGGCCGACTTCGGAGTTGCCCATCTGGCGATCCGGCAGGCCGACTTCGAGGCCTGACGCGTCAATCAGCGTATGCGGGCGGGTTGCCCACAGTTTGTCCATTACCGGGGTTTTAGCGTTGAAAATAGCGTTATCCTGCTGGTCTTCACGGTAGCCGTAGCCATCCAGAATCACCAGTACCATAGGTTTTTTAGAAACCGACATTGCGACAACCTCATGCTCAGAAGACAAAAAATTTGCGTAATTTTACTACAGCTGAATCGATAAAATAGCCGCAGAAGATCAAAGAAAGCGGCTGACCAGCCCCTTGTTTGCGCAGCGAGTCTTTATTTTTTTTGTAACACTCCGCAGAAAATGCATTCCGTCGCGCTCGCTGGCTGTATTTGCCCCACTGCGCAGGTATACTCCTTGCTGGTTTTTAATCACTAAGTCCGGAGTTGTAACCCCAGATGCAAGAAATTATGCAATTTATTGGCCGCAACCCAATCCTGTGTATCGCCTGGATTGCGTTGTTCGGTGCTGTGCTGTTTACCACTTTCAAGGGCATTGCGTCTAAAGTGAAAGTGATTTCTCGCGGCGAAGCTACGCGCCTCATTAATAAAGAAGATGCCGTGGTAGTGGACTTACGCCAGCGTGATGATTTCCGTAAAGGTCACATCGCAGGCGCGGTGAATTTGCTGCCAAACGAGATCAAAGCCAATAATGTAGGTGAGCTTGAAAAACACAAAAGCGCGCCGATTATCGTTGTTGATGGTACCGGCATGCAGGCCCAGACCCCGGCGAACGAGCTGGTGAAAGCCGGTTTCGAGAAGGTCTTTGTGCTGAAAGACGGTATCTCTGGCTGGATGGGCGAAAACCTGCCGTTAGTTCGCGGTAAATAATTTACCCACGGGTAAACATCGGAGAAGAGATATGGCCAATATTGAGATCTACACGAAAGCGACTTGCCCGTTTTGCCACCGCGCAAAAGCGCTGCTGAACAGCAAAGGTGTTGCTTTTGCTGAGCTGCCGATCGACGGTGATATGGTAAAACGCGAAGAGATGATTCAACGTAGTGGCCGTACGACGGTTCCGCAGATTTTCATTGATGCGCAGCACATTGGTGGCTGCGACGATTTATATGCGCTGGACGCGCGTGGCGGGCTGGATCCGCTGTTGCGTTAATGCTTTTAGAGCACTACAACACTTAAGGGTTATTCACTCATGTCTGAACAAAACAACACCGAAATGACTTTCCAGATTCAGCGTATCTACACGAAAGATATCTCTTTCGAAGCGCCGAATGCGCCACACATCTTCCAGAAAGAGTGGCAGCCGGAAGTGAAACTGGATCTCGACACCGCCTCCACCCAACTGGCGGAAGGTGTTTATGAAGTGGTTCTGCGCGTTACCGTGACCGCTTCTCTGGGCGAAGAAACTGGCTTCCTGTGCGAAGTACAGCAGGGCGGTATCTTCTCTATCGACGGTATCGAAGGAACGCAGATGGCGCACTGCCTGGGTGCATACTGCCCGAACATTCTGTTCCCGTATGCCCGCGAGTGCATCACCAGCCTGGTTTCCCGCGGTACTTTCCCGCAACTGAACCTTGCGCCAGTGAATTTTGATGCGCTGTTCATGAACTACCTGCAACAGCAGACTGGCGAAGGTGCCGAACAACATCAGGATGCCTGATGAACGCACTTAATGCTGCAATGACTGTGATCGGTGCCGGCTCTTACGGCACCGCTCTTGCCATCACGCTGGCAAGAAATGGCCACCCGGTTGTGCTGTGGGGCCATGACCCAAAACATATCGCGACCCTGCAACACGACCGTTGCAACGCCGCGTTCCTCCCCGATGTGCCTTTCCCCGACACGCTGCAATTAGAGAGCGATCTTGCCCGCGCGCTGTCCGCCAGCCGTAATATCCTGGTGGTGGTACCAAGCCACGTCTTTGGCGATGTGCTGGCGCAGATCAAGCCGCTCATGCGCGATGACGCGCGTATCGTCTGGGCGACAAAAGGGCTGGAAGCCGAAACCGGGCGTCTGCTCGAAGAGGTGGCGCGCGAAGTGTTAGGCCCGGATATTCCGCTGGCGGTGATTTCCGGCCCGACATTTGCCAAAGAACTGGCGGCGGGTCTGCCAACGGCGATTTCCCTCGCTTCTGCGGATCCCCAGTTCGCTGAGGATTTACAGCAGCTCCTTCACTGCGGCAAAAGTTTCCGCGTCTACAGCAACCCGGATTTCATCGGCGTGCAACTGGGCGGCGCGGTGAAAAACGTCATTGCGATTGGCGCGGGCATGTCCGACGGCATTGGCTTTGGCGCCAATGCGCGTACAGCGCTGATCACCCGTGGTTTGAGCGAAATGTCACGTCTCGGTGCCGCGCTGGGTGCCGATCCAGCTACCTTTATGGGCATGGCGGGTTTAGGCGATTTAGTGCTGACTTGTACCGACAACCAGTCGCGCAACCGCCGCTTCGGCATGATGCTTGGCCAGGGCATGGACGTACAAAGCGCCCAGGACAAGATTGGCCAGGTGGTCGAAGGTTACCGCAATACCAAAGAAGTGCGCGCACTGGCGCACCGGTTTGGCGTCGAAATGCCAATAACCGAGGAAATTTATCAGGTATTGTATTGCGGAAAAAATGCGCGCGAGGCAGCATTGACCCTATTAGGTCGTGCCCGCAAGGAAGAGCACTAACCCCTTAGTCGCAGGGACTCTTTTTGAACTCACGATAAGGCTGGCGCAGACCAGCCTGTCGTCTTATCACGTCTGGAGTAAGCAATGCCGTGTGAAGAACTGGATCTGGTCTGGAAAAATATCAAAGCCGAAGCCCGGGCACTGGCGGAGTGTGAGCCAATGCTGGCCAGTTTTTACCACGCGACATTACTCAAGCACGAAAACCTCGGCAGCGCACTGAGCTATATGCTGGCGAACAAGCTTGCCTCGCCGATTATGCCCGCGATTGCCATTCGTGAAGTCGTCGAAGAAGCCTATGCTGCCGACCCGGAAATGATCGCCTCCGCCGCCTGTGATATCCAGGCCGTGCGCACGCGCGACCCGGCGGTGGATAAATATTCCACGCCGCTACTCTATCTGAAAGGTTTCCATGCGTTACAGGCATACCGTATTGGGCACTGGCTGTGGACGCAGGGACGCGAGGCGCTGGCGATTTTCCTGCAAAACCAGGTGTCGGTCAGTTTCCAGGTCGATATTCACCCGGCGGCGCGAATTGGCCGTGGGATTATGCTCGACCACGCAACAGGCATCGTGGTGGGCGAAACGGCAATCATTGAAGATGACGTGTCGATCCTGCAATCGGTCACGCTTGGCGGGACCGGCAAAACCAGCGGCGATCGCCATCCGAAAATCCGCGAAGGGGTGATGATTGGCGCGGGTGCCAAAATTCTCGGCAACATCGAAGTGGGCCGTGGGGCGAAAATTGGCGCGGGTTCGGTGGTATTGCAACCGGTGCCGCCGCATACCACGGCAGCAGGCGTGCCGGCGCGGATTGTCGGTAAACCGGAAAGCGACAAACCGTCAATGGATATGGATCAGCATTTCAACGGGATAAACCACGGGTTCGAGTACGGCGACGGGATTTAATTGTCTGGCTATTTTACTCGCCAGTCTGAACCAGAGCCGTGCGCGAAACGCGACAGCGCGTTGAACATCAGCAGGAGGCGCGAAGCAAATAATCCCCAGGATTCTGTGTTCGCGCCGGTTTTCTTCGCTGCTCGTTTCGCCAGTAGCGCAGAAAAATAAATGCGTCCGTCATGACAGGCATCGCTATCCGCAGGTCGGATAACGTGTTGACGTCGCCCGTTAATTTCCCTTCAGCTACGCAGCACCGCGCCCGGGTAACCGAGCTGGCGCCAGGCTTCATATACCACCACTGACACTGCGTTTGACAGGTTCATGCTGCGGCTGTCCGGCATCATCGGAATGCGGATTTTTTGCTCTGGCGGCAGTGCGTCAAGGATAGTCGCTGGCAGACCGCGCGTTTCCGGGCCAAACATCAAATAATCACCATCCTGGTAGCTCACCGCACTGTGTGCTGGCGTACCTTTAGTTGTGAGGGCAAATAAGCGTTGCGGCTGTTCGGCGTCGACAAACGCGGCGTAATCATGATGGCGCTTTACCGCAGCAAACTCATGGTAGTCCAGCCCTGCGCGGCGCAGGCGCTTGTCGTCCCAGGTGAAGCCCATCGGTTCAATGATATGCAGACGAAAACCGGTATTGGCGCACAAACGGATGATATTCCCGGTATTTGGCGGGATTTCAGGTTCGAATAAAACGATGTTTAACATACTGCCCCCTTAATAGCGGGGGCAGGATAGCACTCTCTAGGCGGCGTCGCCATGTGACAACGGTGCTAGCCCGGCAGGTAACTGGTTCAGCCCCTGTACCAGTGAATCTTTGCTGATGTCGCGAATCGATTTCGCGCTGGTCAGCGTCATCGCCACGCGCATCTCTTTCTCAATCAGATCCAGCAGATTCGCCACGCCCTGGCGACCATGCGTTGCCAGCGCATACAGATACGCGCGGCCCAGCAGGACGGAATCTGCGCCAAGCGCCAGCATCCGCACCACATCCAGCCCGTTACGGATGCCGCTGTCGGCCAGGATGGTGATATCGCCTTTCACCGCATCGGCAATCGCCGGAAGCGCGCGGGCGGAAGAGAGCACACCGTCGAGCTGGCGGCCGCCGTGGTTAGAAACCACAATGCCGTCTGCGCCAAAACGTACCGCGTCGCGGGCATCTTCCGGATCGAGGATCCCTTTGATCACCATCGGGCCATCCCAGAATTCACGGATCCACTCCAGGTCTTTCCACGAAATCGACGGATCAAAATTCTTCGCCAGCCAGCCAATGTAATCCTCCAGCCCGGTCGGCTTGCCGAGATAGGCGGAGATATTCCCCAGGTCATGCGGCCGCCCGTTAACGCCGACATCCCACGCCCACTGCGGATGCAGCACCGATTGCAGATAACGGCGCAGCGCCGCATTCGGGCCGCTCATACCGGAATGGGCATCGCGGTAGCGCGCGCCTGGGGTAGGCATATCCACGGTGAATACCAGCGTTGAGCAACCGGCGGCTTTCGCCCGCTCCAGCGCATTACGCATAAAGCCGCGATCGCGCAGCACATATAACTGGAACCACATCGGGCGTTTAATCGTCGGCGCGACCTCTTCAATCGGACAGACGGAAACTGTCGAGAGCGTAAAAGGAATGCCTTTCGCATCCGCCGCGCCCGCCGCCTGCACTTCACCGCGCCGGGCGTACATGCCGCACAAGCCAACCGGGGCCAGCGCCACCGGCATCGATAACTTTTCATTAAATAACGTGGTTTCGAGGCTCAGTTCAGACATGTCTTTCAGCACCCGCTGGCGCAGCGCCACCTGGGACAGGTCTTCAACGTTGCGGCGCAGGGTGTATTCGGCATACGCGCCGCCATCGATATAGTGAAACAAGAACGGCGGCAAAATGCGTTTAGCCGCCGCGCGATAGTCGCTGGCTGCGGAAATAATCATGCTTTTTTCTCCCTGGAGTGAATGTGCTGCTCGTCGGGCAGGCGGGTGATGCGTGCCTGGCGGGCCTGATCTTCATCGAATTTGCGAATAGTGGTATGCACGAAGCCGAGATGCGCCATCATCGCCTGGCGCGCGCCATCGGCGTCTCCGGCAAGAATGGCGTTCATCACCGCCTGGTGCTGTTCGGTCAGTTGTGAAAACACTGGCGGAACGAGGTACATACGCTGGCGGCTCTGTTTTACCGAGGATTGCAGCAGGTCGAAGAACCCGCGCATGGTTTGCAATAACACCACGTTATGCGAAGCCTCGGCGATGGCGAGATGGAAACGCACATCGGCCTGCGAGGCGAGATCCGGGTCGTCGGATTGTGTGGCTTCAAAGCACAGCACAATTTTCTCTTTATCGGCCTCGGTGGCGCGCATCGCCGCGTGCCAGGCGGTGCTGGCTTCAATGGCGTGGCGCGCTTCAAGAATATCGAAACTGTAATCCGGGTCATCATGCAGCAGCGTTTTCAGCGGCTGGACGATGTTTTGCTCCGACCAGTCGTCATGCTGCCAGCGCACAAACGTACCGCCGCCGCGACGGCTGAGCAGCAGGCCTTCGCTGACCAGTTTTGATAACGCTTCACGCAACGAGTTGCGAGACACGCCAAGCTGTACGGCGAGCTGGCGCTCTGCGGGCAATTTCATGCCCGCTTCCAGCTGTTGTTCAGCAATCAGCGCCCGCACACGATCGGCAACCTCGTCTGTCAGGCGTCTGGGTAACACTTTCATGGGATCATCCAGGTCAGAACATAGGCCTGAAGTGTGGTAATCACCCCCACCATGCAGGTGAAAATCAGGCTGTGTTTAACAGTAAAACGGAACAGGTCGGACTCTTTGCCCACCAGCCCCACCGCCGCACAGGCAATGGCGATCGACTGCGGCGAAATCATCTTGCCGGTAACGCCACCCGTGGTATTCGCCGCCACCATCAGCACATCCGACACACCAATTTGCTGCGCTGCCGTGGCTTGCAGCGCCGCGAAGAGCGCGTTGGATGAGGTATCTGAACCGGTCAGGAAGACGCCCAGCCAGCCGAGGAATGGCGAGAAGAAGGGGAAGGCACTGCCGGTGTGCGCCAGTGCCAGTGCCAGCGTCGATGACAACCCGGAGTAGTTAGAGATAAAGGCGAAGGCCAGCACCATACCAATCGAGTAAATCGGCAGCGCCAGATCGCGCAGCGTGCTGGTAAAGGTCGTGACGGCATCTTTCGGCTTCATGCGCAGCCAGATAATCGACAAAATGGCGGCAAACAGAATGGCGGTGCCGGTTGCGGAGAACCAGTCAAATTTATATACCGCAGCGTAAGGCGTGGCGGCGCTCACCACCGGCGGCATACGCGCGACCAGCTTGTCGAGGTGCGGTACAGAAAGGGTCAATACCCAGTCATACAGCGCACCACCAGGGGCGAATAGCGCCTTAAACGGCGGCACGCTCCACAGCGTCACGGTAGCGGTCAAATACAGGAACGGTGACCAGGCGCGCAGGATCTGCCCGCCGCTGTATTGGGTGCGTTTTAAATCGAGATCCACCTGCGATGCGCCCATATCGCCGAAGCGGAAGATGCGCACCGGACGCCAGCGTTTGAGGAACAACGTCAGGCAGACCAGCGAAACCAGCGATGAGATGATGTCCGGCAGTTCCGGGCCGATAAAGTTGGAGCTCAGATACTGGGCGATAGCAAACGAGCCACCCGCGACAATCACCGCCGGCCAGGTCTCTTTAATGCCGCGCCAGCCGTCCATAATCGCCATGATCCAGAACAGCACGATAATGGTCAGGAACGGTAACTGGCGGCCAACCATCTGGCCGATTTCAAAGCTGTCCAGCCCGGTAACCTGTCCGGCAACCAGGATCGGAATACCCATTGCGCCAAAGGCAACCGGCGCGGTGTTGACGATCAGACACAAGCCCGCGGCATACAGCGGGTTAAAACCTAAGCCCACCAGTAACGCGGCGGTAATGGCGACCGGCGCGCCAAAGCCCGCGGCCCCTTCCAGAAACGCGCCGAAAGAGAAGCCGACAATCAGCATTTGCAGGCGCTGGTCGGGGGTAATCGACAAAATCGAAGACCGGATAATGTCGAACTGCCCGGTTTTGACCGAGATTTTGTAGACAAAAACGGCGGCGATAATGATCCACGCAATCGGCCACAGTCCGTAAAAGAAGCCATAAACCACCGAGGCCAGCGCGTGATCAAGCGGCATATGGTAAAACATCAGCGCCACGCCAAGGGCGATAACGACAGTCCAACTGGCGGCCACATAGCCTTTCAGTTTGAGCTTTATCAGCGCAAAAAAGAAAAACAGGATCGGTAGCGATGCAATTAAGCTGGAAAGCCAAAGGTTGCCAGCCGGGTCGTAATTCTGTTGCCAGAGATTCATGCAGGTCTCCTGAGAACCACAACAAAACCGGCGAGCGGCAAGTCTGCGCTTAGCTCTGCGTCACATGTTCTGTAAAAGTGGTCCTGCCAGTTGGGTTGTGTAGGGGTTGTGATAACGAATGGTTATCCAGATGTTGCTGGCAAGCAATATATCTGTGACGGGATTTAATGGATTTGTGAACCAGGGAGAGGAACAGCAGGAATTGGTAGGGCCAATTAAACAGCCCTGGCGCTAGCGTGTGGCCAGGGCTATTAAAGAAAGGATCAGAACTCGCTGTTGGCGAAGCCGGTCATTGCATCGAGACCCATTTCGCGGCCCAGCGCAGTCATCGGGTGTACGACCACCAGACCACGGACGCTTTTTTTCAGCTTGCCGAGGTCGGCCTGCTCTTTTTTGGTGATGGCGCGGCGAAACGGCATTTTCATCAGTTTCTGCGCTTCTTTGCTCAGCTTTTGCGTGTACTGCTCACGCAAACGGGCGATTTCGCTTTCCAGCGTGGTTTTCTCTTTTTCCAGTTCCGCGTATTTTTCTGCTGCGTCAACTAAGGAGAGATCCGCCTGCTGGTGGCGAATTGCGTCGAGGCGGTCGCTCAGACGCTTGATTTCGTTTTTTTCGACTTCTTTCATGGGGCTCAATTCGTTGGGGAGTAAAACGATAAGGATACAGTATTTATGGCGCAGGTTATTTCTGGAATGCTTTTTTTAAGCTGATACGGGAAATAAGCTCGGTCAGAGAGAGCACCATGGTTGAACGCACGACTTGCTGGTAGCGCTGTTTTTGCATGGCTAAAAGCCTGGCGTCACTGGTATCAAACACCGGCGTTGGCGGCAGGGCGGCAACACAGTGCAGCTCACCAAATGGCCCGAGGATCTCATCATCGGTAAATGCGTACTCTGTGCCATCGTGGTTGAGCTCTTCACGCAGCGCCATCAACAGCTCGGCGTCTTCGTATTCCGGGCGGGAAATGACACCCAGACCGTAAATCAACTTTAAACGCACGGACAAATTGCCCAGCGGTCCATCTCCGTCAAGCAGCGGCTCTACAGCGTATTTCACCGCGTAGTCATCTTTGCGAAATACCTGCAACACCAGAATATTGATAGCTTCGTTGAGTAGCTCAACGGCGGCGATCAAAAAGCTTCGCACGGTTTTGCCAGCATTCAGACGCTCGAGAACACGGTTTTCGAAAGCCTGCGTTTTTTCCATTATTGCCTGCATATCTGACAATTTCGTTAACTGGCGCGGGATCTCCCGCGCCATCGTCGGCATCATGCCATGGCGTTATAGGCGCTGACGGCTTCGTTAACGACCGGACTGTTAGCATCCAGGCCGGAAACCTGCGCCAGCGCGGCTTGCGGGCCTTTCTCTTCGATAAGCTGAGCCAGCTCCTGCGCCTGCGGATCCTGCTCGCTGCGGTAATGCATGGCAGCGGCAATGCCTTTCACCAGGTTGGCGTGCGGCAGGTTGTACTCCAGCGTGCCGAGCAGGGGTTTGATCAGGCGATCGCCCGCGCTCAGTTTACGCAGCGGTTGACGACCAACGCGCTCAACATCGTCTTTCAGATAGGGGTTTTCAAAACGGCCCAGGATTTTCTGAATGTACGCAGCATGCTTGTCGGCATCGAAGCCATAACGTTTGATCAGCACCGCGCCGCTCTCTTCCATTGCGCCTTTCACAACCGCACGGATATTGGCATCCAGAATTGCGTCGCGAATGGTTTGATGGCCGGTCTGTTTTCCAAGGTACGCGGTTATAGCATGCCCGGTATTCAGCGTGAAGAGCTTACGTTCAACAAATGCCATCAGGTTATCAGTTAATTCCATACCCGGAATGTTCGGCAGCGCGCCCTTGAACTGGGTTTTATCGACAATCCACTCGCTGAAGGTTTCAACCGTTACTTCCAGCGGATCGTTAGTCGCGGATGCCGACGGCGGAACAATACGGTCAACGGCGGAATCTACGAAGCCAACGTGTTCTTCAACCCAGGCTTTGTCGGCATCCGCCAGTGCGTTGATGACATGCCCTTTCAACTGCGTGGTGCCGCGCACCATATTTTCACAAGCGATAATGTTCAGCGGTGTGTTAATGCCCTGCGCTTTACGTTTTGCCAGGCCTTTGGCGATAGCCGGGGCGATGCGTTCCAGCACCACCGGGCCGACCGCCGTGGTCACCAGATCAACGTGTGCAATCAGGTCGACAACTTCGTCGCCAATGCTGCTCACGGCGTTAACGCCGGAGACGGTATCGACCTGCTCTTTTTCACCAACCACATGCACCTGATAGCTATGACGGGCATTAAGGGCGTCGAGCACCACCTGATTCACATCGGCGAACGTCAGTTCAATCCCCGCGTCGGCGAGCAACTTGCCGATAAAGCCACGTCCGATATTACCTGCGCCAAAATGTAATGCTTTCATAGTCTTAACCTTTATCAATGTTTTTACCCGAGAGGGCTGGGGTGAGGAACCGCAAATATTTCCCCTCACCCTAGCCCTCTCCCCGTGG
Organism: Kosakonia sp. AG348; assembly: GCF_003337365.1. NCBI lineage: Bacteria > Pseudomonadati > Pseudomonadota > Gammaproteobacteria > Enterobacterales > Enterobacteriaceae > Kosakonia > Kosakonia sp. AG348. The sequence goes on from NZ_QPJR01000008.1 coordinate 104,936, forward strand.
GGAGAGGGAGGAAAACCGATTACTTGCCGAGCAGTGCCAGCACTTCTTCAACGCTGGTGGTGTGCGCCAGACGCTGAATCACGGTCTCGTCATCCAGCGCGTTAGTGAGGCTGGTGATGACCTGGATGTGCTCATTGTTACGTGCCGCGATGCCGATCACCAGACGGGCGATGTCATCTTCGTCTTCACCGAAGCGAACACCTTCCGGGTACTGGCAGAACACCACGCCAGTTTTCAGTACGCGATCTTTCGCTTCCACTGTGCCGTGCGGTACCGCGATGGACTCACCCAGATAGGTCGGGGTCAGTTTTTCGCGTTCCAGCATCGCATCAACATATTCCGGCTGAACGTAGCCGCCTTTCACCAGTTGCTCACCGGCAAAACGGATGGCTTCTTCTTTAGTGCTCGCCGTGCGGCCAAGGAAGATGTTATCCGCGCTCAACTTGAACAGGTTGCTGTCAGGCGCATCAAAGCTGTCCTGCAGGCTGCTGGTCACTTTGGCTTCGTTGTCCGTATGGCGCTGAGCAGCAACCAGACGTTCTGTCAGGCTGGTGTACAGGCCGCTGTCGAGGAAGTTGGTCAGCGAAATATGCTGGGCCTGCGGCGCCTGGCGCATTGCGCGTTCGGTCAGATCGCGGTGCGTAATCACCAGATCAACGTCAGACGGCAGGCTGTTAATCGCGCTGTTGGTGACAGAGATGTTGCTCAGACCCGCATCCTGCACTTTCTTACGCAGCACGCCCGCGCCCATGGCGCTGGAACCCATACCGGCGTCACATGCGACGATGATTTTACGCACGTGGCTCAGGTCGTTGGTCACGTCGCCCGCCGCCAGCGGGGTCGCGCCTTTAGACTGTGCTTTCATGTCCTGCATACGACGGGTTGCCGCTTCGATGTCTTCGTCTTCTTCTTTCACTTTGCTGGTTTTCAGCAGGATAGAAGAGATGACGAAAGAGACAATCAGGGCAGCAAAGATTGCCGTCAGGTTCGCGAAGTACGCGCCTTTTGGCGTCATCGCCAGCACCGCCAGGATGGAACCCGGAGAAGCCGGAGAGACCAGGCCGCCGTTCAGTACGCTCAGGGTGAACACGCCAGTCATACCACCGAGGATTACGGCAAGCAGCAGACGCGGGTTCATCAGCACATACGGGAAGTAAATTTCGTGGATACCACCCAGGAAGTGGATGATAGCCGCGCCGCCAGCAGACTGTTTAGCGCTGCCGCGACCAAAGAACATATACGCCAGCAGTACGCCCATCCCCGGACCCGGGTTCGCTTCGATCAGGAAGAAGATAGACTTGCCGAGTTCATGCGATTGCTGAATACCCAGCGGCGAGAAGATACCGTGGTTGATGGCGTTGTTGAGGAACAGGATTTTCGCCGGTTCAACAAAGATAGACGCCAGCGGCAGCATTTCGTGCGCCACCATGAAGTTAACGCCGGCCGCCAGAATTTTGGACAGCACTTCAACCGCAGGGCCAATGCCGAGGAACGCCAGAATGGCGAGGATCATACCGATGATGCCAGCGGAGAAGTTATTCACCAGCATTTCGAAACCGGATTTGATCTTACCGTCGACCCAGCTATCAAAGTGTTTAATCGCCCAGCCGCCCAGCGGACCTGCGATCATCGCGCCGAGGAACATCGGCATATCCGCACCAACGATAACGCCCATGGTGGTGATCGCGCCGACAACGCCGCCACGATCGCCGCCCACCAGACGACCACCGGTGTAACCGATGAGCAGCGGCAGCAGATAAGTAATCATTGGGCCAACGAGTTTCGCCAGCGTCTCGTTAGGCAACCACCCTGTAGGAATAAACAATGCGGTGATGATCCCCCACGCGATGAACGCGCCGATGTTCGGCATCACCATATTGCTGAGAAAACGACCAAAGCTTTGCACCTTGATCTTGATATCGGATGACATAAAACACCCCTTCTTATGTTTGCTATCGCACAGGCCGGAAGCCCGAGGTTTGTTGTTAACGTGGCGGCAGAGGTAGCCGGACCTGGGTTATCTGTGAGGCGAAATCTCGCACCGAATCACGTGACTGTCCAGATGGTGGGTTTTTATGTGATTCATATCACACTAAAGCAGGGGGTATGCCACCATTTAGTGTGATATCCATCACATAAAATCAGTGTAAAAAAAGAACAAAGCGCAAAATCTGGACGTTATGAGCCTGTAAGTGTGATGTTATTCACATTTTATCCTCGACGGTTTGTTATGTATTTGTGATATAGATCACAAGATATTTTCGTCAGGACTTTACCGAATGTGATCGCCAGCAAACTGTGTTTTTGACGACCAGCAGAACCTGTAACTTCCTTTCACAGCCTGCGGCAATACGTACGTTAGCGGCAGAAGTTTTCATCGTGATGAAACATTCTGCGCCCGCTCGTTCATACTTAGGTTTTTGTTGGCGGAAACGGAGAAGGCAATGAAACTGATCGGCAGCTATACCAGCCCTTTTGTACGCAAAATATCGGTGATCCTGCTGGAAAAGGGCATCACCTTCGAATTTATCAATGAACAGCCTTATAACGCCGTTAATAGCGTGGCGCAGTACAACCCGCTTGGCAAAGTTCCGGCGCTGGTAACCGATGATGGCGAAGTGTGGTACGACTCGCCGATCATCGCGGAATACATTGATTTACTGAATATCGCTCCGGCCATGCTGCCCACCGATCGCAAAGCGGCATTGAAAATTCGCCAACTCGAAGCGCTGGCCGATGGCATTATGGATGCGGCGCTGGTCTCGGTTCGCGAGCTGGCGCGCCCGGTCGAACAGCAGTCGGAGACTGAACTGTTACGCCAGCGGGAAAAGGTTTCGCGCGGGCTGGATGCGCTGGAAAACTATCTTAAAGATGGCACGCTGGGCGTGGACGACCTGAATCTGGCGACAGTGGCAATTGCCTGCGCCATTAGCTATCTCAATTTCCGCCATGTTTCACCCGGCTGGTGTGTTGATCGTCCACTGCTGGTAAAGCTGGTGGAAAATCTGTTCCAGCGCGAGAGTTTCGCCCGCACCGAACCGCCGAAGGCTTGATAAGCATGATGTTCGCCTGAGCAAGTCACTGTACAATCCCCTCACGTCAAACCCCCTGACGGGAGGGGGCAACTCATAGCCAGGCCTTTTCATGACAACTCTTTACAGCCAGATCCCTTCGACCGATCGCCTGTTACGTGACGAGGCGTTCGCCACTTTATTAGCCACTTTCGGCCACAGTCGCGTGGCGCAAACGCTGCGTCAGCTTCAGGACGAGGCGCGCGCGCAGATCCGTGAAGCACAAACGTTACCCGCCTGGTGCTCCGACTGGGCAGCGGCGGCGCAACAGCGGCTGGAACAGCGCGACAGCAGCGCGCTGCGCCCGGTGTTTAACCTGAGCGGTACGGTGCTGCACACGAATTTAGGCCGCGCGGTACAAGCGCAGGCCGCTATTGATGCCGTCGCGCAGGTAATGGGCTCGCCGGTGACGCTCGAATATGATCTCGACGGCGCGGGGCGTGGTCATCGCGATCGCGCCCTGGCCGATCTTCTCTGTCAGCTTACCGGCGCGGAAGATGCCTGCATCGTTAATAACAATGCCGCAGCGGTGTTACTGATGCTGGCAGCCACGGCGGCTGGCCGCGAAGTGGTGGTGTCGCGCGGCGAACTGGTGGAAATTGGTGGCGCGTTTCGCATTCCGGACGTGATGCGCCAGGCGGGCTGTGTACTGCACGAAGTCGGCACCACCAACCGCACGCATGCGAAAGACTATCGCCAGGCGATTAACGACAGCACCGCGCTGCTGATGAAAGTCCACACCAGTAATTATCATATCGAAGGCTTTACCAAAGCGGTGGATGAAGCGGAGCTGGTGGCGCTGGGTGAAGAGCATGCGCTACCAGTGATTGTCGATCTCGGCAGTGGTTCGCTGGTCGATTTAAGCCGCTACGGTTTGCCGCAGGAACCGATGCCGCAAACGCTGATTGCCGCTGGTGTCAGCCTGGTGAGTTTCTCCGGCGATAAGCTGCTCGGCGGCCCGCAGGCGGGCATTATCGTGGGTAAAAAAGCGTTGGTTGAGCAGTTGCAGCAACATCCGTTAAAACGCGCGCTGCGGGCGGATAAAATGACGCTGGCGGCGCTGGAGGCGACGTTACGCCTCTATCTGCACCCGGAAAAACTCGCTGAGAGACTGCCGACGCTGCGTTACTTAACCCGCCCGGAGGCGGAAATTCGCGAGCAGGCGCAGCGCTTATGCACGGCGTTGACGGCGCGTTATCACGAATTTGATCTGCGCGTGGAAGCCTGCCTGTCACAAATTGGCAGCGGTTCGCTGCCGGTTGACAGGTTGCCGGGCGCGGCGCTGACGTTTACTCCGCGCGATGGCAGTGGCCGTCGTGTGGAGGCGCTGGCTGCGCAGTGGCGAGCGCTGCCGCAGCCGGTGATTGGCCGTATTTACGATGGTCGCCTGTGGCTGGACTGTCGCTGTGTTGATGATGAATCCCGCTTGCTGGAGATGTTGCTGAAATGATTATTGCCACTGCCGGGCACGTCGACCACGGCAAAACCACCCTGATTGAAGCGATTACGGGCGTGAATGCCGATCGCCTGCCGGAAGAGAAAAAACGTGGCATGACCATCGATCTCGGTTATGCCTACTGGCCGCAGCCGGATGGCCGCGTGCCGGGCTTTATTGATGTGCCAGGACATGAAAAATTCCTCTCTAATATGCTGGCGGGCGTTGGCGGCATTGACCACGCCCTGCTGGTGGTGGCGTGTGACGATGGCGTGATGGCGCAGACGCGTGAGCATCTGGCGATTTTACAACTGACCGGCAACCCGGCGCTGACGGTGGTGCTAACGAAGGCCGATCGCGTGGATGAGGCGCGCATTGCCGACGTGCGCGCGGAAGTACAAAACACGCTCCAGGCCTTTGGTTACCCGCAGGCGACGCTGTTTGTCACCGCCGCCACGGAACAGCGCGGCATTGCTGAGCTGCGTGAACATCTGTTGCAGTTGCCAGAACGCGCCCATCCTGAGCATCAGCGTTTCCGCCTGGCGCTCGATCGTGCTTTCACGGTGAAAGGTGCGGGGTTGGTGGTAACGGGAACGGCACTTTCCGGCGATGTCCGCGTAGGCGATACGCTGTGGCTGACCGGGGCGAATACACCGATGCGCGTGCGTGGGTTACATGCGCAGAATCAACCAGTTGAACACGCTCATGCCGGGCAACGCATCGCCCTGAATATTGCCGGTGATGCGGAAAAAGAGGCGCTCGGCCGCGGTGACTGGCTGTTGTCGCAGCAGCCCGACGAACCGACTGAGCGGCTGATTGTCGCTCTGCAAACTCATGTTCCACTGACGCAATGGCAGCCATTGCATATTCATCATGCCGCCAGCCACGTTACCGGGCGCGTGTCGCTGCTGGAAAATGGTCTTGCCGAACTGGTGCTCGATACGCCGCTGTGGCTGGCGGACAACGATCTGCTGGTGCTGCGCGATATCTCCGCGCGCACGACGCTTGCGGGGGCGCGCGTGGTGACGCTGAACTCGCCGCGTCGCGGTAAACGCAAGGCAGATTACCTGGCGTGGATTGGTGAACTGGCGCAGACCAAAGACGACGCCCAGGCGCTGGCCGTGCATTTATCGCGCGGCGCGATGGATCTGCGCGCGTTTGGCTGGGCGCGCCAGTTAAGCAGCAGCGGTCTGGCGGCGTTACTCGATAACCCCGGTTTTATCCGGGCGGGTGATAACCTGCTTAATGCGCCGGTGGCGGCGCGCTGGCAGCGTAAGTTGCTGGACACGCTGGCGACTTACCATGAACAGCACCGTGAAGAGCCGGGTCCAGGGCGCGAACGCCTGCGACGTATGGCGCTGCCGATGGAAGATGAAGCACTGGTATTAACCCTGATTGAACTGATGCGGGAGAGCGGCGATATCCACAGCCACCACGGCTGGCTGCACTTGCCGGAGCATAAAGCGGGTTTCAGCGACGAGCAGGCCCAGCTTTGGCAAAAAGTCTCACCACTGTTTGGCGACGAACCCTGGTGGGTGCGGGATTTAGCCCGTGAAATCGGTGTGGATGAACAGGTGATGCGCGGCGTATTACGACAGGCGGCACAGCAGGGGCTAATTACGGCGATCGTCAAAGATCGTTATTACCGCAACGATCGCATTGTGACTTTTGCCAGCATGATCCGCGATCTTGATGAAGCGCGCGGCTCGACCAGCGCGGCGGATTTTCGCGATACGTTGAATGTGGGGCGCAAACTGGCGATTCAGATCCTGGAATATTTCGACCGCATTGGTTTTACCCGCCGCCGTGGCAATGACCACATCCTGCGCGACAAGGCGTTATTCCTCAAAGAGTGATCAACTCTCAGGCTGGCGATTTTTCGCCAGCCGCATCCCCCTCGCAAAAGCGCCTCACCGTCAGGACGCGCCGATTATCACCTTCAATCATTCCCCCCGATCCCAACGGAAAATCTGATGTTAAGCGCAAGTAAGCCGGTATCGGGGGCGAATTCTCTGGAACGTGATAAGCAGGTGCCAAGCACCCTGGCGAACGTTTTCTGCGTACATTTAGCAACATTTTGAGCGCGTGATACAGATTGCCGGAAATGTTCAGGCAAATGACAAAACTGGCGGCTTTCCCGCTTGCGATCAAAGCATTGCGGCGGTTTTTTCTGGCACCCTTGTCGTTTTCGTGCCCGGTGGAGTGGGGAATGAACCGTTTTATTATCGCTGATGCGGCCAAATGCATTGGTTGTCGCACCTGCGAAGTGGCGTGTGTGGTGTCGCATGAAGATAATCAGGACTGCTCGGGTGTGAAGCCCGCGACCTTTTCTGCACGCATCCGCGTGGTGAAAACAGGCGATTTCTCCACTGCCGTCACCTGCCATCATTGTGAAGACGCACCCTGCGCCAATGTCTGCCCGGTCGGTGCGATCGGTCGGGCCAATGGGGCGGTGCTGGTTGAGCAATCGCGCTGTATCGGCTGCAAAAGCTGCATGATTGCCTGCCCGTTTGGTGCTATGCAGGTGATGCGCGTTGAGAACCGGGCGCAGGCGCTGAAGTGCGATCTGTGCCAGCATCGCGAAAACGGCCCGGCCTGTGTCGAAGCCTGCCCGACCAACGCGCTGCGTTGCATAAACCCGGCACAACTTCGCGAGAACCGGCTACAAAGCCAGCGGCTCTAGCCAGCAAATCGGTGTGAATGGCGCAAAGCAGCGGAAAACCCGCCAACCGTAAAGAAAAGCTGCTGCCGGTTCTGCGCGCGTTAAATCCGCAGGCGTCAGGCAAAGCAAACTCGATACTGATGCGCCCGTTTTCGTTAGTGATAAAAAAAGCCCTCGACAGAGGGCTTAATTCAGCATGTTTGCTTTAGTTTTCCTGCCAGGCTTTTTCAATCTCTTCGGCAAGGATCTTCACGCCCGCTTCGATAAGCTCCGGCTCCGGCACATAGTTCATGCGCATGCACTGATGCGTGTGCGGCCAGGGTTTATCCAGCCCCGGGAAGAAGTAGTCGCCAGGCACCATCAGCACGCCGCGTTTTTTCAGCCGTTGATACAGCAGCTCGGTGCTGATCGGCAGGTCTTTAAACCACAGCCAGAGGAAAATCGCCCCTTCCGGTTTGTGAATAAGGCAGCGCTCTTCCGGTAAATAGCGACGCAGCGTGGCGATCGTTTCCTGTACCCGCTGGTAATAAAACGGTTTGATCACCTCTTCAGAGAGGCGCAGCAAATCTTTACGCTTAATCATTTCGCACATCATCGCCGGGCCAATGCCGCCTGGCGCGAGGCTGATAATGCCGTTCATATTGCGAATGGCGGAGATGATTTTTTCGCTGGCGATGATGATGCCGCAGCGGCTGCCCGGCAGGCCCAGCTTCGACAGGCTCATGCACAGAATAATGTTCGGATTCCACAACGGGCGCGCTTCGCTAAAGATAATGCCCGGGAAAGGGACGCCGTAAGCGTTATCAATCACCAGCGGAATGTTGTGCTGATTCGCCAGCACATCCAGCTTCATCAGCTCTTCGTCGGTGATCACGTTGCCGGTGGGGTTGGTCGGGCGTGAGACGCAGATCATGCCGGTCTCTTCGCCAATATGCAGGTGTTCAAAATCGACATGGTACTTAAACTGCCCGTCCGGCAGCAGTTCAATATTGGGGCGTGCGGAGACAAACAGATCTTCTTCCAGCCCGGAATCGGCATAGCCGATGTACTCCGGTGCCAGCGGGAAAAGCACTTTTCTGGTGCTTCCATCGGCGCGACGGCCAGCAAACAGGTTGAACAAGTAGAAAAACGCGCTCTGGCTGCCGTTTGTTAGTGCAATATTCTGTGGCTCAATATCCCAACCTAACTCTTCACGCAGCATACCTGCCAGCGCCGTCAGTAGCTCCGTTTTACCCTGCGGGCCGTCATAATTGCACAGCGCATCAGTCGCTTTGCCGTTTTCCACCATGTCTGCAAGCAGGTTGTGGAAGTAATCGGTCATCGCCGGGATTTGTGCCGGATTACCGCCGCCGAGCATGATAGCGCCAGGGGTGCGTAAACCGTCGTTGAGATCCTCCATCAGGCGCGTAATGCCTGCATGGCGGGTAAATTTGTCGCCGAAAAGTGAAAATGTCATCGCTACTGCTCTGTCGGGCTGCGGATCAAAGTGGCTAACCATAGCGTTCCGGACGGCGAGGTGCAAATCGCCGCCGATGCGCCTTTTCCACTCTTAATTCTTATCGATAGCGGTTTAGCGATATATTGTGCTGATATTTGTTTTATGGCTCAGTGGCGAGCCGCGCCCGCCCAGACCACCATCACTTTGTCATCACCCTGTTCACGCACAAAACCGTAGCCCTGCGGCAGCGTAAGCGTGGTCTGTTTGCCCATGCCCAGCGCCGGGTGGCGCGCGCGGAACTGGCCCAATGTTTGCCAGTGCCGCAGGCCGGCGGCACTTTTACCGTCGAGATCCTGCCAGTTCATATCCGATCGCGTACCTTGTAGCGGATCGGATCCTGTCGGGCCAAACGGCCGCGCGCTTTCATCACCGTAAAAGATCTGCACCGCGCCGGGGGCGAGCAGCAAAAGCTCTGCGGCTTGCTGGCCGCCCTCGCGGAACAAGCGGGTATCGTGCGAGGAGAGATAGCTCAGTACATTAAAGCTTTGCAATTTGTCGGCCATCTGTTGCCAGACAGTATCCATATTCGCCAGACACGATACCGCGTCGGCGGCCTGTTGCTGATAGTCAAAATTGATCATCGCATCAAAGCCATGGTGGTAGTAATCACTCTGCATCACACCGTGGCCCCAGGATTCGCCGGTCATCCAGAAAGGGGCGTCATCGATTTTTTTCTGCGGATTGGCCTTTTTCCATTCGGCGAGCGCCGCCGTGGCCTGCGTTTTTAATTGTTGCCAGGCTGCCAGCTCGACATGTTTAGCCGTATCAACGCGAAAACCGTCAATGCCGTACTCGCGCACCCACTCGCTGAGCCAATGAGTAAGGTAATCGCGCGGTGTAAACCCTGCGATTTCGCGTGCGCGCGTATCCGGTTTGTGGCGATAAAACACCGGCAGCCCGGAAGGGGTGGTGGATTCGGTTTTCAGATCCGGCAAAAACGCCAGCGACATGGTGAGGTCGTCAAAACCGGGGTTGTCATAATCGCCGATATCAGTGCGGATCCAGTTTTTGCCCCACCAGTTCTGCCAGGCGGTTTTATCGCTAAAGTTGATGTAATCATTGAAGCTGTGCCAGCTTTGCCCGGCGGCGGGACGCCAGTCTGTCCAGTGCTCGCCGAGGATTTTCTTGCGCTCCTCGTCTTTCAGATACAGCGCGCCGAACTGGAAGGTTTGCATATCGGCCAGCGTCGCATAGCCGGTGTGATTCATCACCACGTCAAACAGCACGCGAATGCCGCGCTGGTGCGCTTCATCAACTAGTTTACGCAGATCGTCTTCGCTGCCCATGTTGGCGTCGAGGCGTGTCCAGTCCTGCGTGTAATAACCGTGGTAGGCATAGTGGGGGAAATCCCCTTTTGTACCACCGCCAACCCAGCCGTGGATCTGCTCCAGCGGCGAACTTATCCATAACGCGTTGACCCCCAGTTGCTGCAAGTAATCCAGTTTGCTGGTTAGCCCTTGCAGGTCGCCGCCGTGAAAAGTGCCAATCTCCTGCATCCCATCTTTATGCCGCCCGTAGCTGTTGTCATTGGCGGGATTACCATTCACAAAGCGATCGGTAAGCACGAAATAGACCGTGGCGTTATGCCACTCGAATGGAGCTGCACCCTGCGTTTGCGCTTTTTCCAGCAGCAGAAGACCGTCACTTTCCGCTGCGGGTTGCAGGGTGATTTTCCCGTCGCGTACCGTGGCGGTTTGCTGGCTGTAGAAATCGCGTACCAGGCTGCCTTCCGGGAAGGTGTTGCCAACAGGCACGGTCAGCGGCTTATCGTCACGCACCGGACACTGGCGCGCTAGTTTGGCAGGCGTATCGCTGGCCTCGCTTTTGACACTGAGCAGCAACGTTGGTGTGCCGGAGCGGGTATCGAGCTGTATCTGGTAATCGCCATCACGGAATATCCGCCACTGCGGCGCACTGCCGCTGCAAGGCTTCAACGAAAGCATTTGGTTCAGCTTGATGCCGCTGGCGGGCTGCCAGCACTGCTGACCCTGCTGTAACGCGATTGGATGCTCGCCTTTTTTCAGCGCGGCCTGGCTGCGCCAGAGGCCGGTGCCGTCGTCAGTTAAAGGGGGAAAACCAGCGGCGGACCAGTCGGCGAGAGCGATGCCGGGAAGCAACAGCAGTAAAAACGCGGAGTGTTTCATTGGATGTCCCAGTGATGGCGATTTTCCCCAGTTTGCCACTCCGTTTACCGGGGAAACTCCTCCCTGGTCGTAATCGCCAGGGAGGAGGGCGCAGGGTGAGCGATCGCGCATAGATTGTCGGTTTAGATTTGCGATAACCGCCACATTTATAAGAGATTGTCCGTTTTGTGTGCAGTTTCCTGGTGACATGATTTCAGAATTGGATTATTTCTGTACGTGCTCTTGCAGGCTATTTTTGGTATGATTTGAGATTCAGCTCTCAAAATCATGCAAAAAAGAAGGTGTTGGAATGTTCATATCCGACCAGGAGACCTAATGATATCGATACCCATGCGACGACTTGGGGCCACGATACTCATGTTTTCCACCTTGATATTTTCAGGTGGGGTGCTGGCGAAGACGCACACAGAAACAGCGAGTCACAAAGCCCACGTCACTAAGGCAAGCGTAAAAAAACAGGCAAGCAGTAAACAAGAGTATTCTCGCAATAGTGTAAAAAGTAGTTCACTTCCTGATTTGCGAAAATACCCTTCCGGAACACCAAGGAAAAAAGCGTTTCTCCGGACGGTAATGCCTTATATCACCAGTAAAAACTCTGCGATTACCGCCGAGCGTAACTGGTTGCTGTCAAAACAGTACAATAGCCAATGGTCGCCTGCCGAGCGCGCGCGTCTGAAGGATATTACTCAACGCTACAAAATCAGCTGGAACGGGAATACGCGCCGTATTCCATGGAACGCCCTGCTGGAGCGTGTAGACATTATCCCGGACAGCATGGTTGCGACTATGGCGGCAGCGGAAAGTGGTTGGGGCACGTCAAAACTGGCGCGTACCAACAACAATCTGTTTGGCATGAAATGTGCGAAAGGTGCCTGTAAAAACGGGGCTGGCAAAGTGAAAGGTTACTCTCACTTTAACTCCCTGCAGGAATCGGTGGATGCTTACGTCACCAACCTGAATACGCACACGGCCTATGCGTCATTCCGTAAATCCCGTGCGCAGCTGCGTAAAGCGGATCAGGAAGTGACGGCGACCAACATGATTCACAAGCTGAAGGGTTACTCAACCCGTGGCGAGAGTTACAACAACTACCTGTTTGCCATGTATCAGGACAATCAGCAGTTAATCGCCGCCCATATGTAATATCAGCTCTGTAAACGCCTTCCAGCCGGAAGGCGTTTTTCTTTGTGCTAGATAAGGATTTCGCTATAGCGGTCGCGATAGTCTTTTGGTGTGCTGTCGTACTCTTTACGAAACACCGAATAGAAATATTGCAGCGACGGGTAGCCGCACATCTGTGAGATTTCATTGATCGAGAGCGACGTTGATATCAGCAGGCTACGCGCCTTTTCCAGTTTCTCCGCATGAATTACCGCGTGAATCGTCTCACCGACCTCTTCTTTAAAGCGCTTTTCCAGGTTGGAACGCGAGATGCCAACGGCATCCAGCACCTGATCCACTTTGATGCCTTTACAGGCGTGATTGCGAATGTAATGCATCGCCTGAATCACCGCCGGGTCGTTCAGCGAGCGGTAATCCGTCGAGCGCCGCGCCACCACGCGTACCGGTGGCACCAGCAACCGTTGTAACGGCATGGTTTCGTTATCCAGCAGACGATGCAGCAGCTTCGCCGCCTGGTAGCCCATTTGCCGGGTTCCCTGTGCCACGGAAGAGAGCGCAACGCGCGAGAGATAACGGGTGAGTTCTTCGTTATCGATGCCAATCACGCACAGTTTTTCCGGCACCGGAATATGTAAATGGTCACACACTTGCAGAACATGACGTGCTCGGGCGTCGGTCACGGCGATAATGCCGGTCTGCGGCGGCAGCGTTTGCAGCCAGTCCGCCAGCCGGTTTTGCGCATGTTGCCAGTTCTCAGGCGCGGTGGTCAGCCCCTGGTAAACCACGCCACGGTACTTTTCTTGCGCCACTAACTGGCAGAAGGCGTGCTCACGTTCTGCCGCCCAACGTTTGCCGCTGGAGGACGGCAGGCCGTAGAACGCAAAACGGTGCACGCCTTTCTCTTTCAGATGCAAAAACGCGCTCTCCACCAGCGCGTAGTTGTCGGTCGCGATGTAATGCACCGGCGGGTAGTGCTCCGGGGTGTGATAAGAGCCGCCCACGCCGACAATTGGCACGTCGACATCCGCCAGCAGACGCTCAATGTCCCGATCGTCATAATCGGCGATCACGCCATCGCCCAGCCACTCTTTGATATTTTCAATGCGGGCGCGAAAATCCTCTTCAATGAAAATATCCCACTCGGATTGCGAGGCTTGCAAATACTCGCCGACCCCTTCGACAACCTGGCGGTCGTAGGCTTTATTGGCATTAAATAACAATGTGATGCGATGGCGCTTCTCAAACATGTTGGTTTGCTTCCTGACTTTCCATCCGATCTCATTATCATATTCATCAAACTGATGAATAAAAAAGATCCGGCCGTGTGATCGCGCCTTAATTCACAATTTTCAGGCCCGCCGTTTGGTGGCGGAATCCATCCACACAGCCAGCAGCAAAATGGCCCCTTTGACGATGTATTGCCAGAACGTCGGCACATCCATCATGCTCATGCCGTTATCCAGCGACGCCATAATAAACGCGCCCATTACCGCACCCGCGACGCTACCAATACCGCCTGCAAGGCTGGTGCCGCCAATCACACAAGCGGCAATGGCGTCCAGTTCGGCGATGTTTCCGGCGGAAGGTGAGCCTGCCCCGAGGCGCGAACTGAGGATCAAACCGGCAATCGCCACCATCAATCCGTTAATGGCAAATACCGCAAGTTTGGTGCGCTCGACGTTAATGCCGGAAAGCCGTGCCGCTTCCAGGTTGCCGCCAATAGCGTAAATACGGCGGCCAAACGCGGTGCGCGTCGCCATAAACATGCCCGCCAGCAGTAAAAACGCCAGCACCAGTACCGGAGTGGGGACACCCCGGTAATCATTCAGCAGCCAAATGGCTCCCAGCACGATCACTGCGATAATTGCCTGACGTCCAACCGCTGTTGATGAGGGTGACGTTGCCAGCCCCAGCGTCTGCCGACGCATACGCCCGCGCCACTGCCAGAGTACAAAAGCCACCAGGCCCAGCAAGCCTACGCCGAAACCTACGCCGTCTGGTAGATAGCTTTGGCCAATCTGCGACATTGCCGCGCTGGTGGGGGAAACTGTGGTGCCGTTAGTAATGCCGATCAGCACGCCGCGAAAAGCCAGCATCCCGGCCAGCGTGACGATAAATGAAGGGACTTTGCGATACGCCACCCACCAGCCGTTCCAGGCGCCAAGCAGCAGGCCGAGCACCAGTGTTACCGCCACGGTTAGCGGCAGCGGCCAGCCCAGCCAGACATCGAAAATCGCCGCCGCACCGCCGAGCAACCCCATCATGGAGCCAACGGAGAGGTCAATTTCGGCAGAGATAATGACAAACACCATTCCCACCGCCAGGATGCCGGTGATCGCGGTTTGGCGCAGCAGGTTAGAGATATTACGCGCGCTCAGGTAGGCGCCATCGGTCATGCCGGTGAAAAACAGCATGATCACCACAATGGCGGCAATCATCACAAATACTTGTAAGTTAAGGGACTTCAGCGCGGAAAAAGCCCCTGGTGAGGCGGTAGTTAATTTAATTTCAGACGGGTTGCTTTTCGACATGATGTTCGCTCCTCAGCGCCGCTTCCATGACCTGCTCCTGGGTCAGATTACGATTGATGAGATCGGCTTTTAGCTTGCCTTCATGCATCACCAGCACCCGATCGCTTAATCCCAGCACTTCGGGAAGCTCGGATGAGATAACGATGACGGCGATCCCCTGCTGCACTAATTGGTTAATCAGTTTGTAGATTTCGTATTTCGCGCCGATATCGATACCGCGCGTGGGTTCATCGAGGATCAGGATGCGCGGGTTGAGTAACAGGCAGCGGGCGAGAATCGCCTTTTGCTGGTTGCCCCCGCTCAGGCGGCCGATTGCCAGCTCCGGGGAAGACGTTTTCACTTTTAGCCGCTGCAGCGACTGTAAAATGCACGCCTGTTCGGCGGCATCGTCCAGGCTGCTTAACACGCCGGTAAACTGGTTAAGCGCCGCCAGCGTGATGTTCTTACCCACCGCCATCACCGGCACGATGCCGTCTTTTTTGCGGTCTTCCGGCACCATGGCAATGCCAAAGTCGATAGCCTGCTGGCAGTTGTGAATCTGTACCGCTTTGCCATCAAGGAAAATTTGCCCTTCCCAGCGCCCCGGCCAGACGCCAAACAGGCACTGCACCGCTTCGGTCCGCCCTGCGCCGACCAGCCCGGCGATGCCAAGGATCTCGCCGCGCTTCAGGCTGAATGAAATATCGTTCACCCGTTTGATATGGCGGTTTACCGGATGCCAGGCGGTAAGATGTTCAACGCGCAGGATCTCCTCGCCTGTCGCATGCGGTTCATTGGGGTAGAGCGCGGTCAGTTCGCGACCTACCATCATCGTGATGATGTCGTCTTCGCTCATGCCAGCGGCATCACGCGTACCGATATGCTTGCCATCACGGATAACGCAGATGGTGTCCGATATCGCTTTGACTTCATTCAGCTTGTGGGAAATGTAAACGCAGGCGATATCGTGGTTGCGCAGGTCGCGGATGATATCCAGCAACACGGCGGTTTCCTGCTCGGTCAGCGAAGCGGTGGGTTCATCAAGGATAAGCAGCCGCACCTGTTTGTTCAGCGCTTTGGCGATTTCGACCAGTTGCTGTTGCCCGAGCCCTAAATCGCCCACCCGGGTATCCGGCGAAATCGACAGGCTCACCTGTTTGAGCAATTTTTCGCAGCGCAGTGTCATTTGGTCGTAATCCATCACGCCGTGACGCGTGATTTCCGTACCGAGGAAAATGTTTTCCAGCACGGTTAAATGTTTCACCAGCGCCAGCTCCTGGTGAATGATGGCGATACCTTTCCGCTCGGTGTCGCGGATATGGCTGGCTTGCAGGGTTTCGCCCGCAAAAATAATTTCTCCCTCGTAACTGCCAGCCGGGTAAATCCCACACAGCACTTTCATCAGCGTGGATTTACCCGAACCGTTCTCACCGCACAGCGAGAGCACCTCACCCGCGTTAAGGTGCAGGCTGACGTTATCTATCGCCTTTACGACACCAAAAGTTTTGGTGATATTTTTCATTTCAAGTAAATAAGGCATGGCTGCTCCACGTCATTCGCTGATATACAGCGCCTGAAAGAGATGGCAGCCGACGCGCCCGCAGGCGCGCCGACGGTTTTAGAGCTGATTTTTCTGATGGAAGCCGTCTTTGATGACAGTAGCGTCGATGTTGTCTTTGGTGACTTCAATTGGCGTCAACAGGCGGGCAGGGACATCTTTCAGGCCGTTATTCAGTGAAGCGTCCGCTTTTGGCGTTTTGCCATTACCCAGTTCGACAGCGATTTCCGCCGCCGTATTCGCCAGTTGGGTGATTGGCTTATAGACCGTCATGGTCTGGCTGCCGTTAATCAACCGTTTCACCCCTGCGAGGTCGGCATCCTGGCCCGAAATCGCCACTTTTCCGGCCAGACCCTGGGCGCTCAGCGCCTGAATCGCGCCGCCAGCGGTGGCATCGTTGGAAGCAACCACCGCATCAATTTTGTTATTGTTGGCGGTGAGGGCGTTTTCCATAATCTTCAGCGCGTTTTCCGGTAACCAGCCATCGACCCATTGATCGCCGACAATTTTAATTTTCCCGCTATCAATATAGGGTTTTAATACCTTCATTTGCCCGGCGCGGAATAACTTGGCGTTATTATCTACCGGCGATCCGCCCATTAAAAAGTAATTTCCCTGCGGGACTTTGCTTACCAGGCTTTGCGCCTGTAATTCCCCGACTTTTTCATTATCGAAAGAGATATAGAAATCGATATCGGCATTATTAATCATGCGATCGTAAGCCAGGACTTTAATTCCTTCCTGTTTGGCTTCTTTTATTACGTTACTTAACACCTGGCCGTTGTAGGGAATAATAACCAGTACGTCGACGCCACGGTTGATCATATTTTCAATTTGCGACATCTGCGTTTCTTCATTTCCGTTTGCGGATTGAACAAACACGTTAGCACCGAGCGACTCGGCTTTTTTCACAAAGATATCGCGGTCTTTTTGCCAGCGTTCAAGGCGCAAATCGTCAATCGCCATGCCGATTTTCACCTCTTTGGCATGGCCGAAAGCGCTTGCCAGCAGCAGGGAGGCGCAGAGTGTAAGGCAAAGGTTCTTTATCTTCATAATAGTAATACCTTTTGTAGGGTGAAGGGCGAGATAAAAGAAACATGCACTGCTATAGACGAGCAAATTCTTAACGCAGAATTCTTCTCTGGCAATTACAGATTTTTATCCGGGCATTACGTTTTTTGGTTTATTTGCTGATTTATGACCGCGATCTTATTTTAAAAAAAGCAAAACCGATTTTGCATAAAAAACAGGAAGGCGCCTCGCAGCCGCTGATATCATTATTTTGCGAGCCAGCGCACGTTTGTGCATTCTCTTAATAGCAGTGTGAAATAACGTAATTGAGCGAGTCAGAGAGAGAATCCAGTATTAACGTCAGATTTGTACACTCGCCAATGGAGCTCATTATGCAAGCTTATTTCGACCAGCTGGATCGGATTCGTTTTGAAGGTCCAAAAACCACGAATCCTTTAGCGTTTCGTCATTACAATCCGGATGAGCTAGTGCTCGGTAAGCGCATGGAAGATCACCTGCGTTTTGCTGCCTGCTACTGGCATACCTTCTGCTGGAACGGCGCAGATATGTTTGGTGTGGGCTCCTTCGATCGCCCATGGCAACAGCCTGGCGAAGCCATTGCGATGGCGAAGCGTAAAGCCGATGTCGCGTTTGAGTTTTTTCATAAACTCAATGTGCCCTATTACTGCTTCCACGATGTGGACGTTTCGCCGGAAGGCGCGTCGCTGAAAGAGTATCTGAACAATTTTGCGCAGATGGTGGACGTGCTGGCGGAAAAACAGCAGCAGAGCGGCGTGAAGCTGTTATGGGGCACGGCGAACTGCTTTACCAACCCGCGCTATGGTGCGGGCGCGGCGACCAACCCGGACCCGGAAGTATTCAGCTGGGCGGCGACGCAGGTGGTGACCGCCATGAACGCCACTCACAAACTTGGTGGCGAAAACTACGTGCTGTGGGGCGGTCGCGAGGGTTATGAAACCTTGTTGAATACCGATCTGCGCCAGGAGCGCGAACAGATTGGCCGCTTCATGCATATGGTGGTGGAGCACAAACACAAAATCGGTTTTCGCGGCACGTTGCTTATCGAACCGAAACCGCAGGAACCGACCAAGCACCAGTACGATTATGACGCCGCTACCGTTTATGGGTTCCTGAAACAGTTTGGTCTGGAGAAAGAGATTAAACTGAACATCGAAGCCAACCACGCCACACTTGCCGGTCACTCCTTCCATCATGAAATCGCCACGGCCATCGCGCTGGGGCTGTTTGGTTCAGTGGATGCGAACCGCGGCGACCCGCAGCTCGGCTGGGATACCGACCAGTTCCCGAACAGCGTCGAAGAGAACGCGCTGGTGATGTATGAAATCCTCAAAGCGGGTGGTTTCACTACCGGCGGCCTGAATTTTGACGCCAAAGTACGCCGTCAGAGCACCGATAAATACGACCTTTTCTATGGTCATATTGGCGCGATGGACACCATGGCGCTGGCGCTGAAAGTGGCGGCTCGCATGGTGGAAGAGGGCGAGCTGGATAAACGCGTAGCGAAACGCTATGCGGGCTGGAATGGTGAGCTGGGCCAGCAAATTTTGCAGGGGCAGCTTAGCCTCGCGGAGCTGGCGAAGTACGCTGAACAGCAGAACCTGGCACCGCGCCACCAGAGCGGTCATCAGGAGCAACTGGAAAACCTGGTTAACTACTACCTGTTTGATAAGTAAACCGTTCTGCGCCGCCGATAACGCGGCGCACTAAAAAGGAGTGGTCACTATGTATATCGGGATCGATCTCGGCACCTCTGGCGTGAAGGCGATTCTGCTCGGTGAGCAGGGCGAGGTGCTGGCCTCGCATACGGAAAAACTCAGCGTGTCGCGACCGCACCCGCTGTGGTCGGAGCAAGATCCCGAAGCGTGGTGGCAGGCGACGGACCGTGCCATTCTGGCATTGGGCGAGGCGCATTCGTTACAGCAAGTAAAAGCGTTGGGCCTCGCCGGGCAGATGCACGGCGCGACGCTGCTTGATAAAGATAACCAGGTGTTGCGTCCGGCCATTCTGTGGAATGACGGTCGCTGCGGCGAAGAGTGCGCGCTGCTGGAAGAAAAGGTCAAAAATTCCTGTGCGATTACCGGCAACCTGATGATGCCCGGTTTTACCGCGCCGAAACTTTTGTGGGTGCAGCGTCACGAGCCAGAAATATTTGCTCGTGTGGCGAAGGTCTTGCTGCCTAAAGATTTTCTGCGTTTGAAAATGTCTGGCGTATTCGCCAGCGACATGTCCGACGCGGCGGGAACCATGTGGCTGGATGTGGCGAAACGCGACTGGAGCGATGACATGCTGGCTGCCTGCTCGCTTTCACGTGCGCATATGCCTGCGCTGTTTGAAGGCAGCGAAATTACCGGCGAACTGTTACCCGAGATCGCCCGGCGCTGGGCGATGCCCGTCGTTCCGGTTGTCGCGGGCGGCGGAGATAACGCCGCCGGTGCCGTTGGCGTCGGTATGGCAGACGCAGGCCAGGCGATGTTGTCACTGGGCACATCCGGGGTCTATTTTGCCGTCAGCGAAGGGTTCCTCAGTAAACCCGAAAGCGCGGTACACAGTTTTTGTCACGCGCTGCCTGGCCGCTGGCATTTGATGTCGGTAATGCTTAGCGCGGCGTCGTGCCTGGACTGGGCGGCGAAGCTAACGGGGCTGGAGTCAGTTCCGGCATTGATTAACGCCGCGCAACAGGCGGACGATAACGCCGGGGATCTGTGGTTTTTACCCTACCTTTCCGGCGAGCGTACGCCGCATAACAACCCACAGGCGAAAGGCGTGTTCTTTGGTCTGACGCATCAGCATGGCCGCGAAGAACTTGCCCGCGCCGTGCTGGAAGGTGTCGGTTTCGCGCTGGCGGATGGTATGGATGTCGTCCACGCCTGTGGCGTCACGCCGCAGAGCATTACGCTTATCGGAGGTGGTGCGCGCAGCGCATGGTGGCGGCAAATGCTGGCGGATATCAGCGGATTGCAGCTCGATTACCGCACCGGCGGTGATGTTGGGCCAGCGCTTGGCGCGGCGCGGCTGGCGCAAATTGCCGTCAATCCGCAAACGCCTCTGGCGACGCTACTGCCGCAACTGCCGGTTGAGCAACAGCACGCACCGGATGCCACCCGACATGCTCATTACGCGCCACGCCGCGAAACGTTCCGCCGTATCTATCAGCAGCTACTGCCGCTGATGTCCTGATTTTTCCTGCTTATCCGGCCCGCTGTTCAGGTGGGCTGGAATCACCATGATGTTGTCCTTTTTTGGTCTTAGCAGGCGCAAAACTCCTTGCCACAATAGCGTTAACCCTACTGAGCAAGGAGTCCTGAAATGTCCCGCACCGCGCTGATTAACATCGACACACAGCAATCTTTTTTCCATCGTGACTACTGGCAAGATACGGATTTCGCCGCGTTTCAGCAGGCCATCTCCACGCTTATCGCTGGCTGTGAAGCACGTGGCGTACCGGTAGTCGATATCTTTCATGTCGCCGATAGCGGGCCGTTTTCGCTGGAGAGCGGTTTTGTCACGCCGATGCCCTTCCTGCAACACCGCGCCGCCGTAACGTTTTATAAGCATGTGCACAATGCGTTTACCGATACCGGGCTCGATCACTGGCTGCGCAGCCGCGACATCAACCACCTGATTATTTGCGGTATTCGCACCGAGCAGTGCTGTGAAACCACCGCGCGCGTCGCATCGGATCTGGGGTATCGCGTGACCTTTGTCAGCGAAGCGACACTGACCTTCCCGATGACACATAAAGGGGTTACGCTGGATTGCAACGCGCTGCGCCACCGCACTGAAACCGTGCTGGAAGGCCGCTTCGCTGCCATTAAAACCGTCCACGAAATTCTGGAACTGTAATGACCACAGATGTCTGGTTTGTGATGTTGCCCGGCGTTCTGGCGCTGGATATGACCGGCCCGGCGGAAACCTTCGCGCTGGCAGGTAACGCTTTTCGCCTGCACTACGTTGGGCCGGAAGCGAGTGTGTCGACCTCGATTGGCCTGACGATGGGAAATATTGCACCGCTACCGGATACCTTGCCGGAAGGCAGCCTGCTGGTGCTGCCAGGTGTGTCAGATTCCTCACGGTTATTTGATACGCCGCAGGCGAACGCGGTGCGGCACTGGCTGATGCGCCTGCAACCGCTGATCCACAGCCAGAGCATTACGTTGATGTGCGTCTGTTCCGGCGCAGTGCTGGCGGCGAAGGCCGGTCTGATGAACGGCATTCAGTGCACCACTCACCATGATGTCATTGCCCGTTTACGCGCGGTGGCACCTGCGGCGCTGGTTAAAGAGAACCGTATTTTCATTGAGGATCGCAGCATCTGGACCAGTGCGGGCATCACCTCCGGTATTGATCTGGCGCTGCATCTGATTAACCGGTTTTGCGGGCCGGAGACGGCGCTGGCGGTAGCGCGGGAAATGGTGGTCTGGTTCCGCCGTTCCGGGGAAGATCCGCAAATTTCACCGTGGCTGCGCTACCGTAACCACCTGCATCCGGCGGTGCATCGCGCACAAGATGCGTTGACGGCGGAGCCGCAAAAAGCCTGGCAACTGAGCGACATTGCCGAGCGGGCGCACGTCAGCCCCCGACATTTAACGCGCCTGTTCCAGCAACATCTCGGGATCAGCGTGCGTGATTATCTGGAGCAGCTGCGGCTGGTGATTGCCGAACAGTATCTGTTGCAAGGGCGCGGCACCGAGCAGGCCGCACTTGCCGCCGGTTTCTCCTCGCCGCGCCAGCTACAGCGTGCGCGCCAGCGTGCCATTAACTGACGAAACGGCGTTTGTCGAGGCGTTGCACCAGCATCGACAGCGCCAGGCTCGCCAGCAGCGTGGCAGTGAAAATCCATACTATATCGAGCAGCGGTGAAGCGTGGATTTCAACGCCGCGCGTGCGCAGGGCGTGAATAATCAGCGCGTGAAAACCGTAAATACCCAGCGAATGGTGAGAAATCAGCGTCAGCCCCGGCAGCGTGCGGCTATTCAGCGTGTTTTTGATGAGCGTAAACAGCGCGATGGCGCAAAGAAAGACCATCGGCCCGCAGTAGAGATACCAGGTATCGGCGAAATTGCCGCGCCATTTCAGCTCATTGAGCGTACCGCGTGAAATCACAAACACCGCAGCTAAAAACAGGGCGGCGCAGGCCCAGCTTAATGCCCGTTTTTGCGTCTCCATCATGCCGATAGCGCGCCCCAGCATGCCGTACAGAATGTAGTAAAACGTATCCCCGCCAATATAAAGATTGACCGGCAGCCACTCAAAACCGCCGATTTTCTGCGGCACCGTATTCGGGTTGGCCACAATGCCAATCACCACCACTAATGCCAGCAACATTTTGCCGCTGAGCGCTTTCACCTGAATCAATGGCGACACCAGGTAAATGACGATAATGGCGAAGAAAAACCACAGGTGATAAAACACCGGTTTTTGCAGCAGGTTTTTCAACGACAGCTCGCTGTTAATCGAGGTGAACAGCACGATATAGAGCAGGGCGATAAGGCTGTAGAACACCAGACAAAGCGCGATGCGCAAGAAGTGGCGCGGCTGTGCGCTGCGTTCGCCAAAAAAGAGGTAGCCGGAAATCATAAAAAACAGCGGCACGCTGACGCGTGAAGCGGAGTTGAGGATATTGGCGATATTCCAGTCGAAAGTGGTAATACTGGCAGGATTGGTAATGTACCAGGTAGTGGTATGGATCATCACTACCATTAAACAGGCTATCCCTCGCAGATTATCTATCCAGTAAATTTTCGACTGCATCAGTTCCTCTGTGTTCACGTTAAAGACAACTCCCTCAGACTGTAAGATTATCCGCCCATCTCATTAGATAATTCTGAGTTTTACCGCTCTTGCTTGTGCGTTTTGCGCAGATTTGCAAAATTTGCGTTCCCCGCCTTTAAAAATAACAGCCCGCGAGCAGGCAGTGATAAAAATGATGAAGTGTATTGTCCCCGCGCTGGTGCTGCTATTAGCTGGCTGCAGCGCCTCTGCAGATATTCCCGCGCAGCAAGCGCAAAAAGCCAGACCCGGCCCCGAACATTCGCTGGATATGGAAAATTTGTGCAGACAAAACGCCGCTCGCCGTTACAACACCGGCGTACAGCAAATTGATGTCACTGGCTTTGAACAATTTCAGGGCAGCTATGAAATGCGGGGCATGACGCCGCGCCGGGAAGCCTTTGTCTGCACTTTTGACGCGGAAGGCCAATTTTTACACCTTTCGATGCGCTAAACCGCCAGATTCCCGCCCGACGGCGCGTGCTTTCCCCAATTTTCCTTAAACAAACCCGTTTCGTACTGTATATCTTGCAGCCAGCGGGTATACTGGGCGCTTCCTTTAAATCCACACGTATCCAGCACGAAAGAATATGCAAAAGTTTGATACCAGGACCTTTCAGGGTCTGATCCTGACCTTACAGGATTATTGGGCTCGTCAGGGCTGTACCATTGTTCAACCTCTGGACATGGAAGTGGGCGCCGGTACATCGCACCCAATGACCAGCCTGCGCGCGCTGGGGCCAGAACCGATGGCAACCGCGTATGTGCAACCTTCCCGCCGTCCGACCGATGGACGCTATGGCGAAAACCCGAACCGTTTACAGCACTATTATCAGTTCCAGGTGGTGATTAAACCGTCTCCGGATAACATTCAGGAGCTGTACCTCGGGTCACTGAAAGAGCTGGGTATGGATCCGACCATTCACGATATTCGTTTCGTGGAAGACAACTGGGAAAACCCGACGCTGGGTGCCTGGGGTCTGGGCTGGGAAGTGTGGCTGAACGGCATGGAAGTGACGCAGTTTACCTACTTCCAGCAAGTTGGCGGTCTGGAGTGTAAACCGGTTACCGGTGAAATCACCTACGGTCTGGAACGTCTGGCGATGTACATTCAGGGCGTGGACAGTGTTTACGACCTGGTCTGGAGCGACGGCCCGCTGGGTAAAACCACTTACGGCGACGTGTTCCATCAAAACGAAGTGGAGCAATCCACTTACAACTTCGAATACGCGGATGTCGACTTCCTGTTCACCTGCTTCGAGCAGTATGAAAAAGAAGCGCAGCAGCTGCTGGCGCTGGAAAACCCGCTGCCGCTGCCTGCCTACGAGCGCATTCTGAAGGCCGCCCATAGCTTCAACCTGCTGGATGCGCGTAAAGCCATCTCCGTGACGGAACGTCAGCGCTATATTCTGCGCATCCGCACGCTGACCAAAGCAGTGGCTGAAGCGTATTACGCTTCCCGTGAAGCCCTTGGCTTCCCGATGTGTAACAGAAATAAATAAGAGGCGGCCATGTCTGAGAAAACTTTCCTGGTGGAAATCGGCACCGAAGAGCTGCCACCAAAAGCCCTGCGCAGCCTGGCCGAGTCCTTCGCTGCCAACGTTACTGCTGAGCTGGATGCGGCGGGTGTCACCCATGGCGACGTGCAGTGGTTCGCCGCGCCGCGCCGTCTGGCGGTAAAAGTCGCGAAACTGGCGGCTTCCCAGCCGGATCGCGAAGTTGAAAAACGCGGCCCGGCAATTGCCCAGGCGTTTGACGCGGAAGGTAAGCCGAGCAAAGCGGCTGAAGGTTGGGCGCGTGGTTGCGGTATCACTGTCGATCAGGCCGAGCGTCTGACCACCGACAAAGGTGAATGGCTGCTCTATCGTGCGCATGTCAAAGGCGAAAGCGTGGAAACGCTGCTGCCGAACATGATTGCTAACTCGCTTGGCAAGCTGCCGATCCCGAAACTGATGCGCTGGGGCGCGTCGGATGTGACGTTTGTTCGTCCGGTTCATACCGTTACGCTGCTGCTGGGCGACACCGTTATTCCGGCAACCATTCTGGGTATTCAGTCCGATCGCGTGATTCGCGGCCACCGCTTTATGGGCGAGCCGGAGTTCACCATCGATAACGCCGATCAGTACCCGCAAATTCTGCTGGAGCGCGGCAAAGTGATCGCCGATTACGACGCGCGTAAAGCGAAAATCAAAGCGGATGCTGAAGAAGCGGCGCGTAAGATTGGCGGTAATGCCGATCTGAGCGACAGCCTGCTGGAAGAAGTGACCTCGCTGGTGGAATGGCCGGTGGTGCTGACCGCGAAGTTCGAAGAGAAATTCCTCGCCGTTCCGGCGGAAGCGCTGGTTTACACCATGAAAGGTGACCAGAAGTACTTCCCGGTGTATGGCAATGACGGCAAACTGCTGCCGAACTTTATCTTCGTCGCTAACATCGAATCGAAAGATCCGCAGCAGATTATCTCCGGTAACGAAAAAGTGGTGCGCCCGCGTCTGGCGGATGCCGAGTTCTTCTTCAATACCGACCGTAAAAAACGCCTCGAAGATCATCTGCCGCGTCTGCAAACTGTGCTGTTCCAGCAACAACTGGGTACGCTGCGCGACAAGACCGATCGTATTCAGGCGCTGGCGGGCTGGATTGCCGGGCAGATTGGCGCGGATGTGAATCACGCCACGCGCGCGGGTCTGCTTTCCAAATGCGATCTGATGACCAACATGGTGTTCGAATTCACCGACACCCAGGGCGTGATGGGCATGCACTATGCGCGTCACGACGGCGAAGCAGAAGATGTTGCTGTGGCGCTGAACGAGCAGTATCAGCCGCGTTTTGCCGGTGATGAACTGCCGTCGAACCCGATCGCCTGCGCGCTGGCGATTGCCGATAAGATGGACACTCTCGCGGGGATCTTCGGTATCGGGCAGCATCCGAAAGGCGATAAAGACCCGTTCGCACTGCGCCGCGCGGCGCTGGGCGTGCTGCGTATTATCGTTGAGAAGAACCTGGCGCTGGATCTGCAAACCCTGACCGAAGAAGCGGTGCGTCTGTACGGCGACAAGCTGACCAACGCGAAAGTGGTCGATGATGTGATCGACTTTATGCTGGGCCGTTTCCGTGCCTGGTATCAGGACGAAGGCTACAGCGTGGATACCATTCAGGCGGTGCTGGCGCGTCGTCCGACCAAACCGGCAGATTTCGATGCGCGTATGAAGGCGGTTTCGCACTTCCGTACGCTCGACGAAGCGGCGGCGCTGGCGGCAGCGAACAAGCGCGTTTCCAATATCCTGGCGAAATCCGATGAGACGCTGAACGATATCGTTCACGCCTCGGTGCTGAAAGAAGCGGCGGAAATTAAGCTGGCGGGTAACCTGGTAGTGCTGCGCGATAAGCTGCAGCCGTACTTTGCCGAAGGCCGTTATCAGGACGCATTAATCGAACTGGCGCAGCTGCGCGAGCCGGTGGATGAGTTCTTTGAGAACGTGATGGTGAATGCCGACGACAAAGACGTGCGTATCAACCGTCTGACATTGCTGTCTAAACTGCGTGAACTGTTCCTGCAGGTGGCGGATATCTCTCTGCTGCAGTAATCGTCATGGCAATAAAAAACCCGCTGCGGCGGGTTTTTTTATGTCTGGCGTCAGGGCTGTGGCGTGTTTTGTTCGCCGGGGTAAGGGTCGAACGTCGTAAACGTCGAATTGACGCGAACGTTGTTACGGCCTGCGCGTTTGGCTTCATACAGCGCATTGTCGGCGCTCTGGATAAGCTGCCCGTACTCGGTGTGGCTTTTCTGGCAAAGACTGGCGACGCCAATACTGACGCTGATGATACCGCCAGGGGAACTGGCGTGGGGCAAATCCAGCAACTGGACGCTGGTGCGGAGTGTCTCGGCGAGCTCAACGGCATCAGCACAGCGGGTTTCAGGTAACAGGGCGCAGAACTCCTCGCCGCCGTAACGGAACAGGACATCGGCAGGGTTTTTCAGCGCGCCGCGCATCGCGGTGGCGATTTGCTGTAAGCACTCGTCACCGCGCTGGTGACCATTGCAGTCGTTATAAAGTTTGAAATAATCCACATCAATCAGCAGCAGCGACAGCGGCTTGTTATTGCGCTTGCTGGCGCGCCATTCACGCTCAATGCAAAGATCGAAATAACGGCGGTTACCCACGCCGGTAAGCCCATCGGACAGCGATTGCGATAAAAGCTCATGCGCCTGTTCACGCAGTAAGGATTCGCGGCGCACGGCGGCGGTAACATCGACTATCTGAATCAGGCAATAACGTTCCGTCTCGCCTAACGGCACAATGGTGACCGCCTGGCTCAGGCGCGCGCCGGGGCGTGACGGTTCGGCGTAGAGCGGGAAGGGTGAACGGTGCAAAGATTGCGAAAGCAGGGCCGATAAATTGTGGCCAATAGCCTGACGAATCGCATCGCCGACACGGTGATACACCAGGTCGGGAAATACGCTAAAAAAATCCTCACCAACCGTGTCGCAGGCCGCACGCCCGGTGTGCGTTTCTAACCACGCGTTCCACAGGGCGATACGGTAGTGTGCATCAACAATGATCACACCGAGGCTTAAAGATGAAAAGGCATCAAACAGCAACGTATCTTTCATTTTCAGTGCATTCCGTCTGGAACACTGCCGGTTTCTACGCGGCTGATATAAAGCCGGATCTGTTCACGTAAGTCACGCAGCGCGGACATATCAAGGATAAAGGCGAGATATCCCTGAATCTGCTGGCGCTCAAGCGCAAAATCGATACGCAGCATCATCACCAGCGGGTCGTTGTCATCTTTATTCGGATTGAGGATCTGCTTGCTACTGCCCACACGAACGACGGGCAGCGAACCTTGCAGCTCTTTCTGGAACATATTGGCCAGCGTCCCGACGCAGGCGTTGAGCACAATATTGCCAATTTCGCTTATCGCTTCGCGTTCCATCTCGCCCAACTCATGCGCGGGGATCAGGTCGCCGACCATCATGCGCACAATTTCAAAACTGGCGGCTTCAGGAAACATCAAAATCGCTTCGGTGGCATACGCGCCCTGATAGTGCTGGCTAATACCGAATAACGAGATGCCCGCGCCTAACTCTTCAGCGGCTTCAGAGCGCGGCGTAAAGCGGATCGTCGGCACCGACATACGCACTTCTTCATTGACGATATTGCTCATCGCGGCGGCGGCCTGACCGACACCGATGTTAAAAATCTCCATCAGGCTGTCGGTTTCAATTTCGCTGATATCCGGCAATTCGCTCATGGATGTGCCTCCAGATCGTTCAACAACGCGTGGAGTTGCGGCTCTTTCAGCGGTTTTGGCAGGAAGCCAAGACCGAGCGTTTGCGCAGCGGTTTGTATGGAGTGCTGAACGTTGGCGGTGAGCAGAATGATATGCGTACCTGGGTGCGTCTGGCGGATGCGCGAAGCGGTTTCCATGCCGCCAATACCCGGCATGTTTACATCCAGCAGGATCGCAAAAGGTGTGTGCGCCGATGCCAGTTCGATCGCCTCTTCGCCCGTTCCGGCTTCGTCGATTTTCCAGTCCTTGTGCAGGCTGAGCACATACTGGCGTGAAATCATGCGTGACAGGCGGCTGTCATCGACAATCAGGATATATTTCGACATCATTCATTCTCGTCTGGTGATTCATTGCCTGAAAAGGACAATGCACAGCGCCCGGGGTGGCTCTCTTCCCTGATGAATGCGGCTTAACGTCTCAACATCGTTATGTTTCACATAACGCGCTGTTTCGTATTTTCCTTTGTTAAATTCTCTTCCCGGTTTACACGCACGGCCTGCTGCTTTTGGTTAAGTCACCATATTCATCGGCAATAACATGCAAATGATTAGCCTCTTTATGACGAGATGGTGAAAATTTAGCCTTGAAGAGGGCAGATGATGCGGCTATTCTTTGCCGCGACGAACTTCTCGTCTCACCGGAGCGCTTTCTGAAAATGAACAAACACGACTGATGAACTCGGATCCTTGCTAAACGCGCAGGCGTCGGCAGGGGATGTATTGATTTCATTCAGGAGTGCTTATGGCTCATTGCGCCCAGATCCCCGCTTTTATTTTGCATCAGCTCACCTGTAAGTTTGCGACGGGCGAGACGCTTTTTGGCCCGCTTACCCTCTCCCTTGAACCGTCGCTGTGCGGCCTGGTGGGGCGTAATGGCGTGGGCAAAACACAATTACTCCGTCTGCTGGCCGGGCTAGCCACACCGGCCTGCGGGCATATCGAACGCTTCGGCACACATACGTATGTTGCACAGCAGCATGCGGTTTCCGCGCATACCACGCTTGCGGAACTGCTTGGTTACACAGACGTTTTCGCCGCCCGCGAGCGCGTCGAACAGGGCGCTTACCAGCCCGACGATCTCGACAAACTTGAAGGCTACTGGGATCTACCGGAACGCCTGGCAGCGGCTTTTTCTGACGCCAGACTTCCCGCTTTTGACCCGAATAGACCTGCCATTACGCTGAGCGGTGGCGAGCGCGTGCGGGCACTGTTATGCAGTGCGTTTATCGCCAGGACAGATTATCTGCTGCTGGATGAACCGACCAACCACCTCGACAGGCAGGGGCGTGAGTGGTTTTACGCACAGCTGGCGCAGCGAAACGGTGGGGCGCTGGTGGCGACTCACGATCGCGAATTGCTGGCGCTGATGCCGCGCATTCTTGAGCTCACGTCCGCCGGGTTGCGCAGTTATGGCGGTAATTATGACGACTATCAGCGCCAGCGCGATGCGGAACAGCAAGCCGCGCGGGCAATGCTTGAACACGCCGTCAACGAGCGTCGCCGTACCCGCAGCAGGATGCAAAAAGAGCATGATGCCAGCCAGCGGCGCTCGGCGCAGACGCTGCGAACGGTGGATTCGTTAAATATCGCCTCGTTTGAACGCGTAAAATACAAGAACGCGGCGAAAGAGCGCCCCGATAGCTGGCGCAAGCAGCACCGCGATCAGAATGACACGCTTAACACCGCCGTTAACCAGGCGCGCGAACGGGTGGAAGAGGAGATGCCGGTACTGTTTACGCTGCCTGGCAGCCATCTTCCTGAAGGTAAGCAGGTGCTGGTGATGGAGGATGTGCTGCTGCCGCACGTAGCGCTTCCTCCGCTTAACTGGCGAATGGACGGCCCAATGCGCGTAGCGGTGCGCGGGCCGAATGGTTGCGGTAAATCGACGCTGCTGAAAGTGATCCTCGGTGAGCTGGCTCCCCGCGCCGGACTGTGCCAGCGCGCGGTTACCTGCGCGTACCTCGATCAGCACTTATCGCAGCTCGATCTCTCGTTATCGGTGCTGGCACATCTCAATGCTGGCGATACACCGATGGAGGAGGGCCTGCTGCGCACCCGCCTGGCGCAACTGCAACTGGGGGCAGATAAAGTGGTGTTACCGATGGCGGCGCTGAGCGGCGGGGAGCGTTTAAAAGCGGCGCTGGCGTGCGTACTGTGGCGGCGCGCTGCCACGCAGTTGCTGCTGCTGGATGAGCCGACGAACCACCTCGATCTGGCGTCAACGCAGGCGATTGAAGCGGCGCTGGCGACATTTCCTGGCGCGATGCTGGTGGTGTCTCATGATGCGTCATTTCTTCAGGGATTAAAGCTTACGCACAGTCTGGTATGGCGGGAAGAGGGCTGGTACTGCGAAGCGGAGTAAGGTGGACATTAACCCCCGGATTATCGGGGGTTCTACCATCACTATTTATTCAATTAACTGCTTACTGAGCGTTGGGTTCGCATGAATCAGACGCATCAGTTTCATCTCGGTGGCAGTGGGTTTTATACGTTGTGATTCCCATTCATGCACCATCGATACTGAGACTCCCATGGCACGAGCGAAGTCATCAATTTTAAGCCCGGTTCCACGTCGCAATTGTTCAAAGTCACTAAAGTAATTCTGCTTCTTGCTCAGGGTTACCGGCTGCGTTACGTCATTTTTAAAAACAATTTGTTCCAGGCTGCTCAACAGCTCAAATTCTGGATCTTTATATTCCATCGAGAACTCCTCGTAAAATCACACAGCGGGATCGTGATACAGCTCATTAA
Source organism: Kosakonia sp. AG348 (assembly GCF_003337365.1). NCBI lineage: Bacteria > Pseudomonadati > Pseudomonadota > Gammaproteobacteria > Enterobacterales > Enterobacteriaceae > Kosakonia > Kosakonia sp. AG348. Next base: position 135,800 of record NZ_QPJR01000008.1, read on the forward strand.
GAATAGTCGTGAAAATTCCTGGTGTGGTGGTTGCGCCAGTGATTATTTATGCGTCGAAACGTTTTGATGCTGTTGAAATGCACGTTTTGACTTTCCGTTACCGCTTAATTGCTTGATTACGCTCAGGCTGCTCTTATTCAGTATATTTTTGTAAACCTTCAGCAGAATTTTCGATTAAGAATAATCTGTACCGATTCGCGGAAAATTTCATGCCAGGTCGGTTTCGCGCGTTTAAGAATGCATTGAAGGGGTATCTTGCGAAGCAGACCTGGACTATTCTTGTAAGCCTTCAGGCACGCGTGTGCCGGTATGCGCTTTTATGGGTGAAAGGAGTAACAAAATGGCGACAGGAAAGTCCTGCTCTCGCTGGTTCGCGCCTCTTGCGGCGTTATTAATGGTAGTAAGCCTGAGTGGGTGTTTCGACAAAGAAGGCGATCAGCGCAAGGCGTTTATCGATTTCCTGCAAAATACGGCCATGCGCAGCAGCGAACGACTGCCCGCGCTGACGGCGGATCAGAAGAAACAGTTTGGCCCGTTTGTCTCTGATTATGCTGTGATTTATGGCTATTCCCAGCAGGTTAACCAGGCGATGGACTCCGGTCTGCGTCCGGTGGTGGACAGCGTTAATGCTATCCGCGTACCGCAGGATTATATGACGCAGCGTGAACCGCTTCGCCAGGCCAACGGTTCGCTGGGCGTGCTGAGCCAGCAACTGCAAAACGCAAAAATGCAGGCCGATGCGTCGCATGCCGCGTTAAAACAGGCTGACGATCTGAAACCGGTTTACGATCAGGTGTTTACCAAAGTGGTCACTAATCCGGCAAATGCTTTGCAACCGCTGATCCCGGCGGCGCAAGTATTTACCCAGCAACTGGTTCAGGTGGGTGATTTTATTGCTCAACAGGACACACAGGTGAGCTTTGTTGCCAACGGCATTCAGTTCCCGACGTCGCAGCAGGCCAGCCAGTATAACGCGCTGATTGCGCCGCTGGCCGCGCAGCATCAGGCGTTCAACCAGGCCTGGACAGCAGCCGTTACCGCCACGCAGCAGTAATCCGGCGCAGGCAAAAAAAAGAGGCGACAGGTTCGCCTCTTTTTTATTGCGCTTTGCGTTAGCGCGCCACTTGCGGGTTAACGCAGTTTTTCTCAACCTTACCGTTCAGCGCGTCGATCAGGTTATCTACCGCGCACTCCGCCATGTTGTAGCGCGTTTCATGAGTTGCAGAACCGATGTGCGGCAGCGCCACGACATTGGGCAGCGACAGCAATGGCGAATCAACCGGCAGTGGCTCTTGCTCAAAGACATCCAGCCCGGCGGCGTGGATCTCGCCGTTTTTCAGCGCGTCGATCAGCGCCGCTTCATCAACTACCGGGCCGCGCCCGGCATTAATAAAGATGGCCGATTTTTTCATCATCTCGAACTGCTTCTTGCCAATCAGATGATGCGTCTCGTCCGTCAGCGGCAGCACCAGGCAGACGAAATCGGACTCTTTCAGCAGTGTGTCTAAATTGCAATAGCGGGCCTGGAAGCGCTCTTCCGCCTCGGTGTGGTGGCGACGCGCGTTGTAGAGGATCGGCATGCCGAAACCGAAGTGCGCGCGCTGTGCCAGCGCAAGCCCGATGCGCCCCATGCCAATAATACCCAGCGTTTTATGGTGCACATCAACACCAAACCAGTCTGGGCCAATGCCGGATGTCCATTCGCCCACTTTCACCCGCTCAGCCACTTCCACCACGCGGCGCGCGCTGCTCAGCACCAGCGCCATGATGGTATCGGCGACCGTTTCCGTCAGCACGGTCGGGGTGTGCATCAGCAGAATTTTGCGTGCGTTTAGCGCATCCACATCAAAGTTGTCATAGCCTACCGAGACAGTCGACGTGGCGCGTAGCTGCGGCATTTTCTCCAGCAGTTCGCTGTCCACTTTTTCGCTGGAACCCAGCAACCCTTGCGCGCTGGCGAAGGCTTCAGCGTGTTGCGCCACCGTTTCCGGTTTCAGGTTCGCCACGCGGGTCACGGTGAAATGCGTTTCCAGACGTTGCAGCAAATCATCGGGCAAGGCTTTGTACAGGATGATGGATGGCTTCATGCGGTTCTCCCTTGTGATGGTGCGCCTGCCGGAATCTGCTTATTGTTAGCAGGCTTAACAATTAAAGTAAGCCATACGGAGGCGAAAAGCGCCACCCCCATAAAAATGTACGATGCGGACGGGCTGCCGGTGGCGCCGTTGAGATAACCCACCACCCAGGAGCCGCAGAAGGAGCCCAGCGCGCCCATACTGTTGATGAGCGCCATCGCCCCACCGGCGACATTGCGCGGCAGCATTTCAGGAATAATGGCGAAGAAAGGTCCATAAGGGGCGTACATCGCCGCGCCAGCAACCACCAGCAGTGAATAAGAGACCCAGAAGTGGTTCGCGCCAACCGCCCATGAGCCGATAAAGGCAAACGCGCCAATCAGCAGCAGCGGCCAGACGAACAGTTTGCGGTTTTGCAGCTTGTCGGATGCCCACGAGGCGAGGATCATCGCCAGCGTCGCCGCCAGGTAAGGCACGGCGGAGAGCCAGCCGACTTCCACCATGCCCAGGTTTTCACCACCGCTGCGAATAATCGATGGCAGCCACAGGACAAAACCATAAACGCCAATACTCCAGGCGAAATATTGCAGGCACAGCAGTACCACATTGCGTGAGCGGAAGGCTTCGCTGTAGTTGCGCACCGCTTTAATGCCCTGTTGTTCTTTATCAAGCTGGGTTTGCAGCGCGGTTTTCTCACTGTTCGACAGCCAGTTCACCTGCGCGGGTTTATCTTTTACCAGCACCCACCAGCAGAACGCCCAAATCACCGCCGGAATACCTTCGATAATGAACATTTCGCGCCAGCCGAAGGACTGGATTAAATAACCGGACACCACCGACATCCACAACACGGTCACCGGATTACCGAGGATCAGGAACGTGTTCGCGCGTGAACGTTCAGATTTGGTAAACCAGTTGCTGATATAGATAAGCATCGCGGGCATCACGGCGGCTTCCACCACGCCGAGGATAAAGCGGATGGCGGCCAGCATCGGGATATTACTCACCATACCGGTTAACGATGCACACCCGCCCCACAGGATCAGGCAGATAAAGATCAGCTTGCGCACGCTGCGGCGTTCGGCGTACACCGCACCCGGGATCTGGAAAAAGAAGTAGCCAAGAAAGAACAGCGCGCCTAATAGCGAGGAGACGCCTTTGGTGATGCCTAAATCGTCGTTAATCCCGGCAGCGGAAGCAAAGCTAAAGTTGGCGCGATCGAGATAGGCCAGGCTGTAGGTAATGAACACGATCGGCATGATATACAGCCAGCGTTTTGTTGAATTTGTAGCGTTCATAAGGTTGCCTCTGTGGTTGAGGTGGTAACCGCCTGTTTGTAGGATACAGAGCGGTGAATCATGTTTTGGCGGCAGGGTGCGTTACAGCGCGCCCAGTTCCGCACGGGTTGGCAATCCTTCGCTGTCGCCCGGCACCTGGATAGCCAGCGCGCCAATGGCGTTACCGCGGCGTACCGCTTCGGGCAAGGTTTTGCCTTCCAGCAGGGCGCTTATTACACCCACGGCGAAGCCGTCCCCGGCACCGACCGTATCGACGACGTTCTCCACTTTTACTGGCGCAACGGCGCCCTGTTCTCCGCTGGCGGTTTTAAACCACGCGCCATCGGCACCGGTTTTGATCACCACCGCTTTGACGCCGCGTTGCAGATAGAAATCGGCAATCCCTTGCGGCGTGTTTTCGCCCGTCAGAATCATCCCCTCCTTCAACCCTGGCAGAACCCAGTCGGCCTGAAAGGCGAGGCGGTTGAGCTTTTCCACCATCTCCGCTTCGCTTTTCCACAGCACCGGTCGCAGATTAGGGTCAAATGAAATGGTTTTGCCCTGCGCTTTCATGCTTTGTGCAGCATGTTCCAGCAGTGCGTAGGAGGAGGCGGACAGCGCCGCCGCCACACCGCTGAGGTGTAAATGGCGGGCTTCGTTAAACAGCGCCGCGTGAAAATCGTCTGTCGAGAGGTGGCTGGCCGCCGAGCCTTTACGGAAATATTCCACGATGGGATCGGTTCCATTTTCGGCTTTAGATTTCAGTTGAAAGCCGGTGGCATAACGCCCGTCGAGCGTCACGCCAGCGGTACTGATATTTTCTTTACGCAGCGTATTGAGGATAAAGCGACCGAAGCTGTCATCGCCGACGCGGCTTACCCAACTGACCTGCAAATCCAGGCGCGCCAGCCCGGTGGCGACATTCAGCTCCGCGCCTGCCGCCCGCTTGATAAACTGCCCGGCATCGGCCAGATCGCCGGTTTCGCTGGCGACAAACATCGCCATCGCTTCGCCAATCGTGATGACATCCAGCGGTTTATGCATGATGGGACTCCTCGCGTAACAAATTAACGTAATGACGGGTAACGGCGGTCAGATCCTCGCCCTCAAGCGGGAATTCGATACCGCGCGGCGCATCGGCCGGTAAGTTATTCAGCAGCGCCAGCCAGCGGGCATCGGCAGTGTCCGGCGGTACGGCGCGGAAACTGTCGCCATGGGTCACAGCGGCTTTGACATGGATATAACTGACCGCAGGCGCAAGCTGGCGTGCGGCGTTTTCAGGTGTTTCACCAACCCACAGCCAGTTACCGGTATCGAAGGTTAAACTCACCGGCAGCGCCAACGTATGACAGGCGGCTTTAAAGCGCAGCATCGGCGCGAGCTTGCCGCAGGCGGTCTGGTCGTTTTCCACCACCAGCGGCACCGGGCTGGTCGCCAGCCAGTCGCGCAGCGTTTCGAGCGTAGCGTGATGGCGAAAGTGGCCGAGCGAGACTTTTAACCACTGGGCTTTCAGCGTCTGCGCTTCTGCCAGCAGGGCCGGTAAGCGCGGGTTCAGTGCGCCATCCGCTTCGAACAGCGCTTCCGGCGCGGAATAACAGACTTGCAGGTTGTGCAGGTCGATGGCGAAGGCCAGCGAGGCCAGATGGGTTAACGCCTCTTCGCTTAACAGCTCGCGGCGGATCTCAACGCCGTCGGCTCCGGCTTCGGCAATAATCGGCAGCAGGGCAATTTGCCCGCCCAGCGCCTCGATGTGCGTGTGGCCGTAAGCGGCGGTGACGACGATAATTTTTCTCTGCATTGTCCGACTCCCGGGCGACTTTCTCGCTTTCGTATGTCTTTAACGCTAGATGGAACCGGTTCCAAAGAAAAGTGCACTGTGCCGGAATTATGATCGTCATCACGAAGGTTATTTAACGCGCTGTAGAACCGCGTACGATCAGTTCGCCGGAAAAAACGTGCTCGCGAACCGTGTCGCTGTGGCCTTCAATGCGCCGCACGACTTGCTCGACGGCGGCAAAGCCAATTTGCCAGGTGGGTTGTTTAAGGGTGGTGATGCCAACGCCTGCCAGCTCGGCCCACTCCAGCTCATCAAAACCGAGCAGACCAATGTCGCTGCCCCAGTTCAGACCGATACGTTTTAGTGAACGCGCCACTTGCAGGGTGAGCGCGCCGTTGGCGGAGATAACGGCTTTGCGCATTCCCCGGTGGCTGGCATGGAACTGGCGCAGGGTATTATCGAGCTGCGCGGCTTCATGCAGCACAATTTCGGCGTTTTCCGCCACCATGCCGGGGTAACGGGCAAGCGTTGCGCGAAACGCGGCCAGCCGTTCGCGGCGGGTATTCACCGAGCCCAGCGGTTCACTCAGGAACAACAGCGCTTCGAAGCCCTGTTCAATCAGGTGCTCGGTGGCGGTGGTGGCCGCCTGGGTGTTGTCCAGCCCAACCACATCGCAGGCGAAATCGGGGATTTTGCGGTCAATCAACACCATCGGCAGCGAGGATTGTTGCAGCCGGTTTAGCCCCTCTTCACGCATCCCTACAGCGTTAACCACAATGCCCTCCACCTGGTAACTGCGCAGCAGGTCGAGGTAATGCAGCTCCTGATCGACTTCATTGTTGGTGTTACACATCAACGGTGTGAACCCTTTTTCGCGACAGGCGGCTTCAATGCCGCTCAGCACATGCACCGAATAGGGGTTGGTGATGTCAGCAATGATCAGACCAATCAGGCGGGTACGGCCGCGCTTTAACCCGCGCGCCATCAGGCTTGGGCGGTAGTCGAGATCGGCAACCGCCTGCTCAATACGTGCCAGCAGCGCGGCGGAAAGCAGATGTTTTTCACCATTCAGGTAGCGTGAAATACTGGTTTTTCCCGTTTTTGCCGCTTTCGCGACATCGCTGATTGTTGGCCGCGCCGTTTTCGCCATGGTTGCTTCCCTCACCGTGAATGGTTGCCCACACCTTAGCGCGAAATAGCGCGCAATCAAGCACTAAGCGAGGCTTATCACCCGCAGTGTGAGCGTAATGACGTTTAATTCTTTGCTATCGCGCTGCTGCTGTGGATGATAGAGCGCAAAACAAAATCGACACCACCTGCAACCTATCCAGGAGCACGCGTTGGCAAACTCTGCAATCAAAACTGTTCTCACGGCTGCCCACTGGGGGCCGATGCTGGTCGACACCGATGGCGAAAAGGTGCTCGCTTCGCGCGGCGCGCTGCCGACGCGTCACCCCAACTCACTGCAAACCGTTGTGCAGGATCAGGTCCACAGCCCAACGCGCGTGCGCTACCCGATGGTGCGTAAAGGATTTCTCGCTTCACCTTCCAGCCCGCAGGGTGTGCGCGGCCAGGATGAGTTTGTGCGCGTTAGCTGGGATGAAGCGCTGACGCTGATTCATCAGCAGCACCAGCGCATCCGTGAAACTTACGGTCCCTCGTCGATTTTCGCCGGTTCTTATGGCTGGCGCTCCAACGGCGTGCTGCACAAAGCGGCGACCTTGTTACAACGCTATATGAGTCTTGCTGGAGGGTATACCGGGCATCTGGGCGATTACTCTACTGGTGCGGCGCAGGCGATCATGCCGCATGTCGTCGGCGGCAACGAAGTGTATCAGCAGCAAACCAGTTGGCCGCTTATCCTCGAACACAGCGAAGTGGTGGTGTTGTGGAGCGCTAACCCGCTTAACACGCTGAAAATAGCCTGGAACGCTACCGACGAGCAGGGCATTCCCTATTTCGATGCGCTGCGCAAAAGCGGTAAGCGGGTGATCTGTATCGATCCGATGCGTTCGGAAACCGTTGATTTCTTTGGCGATAGCATGGAATGGATTGCGCCACACATGGGAACCGATGTCGCGCTGATGCTCGGTATTGCGCATACGCTGGTGGAAAATGACTGGCAGGATGCGGATTTCCTCTCCCGCTACACTGTCGGTTATGACACGTTCGCGGCCTACCTGACCGGCGAGCGTGACGGCGTGGCAAAAACCGCCGAGTGGGCCGCAGAGATTTGTGGCGTTACTGCCGACAAAATTCGCGAACTGGCGGCACTTTTCCACGAAAACATCACCATGCTGATGTCCGGCTGGGGAATGCAGCGCCAGCAGTTCGGCGAGCAAAAACACTGGATGCTGGTGACGCTGGCGGCGATGCTGGGGCAAATCGGTACGCCCGGTGGCGGTTTTGGTCTATCTTACCATTTTGCCAATGGCGGCAACCCAACGCGCCGCGCGGCGGTACTGGCCTCAATGCAGGGCACGGTGAAAGATGGCATTGACGCGGTGGATAAAATCCCCGTTGCGCGCATTGTCGAAGCGCTGGAAAACCCCGGCGCGCCGTATCAGCACAACGGTATGGATCGCCACTTCCCGGATATTCGCTTTGTCTGGTGGGCGGGCGGTGCGAACTTTACCCATCACCAGGATACCAACCGGCTGATTCGCGCCTGGCAAAAACCGGAGCTGGTGGTAATTTCTGAATGCTTCTGGACGGCGGCGGCGAAACACGCGGATATCGTGTTGCCGGCGACCACCTCGTTTGAACGTAACGATCTGACGATGACCGGTGATTACAGCAACCAGCATCTGGTGCCGATGAAGCAGGTCGTCGCGCCGCAATATGAAGCACGCGATGACTGGGAGGTGTTTGCCGAGCTGAGTGAACGCTGGGAAGCGGGCGGCCGCGAGCGTTTTACCGAAGGCAAAAACGACCTGCAATGGCTGGAGACGTTTTACAACATTGCTGCCGAGCGCGGTGCCAGCCAGCAGGTGACGCTGCCGCCGTTCGCCGAGTTCTGGCAGGCGAACCAGCTTATTGAAATGCCGGAGAGCGAGCAGAATGCGCGCTTTGTTCGCTTTGCTGATTTCCGCCGCGATCCGCAAGCCAATCCGTTAAAAACGCCGAGCGGAAAAATCGAGATTTTCTCCGAGCGGATTAACAGCTTCGGTTATGCCGATTGCCCGCCGCATCCAATGTGGCTGGAGCCGGATGAATGGCACGGCAACGCACAACCGCAGCAATTACAGGTGCTTTCCGCGCATCCGGCGCATCGCCTGCACAGCCAGCTTAACTATTCCCGCTTGCGGGAAACGTATGCTGTTGCTGGTCGCGAACCTGTTACGCTGCATCCTGCGGATGCGAAAGCGCGCGGGATTGTTGCGGGGGATGTGGTACGCGTGTGGAACCAACGTGGGCAGGTACTGGCGGGCGCGGTGGTAACCGATGGGATTAAACCTGGCGTGATCTGCATTCACGAAGGCGCGTGGCCGGATCTTGACCCTGCGGCGGGCGGCATCTGTAAAAACGGCGCGGTGAATGTGCTCACCAAAGATCTGCCCAGCTCACGGCTGGGCAATGGCTGCGCCGGGAATACGGCGCTGGCGTGGGTAGAGAAATATCAGGGGCCGGCGCTTACGCTGACGGCGTTTGATCCGCCTGCCAGTTCATGATCCACGTCGGGTGGCGGGTTTCCTCCTGCCAGGCGCTATCTTCGATACGAAAGCCCTGCGCATGATAGAAATTCACTGCCCGCTCGTTTTTCTGATACACCTCGAGGCTTAGCCAGTTAAAGCGCTGTTTGGCGTGATCCATCAGCGCTTTGCCAATGCCACGGCCAATCGCGGCGGGGCGCACAAACAGCGCCCCGATAAACTGCGCGTCCATCACACTGATAAAGCCTTGCAGCTCGCCGTTCTCTTCCCAGACCCAGGTTTTTGCCACCGGCAAATAGGCATCGCGCACCAGCGCTTCGCTGTCCTGCCAGTAGCGCACATCAATAAACGGATGGGCAAAGCTTGTGCTCTCCATCCACAGCGCGAGCAACGGCGACAGATCCTTGCTACGCCACGCGCGGATCATGCTTTCCTCCGGGATGACAGAAACAGCCGGTAATATGGTCGTTGACCAGCCCGCACGCCTGCATAAATGAGTAACAAATGGTGGTGCCGACAAATTTGAAGCCGCGTTTTTTCAGCGCTTTTGATAACGCATCTGACGCCGGAGTGGAGGTGGGGATTTCCGCCAGCGTGGCGGCTTGGGTGAGTTGCGGGGTGTTATCAACAAAACCCCAGACAAATTCCGAAAATGGCTCGCCGTTTTGCGCCATCGCCAGATAGGCGCGGGCGTTGCCGATGATTGCTTCAATCTTGCCGCGATGACGAATAATGCCGGCGTCTTGCAGCAACATTTCTACCTCTTCGGCGGTCATTGCGGCGACGCGTTCAGGCTCAAATTGATGGAAAGCTTTGCGGTAGTTTTCCCTTTTTTTCAAAACGGTAATCCACGATAACCCCGCTTGTTGCCCCTCGAGGCAGATCATCTCGAACAGCTTTTTACCGTCCTTTTGCGCCACACCCCACTCGGTATCATGGTAGGCGAGATAAAGCGGATCCTGAGTAACCCAACCACAACGCTGCATATCCTTACTCCGTCTGTGATATGTAAAATAAACCTCTGCCTGTCTTGACGCACACCCCAGAAAGACAATATTTATTAAAGGGTCTTGACCCTAACAAACAACGATAACAATTACGCCGAATTCGGCTCTTCTCTGGAGTCGCAACTTGATGAAAATAAACCGCAGTGGCCTTTCGCTGGTGCTGCTGCCTGCTTGTCTGCTTTTTTGCCAGACGGCAGCGGCCTGGCAACAAGAATACAGTGGCAGCGACAAACTGAATGTGACCGCCGAACGCTACACCTGGGATAGCGATCGGCAGCCGCGTTATAACGACATTCTTGAAGAGCGCATCCGCTCGACGCAAAACTTGCCCGGCGTGGCGTTTAATCTGCCCGATGAAACCCCGCTGGATTCCATCAGCACCATGAGCATTGGCCTGAATATTCCGCTGGCGAGCAGCGTGACCACCGGCCCGGTTGCGGTGTGGCATTACGATGGCTCAATGACCTCAATGTATAACGAATTTGGCGACAGCGCGACCACCATGCAGTACAGCGATCCGCTGTGGCACGCCAGCGTAAGCTCGCTCGGCTGGCGCGTGGATAGCCGCTTGGGCGATCTTCGCCCGTGGGCGCAAATCAGTTTCAACCAGCAATTTGGCGAAAATGTCTGGAAGAGCCAGTCTGGTCTTTACCGCTTAACCGCCGCCAACCAATACGGCAACTGGATGGATGTCACACTCGGCGCGGACATGCTGCTGAATCCACATCTGGCGGCTTACGCAGCAATGTCGCAGTCGGAAAATGCCACCTTTGGGCAAAATTATCTCTACAGTATGGGCGTAAGCGCGCGGTTCTGATCGCTATTTAAAACAAACTTTTTACACTTAAGAAACAATCACCGCGCGTTTTATCGCGATAGTATGTACTAACTCACATTCAGGTTTCGGCGCGTGAAGTGATGCCCGTGCCATTCATTCCCGCTTACGTGCATTTCATTCCTTCTGACGCGCATTTCATGCCTTTTTTAGCCAGGCGTGAAATGCGCTTCGTTATTGTTGTCGGCAGTGAATTCCTTCTCTTTTTTTGCAGGACAACTGCCATGAATACTCCATCTGCTCATCACACTCGCTGGCTGACACTGGTCGGCACCATTATTACGCAGTTTGCCTTAGGGTCCGTTTATACCTGGAGTCTGTTTAATAGCTCGCTTTCGGAAAAACTGGGCGAGCCGGTAAGCCAGGTGGCTTTCTCGTTTGGTCTGCTGAGCCTTGGCCTGGCGCTCTCTTCTTCTGTCGCCGGGAAATTACAGGAACGTTTTGGCGTAAAACGCGTCACTATCGCTTCCGGCCTGCTGCTGGGGTTAGGTTTCTTCCTTACCGCGCACTCCAGCAACCTGCTGATGCTGTGGCTGAGCGCCGGTGTGTTGGTCGGTGTGGCGGATGGCGCAGGTTACTTGCTGACGCTTTCCAACTGCGTGAAGTGGTTCCCGGAGCGCAAAGGGCTGATCTCCGCCTTCTCCATCGGTTCTTACGGCCTTGGCAGCCTGGGTTTTAAATTTATCGACAGCCAGCTGTTAGCCAGCGTCGGCCTGGAAAGCACATTTATGATCTGGGGCGCGATTGTACTGGTGATGATCGTTTTTGGCGCGATGCTGATGACTGATGCGCCGCTGCAAAAAGTCACCACTGCAAACGGCGTAGTAGAAAACGACTTCACGCTGGCGCAATCCATGCGTAAACCGCAGTACTGGATGCTGGCGGTGATGTTCCTGACCTCCTGCATGAGCGGCCTGTATGTGATTGGTGTGGCGAAAGATATCGCGCAGGGCATGGTGCATTTAGATTCGCTGACAGCGGCAAGTGCGGTGACCGTTATTGCCATCGCTAACCTTAGTGGACGTCTGGTGCTGGGCGTGCTGTCTGACAAAATTTCCCGCATCCGTGTGATTACGCTGGGCCAGGTGATTTCTCTGGTCGGTATGGCGGCGTTGCTGTTCGCACCGCTGAACGCCATGACCTTTTTCGCTGCTATCGCCTGCGTAGCGTTTAACTTTGGCGGTAATCTCACCGTGTTCCCGTCGTTGGTGAGCGAGTTCTTCGGCCTGAACAATCTGGCGAAAAACTACGGTGTGATTTATCTGGGCTTCGGTATCGGCAGTATCTGCGGGTCGATTATTGCTTCGCTGTTTGGCGGCTTCTATGTCACCTTCTGCGTCATCTTCGCCCTGCTGATTGTTTCTCTGGCACTATCTACCACTATTCGCCAGCCGCAACGCCGCGTTTACAAAGAAGCGCACGCCTGAAGGTAAAACAGTGCAGAAACCGCCGCAATGTCGGCGGTTTTTCTGTATCTGCCGCACACTCCCGCCAGAGCGACTATCCTTATTGGTCAGGTTCTACCTACTAAAGGAGTCTCAAATGTCTTTAGAAAAAGTGGTTTATCGTGCGAAAGCGAAAGCAACCGGGGGCCGCGATGGTCGTGCAACCTCCTCTGATGGCGTGCTGGATGTGAAGCTGGGCGTGCCGAAAGAGATGGGCGGCGCGGGTGGTGAAGTGACCAACCCGGAGCAGCTTTTTGCCGCAGGTTACTCCGCCTGTTTCCTGGGGGCGCTGAAACATGTTGCGTCGGTAGAGAAAAAGAAAGTGCCGCAGGAAGCCTACATTGAAGGACAGGTAGGCATTGGCCCATTGCCGACCGGTTTTGGTATTGAAGCGCAGCTGGATATTCACCTGCCGGGCATGGATCACCAGGAAGCGGAAGCGCTGGTACAGAAAGCACACATCGTTTGTCCGTATTCGAATGCGACCCGCGGCAATATTGATGTGAAGCTGAACGTGATCACCTCCTGATAGCCCATTTCTGTTACGGTTTTCTGACCCCGGCCATATTTTTTTGTAAAGATATGGCCGGTTAGCACGTCCTCATGACACTTTTCCGCGCCGCTATGGTCTACTTAGCGCGCTTTTGAAGTTTCCAGGAAAACTTCCTTCGCGTTTTATCACCCTGCGGACGTTAGCGAATAACGCTCGCCAGGTGCTTTTTTCTTTCTTCAGAGTTGCTTGCATGACTTATATCAAAGCGATGACGCAGCAGAAGCTCAGCTTCCTGCTGGCGATATATATCGGTCTGTTTATGAATTGCGCTGTGTTCTACCGTCGCTTTGATGGTTATGCACAAGCGTTCACCGTTTTGAAAGGGATCTCGGCGGTTGTTGAACTCATTGGTACGGTGCTGGTCACCTTCTTTCTGCTACGCCTTTTGTCGCTGCTGGGTCGCCGGGTCTGGCGTGTACTGGCGTCGCTGGTGGTTATTTTCTCCGCTGCCGCCAGCTATTACATGACGTTTCTTAACGTGGTGATCGGTTACGGCATTATCGCCTCGGTGATGACCACGGATATTGATCTCTCCAAAGAGGTGGTGGGCTGGCAGCTCATCGCATGGGTGGTGCTGGTCAGCGCACTGCCGTTGCTTTCCATCTGGAGTAACCGCTGTCGCGACACGTTGCTGCGCCAGTTGAGCACACCGGGCGCGCGCATTCGCAGCGTGAGCATCGTGCTGCTGGCTGGTTTAATGGTCTGGGGACCGATTCGTCTGCTCGACTTGCAGCAGAAAAACGCGGAGCGGACGTCCGGTGTCGATATGCCAAGCTACGGCGGCGTGGTGGCAAACTCTTATCTGCCATCGAACTGGCTTTCAGCACTGGGCTTGTATGCCTGGGCCCAGGTAGATGAATCTTCCGACTACAAATCGCTGATCAACCCGGCGAAAAAATTTACTTATGTCGCGCCGAAAGATATCGACGACACCATGGTGGTGTTTATCATCGGCGAGACCACGCGCTGGGATCATATGGGGATGCTGGGCTACTCCCGCGATACCACGCCGAAACTGGCGCAGGAGAAAAACCTGGTGGCGTTCCGTGGTTACTCCTGTGATACCGCGACCAAACTCTCACTGCGCTGTATGTTTGTGCGTGAGGGCGGGGCGGATGATAACCCGCAGCGCACGCTGAAAGAGCAAAACGTCTTTGCGGTACTGAAACAGCTCGGTTTTTCCAGCGATTTATACGCTATGCAGAGCGAGATGTGGTTCTACAGCAACACCATGGCCGACAACATTGCGTACCGCGAGCAGATTGGCGCCGAGCCGCGCAACCGTGGCAAAAACGTCGATGATATGCTGCTGATTAATGAACTGCAGGCCTCGCTGGATAAAGGTACTCGCGGTAAACGATTGATTATTATGCATACCAAAGGCTCGCACTTTAACTATACGCAGCGCTATCCGCGCAATTTTGCGAATTGGACGCCAGAGTGTGTGAGCGTGGATGATAAGTGCAGTAAGGAAGAGCTGATTAACTCCTTCGATAACTCGGTGACATATGTTGATCACTTTATTGATACGGTGATTGATAAGGTGCGCGATCGCAAAGCGATTGTGTTCTATGCCGCCGATCATGGTGAGTCAATCAATGAGAAAGAGCATCTGCACGGCACACCGCGCAAAATGGCACCGCCGGAGCAATTCCGCGTGCCGATGATGGTCTGGATGTCGGACAAATATTTGCAGGATCCGCAGAAGGCGCAGATGTTCGCGCAGCTCAAGCAGCAGGCGGCATTTAAAACGCCGCGCCGCCATGTTGAGCTGTACGACACCATTATGGGATGCCTGGGTTATACCTCGCCGAACGGCGGGATTAATGAGAACAACAACTGGTGCCATTTGCCGTCGCAGACGGCGAAATAAGCCGCTTGCTGGCTTTATCACCAGTCAGTTAGCTTTTTTACACGAAGGGATTGACGGGGCATGTCGGCGGCAGTAAGATGCGCCCCGCATTCGGTGATTGGCGCAGCCTGGTAGCGCACTTCGTTCGGGACGAAGGGGTCGGAGGTTCGAATCCTCTATCACCGACCAAATTCAGAAAAACCCAACCGCAAGGTTGGGTTTTTTGCTTTCTGCGTCTGAAAGAGGATGAGAGCCTCCGGGGGCAGAGGTTCGACCCGAGCGAAGCGAGAGAACGTTGCTTCAGCAATGGCCCGTAGGGTGAGCCACGCAGTGGCGAGTCATCCTCTATCACCGACCAAATTCAGAAAAACCCAACCACAAGGTTGGGTTTTTTGCTTTCTGCACCTGAAAGAGGATGAGAGCCTGCGGGGGCAGAGGTTCGACCTGGGCGTAGCGAGAGAACGTTGCTTCAGCAATGGCCCGCAGGGTGAGCCACGCAGTGGCGAGTCATCCTCTATCACCGACCAAATTCAGAAAAACCCAACCGCAAGGTTGGGTTTTTTGCTTTCTGCGCCTGAAAGAGGATGAGAGCCTCCGGGGGCAGAGGTTCGACCCGGGCGTAGCGAGAGAACGTTGCTTCAGCAATGGCCCGCAGGATGAGCCACGCAGTGGCGAGTCATCAGAGATGATGTGTCTGCCTAACGCCTGATGAACGAAACTCCTCCTCCTGTGCCAACGTGTGGTTTCGCCACGGCGATGTATAAGCCTGCTTAACGCAGTAATACCTGGCAGAATGCAAAGCGGCAAATTTGCCGAAATCTCCCTTATCCCCATTTCCCGCTGCCAGTTCACTATTTTGTGCGATATTCCATTGTATTTTTTTATATATGTTTGAATCTTTTTTCGCGTTGCTTATGGATAGAGGCAGCATTTTCACCTGTGCGTTTTAACGTTCGCGGCATTAATCGCTCAGATATTCAGCATTTCGCAAGAATTTTTTCATTATCTGCATGAATGTTAATCACTGATTACGGAGAATTAATAAGCGCATTATTCTGGCATCTTGCCGCTAGCACAAATTTCCCTGCTGAAAACAGGTGCCTGAAGTTTTTTTTAACTTTGTTTACCGATTCTCACCGTCGTTGTAAATCCCGGTTACCTGTATTGACGTTTTGACATTCTGTTGACAGATTGTAGGGCGTGAGGGGCATTTCAAGGAGAATCTGCACTGCAACTCAGTCAACCTTGTGAAAGGAATCCCCATCTCTCATAACGCCTTCGGGCACAACCGACCAGACCGGGTAAAAATCTAATAAAGGGCTGTCGGATATACCCACTGCATGGGTAACAACACATATCACATTGGAGCAGAATCAATGAGTATTTCCTTGAAGAAGTCAGGGATGCTGAAGCTCGGTCTTAGCCTGGTGGCAATGACCGTCGCGGCTAGCGTGCAGGCTAAAACCCTGGTTTATTGTTCTGAAGGCTCGCCTGAAGGCTTTAACCCACAGCTTTTCACCTCTGGTACCACTTACGATGCCAGCTCCGTGCCAATCTATAACCGCCTGGTAGAATTCAAAACTGGCACCACGGAAGTGATTCCGGGTCTGGCTGAGAAGTGGGATATCAGCGCCGATGGCAAAACCTACACTTTCCACCTGCGTAAAGGCGTGAAGTGGCAGGACAACAAAGATTTCAAACCGACGCGTGAATTCAACGCCGATGATGTCGTCTTCTCCTTCGATCGTCAGAAAAACGATCAGAACCCGTACCACAAAGTTTCTGGCGGCAGCTACGAATACTTTGAAGGCATGGGTCTGCCGGACCTGATTAGCGAAGTGAAGAAAGTTGACGACAACACCGTTCAGTTCGTGCTGACTCGCCCGGAATCACCGTTCCTGGCTGATCTGGCGATGGACTTCGCGTCCATTCTGTCCAAAGAGTATGCAGACAACATGCTGAAAGCGGGCACCCCGGAGAAAGTTGACCTGGATCCGATCGGTACTGGTCCGTTCCAGCTGCTGCAATACCAAAAAGACTCCCGCATTCTGTACAAAGCGTTTGAAGGTTTCTGGGGCACCAAGCCGAAAATCGATCGCCTGGTCTTCTCCATTACGCCTGACGCGTCAGTACGTTATGCCAAACTGCAGAAAAACGAGTGCCAGGTTATGCCGTACCCGAACCCGGCTGACATCGCGCGTATGAAGCAGGACAAAAACATTAACCTGATGGAACAGGCTGGCCTGAACGTCGGTTACATGTCCTTCAACACCGAGAAGAAACCGTTTGATGACGTGAAAGTGCGTCAGGCGCTGACTTACGCGGTGAACAAAGAAGCGATCATCAAAGCGGTTTACCAGGGCGCGGGCGTTGCGGCGAAAAACCTGATCCCGCCGACCATGTGGGGCTATAACGACGACGTTAAAGATTACACCTACGATCCTGAGAAGGCGAAACAGCTGCTGAAAGAAGCCGGCCAGGATAAAGGCTTTACCGTTGAGCTGTGGGCAATGCCGGTACAGCGTCCGTACAACCCGAACGCTCGCCGTATGGCCGAGATGATTCAGGCTGACTGGGCGAAAGTGGGCGTACAAGCCAAAATCGTTACCTATGAGTGGGGTGAATACCTGAAGCGCGCGAAAGCGGGCGAACACCAGGCGGTAATGATGGGCTGGACCGGCGACAACGGGGATCCGGATAACTTCTTCGCGACCCTGTTCAGCTGCGCAGCGGCTAAAGACGGTTCCAACTACTCTCGCTGGTGCTACAAGCCGTTTGAAGATCTGATTCAACCGGCGCGCGCCACCGACGACCACAACAAGCGTGTTGAACTGTACAAACAGGCTCAGGTTGTGATGCATGACCAGGCTCCGGCGCTGATCGTCGCTCACTCCACCGTTTACGAGCCAGTGCGTAAAGAAGTCAAAGGCTATGTGGTTGATCCGTTAGGTAAACACCACTTCGAAAACGTGTCTGTTGAATAATAAGCACGGTGCCTTTTCCCTCTCCCCTCTGGGGAGGGGGAATTTACATTTGTGAGCAATACAGACGCGCCGTCGCCAGGCGTAGCGTCACTACTGAGAATCCGGGTTATGTTGCAGTTCATTCTCCGACGTTTGGGGCTGGTTATCCCAACGTTTATCGGTATCACCCTTCTCACCTTTGCCTTTGTCCATATGATCCCCGGCGACCCGGTAATGATCATGGCGGGTGAGCGTGGTATCTCTCCTGAGCGTCACGCCCAGTTGCTGGCCGAGCTTGGTCTCGATAAGCCGCTGTGGGAGCAATACGTCAACTATGTGTGGGGCGTGCTGCATGGTGACTTAGGTATTTCGCTGAAAAGCCGTCTTCCGGTGTGGGACGAGTTCGTACCGCGTTTTAAAGCGACGCTGGAACTCGGCATCTGCGCCATGATTTTCGCGGTGGCCGTAGGCATTCCGGTGGGCGTAATGGCCGCTGTGAAGCGCGGCTCCATCTTCGATCACACCGCCGTGAGCCTCGCGCTGACCGGTTACTCCATGCCTATCTTCTGGTGGGGCATGATGCTGATTATGCTGGTTTCGGTACAACTGAACCTGACCCCGGTTTCCGGGCGCGTCAGCGATATGGTGTTCCTCGACGACAGCAATCCATTGACCGGCTTTATGCTGATTGATACCGCCATCTGGGGCGAGGACGGAAACTTCATCGATGCCGTTGCGCACATGATTCTGCCCGCCATCGTGCTCGGTACTATTCCGCTGGCGGTGATAGTGCGTATGACGCGCTCGTCGATGCTGGAAGTGCTCGGCGAAGACTATATCCGCACCGCGCGCGCGAAGGGGCTGACCCGTATGCGCGTGATCATCGTTCATGCTCTGCGCAACGCCATGCTGCCGGTGGTGACGGTGATCGGCTTGCAGGTCGGCACACTGCTGGCGGGCGCAATCCTGACGGAAACCATCTTCTCCTGGCCGGGTCTGGGGCGCTGGTTGATAGATGCACTGCAACGCCGTGACTATCCGGTGGTGCAGGGCGGGGTACTGCTGGTCGCGACGATGATTATCCTCGTCAACCTGCTGGTCGACCTGCTTTACGGCGTGGTGAACCCGCGTATTCGGCATAAGAAGTAAGGGGCCATCATGTCACAAGTCACTGAAAATAAAGTTGTCTCCGCACCGGTGCCGATGACCCCGCTGCAGGAGTTCTGGCACTATTTCAAACGCAACAAAGGCGCGGTCGTCGGGCTGGTTTATGTGGTGATCATGCTGATCATCGCCGTGTTCGCTAACGTCCTCGCCCCGCACAACCCGGCGGATCAGTTCCGCGATGCGCTGCTTGCGCCGCCGGTCTGGCAGGATGGCGGCACCTGGTCGCACATCCTCGGTACCGATGACGTTGGCCGCGATACGCTGTCGCGCCTGATGTTCGGCGCACGTTTGTCGCTGCTGGTTGGCTGTTTAGTGGTGGTTTTGTCGCTGATCGCCGGGATCATCCTCGGTCTGGTCGCCGGTTATTTCGGCGGCGTTATCGACAACATCATTATGCGTATCGTCGATATCATGCTGGCGCTGCCGAGCCTGCTGCTGGCGCTGGTGCTGGTGGCTATTTTTGGCCCGTCGATAGTTAACGCCTCGCTGGCGCTCACCTTCGTGGCCCTGCCGCACTATGTGCGTCTGACGCGCGCAGCGGTGCTGGTGGAAGTGAATCGCGATTACGTCACCGCTTCCCGCGTGGCCGGTGCAGGCGCGATGCGCCAGATGTTCGTCAATATTTTCCCTAACTGCCTTGCGCCGCTGATTGTTCAGGCGTCGCTTGGTTTTTCCAACGCCATTCTCGATATGGCCGCCCTTGGCTTCCTTGGCATGGGTGCGCAGCCGCCAACGCCGGAGTGGGGCACCATGCTCTCCGACGTGTTGCAGTTCGCACAAAGTGCCTGGTGGGTCGTGACCTTCCCGGGTCTTGCGATCCTGCTGACGGTGCTGGCATTTAACCTGATGGGTGACGGCCTGCGTGATGCGCTCGACCCCAAACTGAAGCAGTAAGAGGCTCGAGATGGCGTTATTAAATGTAGATAAGTTATCGGTGCATTTCGGCGACGTTGGCTCCGAATTCCGCGCCGTAGACCGCGTAAGCTATAGCGTAAGCCAGGGCGAAGTGGTCGGCATCGTGGGCGAGTCCGGCTCCGGTAAATCGGTCAGTTCGCTGGCGATTATGGGGCTGATTGATTTCCCGGGCCGCGTGATGGCGGAAAAACTGGAGTTTAACGGCCAGGATCTGAAACGCATTTCGGAAAAAGAGCGCCGCAGCCTGGTGGGCTCCGAAGTGGCGATGATTTTCCAGGATCCGATGACCAGCCTGAACCCGTGCTACACGGTCGGTTTCCAGATTATGGAAGCCATTAAGGTGCATCAGGGCGGGAATAAGAAAACCCGCCGGCAGCGGGCGATTGACCTGCTCAACCAGGTGGGCATCCCCGATCCGGCTTCGCGTCTGGACGTTTACCCGCACCAGCTTTCCGGCGGTATGAGCCAGCGCGTGATGATTGCGATGGCGATTGCCTGCCAGCCGAAGCTGCTGATTGCCGACGAACCGACAACCGCGCTGGACGTGACCATCCAGGCGCAGATCATCGAGCTTTTGCTGGAATTGCAGCAAAAAGAAAACATGGCGCTGATTCTGATCACGCACGATCTGGCGCTAGTGGCGGAAGCGGCGCACAAAATCATTGTGATGTATGCAGGCCAGGTGGTGGAAACCGGCGAAGCGAAGGATATCTTCCGCGCGCCGCGTCATCCCTACACGCAGGCGCTGCTGCGCGCGTTGCCGGAGTTTGCGCAGGATAAAGCGCGTCTGGCCTCGTTGCCGGGCGTGGTGCCGGGCAAATATGACCGCCCGACAGGCTGCCTGCTGAACCCGCGCTGCCCGTACGCCACGGACAAATGCCGCGAGCAGGAGCCGGAACTGAACACCGTCGATGGCGGCCGTCAGTCCAAATGTCACTACCCACTCGATGACGCCGGGAGGCCGACACTATGAGTACGCACGAGGCCACCTCGCAACAGCCGCTGTTGCAGGCTATCGACCTGAAAAAACACTACCCGGTGAAGAAGGGGCTGTTTGCCCCGGAACGCCTGGTAAAAGCGCTGGACGGCGTGTCGTTCACCCTTGAGCGCGGCAAAACGCTGGCGGTGGTGGGCGAATCCGGTTGTGGCAAATCCACGCTGGGTCGCCTGCTGACGATGATTGAAACCCCGACCGGCGGTGAACTTTACTACCAGGGGCAGGATTTGCTGAAGCATGATCCGCATGCGCAAAAGCTGCGTCGGCAGAAAATCCAGATTGTCTTTCAGAACCCGTACGGTTCGCTGAACCCGCGTAAAAAAGTCGGGCAGATCCTCGAAGAGCCGCTGCTTATCAACACGTCGCTCAGTAAAGAGGCGCGTCGGGAAAAAGCGCTGGCGATGATGGCGAAAGTCGGCCTGAAAACCGAACATTACGACCGTTACCCGCATATGTTCTCCGGTGGTCAGCGCCAGCGTATCGCTATCGCCCGTGGTCTGATGTTGGATCCGGATGTGGTGATCGCCGATGAACCGGTTTCCGCGCTGGATGTTTCCGTACGTGCGCAGGTACTGAACCTGATGATGGATCTGCAGCAGGATTTGGGGCTCTCTTACGTCTTTATTTCGCACGACTTATCGGTGGTTGAGCACATTGCCGATGAAGTGATGGTGATGTATCTCGGCCGCTGCGTGGAGAAAGGCACCAAAGAGCAGATTTTCTCGAACCCGCGACATCCGTACACCCAGGCGCTGCTTTCCGCAACACCGCGCCTGAACCCGGACGAGCGCCGCGAACGTATCAAACTGACCGGCGAGCTGCCAAGCCCGCTTAATCCGCCGCCGGGCTGCGCGTTTAACGCCCGTTGCAGCCGTCGTTTCGGCCCTTGCACGCAGTTGCAACCGCAGTTGAAAGACTACCGCGGGCAACTGGTGGCTTGCTTCGCCGTCGACCAGGATGAAAACGGCGAAAAACCGCACGTCTAATCCCCACGTTATGCCTGGTGGCCCGGCGTTTACCGGATCTACGCAGTGTTGTAGGTCCGGTGATGGTGGTGCCATCAGGCATTATCGTTGCTGGCCTTTCCTTATAAACATTCCTGTTGTATTTAGAAATTTCCAAAAATAGCCGGCAATGTCGTGGTGAAATAATTTCAACGGGAATAATGAGTTGGGGAAATACTCCGTTTTAATACCACTCTAAATATTTCCAGATATTTCATATAGTAATATAAAATTAACAATAATTTAAAGGGTGATAGTGTATTTATCTTTTTAAGCATTTAAAAAAGATATTATAACTAAGTGATTTATCTTAAGTATGAATGTTGCCGGGTGATTTTTGTTTAATCGCGTCATTTACACTTTAATAGATTTCGCGTGAAAAAAAGATGGCGCATCTATAGCCAATGTTTATATATTTGCTGAAATTAAACAGCGTTTTAGCCCTACTAAACTTTGGCACGTAAAAACCAGGCTGAAAACCATCGCTGAAGTAAGACTTCGTACCCGCGTAAAACCGCACCGCCACAATTAAAACCCATCACTTGATGCTATCAGGACACCAATCCTGACGGTGATGGACGCAATTTTATTTTGTAAATCATGAGAATAACTATGGGTCATTACGATGATTTGCAGAGGTTTAAGGATAAGACTCGCAATCAGCAGCACGATTTTAAAGATCTCTCTGCACAGAACCTCGCACAAGACCAGAGCAGTTGGGCAATCATTAATCAACTTTCTCCCGCCACGGATGAATCCATGCTGGCGATGGGCGGTCATGTGTCACTGCCTGTCCCGCAATCCGTCGATCCTGAGGTGTTTGCCGCGCAAGAACGTGCTGCGACAGTGGATGAGGTTGTGCCTGCACCTGCGCCAACAACCTCTCTGCTAAAAGACGTCGCCAGCCAGCTCGATGCAGCGGCTCCGGCGTTCAACGCCGCCGCCTACGCGCCTGCGCCTGCAAGCGTAGCACCGGTTATGCAGCTGCCATCGCCTGCGAATCCTTCTTCGGCTCCCGTCAGCTATGCCCGGCTTTTCGCGGCGAAAGCGGCGGAGGAGAAGCCCCGCGCGGAAAAAAATCAGCCCTTACACTCGTTGTTAGAAAGGATCGCTTCATGCCGTTGATTTGTGTGTGTTCGCCGAAAGGCGGTGTCGGAAAAACGACCCTGACGGCAAATCTGGCCTACGCCCTTGCCCGCGCAGGCAGCAAAGTGCTGGCGCTTGATTTTGACGTACAAAACGCGCTGCGTTTGCATTTCGGCGTACCGCTGTCGGACGGGCGTGGGTATGTGGCGCGCGCGGCGGATTCCTCCGACTGGAGCCAGTTTGTGCTCACTGCGGGCGGCAATATTTTCGTGCTGCCGTATGGTGATGTCACGGAAGCGCAGCGCGTCGCCTTTGATGAGCGTTTAACCAATGACGAGCATTTTCTGACGCGCGGCCTGAATACGCTGCTCAACTATCCGGGCTTGATTATCGTTGCCGACTTTCCTCCGGGGCCGTCTGCGGCGCTGAAAGCGATGTCGCGACTTGCGGATGTGCATTTGGTCACGCTGCTGGCCGATACCGCCTCGCTCTCACTGCTGCCGTATATCGAAAATAACCGTCTTACCGGCGATGTGCTGAACCGCAAAGCGGGTCACTACTTTGTGGTGAACCAGAGCGACAACCGTCGGCAAATCAGCCGCGATGTTACTGCGTTCATGGAACAACGCCTGGGCAATCAACTGCTTGGCGTGTTGCATCGCGATGAAAGCGTCGCTGAAGCCAATGCTTCTCAGCAGTCGGTATTTGATTTCAGCCCGGCGTCCGCCGCGGCGTTCGATATCGAACTGATTGCTAAACGGGTCGCCGGAATTTTGGGCGTCAAAATCGGTGACGGCACGGTACACAACTCACCACGCATGTCAGGCTTCTAACGCTTCGGGCAACGTATGAAAAAGTTTCTCTCTATTTTGCTGGTTCTGGCAGTGCTGCCTGTTGCCCTGTTGGTGGTGATCACGCCCATGGACAGCCAAAAGCAGTACATTTTTGGCCTGATCAGCATCGGTATTCTCTGTTTAATGGGCTTGAGCAAAAAGCGCAGCATTTCGGTGATCATGGTGGTGATGTCGGTGCTGCTCTCAACGCGCTATATCTATTTTCGCCTGACACAAACCCTGCACTTTAATTCCGAAATTGAAACCATCCTCGGTATGGGGCTGTTTCTCGCGGAACTCTATGTCTGGGTAATGCTGCTGCTCAGCTACCTGCAAACGGTCTGGCCGCTGAAACGCGAACTCGTACAGTTGCCGGATGATATGGAGCTGTGGCCGACGGTCGACGTCTATATCCCGACCTATAACGAACCGCTGGATGTGGTACGCGATACGGTGCTGGCTGCGCAGTGTATGGATTACCCGCGCGATAAAATGAAAATCTATCTGCTCGACGATGGTAAACGCAGTGAATTCGCCGTGTTTGCCGCCGACGCTGGTGTCGGCTACATCACCCGCAACGATAACGCGCACGCCAAAGCCGGTAACCTCAACCATGCGATGAAGCTCACCAACGGCGAGCTGATCTGCGTTTTTGACTGCGACCACGTAGCGACGCGCATCTTCCTGCAGGCCACGGTCGGCGGTTTCCTGAAAGACCCGAAACTGGCGCTGGTGCAGACGCCGCACTACTTCTATTCGCCCGATCCGTTCGAGCGTAACCTCTCCGTCGGGCGCAATATTCCTAACGAAGGGGCGCTGTTTTACGGCCCGATTCAGCGCGGCAACGACAACTGGAACGCCACCTTCTTCTGCGGTTCGTGCGCGGTGATCCGCCGTAGCGCGCTGGAAGAGATTGGCGGTTTTGCCGTGGAAACGGTCACCGAAGATGCGCATACCGCCCTGAAAATGCAGCGTCTCGGCTGGGGTTCGGCGTTTATTGATATTCCGCTGGCCGCAGGCCTGGCGACCGAGCGTCTGGTGCTGCATGTGATCCAGCGAACCCGCTGGGCGCGCGGTATGACGCAGATTTTCCGTCTCGATAACCCGCTGTTTGGCCGTGGGCTGACCATCCAGCAGCGCCTGTGCTATCTGAGCGCGATGCTCTATTACCAGTTTGCATTGCCGCGCATTGCCTTTGTCACCGCGCCGCTGGCATACCTGCTGTTTAACCTGAATATTATTCACTCTTCGGCCAGTCTGGTATTTGCCTACGCGCTGCCACACCTGTTCCTGGCGGTGTACGTTAACTCACGGCTGAATGGCCGCTTCCGTTACAGCTTCTGGGGCGAGATTTATGACCTGGTAATGGCGTTTCACATTGCGCTGCCGACCGTGGTAACCATGCTGTTTCCCAAACGCGGCAAGTTTAACGTCACCGACAAAGGTGGGCTGCTGGATGTCGGCTATTTCGACTTCAGCGTGGTGCGCCCGCATTTGATCATTGCCTTGCTGCTGGCAGCGGGTGTGGTCGCCGGGATTGTCCGCGCCTGCGCGCATGACTACTTTGGTGTGGATCCGCGCGTTATTGTGCTGAACGTTGGCTGGGGCTTGTATTGCCTGATCTTCCTGCTGGCGGCGATTGCCGTTGCGCGCGAAACCCGCCAGACCCGCAAAACCATCCGTATTGATGTCGATATCCCGGTGCTTATCCACTACGCCAGCGGGATCACGTCGCGCAGCCAGACGGCGGATTTGTCGATGGGCGGCTGCCGTATCGTGGCCCCGGACGATCGCCATCTGAATGATGAAATCGAAGCGATTGAACTGCTGCTGCAATCCGGTGCGATCACGATTCCGGTGCAGACCGTCGCCAGCGACGAGCAGCATATCCGTCTGATGTTCGACGATATACCGCTGTCGCGCCGCCGTGAACTGGTGCGCGTGGTGCTCTCCCGCGCCGATGCGTGGATCCACCCGCCAAAGCCGCAGGACAACCCGTTCCGCTCCCTGTTGACCATTGTGCGTTGCGTCTTTGACCTCTTCTGGCTGACGTGGAAATCACGCCGCGAAAACCGCCGTTTACGCGCGCAGCATGCGGCAAAAGTTGCGCAGGAGGAGAGCGTATGAAACGGCTAACCGCACTTGCGGCGCTGCTTGGCGCGCTGTTTATCGCGCCGTTACACAGTGAAGAAACGACGGTTGAATCGCTGCTGCCGCTGGATCTGCCGCCGCCAACGATAGCGCAATCCACGCCGACATTTGTGCCTTCGGTGATGAGTAGTGTCAGCATCGCGCAGATGGGCCAGCCGCAAGGGATCACCCTCAGCGGCGGGCAATTCCAGGGCGGCGTTGATTTTACCCTGCCGGTCGACCAGGTAATGACCAGCGCCCGGCTGGCGCTCAACCTGCGCATCTCCCCGGCGCTGGCGGCACGTAACGCCACCATGCAGTTGATGCTCAACGGCCAACCGCTTGGTACTGTGCCGCTGACGGCGACCGACAGCGATCTGGCCCGTTACCAGCTTGATATTCCCGCTGCGCTGATGGTCTCCAGTAACAGCCTCAGCTTTAAGATTAACGATGGCGACGCCATGCAGTGTCAGCGCGACCTGAGTGACAAATACCGTGTCACTATCCTGCCGGATTCGCGTTTTGAACTGGAAGGGCAGCAACTGGATATCGGCGCGGATCTGAGCCATTTTCCGCGCCCCTTCTTTGACAGCATGCAGATGTCACCGGCGGCGATTGCGGTAGCATTCGCGTCAAAGCTGAGCCCGGATACCATTAGCGCCGGGGCGCTGATCGCCTCGTGGCTGGGGATTCAGGCCGATTATCGCGGCGTTTCGTTCGCGGCCTACCATGACCGTCTGCCGGAAAAAAACGGCATTCTGATTGGCCACCCCGGTGAGCAAATTGGTGGTTTAACGCTGCCGCAAACCAGCCAGCCGCTGTTGAAAATTATCGATAACCCGGCGAATCCGGTTTACAAACTGCTGCTGGTGGTGGGGAAAGATGAAAGCGAATTACGCGCGGCGGCATGGCGCTTAACGCGCGGCAACTTTGCGCAGCAAACCCCGGCGGTGGATGTCGATGCCCAGACGATCCCGTTGAGCAAACCGTACGATGCGCCGCGCTGGATCCCAACCGATCGTCCGGTGAAGTTATCGGAGCTGATCCGTAAAGATCAAAGCCTGACTGCCACCGGGATCTGGCACCCGCCGTTGCAGGTGGCGTTCCGCGCCGCACCCGATCTGTTCTTGTGGGACGGTGAAACCATCCCGCTGCATATCGGTTACCGATTCCCGACGGAAAACTGGATTGACGAACAACGTTCGTGGCTGAGCATGACCCTGAACGACACGTTCCTGCACAACCTGCCGGTCAATAAGCAGGGGGCGCTGGAGACGCTGTGGCACAAACTCGGTGGCGATGCGCGTCAGGAGCAGTTTGATATGCCGCTGGAGCCGTACATGATTTACGGCGACAACCAGCTTTCGCTCTATTTCAACATCGTGCCGAAAAAGGACGCGCCGTGCAGCACTTTGCTGAATAACAACATTAAAAGTCGCATTGATGACGATTCGTGGATCGATCTCAGCCACACCCGCCACTTTGCGCTGTTGCCGAATCTCTCCTATTTCGTCGGGGCTTCTTTCCCGTTTACCCGCCTGGCGGATTACTCAGAAACGGTACTGATGCTGCCGGTTAACCCCAGCGAAACGCAGATCGCCACGCTGTTTGATATGGCGGCACGCTCAGGCAATGCCACCGGAACCGCGCTCGGTCACAACCGCGTGGTGTTTGGTGTGCCAACCGGCGGCAGTTTTCTGGAACTGCTGCGGGATCGCGATGTGCTGGCGGTAAGCGGTATGGATCAGCATGACTTTAACCGTGCGCTGCTGGCGAATTCGCCGTTTGTCACCCACGACAGCACCCTGGGCGTGCGTGAGCCTTCCAGCTGGCAGAAAGTGCAGCGCTGGATAGCGGGCGACTGGGCGGCTGAAGGGCTGGAAGCCGATCGCTACTTCTCTTCCAATGAAGCGTGGCGCGGCTTTATCAGTTTTCGCTCGCCATGGAACGATGCCCGACTGGTGGTGCTGGCGCTTGGCAGCAACGACGAGCAGTTATCGCATCTGCATGACGATCTGGCGTCGGCAAAAATTAACGCCGGTATTCGCGGTGACGCCGCCATCATCACCAATGAAAATGGCGTGCGCAGCTTCCGCGTCGGCGAACAGTTCCCCAGCGGCGAAATGCCGCCCCATCTGAAAATTGTCTGGTACGCCAACCAGCACTCAGCGCTGCTGGCGATCCTGAGCCTGCTGGTCGGGTCGCTGGTGGGGGGAATGGTGTATCGCATGCTTAAAAAACGCGAGCGTAAACGTCTGGATGCGGGGAACAGCAAGTGAAAAGGGTGACAATAATGCCTAAAAAAACCGCCCGTCGGCTGACAACAATTTGCCTCTCCGGCGCGCTGACGCTGGCGACCTCTGGTATGGCACAGGCCGCGCCAAATGACGCGGCGCTCAAGGCACTGTTTGATCAGGCGAACTACTGGCACGAAAAGTCCCACGACGACCTGGCGATGGAGTCGCTCAAAAAGGTGTTAATGGTCGATGCCAACAACACCCAGGCGATGTACCTGATGGCGCTGTGGGCGCAGCAAAATGGTGATTTACAAACTGCCGCGCAGTGGCGCGCCAGGCTGGCGAAAACCGCGCCGGACGATAGCGGTTTGCAGGCGCTGGATAATGCAAAACAGCTGGCGCAGGTGCCGCAAGGGCAGTTAACGCTTGCCCGTCAGCAGGCGCGCAGCGGCAATGTTCCGGCGGCGCTGGAAACCTGGCGCAGCCTGTTCAATGGCGACACGCCGCCGCCGAGCCTCGCGCCGGAATACTATTTAACGATGGCGGGCGATAAAGCGCTCTACCCGCAGGCGCTGGCAGAAATTCAGCGCTTCGTCGCCCAGCATCCGCAGGACAATGCCGCCCGCGTGGCGCTGGGCAAGATGTTGACCTGGCGTGAAGCAACGCGCCGCGACGGGATTTTGCTGCTGGAGCCGATGGCCAGCGGCAATAAAGAGGCAGATGAAGGGCTGCGTCAGGCGCTGCTGTGGCTTGCGCCGCAGGCTGGCGATGAACGCTTTTACGATACCTGGTTGCAGCGCCATCCGCAGGATAGCGAGATCCAGGCGTACTACCGTAAAAATGTCGGTGGCAGCGCGAAAGGCGCGGGCTTTAGCGCGCTGAATAGCGGCGACAGCAATGCCGCAAAACGCCAGTTTGAGCAGGTACTGCAAACCAACCCGGAAGACGCCGATGCGCTGGCGGGCATGGGTTATATTGCCCAGCGCAACGGTGATTACCAGGCGGCGGCACAGTATCTGAACCGGGCGGCGAGCCAGGGCGGCGAGGCTTCAGCAGAACGTAAAGCGCAGGCGGAAGACGCCGCGTTTTATGGTCAACTGGCGCAGGCGCAGCAAGCGTTAAAAACGGGCAATGTCAGCCAGGCGCTGGCACTTTCCGCGCCGCTGGCGCAGCAGAGCGGTGAGCGCGGCACCGCCGCCAAACTGTTCCGCGCCGATGTGCTGCGCCAGAACAAAGATTACCCGCAGGCGGAACAAGCGCTGCGCGAGATCCTCAACGAGCAGCCGCAGAATGCCCCGGCGCGGGAAAACCTCTACTACGTGCTGCGCGATCAAAACAAAGCGGCAGAAGCGCAAAGCCTGCTGCGCACGTTACCGGCGAGTTTGCAGGAAAAACTGCAACCGCGCGTGGTGACGGGGACGCCTGGCGACCCGCTGCGTCGGCAGGCGCAACAACTGGCAGCGAGCGGAAATACGTCGCAGGCCATTGCCGTGCTGCGCCAGGGCGTGGCGCGTCTGCCGGATGATCCGTGGTTGCGCCTTGATTTGGCGCGTTTGCTGCAACAAGCGGGTCAGGAAAATGAAGCCGCGAACGTGATGCTGCCCGCGCAAAATCCACGAGCCGGAGCCAGCTCACTGTATGCAGCCGCGCTGTTCGCCAGTGAAAATGGCGGCTGGCAGCAGGCCAGTTCGCTGCTGTCACGTATTTCGCCGGCCAGCCAGAACGGCCAAATGCGCGACCTGGCGCAGCGGGTTAATTACAACCTGCAAATGGCGACCGCTGAGCGCTACCTCGCTCAGGGCAATATGACGGCGGCATCCAATACCCTGAAAGCGCTGGCGGCCACACCGCCGAAAAGCCCGGTCGATGCCGGGAAACTGGCGCGAATGCTGGCGCAGACGGGCGATACCACCGCCGCCGTCGCGCTGGTGCGTGAAAGTATGAAACAGGGCGTGCAGGGCAACATCGGCGATTATGCCGATCAGGTTGCGGTGCTGAACCAGGCGGGGCTTAACCAGGAGGCGCAGGCCTTTGTTTCCCGCCCGGACGTGCAGGCGCGCAGCACGCCAGCCCAGCTTGCCGGGGTGCGTAATGGTTATGTAATCAACGAAGCGGATCAACTGCGTGAGCAGGGCAATTATGCCGCCGCGTATGACAAGCTGATCCGCGCATTGCAAAACGACCCGCAGAACACGGATTTGATGTTCGCGATGGGGCGTTTGTATCAGTCCGGCAAGATCAACAAAGAAGCGGGCGTGCTGTATGACTACCTGATGACGCGCGACAGCGAGGATCAGGCGGCGCGCGTCGGCGCGATTGATGTCGCGCTGGCGGAAAATAACGTCGATAAGGCGCAAACCTTAGCCAACGGCCTGCGCAGTAATAATTCACCGGATCGCTTGTTGCTGCTGGCGCGACTGGAAGAGGCGAAAGGCAATCATCAGCAGGCGATGACCTATCTGCGCAGCGCGCGCGGTAAGCTGGTGGGGCTGGAGTCGAACAACAGCGCGGCAACACCGACAATCGGCGGTGTGTTGCTGGCGGATAACCCGTTTACCACCACCAGTAAAAGCGCGGCGCCGCAGTCGCTGTATGGCCAAACGCTGCCGTGGCAAGTTGCGCAGGTGGCACACGAACCGGGCAGTAATTTGCCGGGCACCACGCGTACCGATCTGCCAGTCGAAACGGCGCAAACGCGAACACTGCGCCAGGTCGACGACATGATGCAGCAGATGAACGAGAAAACCGGCATGTGGTTGCAGGGTGGCGTGGAAATTCGTGGCCGCGACGGGGAAAACGGCACCAGCAAGCTGACGGAAGCCAAAGCGCCGCTCACCTGGTCCAGTTCGCCGTTTGGCGATGCACGCTTTGAATTTACCGCGACGCCGGTTTCGCTCAGTTCCGGCAGCGCTTCTGGCGATTCATGGCGGCGTTATGGCGCGAACCCGCTGGCGAATGGCGTGAGCAACATTGCGGCCTCGATTAAAAACGCCAACCAATCCACGGCAACCGACGGCAGCGATAAATTTACCGATCTCGCCGGTTATGCCGATGCCAGCAAATTGTCGCCGTTTACCGAAACGGGTTACGACAATCTCACTTCGCTGCTGTCATCGAGCCGTTTGCAGAGTTTGAGCGCGTCAAACTATAAGACCAACTATAGCGATCCGATTAAGTCTTCCACCGATTCGCAAAACGCCAGCGGCGTGGAGCTGAATATGGCGCTGAGCGGCGACAGCTATAAGCTGGATATCGGCAGCACGCCGCTGGGGCAGGATTTAACCTCGCTGGTCGGCGGCGTGAAATGGTCGCCGAAACTGACCAATTACCTGACGCTTATCCTTACCGGCGAGCGTCGCGCGGTGACCGACAGTTTGCTGTCTTACGTTGGGCTGCGGGACGCTTACTCCGGCGAGCGCTGGGGGCAGGTCACCAAAAACGGCGGCAGCGTGCAACTGAGCTACGACGACGGCGACGCGGGGTTCTACATCGGCGGCGGCGGATATAGCTATATCGGTAAAGATGTGGCGAGCAACACCAGCGTGAACGCCAATGCCGGGGTTTATCTGCGTCCGTGGCACGACGATTTCCGCCAGTTACAGACGGGGCTGAACGTTGGCTGGATGAACTACTCGAAAAACCTCAGTTACTTCACTTACGGCCAGGGCGGTTACTTCAGCCCGCAGAACTACGTGAGCGTGTCGCTGCCGGTTGATCTGTCGCAGAAAATTGATAACTGGAAACTCAGTATTGGCGGCGCGGTAGGCTACCAGTCCTACACGCAGGACAAGAGCAATTATTTCCCGACAGAACCGGAAGCGCAGAAGATGCTGCAACAGCTCGCCGATATGGGCTTTGTGAAAGAGGCGCAGTACCAGGGCGGTTCACAGAATGGCATTGGCTATAACTTCCATGCCGGGCTCGATTACAACCTGAATAAAAATATGTCGGTAGGTGGAAAAGTCGGTTATGACACCTTCGGCAGTTACAACGAAAGCACTGCCGGGATTTGGCTCCGGTACATGCTGGGGGATAAATAATGACAACCAACACTGCTAACACGCTGCTGCTTGGCTATTTCCAGCAACAGCAAACCCCGCCGGGCTGGTTTGATTTGCTGAGCGTGATGATTGATGGCATGGTGCGAAACGTCGGCGAAGCGGAAAGCCTGCCGTTCCTGCGCCAGATGGGCGAAGCATTAGCGGACCGTGTACCGCTTCCGGCCTCATCGACGGTCGGCGAGCTGGAAGCGAACATTAATGCGCAACTGGCGGTGTTCAACTGGGGGTTTATTGATATCGAAACCACTGAGCACGGCATGGCGTTTCGCCACCAGGCGCTGCCGGTGGCGCGTGAAGAGGCCTACCAGACCCGCTGGTGCTATGCGTTTTGCGCCATTCTTGAAGGGCTTTATTCGCGCTGGCTGCGAAGCCAGGGCGGTGAGGCGAGCCTCGTGTTTACCCGCGAAAGGCTCTATTCTGTGGCGGATGTTCTTTTCCGTTACGCTAACCCACAGTGAGTTTGCCCATGTTAAAGCGCGTTTTCACCGCAATGGTGGTGATGGTGAGTCTGCTATTTGCATCCGTTTCCCAGGCCGCTGGCGCCTGGGAGAGTTATAAAGCGCGGTTTTTGATGCCGGATGGTCGCATTGTCGATACCGGCAACAAAAACGTCTCCCACACCGAAGGCCAGGGGTTCGCCATGCTGATGGCGGTCGCCAACAATGATAAAACGGCCTTTGACAGCATGTGGAACTGGACCAATAAGACGCTGAAGAACAAAGCAAATGGCCTGTTTTACTGGCGTTATAACCCGGTGGAAGCCGATCCCATCGCCGATAAAAACGACGCTACCGATGGCGATGTGCTGATCGCCTGGGCGCTGCTGAAAGCCGGGGAGCGCTGGAATAACGCCGCGTACCTTGCCGCGTCCGATGCGATAACCCAGGCGGTGTTCAAACATACGGTGGTGAGTTTTGCGGGTTACCGCGTGATGTTGCCGGGTGCTAACGGTTTTAACCTCAACACCTATGTGAACCTGAATCCGTCCTACTTTATTTTTCCGGCGTGGCAGGCTTTCGCTGAGCGCAGCCATCAGGTGGTGTGGCGCGATTTGATCAAAGACGGGCAAACGCTGCTTGGCAACATGACGTTTGGCAAAGCGCGCTTACCGACGGACTGGGTTTCACTTTCGGCGGACGGCAAACTGAATCCGGCGAAAGAGTGGCCGCCGCGCATGAGCTACGATGCGATCCGTATTCCGCTGTATGTGAGCTGGCAGGATCCGCACAGCGCGCTGTTAACGCCGTGGCGCAACTGGTGGCAGGGTTTTAGCCGCAGCCAGACTCCCGCATGGGTGGATGTGGCGACCAACGATAACGCGCCGTACAACATGAATGACGGTTTACTGGCGGTGCGGGATTTAACGTTGGGTGTAACGCCCGCACAACCGCAGATCACCGCGCAGGATGATTACTACTCCGCCAGCCTGAAAATGCTGGTCTGGCTGGCGCAGCAGCGCTAAATCGATAACCTCTCCCCGCCAGGGGAGAGGTGTGCAGGATCACTGGGGGTAGGGCACCCAGTCACCGCCGTTCAGGCGAACATACGGCTTATTCTGGTACTGCAACACAATGGCGTTGGCGTTTTCGGACACCGGCGCGGTTTGCGGCAGATTACTGGTCAGTTGCTGCCAGTTGACGTTGTCCTCGGTAAAAATTTTGCCATCCAGCACGCGGGTAACAATCTCGGAGATAGCGAGGAAACTGCTCGGCTGCGTAATGGTTATCGGCGCGCCCTGATGCGGTGATTTCATACCAAAGAATTTAATCGCCGTCGGCACGTTGGTAATCGACGGGCTTGGGATATCGCGCAGGCCGGAAACCTGCATTTTATCGCCCTGTAGCGCCGCGCCGTGTTCCGGCACCAGCACCACCATCACTTTGCGCCCGGATTTATCCAGTTGCGTGAAGAACGCATCCAGCTCATCAAACAACTTTTGCGCGCGCAGTTTGTAATCGGCGGTTTTGCGATCGCCCGGATAGTGGTTGCCATCGTGCAGCGGCAGCAGGTTGTAGAAAGTCGCGGTGCGCTGGCCCTGTTTAAAGCTGTCGGACTCCATCCAGCGGTTCAGCACCGCCGTGTCGTCATAAATCGGCGAGCCGTCAAAAGAGAGCAGCACCGGCGGCAGACCCGCCTGGTTCATCAGCGGCGCCTGCATGCCGCCGTTGTCGCGCACTTCTTTGAGGAAACCGCCGAACTCACCGTTGTGGTCCATCATCAACTGTTGGCTGAAGCCAAGTTTCGACAGGTTATCAAACAGATAGCACTGCGTGTTGGCCTGCTGGTAGAGGTTTTTATGCGACGGCTGGCCGCAGCTGGCGCGCAGCAGGCGAATCGCCGCCGGGCCGCTGTAGGCGGTCGCCGAGTTGAAGTTTTTGAACTCAATATCAAAGTGCGACCACAGCGGGTGCGAGGCCAGACCGGCCGCTTCAATGTCAGCCCATGAGAGGGAACAGATGTTAATGAACAGCAGATCGAACGGTTGTGCGTCTGCCGGAAGCTGCGCCGGGAAGGTGCTCTGGCGCTTCTCCTCGGCGGCGTAGAAACTTGCCAGCCACGAATTCAGATTCTCGGAGGTCGGCGGCGCGGTTTGCGCGGGAATATCGCCAACCACCGGCGTATCGCCCGTTGCTGCGACCGTTGCCGCCGCCGAACCGCCAGTGGTGGTGACGGTCGTGGTCGGTTGTCCGGCGGGCCACAGAGTAAACGCCGGCCCGGTCAACGTCAGCACGTTTAACCAGATCATAATCGCGACGACAAACACGGTGACGCGTATCCATTGCGACAAGAACAGCCAGGCAATCAGCATCACGAAAATCGCGCCAATCATCTGCCAGTTGATAAAACGCGTCACCAGATCCCACAGGTAATCGGCGCTGAAGCCCGCGACCTGCGAGCCCTGGCTCATCATACTTTCAAGACCCGGCAGCCAGGTATCGTGCCAGAACAGACCGAACCCGATGGGAATGGCAATCCAGTGACGTAAACGATGCAGGCGGACGCGCGGCAGCGGCATCAGCAGAAAAGCCATAAACACCAGATTCAGCAGCGGGTGAAAATTAAGGTAGCCCGCCCACAACAGACCGAATTTCACCAGAAAATAGAAATTCCAGCCGGAAAGGCCGCGCCAGTATTGCCACAATGGCGAAGGCGTTGAAGTGGTCATAGTATGATTAGTCATGTTTTCGGTCTGCCTTGACGAACGATTCCCGGCGCAGCACGCCTGCCGGTTTTACATAGCGTGGTTTGGTAAACAGTATGCGCAACGCGCTGCGGATAGGGCGTATCCAGTGGCGTGTAAGGTAACCCAGCGGGAAAAAGATCAGGGCGCAAAGCACCACCAGCTGAATAATATCGCTGACTGACATCATGATGTGTGCTCCGTGGCTTTACTGAATAACCGCAACGGTTCCGGGATCCGACGCCAGCTTGTGCCGTCGTGCTCAGCGTTAATGATTTTCTTCTCTGTGGCGGTGACAGGCAGCGGTTTCGCCCATTTATCCGGTGACAGCGTGCGCATTTGCACCAGCTCTGCGGCAATCTGGTTATCTTCAAACCACACCACGCGATTAGAAAAAATATCTGCCGTTGGCAGCGGGAAAATGTGGTTCAGCGCCGTGTCGAGATCGTTAACCCGGCAGAACGACAAAAACAGCACCAGGCGATTATCGCTAAGGCTGACAATATCGCCCACGCGGTTTGGGCGGCACAGCGTTAGCGCTTGTTCAACGCGGATGCCTGGCACCGGGCGCAGCGCGACCAGCACCCCTTTGCCATCGGCGGGCAACAGCGGGTTATTAACCATATTCCCGACGGCGTCGCAGAACACGTTCCACGGCTGAAAACCACGCAGTTTTAATGGCTGAGTCATAGACAGTAATGTGGTGATATCTTCCGGCACCAGACGGTTAAATTGCTGGCCCTGCACGCTTTCAATCAGCGTCAGACAACGGGAAAGAGGGGCGTTCCACGGGATCACCATATTGGCGCCACAGCCGAGCAATAAGCGTTCGTCGGTAGCACGCAGGCTGGCCTGGGTTTCACGGACAATAATTTTCAGCCCGCTGCCGCGCTGGCGGCGCAGCGTGTGCACCTGGCGTGCGATGTTGTCGATTTGATTGTTTCGCGCAAGGGTGAAAATCAACGTCGCCGCCTGGCTGGAGCGCGCTTCTTCAAATAACGCTTCGTTGGTATCAAATAAGGTCCAGTGTTCCGACAGCGGCGGTGCGCCTTCCAGCACGGCGACATTACTTAATATGCGTTTCTCATCGCTGCGGGGTTGCACCGACGTTTCTTCTTGCTGCGCGAGCTGCCAGCGACCTTGATGATGATTAAGCACTAATTGCTGGCGCGCGCTAATGCCCTTTTCATTGCACCACCAGGCAACATCATAAAGATACATATCGTTGCGGTAGCGTAAACTCGCCAGCCCAAACAACGAACGGTATTCACTCATTAAAATGGATGATTGTTTGTCGTTATTACTGCCAGGATTAATAACCAGTAAGGAGCATTTATGATATTTCGCCCAGGCATGAGTTCTTTCTAACCATTGTTGTAAATCAGGCGCCGATATATTCTGCCAGGCATTATTTTCCCCCAGCAGAATCAGTAAATAGTTTTCAGGTTCAAATGAGCAAAGTAAATCGCGGGTGAAAAAGTATAGACTATTATTCTGATTCGGCATTGTGAAAATTCTGATTTTGTCAGGACCATACTCTTTATCTAATTTAATGATTTTCCGCAGGTCCTGACCCATACCGATTGCCGCCACCTGTGCGTCTTTGTTCTGGGCTGCAAGTGTTTGATTTATGAGACTTATTGCATCTTGTTGACGATCGGTATTTACCCACCAAACGCCGCCCGCGGGCATATGACGCAATTCGTCCCATAATGACTCAATGCCAATAGAAAATATGGGCTCCACGATGTCCCTCTTGATGCAAAATTGTCTGTATCTCAGTTTACTAGCGAAAGCCGAGAAATAAACCTAACATTGAAATTAAAGAACATCAGATTTAGCATGTAAACGAATTTTCTCGGGTGCGATGCCCTGCTACTTCTGTACATGTATTTCTTTTCAAAGGGATCGGGCCAGAATGCATAACAATGAACCTAAAACGCAGTCAGACCCTACTCTGGGCTATACATTCCAAAATGATTTTCTGGCGTTAAGTAAGGCATTTTCATTGCCTGAAATTGATTACGCCGATATTTCCCAGCGAGAACAGTTGGCAGCGGCATTTAAGCGCTGGCCACTGCTGGCAGAATTAGCCCGTCAACAATAAGGGATAACCAGGATGGCCATCTTGGGATTACAGGGGATTCGCGGTGGTGTGGGTACAACATCGATCACCGCGGCTCTGGCCTGGTCATTACAAATTTTAGGCGAATCGGTGCTGGTGATTGATGCCTGCCCTGATAACCTTTTACGCCTGTCATTTAATGTCGACTTTGAACATCACCACGGCTGGGCGCGCGCGGTACTGGATGGGCAAGACTGGCGCGATGCCGGTATGCGCTATACTTCGCAGCTCGATCTGCTGCCTTTTGGCCATCTGGCGGCAAATGAGTGGGAAAACCTCCATTTATTACACGAACCCCTTAGCCAACTCACCACCATTTTGCAGGCGCTGAAAACGCAGCAAAGTTATCAGTGGGTATTAATCGATATCCCGCACGGCGTTTCACCGCTGACGCGCCAGTTCGTGGCGCAGTGCGACCATCTGTTTACGGTGGTAAAACCCGACACCAACTGCCATATCCGCTTGCACCAGCAGCTTTTACCTGCTGGCGCGCATATTTTGCTTAACGATCTGCGCATCGGCAGCCAGTTGCAGGACGATCTTTGGCAGGTATGGCTGCAAAGCCAGCGGCAGATCCTCCCGACCCTTATCCACCGCGATGAAGCGATGGCGGAATCTCAGGCGTCGAAACAGCCGTTGGGCGAATACCGGGCGGATTCGCTGGCGGCGGAAGAGATATTAACGCTGGCGAACTGGTGCCTGTTGCATTGTGCGCAGCCGCAAGAAGTAAGCGGTGAGCAGGAAGGGAGCCCGCAATGAGCCGCCTTTCCGCCTGGTTGCTGATCCCGCCGGTGAGCGCGCGTTTAAGCGAGCGCTACCAGCGTTACCGTGAACACGGCGCTTCCGGGTTTAGCGCAGCGTCTGGCTGCTTCTGGGCGATCCTCGCATGGGTGTTTATTCCGCTGGAGCACCCGCGCTGGCAGCAACTCCGTGCGCAGCAGCATTTGTGGTTCCCGCATATTGATCGGGATAAACCGCGACCGCTCGATCCGGCGCGTTACCTGTTGCAAACCTTGTGGTTGCTGGTCATGCTGCCCTGGGGTGACAGAAAATCGCCTCGTCGCCAGCGTTTCGCCCGGGCGCGCGTGCTGCGCGGGCGGTGGTATCACTGGCTGGATACGCTGCCGGAGCGCGTAACGCATCGCACCGGTCATCTGGATGATAAAAAAGAGCTGGCGCATATTAGCCCGCGTACGCGCCGCTTTATTCTCGGCGTCATTGTGGTGTTCTCGCTGATCCTCGCCATTCTGTGTATTACGCAGCCGTTTAATCCGCTTTCGCAGTTTGTTTTCCTGATGCTGCTATGGGGCGTGGCGCTGCTGGTACGCCGAATTCCGGGGCGTTTCTCCGCCCTGATGCTGATCGTGCTCTCGCTAACCGTTTCCTGCCGCTATATCTGGTGGCGCTACACTTCGACGCTGAACTGGGACGATCCGGTGAGCCTGGTATGCGGCCTGGTGCTGCTGTTCGCGGAAACCTACGCGTGGATTGTGCTGGTGCTTGGCTATTTCCAGGTGGTGTGGCCGCTTAATCGCCAGCCGGTGCCACTGCCGAAAGATATGTCGCTATGGCCTTCTGTCGATATCTTCGTACCGACCTATAACGAAGATTTGAATGTGGTGAAAAACACCATCTACGCCTCGTTGGGCATCGACTGGCCGAAAGACAAACTAAAGATTTGGATCCTCGATGATGGCGGACGCGAAGAGTTCCGCCAGTTTGCCAAAAGCGTCGGCGTCGAGTACATCGCGCGAACCACTCATGAGCACGCAAAAGCGGGCAACATCAATAACGCGCTGAAACACGCGAAAGGCGAGTTCGTGTCGATTTTCGACTGCGACCATGTGCCGACACGCTCGTTCCTGCAAATGACCATGGGGTGGTTCTTAAAAGAGAAAAAGCTGGCGATGATGCAGACGCCGCACCACTTTTTCTCGCCGGATCCGTTTGAACGTAACCTTGGCCGTTTTCGTAAAACCCCGAACGAAGGCACGCTGTTCTACGGGCTGGTGCAGGATGGCAACGATATGTGGGACGCCACCTTTTTCTGCGGTTCTTGTGCGGTGATCCGCCGTGGGCCGCTGGATCAGATTGGCGGTATCGCCGTTGAAACCGTCACCGAAGATGCGCACACCTCACTGCGGTTACACCGCCTTGGGCATACGTCGGCGTATATGCGCATCCCGCAGGCGGCGGGGCTGGCGACAGAAAGCCTGTCTGCGCATATTGGCCAGCGTATTCGCTGGGCGCGCGGCATGGTGCAGATTTTCCGTCTTGATAACCCACTGACGGGCAAAGGGCTCAAGCTGGCGCAGCGTTTGTGCTACGTCAACGCCATGTTCCATTTCTTATCGGGAGTACCACGGCTTATCTTCCTTACCGCACCGCTGGCGTTCTTGCTGCTACATGCCTACATCATTTACGCGCCAGCGCTGATGATTGCGCTGTTCGTACTGCCGCACATGATTCACGCCAGCCTGACCAACTCGAAGATTCAGGGCAAATACCGTCACTCTTTCTGGAGCGAGATCTACGAAACCGTGCTGGCATGGTATATCGCGCCGCCCACGCTGGTGGCGCTGTTCAACCCGCACAAAGGGAAGTTTAACGTCACTGCCAAAGGCGGCCTGGTGGAAGAAGAGTATGTGGACTGGGTGATTTCACGTCCTTACATCTACCTTGTGCTGCTCAACCTGTTAGGCGTACTGGTGGGGATTTGGCGTTGTTTCTACGGCCCGGAAAACGAAATACTCACCGTGTTCGTCAGTATCGCGTGGGTGTTCTACAACATGGTTATCCTTGGCGGTGCGGTCGCGGTTTCTGTAGAGAGTAAACAGGTTCGTCGCTCGCACCGCGTTGAAATGTCGATGCCTGCGGTAATTGCCCGAGAAGACGGGCATCTTTTCTCCTGTACCGTGCATGATTTCTCCGACGGCGGGCTTGGCGTCAAGATTAACGGCCAGGCGCAGGTGCTTGAAGGGCAAAAAGTGAATTTGCTGCTCAAACGCGGCCAGCAGGAGTATGCGTTCCCCACGACCGTGGCGCGTGTTCACGGCAATCAAGTGGGCCTGCAACTGATGCCGTTGACGACCAAACAGCATATCGATTTTGTTCAGTGTACTTTTGCCCGCGCCGACACATGGGCGCTGTGGCAGGACAGCTTCCCGGAAGACAAGCCTCTGGAAAGTCTGATGGATATTTTGAAACTGGGTTTCCGCGGCTATCGCCACCTCGCGGAATTTGCTCCACCGTCTGTCAAAGTGATTTTCCGCTCATTCACCATGCTGGTGTCCTGGGTGGTGTCATTTATTCCGCGCCGTCCGGAACGGAATGTGGCAGTGCAGCAACCGATGACGTGATTGGCTTAACAATGATGAAAACGCGATGAAAAGAAAACTTTCCTGGATTTGTGCAGTGGCTATGGGGACGAGTGTTTTATCTCCGGTGATGACGTATGCAGCGCCAGCCCCGACGGTTCCGGCTGTTGCGCCCGCCACTGAACCGGTGGCAACGCCTGCGCCGGGACAAACGGAATCATTGACGCCAACCACGCCAACCGATGGCCAGAACGTTGTCGGACAGGTAATGCCGGGCGTACCGGGGGCGAATGCGCCGGTGGTCTCCGCCAACGCGCCGTCGCGCGATGTGAAACTGACGTTCGCCCAAATCGCGCCGCCGCCTGGCAGTATGGTGCTGCGCGGTATCAATCCGGACGGTGGCGTTGAGTTTGGTATGCGCAGCGATGAGCTGGTTTCGAAAGCGGTGCTCAATCTTGAGTACACGCCATCGCCCTCTCTGCTGCCGGTGCAATCGCAGTTGAAGGTTTATCTGAATGATGAACTGATGGGCGTCTTGCCGGTCACCAAAGAGCAACTCGGCAAGAAAACGCTGGCGCAGGTGCCGATCAACCCGCTGTTTATCACCGATTTCAACCGTGTGCGGCTGGAATTTGTCGGCCACTATCGTGATGTGTGCGAAAACCCGGCCAGCAGCACGTTATGGCTGGATATTGGCCGCAGCAGTTCGCTGGATTTGACTTACCAGAAGCTGGCGGTGCAAAACGATCTCTCCCATTTCCCGATCCCCTTCTTCGACCCGCGTGACAACAGGGCGCTGACGCTGCCGATGGTTTTCGCTGGCACACCGGATATTGAACAGCAGCAAGCCGCTGCGGTTATCGCCTCCTGGTTTGGCTCCCGCACCGGCTGGCGCGGGCAGAGTTTCCCGGTCACTTACAACGCGTTGCCGGACCGCAACGCGATCGTCTTCGCCACCAATGATAAACGTCCTGATTTCCTGCGTGATGCGCCGGCGGTGAAAGGGCCGACCATCAGCATGATCAACCACCCGAATAACCCGTACGTGAAGCTGCTGGTAGTGTCTGGTC
The DNA here is from genome assembly GCF_003337365.1 of Kosakonia sp. AG348. NCBI lineage: Bacteria > Pseudomonadati > Pseudomonadota > Gammaproteobacteria > Enterobacterales > Enterobacteriaceae > Kosakonia > Kosakonia sp. AG348. The sequence goes on from NZ_QPJR01000008.1 coordinate 177,360, forward strand.
GGGATGACAAAGATCTGATGCAGGCGGCGAAAGGTATCGCTCAGGGTAACGTGCTGTTCCGTGGCGATAGCGTCACGGTGGATGAGGTGAAACCGCTGCTGGCGCGCCAGCCTTACGATGCGCCTAACTGGATACGTACCGACCGCCCGGTTACCTTTGGCGAGCTGAAAACCTATGAGGAGCAGTTACAGTCGACCGGGCTGGAACCCTCGGCGATTAACGTGTCGCTGAACCTGCCGCCGGATCTCTATCTGCTGCGCAGTACCGGTATCGATATGAACCTGAATTATCGCTATACCGCGCCGCCGACCAAAGACGGCTCGCGCATGGATATCAGCCTCAACAACCAGTTCCTGCAATATTTCAACCTGACCAGCAACCAGGACACGAACCGTCTGCTGCTGCATCTCCCGGTGTTGCAAGGGATGCTGGACAGCAAAACGGATGTCTCTATTCCGGCGCTGAAACTGGGCGCGGTGAACCAGTTGCGCTTTGATTTCCAGTATATGAATCCGATGCCGGGCGGCACTATTGAGAACTGCGTGACCTTCCAGCAGGTGCCAAACCGCGTGGTGATTGGCGACGACTCCACCATCGATTTCTCGAAGTATTACCACTTTATTGCGATGCCGGACTTACGCGCTTTCGCCAATGCGGGCTTCCCGTTTAGCCGCATGGCCGATTTGTCGCAAACCATTGTCGTCACGCCGCCGCAGCCGACACCTGCGCAGATGGGTACGCTGCTGGATTCGCTGGGCGCGGTGGGCGCACAAACTGGTTTCCCGGCAATCAATGTGCAACTCACTAACGATGGTAACCAAATCAAGGAGAAAGACGCCGACATCATGATCATCGGCACCATTCCTCCGGCGTTAAAAGACGATAAGAAAATCGATCTGCTGGTGAATGCGGCGCAAAGCTGGGTGAAAACGCCGCTGCGCCAGACGCCGTTCCCGTCGATTGTGCCGGATGCCGCCGACCGTCAGGCCGATGCGCAAACCGGGATCACGTCAGATGGCCCGATGGCGGCGATTGTCGGCTTCCAGTCGCCGTATCATGATCAGCGCAGTGTGGTCGCGCTGCTGGCAGACAGCCCGCGCGGGTATGAATTGCTTAACGGCGCGATGAATGACAGCGGCAAGCGCGCGGCGATTTATGGCTCGGTGACCGTGATTCGTGAATCTGGCGTAAGTGGCCTGCGTGTCGGCGATATTTACTATGTCGGCCACTTGCCGTGGTTTGAGCGCATCTGGTACGCGCTGGCTAACCATCCGGTGCTGCTGGCGGTGCTGGCGGCAATCAGCGTGGTGTTGCTGGCGTGGGTACTGTGGCGTCTGCTGCGGATCATTAGCCGTCGCCGTCTCGACCCGGATCACGAGTAACGAAAAATGAGAACGCTACGTTGGTGGGTAATAGTGGCGTTGATGCTGGCGGCGGTAAATGTGCGCGCCGCCTGCACCTGGCCTGCCTGGGAACACTTCAAACAAGCCTATATCAGCGATGGCGGTCGGGTGGTTGATCCCAGCGATCAACGCAAGATAACCACCTCGGAAGGGCAGAGTTACGCGCTGTTCTTCGCGCTGGCGGCTAACGATCGCGACACCTTTGCCAGGGTGCTGCAATGGACGCAAAACAACCTGGCGCAGGGCTCGCTCAGTACCCATCTTCCCGCCTGGCTGTGGGGCAAAAAAGAGGACAATAGCTGGACGGTGCTCGACACCAATTCGGCGTCAGACTCCGATCTGTGGATTGCCTGGTCGCTACTGGAAGCGGGGCGTTTATGGAAAAACGACGAGTATAGCCAGACGGGTAAGGCGTTGTTAGCCCTCATCGCCAAAGAAGAAGTGGTGACGGTCCCAGGGCTGGGATCGATGCTGCTGCCCGGTAAAATCGGCTTTGCCGAACCGACCACCTGGCGTTTTAACCCAAGCTATTTGCCGCCGCAACTGGCGAGTTATTTCAGCCGCTTTGGCGCACCGTGGTCGACGCTGCACGAAACCAATCTTCGCCTGTTGCTGGAAACCGCGCCGAAAGGCTTTGCGCCCGATTGGGTACGTTTTCAGAAAGAGGGCGGCTGGCAGCTTAAACCCGAAAAGACACTGGTGAGTGGTTATGATGCCATCCGCGTTTATTTGTGGGTCGGCATGATGCATGACCGGGACACGCAGAAAGCGCGCCTGCTGGAAAAATTCAAACCGATGGCCAGCGTGACCACCAAAAACGGCCGCGTGCCGGAAAAAGTGGATGTGGCGAGCGGAAAAACTCTTGGGGATGGCCCGGTGGGGTTTGCCGCCGCGCTGTTGCCCTTTTTACAGGATCGTGATGCGCAAGCCGTACAACGGCAACGGGTCGCCGATCATTTCCCCGGCGACGATGCCTACTATAGCTATGTTCTGACCCTGTTTGGCCAGGGGTGGGACCAGCACCGTTTTCGCTTCACCCCTCGCGGTGAGTTACAACCTGACTGGGGCCAGGAATGCGCAACTTCACAGTAAGTTTACTCTGTTTCTCACTCGCGCTTGCGCTGGCTCCCGCCGCGCTTGCGGCCGATACTGGCGCGCAGCAACAACTGCTGGCGCAGGTGCGACTTGGTGAAAGCACCAAACGCGAGGATCTGGTGCGCCAGTCGCTCTACCGCCTTGAGCTTATCGCGCCGGATGACCCGGAAGTCATCGCCGCGCGCTTACGCTATTTGCTGCGCCAGGGCGATAACGCGGGTGCGCAAAAGCAGCTTGATCGCATGAAACAACTGGCACCCGACTCCAGCACTTATAAATCGGCGGTGACCACCATGGCGCTCTCCACACCGGAAGGCCGCCAGTCGCTGCAACAAGCGCGTTTGCAGGCCACCACCGGCCATACGCAGGAAGCGCTTGCGGCCTACGACGCCTTATTCAAAGGTAACCCGCCGCAGGGCGATCTGGCGGTGGAGTACTGGATGCTGGTGGCAAAAGTGCCCGCGCGTCATGCGGAAGCGGTTAAACGTTTGCAGGCGTTAAATGCCGCTAACCCTGGCAACGATCAGTTGCAGGGCGGGCTGGCGCAAATGTTGTTTGCCGACGGGCGCAGCGCGGAAGGGTATGCGGTGCTGGAACAGATGGCGAAAACCAGCAATGGACGCGCAGCAGCAGCGAGCATCTGGTATCAACAAATTCAGGCGATGCCGACCAGCGACGCCAGCGTAAAAGCCCTTCAGCGTTTTCTGACGCTGTTTAGTTCAGGCGACACGGTAGACAGCGCCCGTACGCTGCTTGCCGCGCAGCAAAAACAGCTGGCCGACCCGGCGTTTCGCGCGAAAGCGACAGGGCTTGCGGCGGTGGATGCCGGGCAGGGCGCGAAAGCGGTGAGCGAATTGCAGCAAGCGGTCAATGCTAACCGCGCGGACAGCGAAGCGGTCGGGGCACTGGGGCAAGCCTATTCACAAAGCGGCGATCGCGCCCGCGCGGTGGCGCAACTGGAAAAAGCCATCGCCATGGATCCGACCAGCGGCAATCGCAGCAAGTGGGACAGCTTGTTGAAAACTAACCGCTACTGGCTATTGATTCAGCAGGGTGATGCGGCGCTGAAAGCCAACAACGTGCAGCAGGCAGAGCGTTATTACCAGCAGGCGCGCAACACGGATAACACTGACAGCTACGCGGTGCTCGGGCTTGGTGATGCTGCCGCGGCGCGCAAAGATAATGCAGCGGCTGAAGGGTTCTATCGCCAGGCGCTGCGCATGGATAGCGGCAACAGCAACGCGGTGCGCGGCCTGGCGAATATTTACCGCGTGCAGTCGCCGGAAAAAGCGGAACAGTTTATTCAGTCGCTCTCTGCCAGCCAGCGGCGCAGCATTGATGATATTGAACGCGGGTTGACGAACGACCGGCTCGCGCAACAGGCAGAAGTGCTGGAAAACAGAGGTGAATGGGCGCAAGCGGCAGAGTTGCAACGTAAGCGGCTGGCGCTCGATCCTGGGAGCGTTTGGATAACCTACCGGCTGGCCAGCGATCTGCGTAAGGCGGGGCAGCGGGGCGAAGCCGATTCGCAGATGAACCGTCTGGTCACGCTCAAACCGCACGACCCGGAACAGGTCTACGCGTATGGCCTCTACCTTTCCGGCAATAACCAGCCACTGGCGGCGCTGAATCACCTAAATGCGCTGCCGAAAAGCCAGTGGAACAGCAATATTCAGGAGCTGGCCGACCGGCTGCAGGCCAACCAGTTGCTGGACAATGCCAACCGTCTGCGCGATGGCGGTCATGAAGATCAGGCGGTAGCGCTACTGGCGCAGCAACCGGCGTCTTCACGCATTGATTTAACCCTCGCCGACTGGGCGCAGCAGCGCGGCGACAACGGCGAAGCACAACGTTATTACCAGCGTGTTCTGCAAAGAGAACCCGCCAATGAAGAGGCGTTGCTTGGCCTTGCGGAACTGTATGCCGCAGACGGCAATCGCATGGCCGCGCGTGCGGCGCTGGCGAAACTGCCGGCAGCGACGCCCGCCCAGCCGCCGTCAATCAACACCCAGCGTCGGCTGGCGCTGGTGCAAACCCAGTTGGGCGATACCGCCAGCGCAAAACGGATCTTCGCAACCATCCTCCCGCAGGCAAAATCTCAGCCACCATCAATGGAGAGCGCGCTGGTCTTGCGCGATGCGGCACGTTTTGAGGTACAAAATGGCGAGCCACGGCAGGCACTGGACAGTTATAAAGATGCGATGGTGGCGTCTGGCGTCACGACGACGCGCCCGGTGGATAACGACACCTTTACCCGCCTGACACGCAATGATGAAAAAGATGACTGGCTGAAACGCGGCGTGCGCAGCGATGCCGCCGATCTCTACCGTCAGCAGGATCTGAATGTCACATTGCAGCATGAGTTTTCGGACTCCAGCGGCACGGGCGGGTATTCGGATTTGAAAGCGCATAACACCATGTTGCAGGTGGATGCGCCGCTGTCGGACGGGCGGATGTTCTTCCGGACTGACGTGATAAATATGGATGTCGGAACTTTCAGTAAACGCGATGACGGTACTTATAACCCCCGTTTTGGTACCTGTGTCGATGTGCCTTGCGTTGGCGGGAATCGCCACCAGTCTGATAGCGGTGCCAGCGTTGCGGTGGGGTGGCGAAACAATACCTGGTCGATGGATATTGGCACCACGCCGATGGGCTTTAACGTTGTGGATATGGTGGGCGGAGTCAGTTACAGCAGCGATCTCGGGCCGTTTGGCTATACCGTGGATTTACATCGCCGCCCCATTTCGAGTTCCTTGCTGGCCTTTGGCGGGCAACAAGATCCGAGCAGCAACACCGGTAAAACCTGGGGTGGCGTGCGGGCGAACGGCGGCACGTTGAGTCTCAGTTATGACAAGGGCGAAGCGAACGGCGTGTGGGCGAGCCTCGGGGCGGATACGCTGGAAGGCAAAAACGTTGACGACAACTGGCGCGTGCGCTGGATGACCGGCTACTACTACAAACTTATCAACGAAAATAACCGGCGCGTTACCGTGGGCCTGAACAATATGATCTGGCACTACGACAAAGATTTGAGTTATTACACCTTAGGCCATGGTGGTTACTACAGCCCGCAGGAATATCTCTCTTTTTCGGTTCCGGTGTTGTGGCGTGAGCGTACCGAGAACTGGTCCTGGGAACTTGGCGGTACGGTATCGTGGTCGCACTCCCGCACTAAAACGATGCCGCGTTACCCCCTGCTTAGCTTGATTCCTGCGAATTTCCGCACCCTGGCAAGCGAGCAGACCGAATCCGGCGGCAGCAGTAATGGCTATGGTTATACCGCGCGTGCGCTGATTGAGCGCCGGGTGACTTCCCACTGGTTTGTCGGTGCGGGTGTCGATATTCAGCAGGCCAAAGACTACACCCCAAGCCACGCGCTGATTTATGTGCGTTATTCCGGTGCGGGCTGGCAGGGCGATATGGATATGCCGCTCCAGCCTCTGGTGCCGCACGCCGACTGGTAAAAAAGGAGTATTCCTGGCGGGAAATAACGGTATAAAGCGACAAGTCTATCGTTGTTAACCGCCAGCGATTCAATAAGTTATCACCTGCTTTCCCTGCAGTTTTCCGCTGAGTGAGATTCTGCTTAGCGGTTTATCTCAAGCGACGCGCGATAGAGTATACTCTGGCGGCTAAGTGCCCTTTTTTTCTGTTCTGCGCTCATTGTGTCTCTGGAGAGTGATTTTGCGTGTCAGCCGTTCTTTAACCATTAAACAAATGGCCATGGTTGCTGTTGTCTCTATGGTGTTTGTTTTTATTTTCTGCGTCATTTTGCTGTTCCATTTCTTACAGCAGAATCGCTATAACACGGCCACACAACTGGAAAGCATTGCCCGCTCCGTACGCGAACCGCTTTCAGCGGCGATTTTAAAAGCCGACATCCCCGAAGCAGAAGCGATTATCAAACAGATTAAACCGGCGGGCGTTGTCAGCCGCGCGGATGTGGTGCTGCCGAATCAATTTCAGGCCTTGCGCATGAGTTTTATCCCGGAACGTCCGGTTCCGGTGATGATCACACGGATGTTTGAACTGCCTGTGCAGATCTCCTTACCCATCTATTCGCTGGAGCGCCCGGCAAACCCGCAACCGCTGGCCTACCTGGTGCTGCAGGCGGATTCATATCGGGTTTACAAGTTCGTCATCAGCACCTTATCAACGTTAGTGACTGCTTACTTACTGTTGACGTTAATGCTCACGGTGGCGCTCACCTGGTGTATCAACCGGCTGGTGGTTCACCCGCTGCGAAAAATTTCCCGGGAGCTTAACGATCTTCCGGCGTCGGAACTGGCCGGGCATCAATTGCCTGTGCCTCGTCTCCATCATGATGATGAAATCGGCATCATGGTGCGCAGTTACAACCGCAACCAGCAGTTGTTGCTGCGTCAGCAAGAAGAGCTGAACACCCAGGCGACGCATTTCCCGGTTTCTGAATTGCCGAATAAAGCCTTCCTGATGGCGCTGCTGGAGCAAACGGTGACCCGGCAAAATCCCACCGCGCTGCTGGTTATCGCCTGCGAAACACTGCGTGATACCGCCGGTGTGCTGCAGGAGTCTCAGCGCGAGATGTTGCTGCTGACGCTGGTGGAGAAACTGAAATCAATACTGACGCCGAACAGGGTGCTGGCGCAGGTGAGCGCTTATGACTTTGCGATTATCGCCCACGGTGTGAGTGAGCCGTGGCACGCCATGACGCTCGGTAAGCAAGTGCTCACTGTAATTAACGAGCGTGTGCCGCTGCACGGCATCCAACTGCGTCCCAATGCCAGTATTGGTGTGGCGATGTTTTACGGCAACCTTTCTGCCGGGCAGCTTTACCACCGGGCCGCTTCCGCTGTCGTCAGCGCGCAGCGCAAAGGGAAAAACCAGATCCAGTTCTTCGATCCAGAGCAGATGGAGCGGGCACAGCAATGGCTGGCGCAGGAGAGCGACATTCTTACCGCGCTCGATGAGGGTCGTTTCGCGATCTGGTTGCAGCCGCAGGTGGATGCGGCGAGCGGCGAACTGGTGAGCGCGGAAGCGTTGCTCCGTTTGCGCCAACCAGATGGCAGCTGGGCATTACCGGAAGGGCTTATCGAACGTATTGAGTCCTGCGGATTGATGGTCAACGTCGGCTATTGGGTACTGGAAGAGTCCTGCCGCCTGCTGGCGGGCTGGCAAGCGCGCGGCATTATGCTGCCGCTCTCGGTGAATCTCTCGGCCTGCCAGCTGACGCATCCCACCATGCTGGCCGATATGCTGGATTTGTTGCAGCGTTACCGTATTGCGCCGCAGACGTTGATCCTCGAAGTGACCGAAAGCCGCCACATTGATGATCCCCAGGCCGCAGTGGCGATTTTGCGCCCGCTGCGTGATGCCGGGGTACGCATTGCGCTGGATGATTTCGGCATGGGTTATGCCGGGCTGCGCCAGTTGCATCATATGAAGTCGCTGCCGGTCGATGTGCTGAAAATCGACAAAATGTTTGTTGAAGGTTTGCCGGATGAAAACAGCATGGTGGCCGCCATTATCCACCTGGCGCGTAGTCTGGATCTGCGCATCGTCGCCGAGGGCGTGGAGAATGAAGCGCAACGGGCATGGCTGGCTGACGCGGGTGTGGATGTGGCGCAGGGCTTTTTATTTGGCCGCGCGGCGTCTGCCGAGGCGTTTGAACAGCAGTTCTTTGCTGGATCGGATAAGCCTGAAAATACGTAATTTGTTACGGGCTTGTGCGAGTCAGTTCAAAGTTTTTAACATTGTTGTTTCAGATTTGATGTAAGTTTATTTCTGTCATGTTTGACGGGTGTTATTTTTAAACCGCAGGCTAACTGAAAACCCTACAAAGCCTGAGGTTTAATCTCAAGGACACCTTATGAAAACCTCCCTGTTTAAAAGTCTCTACTTTCAGGTTCTGACCGCGATTGCCATCGGTATTCTGCTTGGTCATTACTACCCTGAACTCGGGGCACAGATGAAACCGCTTGGTGATGGCTTCGTGAAGCTCATCAAGATGATCATCGCCCCGGTGATTTTCTGTACTGTTGTCACCGGTATCGCCGGCATGGAAAGCATGAAGGCGGTAGGTCGTACCGGTGCGGTTGCACTGCTTTACTTCGAAATTGTCAGTACGCTGGCGCTTATTATCGGGCTGGTGATCGTTAACGTGGTGCAACCGGGCGCCGGAATGAACGTCGACCCTGCAACACTCGATGCCAAAGCCGTGGCGGTGTATGCCGAGCAGGCGCAACAGCAGGGGATTGTCGCCTTCCTGCTTGATGTCATACCGGCGAGCGTGATTGGCGCTTTCGCCAGCGGCAATATTCTGCAAGTGCTGCTGTTCGCGGTGCTGTTTGGCTTCGCGCTGCATCGCTTAGGCCATAAAGGCCAGCTGATTTTTAACGTTATCGAAAGTTTCTCGCAGGTGATCTTCGGCATCATCAATATGATCATGCGCCTTGCGCCGATTGGCGCATTCGGGGCAATGGCGTTTACCATCGGTAAATATGGTGTCGGTACGCTGGTGCAACTCGGCCAGTTGATTATCTGCTTCTATGTCACCTGTATTCTGTTTGTGGTGGTGGTGCTGGGAACGATTGCCCGTGCAACAGGCTTCAGCATCTTCAAATTTATCCGCTATATCCGCGAAGAGCTGCTGATCGTTCTGGGCACCTCTTCATCTGAATCCGCGCTGCCGCGCATGCTGGAGAAGATGGAGCGCCTGGGCTGCCGTAAATCGGTGGTCGGGCTGGTTATCCCAACCGGCTACTCCTTCAACCTGGATGGCACCTCCATTTACCTGACGATGGCGGCGGTGTTTATCGCCCAGGCAACCAACAGCCATATGGATATTTTCCATCAGATCACGCTGCTGGTCGTGCTGCTGCTGTCCTCAAAAGGTGCCGCCGGGGTGACGGGCAGCGGGTTTATTGTGCTGGCCGCCACGCTTTCCGCCGTCGGGCATTTGCCGGTGGCAGGGCTGGCGCTGATTCTGGGCATTGACCGCTTTATGTCCGAAGCGCGCGCGCTGACCAACCTGGTGGGCAACGGCGTCGCGACTATCGTGGTGGCGAAGTGGGTAAAAGAGCTGGATCAAAAACAGCTGGTCGACACGCTGGATAACCGTTCCAGCGCGGCGAAAACCCCCGGAATTTCTTCATAATTTCGTGACTTATGACCGCAGTCCCTTGTCGGGCTGCGGGTACCTGCGCATAATTACCTCCTGGATCCGTCACAATTTACGATGAAATTTCGTGATAATTCACATCGCGATGTGACGTTTTGCATTTCCCGCGGTCTAAAAGCGAAGTGTTTTAACACGCTTTTAGCCCCTTTGCGCGGGCATACTTTTTAACCAGGAATGTTGATTAGGGGTTCACATGCAGGGCACAAAAATTCGACTGTTAACGGGCGGTTTGCTGATGCTGGCAGCTGTCGGTTATGTGCAGGCAGATGCGCTCCAGCCTGACCCGGCCTGGCAACAAGGGACGCTGGCAAATGGTTTTCAGTGGCAGGTTCTGGCCACACCCCAGCGCCCCAGCGATCGCATTGAGATTCGCCTGTCTATTGATACCGGTTCGCTCACCGAAGGTAGCCAACAGAGCGGTTTCAGCCACTTTATTCCCCGCGTTGCGTTGACCCACAGTGGTCGGCTCGAACCTTCCCAGGTACGCTCGCTGTGGCAACAAGGTATTGACCCGAAGCGCCCGCTGCCGCCGGCGCTGGTCTCCTACGAATACACGCAATATAACCTCAGCATACCGAACAACCGCAGCGACCTGCTGAAAGAGGCGATGGTTTACCTGGCGGATGCCGCCGGAAATCTCACCATCACGCCGGAAACGGTGAATCACGCTCTCGCCAGCAACGATATGGTTGCTACCTGGCCGCCCGACACCAAAGACAGCTGGTGGCGCTACCGCCTGAAAGGTTCGCCGCTGCTGGGGCACGATCCCGCCGGAACGCTGAAAGAGCCGGTCGATGCGGCGCAACTGAAAGGTTTCTACGAAAAATGGTACACGCCGGACGCGATGACGTTGATTGTGGTCGGGAATGTGGATAGCCGCGCTATCGCCGAGCAGATTGGTAAAACCTTCGGCGAGCTGAAAGGGAAACGCCAGACGCCTGCGCCGGTTGCGACGCTGTCGCCGCTACCGCGCCAGTCGGTTAGCCTGATGAGCGAGGGTGTCACCCAGGATCGTTTGTCGATCATGTGGGACTCCGCCTGGCAACCGATTCGCGAGTCCGCCGCGCTTGAGCGTTACTGGCGTGCGGATTTGGCGCGTGAAGCCCTGTTCTGGCATATCCAGCAGAACCTGAGCAAAAACAACGCCAAAGAGATTGGTCTCGGTTTTGACTGCCGGGTGCTGTTCCAGCGGGCGCAATGCGCCATTAACGTTGATTCACCCAATGACAAGCTCAATACCAATGTCGGCGTGATTGCGCGTGAGCTGGCGAAAGTGCGCGAGAAAGGGCTGCCGGAAGAGGAATTTAAAGCGCTTATCGCGCAGAAAAACCTTGAGCTGCAAAAGCTGTTCGCCACCTATGCGCGCGCCAGTACCGATATTCTGATCAGCCAGCGGATGCGTTCTTTGCAAAACCAGGTGGTGGATATTGCGCCGGAGCAGTATCAAAAGCTGCGCCAGAACTTCCTGAACAACCTGACGCCGCAGATGCTGAACCAGGATCTGCATCAGCAGCTTTCACAGGATATGGCGTTGGTGTTGCTGCAGCCGAAAGGCGAGCCGGAGTTCAACATGAAGGATTTGCAGGCAACGTGGGATGAAGTGATGGCACCGCCAGCGGATAACGCCGCAGCGCCTGCTGCCAGTGGTGACGAAAGTCATTCTGACGTCTCGGACATTCCCCCGCAGCAGTAATGCTTAATTGCCCCTCTCCGGTAAAGGAGAGGGGTGAACAGCGTTATTGCGGCATGGCATCGCGCGGAATAATCGCGCCGCGATATTGAATGACCGTGCTGGCGGTTAAATGTCCGCGTTTTGCCGCTTCTGTCGCATCGCCACCGGTCAGACGTACCGACAGGTAACCCGCGCTGAAGGAATCCCCGGCCGCTGTGGTATCAATCACTTTCTCTTTTGGCAGTTTCACCGCCGGAACTTCCACCAGCGCTTCACCCGCAATCGCCACCAGGCATGAGTCTGCGCCGCGCTTGATAACCACTTCTTTTACGCCCGCGCGCTGCGTGCGTTCGATAACTTCTTCTACCGGTTTCTCGCCCCACAGCAGGTCTTCGTCATCAAGCGTCAGGAACGCGATATCCGTGCAAGCCAGCATTTGCTGATAAACCTGACGCGTCTCTTCTTTGCTGGCCCACAGGCGTGGACGGTAGTTGTTATCAAAAATGACTTTGCCGCCATTCGCCCGGCATGCCTGCAACAGCGACAACAGCTTGTTGCGGCTTGCCGGGCTAAGAATGGCAAGGCTGATGCCGCTCAGGTAGAGGTAATCGAAGGTCGCAAGTTGTTCGCAGATAGCCGCAGACTGCTCGCTCTCCAGCCAGAATTTGGCGGCTGCTTCGTTACGCCAGTAGTAGAAAGTACGCTCGCCGGTGCTGTCGGTTTCGATGTAATAGAGGCCAGGCAGGCGGTTTTCCATACGTTGCGTCAGGCTGGTATCGACGTCCTCGCTTTGCCAGGCATCCAGCATCTGCTGGCTGAAATTGTCGGTGCCAAGCGCGGTAACATAGTGCACGGAAAGCGCAGCAGGATTGACCTGGCGGGCGATATAAACGGACGTGTTAAGCGTATCGCCACCAAAGCCACGGTTCACTTCCGTGCCTTTTTGTGACAGTTCAATCATGCATTCGCCAATGACGGCAATTTTCCTGGACATAGTCATCAACCTGGATCAGATAAATTAACGGTAGTGTGCGTTGTGGGTGATTCGTGGTCAACTATATTAAAACAACGTTCCAGTATTTTTTTGAGCTAAAGCCTGTTCCTGGCAGATTTCCCGTCGGCGGTTTTTAAATTTGCCCGCAGACGGAGCGTAAAGTTATTGACACGCCCGCCGATAACTCATTGACGAATTCCTCCCGGTCATCGCCTTCGACAGGACAGCAGAAATGAAGTTAAAGCAGGTCATCCAGCAGCTAAACATTCCGGAAGCAAGCATTGAAAGCTTGCAGGAGCGTCGTTATTGGCTGCAATGTGAACGTGCTTATACTTATCAGCCCATCTATAAAACCGATGGTCGTCTGATGGCGGTTGAAGTATTAACCATTGTTACCCATCCGTCGCAGCCGGAAACGCGCATTGCGCCGGATCGCTACTTTTCCGAAGTGGCGGTGCGCCAGCGTGTTGATGTGGTGCATGAGCAAGTGGCGCTGCTGGCGGAACAAAAAGCCTTCTTCCTCAGCAATGATGTGCTGGCCTCGGTGAATGTTGACGGCCCAACCCTGCTGGCGATGCGCCAGGATACCGATCTGATGGCGTTGATTAATTCACTGCCGTGGATCCGCTTTGAACTGGTCGAACATATCCGGCTCCCGCAGGATTCGACGTTCGCCTCGATCAGCGAAATTGGTCCGCTGTGGCTGGACGACTTCGGCACCGGCATGGCGAATTTCTCTGCGTTAAGCGAAGTGCGTTACGACTACATCAAAGTGGCACGCGATCTGTTCATCATGTTGCGTAAAACGCCGGAAGGGCAAAACCTGTTCACCATGCTGTTACAGTTGATGAACCGCTATTGCCAGGGCGTGATTGTCGAAGGTGTGGAAACGCTGGAGGAGTGGCGCGATGTGCAGGATTCACCGGCTTATGCGGCGCAGGGCTATTTTCTCTCCCGTCCGGTTCCTTTAGCCAAACTTGAACACGTGATACTCGAGCTGTAACCGCAGCCCTTTCTGCGAGCCTCTACTATCTTTATGACAGGTAAGGCTTTAAAGGAAAGGCAGAACGATGACAAAAACGAGTAAAGCGATTATCGCCGTCTTCGCGACGTTGCTGTTGCTGATTGTGGTCGCCATTATCATCATCGCCACATTCGACTGGAACCGCCTCAAACCCACCATTAACGAAAAAGTCTCCACGGAGCTTAACCGTCCGTTCGCTATTCGCGGTGATTTGGGCGTGGTGTGGGAACGACAAAAAGAGGAAACCGGCTGGCGCAGCTGGGTTCCATGGCCGCATGTTCACGCCGACGATATTATGCTGGGCAACCCGCCGGGTATCGACGAAGTGACGATGGTGCATTTACCCCGCGTTGAAGCCACCCTTGCGCCGCTGGCGCTGTTCACCAAAACCGTTTACCTGCCGTGGATCAAACTGCAACAGCCCGATGCCAGGCTGATTCGTCGCTCGGAAAAGCTCAACAACTGGACCTTCACGCTCGCCAGCGACGCCAACAAAGACGCCAATGCGCAGCCTTCGAGTTGGTCATTCCGGCTGGATAACATTCTTTTTGATCGCGGGCGTATCGCCATTGATGATGCGCTCAACCGCGCTGATATCGAGATTCTGGTAAATCCCTTAGGCAAGCCGCTGCCGTTTAGCGAAGTGACCGGCAAAAGCGACAGCAAAGTCAACGCCGGGGATTACATCTTTGGTCTGACGGCGAAAGGGCGTTACAACGGCCAGCCGGTGTCCGGCAGCGGCAAAATTGGCGGCATGCTGGCGCTGCGCAGCGAAGGCACACCTTTCCCGGTGCAGGCGGATTTCCGCTCCGGTAACACGCGCGTGGCGTTTGTCGGCACCATCAACGACCCGATGAACATGGGCGGTGCTGACTTACAACTCAAGTTCGGTGGTAACTCCCTTGGCGAACTGTATGACTTAACCGGCGTGTTGCTGCCGGACACGCCGCCGTTTGAAACCGATGGCCATCTCATCGCGAAGCTCAACAACGAAAAAGGGGCGGTGTATGACTATCGCGACTTTAATGGTCATATCGGCGAAAGCGATATTCATGGCACGCTGCGCTACACCACCGCTAAACCGCGTCCAAAACTGGAAGGCGACGTTGAATCGCGCCAGTTACGGCTGGCAGATTTAGGGCCGCTGATTGGTGTCGATTCCGGCAAAGGCGCTGAGCAGTCGAAACGCACCGAGCAGCAAAAGAGCGAGAAAGCAGGGCAACCGGCAGACAAAGTGCTGCCGTATGACCGCTTTGAAACCGACAAATGGGACGTAATGGATGCCGATGTGCGCTTTAAAGGCCGGCGGATTGAGCATGGCTCAACGTTACCCATCAGCGACTTGTCGACCCACATTCTGCTGAAAGATGCCGACCTGCGCCTGCAACCGCTGAAATTTGGTCTTGCGGGCGGCACCATCTCATCGAATATCCATCTCGAAGGGGATAAAAAACCGATGCAAGGTCGGGCGGAGATCCAGGCGCGGCGGCTGAAGCTCAAAGAGCTGATGCCTGATGTCGAGCTGATGCAGAAAACCCTCGGTGAGATGAACGGTGACGCAGAGCTTCGCGGCGTGGGCAACTCCGTAGCAGCGCTGCTGGGCACCAGCAATGGCAACCTGAAACTGTTAATGAACGACGGGGTAGTCAGCCGTAACCTGATGGAAATTCTTGGTCTTAACGTCGGCAACTATATTGTCGGTCAGTTGTTTGGCGATGACGAAGTGCGGGTAAATTGTGCCGCAGCGAACCTCGATTTAGTCAACGGCGTCGCGCGTCCGCAAATCTTCGCCTTTGATACGGAAAACGCGCTGATTAACATTACCGGCACCGCCAGCATGGCGTCGGAACAACTCGACTTAACCATCGATCCTGAAAGCAAAGGCGTGCGTATTGTCACGCTGCGTTCACCGCTCTACGTGCGTGGCAGCTTTAAAAACCCGCAGGCGGGGGTGAAACCCGGGCCGTTGATTGCGCGCGGTGCGGTGGCGGCAGCGCTGGCAACCCTGGTCACCCCGGCGGCGGCATTGCTGGCGTTGATCTCGCCATCGGAAGGTGAGCAGAATCAGTGCCGGGCGATTTTGTCACAGATGAAACACTAGGAAGCGCAACGGGAAGTAGCCCTCTCTTCAGCGAAGAGAGGGCAAAAAGTTTACAGCGACTGGTGTTTAGTTTCGTGGGTCAACAGCAGCGCGATAAGCGTTAATGTGGCCATCGCGGCCAGGTAGAACCCGACATACATCAGACCATAATTGGCCTGCAGCCAGGTGGCGATATAAGGTGCCACCGATGCGCCGAGGATCGACGACACGTTGTAAGAGAACGACGCGCCGGTATAACGCACTTCCGTCGGGAACAACTCCGGCAGCAGCGCGCCCATCGGACCGAAGGTCAGCCCCATCAGGCTCAGGCCGATCAGCAGGTAGGCCATCACCAGCACCGGGCTACCGGAACCGAGCAGCGGCGGGAAGACAAACAGCGCGAACAGGATGATAAGCGTGGTGATGATCACCATGCTTTTGCGGCGACCAAAGGCGTCCGCCAGCAGACCCGCCACCGGCACCATCACACCGAAGCCAATCACCGCCATCATCAGCATCCACAGCACTTCGTTACGCGGCAGGCCCAGGCCCTGCGGCGAGGTGCTGAAGGTCATGGAATAGACCGTCATGATGTAGAATAGCGTATAGGTCGCCAGCATGATAAAGGTGCCCAGCACGGTAACGCGCACATGTTTGGTCAGCAGCGTGCCCAGCGGCACTTTCACCTGTTTCTTCGCGGCGGCGACTTTGGCAAATACCGGTGTTTCATGCAGCGAAACGCGAACGTACAGGCCAATCAGCACCAGCACGGCGGAGAAGATGAACGGCACGCGCCAGCCCCACGCCATAAACTGCTCATCGGTCAGTAACCAGGAGAGCAGCAGGAAGGTGCCATTCGCAAAGAAGAAGCCAATCGGCGCGCCCAACTGCGGGAAAGAGCCGTACAGCGCGCGTTTGCGCGGCGGGGCGTTTTCCGTGGCCAGCAGCGCCGCGCCGCCCCATTCACCGCCCAGCCCCAGACCCTGGCCGAAACGCGCCAGTGCCAGCAGCAACGGTGCCATCACGCCAATGGTTTCGTACCCCGGCAGCAGACCGATCAGCACGGTTGAGATCCCCATCGTCAGCAGCGAGGCCACCAGCGTCACTTTACGGCCAACGCGGTCGCCAAAGTGTCCAAACACAGCGGAACCAATCGGGCGCGCAATAAAAGCAATGGCGAAGGTCGCCAGCGACTGTAGCGTGGCGGCCGTCGGGTCGCCCTGCGGGAAGAAGATATGCGGGAATACAATCACCGCAGCGGTGGCGTAAATATAGAAATCGAAGAACTCGATGGCGGTGCCAATCAGAGACGCAACGACGACTTTATTACGTGAATTTACCGGGGGATTTTCCTGCTCGTTGTCGAAAGTTGTGGCTGTAGCTTGCATAGAATTTTCTTATTTTTGCGCGAACGAACGACCATATTAGCCACAGCAAAAGCGACATTTCAATCTGTAACAAACCGGGCTTTCGCGCAAAAAACCGGCAAAAAGCGAATAATTTTCAGACTCACGATTTACCTTCTATGAAATGCTTCACAGATTTTAATAATCAGAGAATAAAACTGGTTTTTGGTTAAATAAAAGTTACGGACTGGATTTTCATGCTGAAATCGCCAGGCGGGCTGAAATATTCCATTTCCTTCAGCCCGATAGCAGTGTTAGTGGTGGGTTTTGTCCGGCATGCGCGGGTCACCTTTGTACTGCGCAGTGGCGATCCACGCGGCGCAAAACAGCGTCAGGCGAGCAAAGAAGTAGAAGAACGCCATCAGCCCGAGCACCGAGCCAAACGCCGCGCCGGAAGGCGATTTGACCAGCGATGGCAGCGTCCAGGTCATGATGATTTTGATCACTTCAAACCCAATCGCGGCGAGAAATGTGCCGCGAATCAGCGCCTTTTTACGCGGGCGGTGGCGCGGCAAACGCCAGAAGATCCAGAAGAAGAGCAAATAGTTCGCGAAAATCGAAATAGCCAGGCCAATCAGCCGCCAGGCCGGTTTCAGCCATTCAATGTAATCCAGGTGCAGCGCGTTGATGATCAACTGCTGCGCGGAGCCCGCCACCGACGTTATGGAAAGCGTCACGATCAGCGCGACTAACAGACCAATCAGCGAAATGAAGTCGCGGAAATACTTTACCCAGATTTTTTCTTCATCCTGCGCGTTACGCTCCCAGACATCGCGCGACTGAGCGCGGATTGCCTCACGCAGGTTGCCGGTCCAGTTGACGCCGGAATAGAGGGCGATAGCCAGCCCGACAATCCCTACCGTCGTGCGCTGCTGCACGGCAATATTGAGGGTGTTTTGCAGTGTCGAAGCCATCGTCGGATCGCTCACGCTCATCAGGATCTTATTGAAGATGTCCTGCAACAGCGTCGGGTGCGAGGCGAGCACAAAACCGGCGGCGGCAAACGACACCATCATGATGGGGATCATCGACAGAAACGAGAAGTAGGTAATGGCCGCGCCAAACTGGTTGCCCATGCGGTCGTTAAAACGTTCCGTCGCGCGGATCAGGTGCGCCACCACAGGCCAGCGCTGGATCTTTTGCACCATGTCGGTGAGGGATGCCAGCGTGGTACTGGCGGCTGAAGGGGCAGAGTGTTTCTTTTCGGTGGGCTGCTCAGCCATCTTCCTGACGGGTTCGTAGTCGAGGTCTTGCGTCGGGCGTTTTTCATGATTTTCCGGCGTCATCAGGTTTGTTTTCCTTCTCCTGAATGTGTGGTAACTGAAATTATAGCTGCTAGTGGTCGACGTAATCCTTCAGTACGGTCGCCAGCCACTCCATAAACAGATGCACGCGGCGCGATAAATTACGGCGGTGCGGGTAAATCAGCGAAACCGGCATCGGCTCCGCACGATATTGCGGCAGGATCTCCACCAGTTTCCCCGCCCGCAGCGCTTCGCGTACGCCAACGCGCGGCACCTGAATAATCCCTAATCCGGCCAGACAGGCAGCCTGGTATGTTTCGGTGCTGTTCACCGTCAGTATGCCGCCCGTTTTCACCCAGTGTGTCTGTTTATCCTGCCAGACCTCAAAGCCTGGCGGACGCGTTCCTAGGTTAACGGCGTAATGCACCAGCGCGTGGGAGGATAAATCGTCGAGCGTTTCCGGGTAGCCAAAACGTGCCAGATAATCGGGGCTGGCGCAGTTAATGACCGACAGCCGCCCGAGCTGGCGGGCGATCAGACCGGAATCTTTGAGCGTGCCAACGCGCACGACGCAGTCGAACCCTTCGCGAATAATATCCACCAGCCTGTCGCTGCTGCTGAGCTCCAGTTCAATGCCGGGGTATTGTTGCAGGAAAGCGGGCAGGCGCGGGATCAGCAGATTTTTCGCCACCCCGACCGGCATATCGACGCGCAAACGCCCGCTGATGCTTGATGGATCATGCAGGAACATCCCGTCGAGCTCATCCATATTCGCCAGCAGATCTTTCGCCCGCTCGTAGTAAACCATGCCGTCCTGCGTGAGCTGGACGCGGCGTGTGGTGCGGTGCAACAACTGGGTGCCGAGGTGCGTCTCCAGCGCCTGGATCTGGCGCGATACGCTACCCTTAGGAAGCCCCATCGAGTCCGCCGCGCGGGAAAAACTCTCCAGTTCCGCCACGCGGATAAACAGTTGCATTGCGTAAATTTTATCCATCATCACGCTCGATTGTTGCCTGTAATGAAACAGTGAAGCGTAATTTAGCACCTTTATTGTTTATTCGTCAGCTAATAAGCTCTTTTCACGGTCTCACATCAGCGAAAACGAGGTTTCTTATGACACAACATATTGCTTTAGTGACAGGTGGCAGCCGCGGTTTGGGTAAAAACGCGGCGCTGAAGCTGGCAGCGAAAGGAACGGGCATTATCCTGACCTACAACAATAACGCCGAAGAAGCGCAGAATGTGGTGCGTGAAATTGAGCAAAAAGGCGTGAAAGCGGTGGCATTGCAGCTTAACGTCGGTGATATCACCGGATTTGATGCTTTTGCGCGCAACGTGCAGGAACAATTGAAATCGGTATGGCAGCGCGAAACGTTTGATTATTTATTGAACAATGCTGGCATCGGTATCAGCGCAACTTTCGCCGAAACCAGCGTTGAGCAATTTGATCAGCTGGTGAATATCCATTTCAAAGGCCCGTTCTTCCTGACGCAAAGCCTGCTGCCGCTGCTGAAAAATGGCGGGCGCATCCTGAATGTTTCCAGTGGCCTGGCGCGTTTTTGCCAGCCGGGCTATGCGGCGTATGCGTCAATGAAAGGGGCAATGGAAGTGCTGACCCGTTACCAAGCGAAGGAGCTTGGCGCGCGGGGCATTTCGGTGAATATCATTGCACCGGGGGCGATTGAAACCGATTTTGGCGGCGGGGTAGTGCGTGATAATGAGCAGGTTAATCAACACATTGCTGCGCAAACCGCGTTGGGTCGTGTCGGCCTGCCGGATGATATTGGCGATGCAATTGCCGCACTGCTGAGCGACGAGCTGGCGTGGATGAATGCGCAACGCGTGGAAGTGTCGGGTGGGATGTTCCTGTAAGACCGTCACGCCCGGCAGGGTTCGCTGCCGGGCGTGCAGCTTTACTGTTTCTGAAAATGCGTTACCCGGATACGCACCGGTTGCTGTTTTTTATCCAGCGAGCCGCTGATGCCGACCAGTTCATCCGGCGACACGGATTTACCATCAAATATCGCCGCTGGAATATAGACCTGAACCTGATCGGTTTTGTCGCGGAACAGGTAAAGATCACCGCTCTCCTTCTCAACCAGGTTACCGCGCAGCGAGACGGACGCGCCATCATGCAGGGCTTTTGCCTGTTTGACGGTCATGGTGCGCGCATCTTCCATGCCGCGATAGCCGTCATCCATTTTATGCGGCGGTGGCGGCGCTTTGTCCGCTTTCAGACCGGGTGCATCTTCTGCGAATGCCGTCATGGAGAACAGCGCCACCAGACTGGCGACAAGCACAATTTTCTTCATAACCTCT
This sequence comes from Kosakonia sp. AG348, assembly GCF_003337365.1. NCBI lineage: Bacteria > Pseudomonadati > Pseudomonadota > Gammaproteobacteria > Enterobacterales > Enterobacteriaceae > Kosakonia > Kosakonia sp. AG348. Next base: position 197,759 of record NZ_QPJR01000008.1, read on the forward strand.
CCTGAATATTGCCGGAACACGTCCTTAAGCCTGGCAGAGCATAGCGAACTATGCTGACGAATTATCGTTTTTCGTCATATTCGTGGCGCAGTAAGCCAAACAGCCAGTCGTTATGCCAGCGTCCTGCCAGCCAGTAGGACTCGCGCAATTCGCCTTCGAGAATAAAGCCGGTTTTTTCCAGCAAGTGTCGGGACGCGTGGTTTCCCGCCGTTACGGTAGCGGTGAGCTTACGAATGCCGCCTTCGCTGAAGGCGTAATCACACAGCGCTTTTAGCGACTCCTGGCCATAGCCTTTGCCCTGTGCGGCAGACGCGAACAGAAAGCCGACTTCGGCGCAGTCATCCTCGCGGTGAATATAACCGGTGACGCCCAGCGGTTCGTTTGTCGCCGTGTCGCGTACCAGCAGGCAGAGCCAGTGTCGGCTGCCGGGGGACCAGGGGGCCAGCCGGGCGTCGAATGCTTCACGGATCTCATGTTCACTGCGGGCATCGGCAACGTAGCGCATTACCTGCGGATCTTGTTGCAGTGAAAGAAAGAATGGCCATGCTGCTTCTGTTATTGGCGAACAGGTCAGTCTTGGGGTAAAAAGCATTAACACAGTGAATATCTCCTGCTGTTTTTTTTTCGGCTTGAAACCACTATCACTGATAATAATCGTCAACTGAGCTATCTTTTACTTATTCATAAATAAAGAAAAAATTAAGCGCTCAGGTTGGCCAGTTAATTGTTTCTTCAGTTGTACTTAAAGGAAAATAATGACTCTTTCTGCCCCATTGAATACGGGTGAACAGTTTGAAAAATGCATTGCTATTATTCGCGAGGCGTCTGTTGAAATCTTATTGCTGCTGAATGTGCATTTTGATGAAGGTAAAGACCCTCGCTGGTTTTTAGAACAACTGGATGTTGCGCGCCTGAGTTTGGGTGGCTGGGGCGCGGTGGCTAAACGACTAAAACTCAACGATGCGGAATTAACACAGTTCACTTTACAGCTTCGTCACTTGCAGCAGCTCGTTCCGCGTTATGAGAACGGGCAGAATGTGACGGAAAATCAGCTTATTGCGGCGCTGCGATTTATCAGCGCGCTGGAAAACCTGCGTAATAAGCAGAAGTTGCTGAGCTACAACACCGCCTTGCCGTCGGATGATGCGCAGCAGCGGCAAGGGCTACAGCAGCTACGCGCCATGGAAACGATGATTAAATCGCTGGTGATGCAGGTGTGGCCGGATAGCGAAAAGCTGCGTAATCACCTGAAAACACAGTTTGGTGCCGATCGTGTGCGGCGCTGGTTACGGCTTGGCGATCACAATGATGTACTGAGCGGCATGCGGTTTAGCGAGCTGGCGCTGTTGCTGATAGATAAAAAAGAGTTTAGCCAGCGTTATGCCCGGCTGTTTAATGACGCCTCGGAACTGAACCTGCTCCTGGAACCGCGCAAAACGTTGCAAACCTTTCTGGATGACATTCGCCAGATGCGTGCAAGCGTGGTGTCAGGACAGCCGCTCACCTCTAATCAGCTGCTCTTATTGAACAGCTATTATCCGCAAATTACCGGACCGGTTCAGCGCGCGTTCGATGAAGGGCGCACGCAAACCAATCCCGCTGAAATACTGCGTGAGGCCGGCGGGGATTTAGACGCTTACTGGGAGCAGACGCGGAAAAAAGACCGCGCTGCCGGAGGTGATGCGATGCCGATGCGTGACAGTATTGATAAACCTGCAAAACGATCGGTGCGCAGCCGCGAAGAGCGCGACCAGATGCTCTCTGGCGTGCTGTGGAGTGCGGTCGGTGTGATGGTGTTGCTGATGGCGATTGGCGCCTTCTGGATGTTTACCAGCGGGATGTCTGGACCGGTGGCGCGTCAGGCCCGGGTTACCGTGCCGATTGCCGAGGATCGCGAACGCCCCTCACCGAAAGAGGAACTCAGCCGCCTGGGACTGCCGCGCGACGAAAATAACTTCCGCGCGGCGATTGATCGCAACGATACGCGCGTGGTGTCGCTGTTTTTACGCACCGGGATGAACTGGAAGCTCTCCTGGACGGAAAACGCGGTGATAGCGGATTACAACGATGTGCTGGATCTGCTGCTGCGATATCGCCTGCAAATGGATGAAAACCGCCCCTGCCGGCGTTTTATCACCACGCTGACGCACGAAATGGCGGCCAATAACAAAAAGCTGACCTCGATTACGCGCGACTATCTACGCGCGTTTTGTACCGTCAAGCCGGTGGTAGATCGCCAGCGGTATGAGATGGAGCAAGCGCAGTTACGTTTCGAAGCCGATCCGTCGGATGAAAACCGCAAGTGGTCGGATATTCAGACCTCGATTTATGAGGTAATTGATTAATTTTCGCAGGTGCATACTTTCGTGTTACGCACAGCAACCTGGCACATCCTGGCGCTTACAAGCGTAAGCGACCAGGATGCACCAGCATAGCCAATGACGTGATAGCGCGCCGCTGAAGCGGCAGCTTACGGTTCGCCGTACAAACCGATAAGGCGGCGCACTACGCCGTTCGTCCAGCCGAAACCATCCTGCAACGGGTATTCACCCCCACCACCTTCACGCGGCGTACTGCTGGCGATATGGTACTTCTCAATCAGCTTGTGGTGCTGCTGATAGTAGTGATTCACCGTCTGCAACCAGCTATGGGCGATCTCATTGCCCAGCGAGTCGTTACCGTACATTTTGAAGCCCTGAATCGCCATCCATTGCAGCGGTGCCCAGCCGTTGGGTTTATCCCACTGTTCGCTGGTTTCGTACTCTGTTGCCAGAATACCGCCAGGCGTCAGCAGGCGTGCTTTTACGGCGTCCGCCAGCCGCTCTGCCTGCTCATGGGTTGCCATGCCAACATACAGCGGGACAATACTGGCCGCAGAAAACAGCGCCATCTGCTCACGACGCCAGTCGTAGTCGCGATAACAGCCATTCTCGTCATCCCACAGATAGCGGTTCACCGCCGCGCGGCGATCGCTCGCTTTCTGGCGGAACAGTGCTTCGCGTTCTCTGTCGCCTTTCAGCCCGGAAATATTGGCAATAGCGCTTTCCAGTTTGAACAGAAACGCGTTCAAATCAATCGGGATGAACTGCGTGGTGCGAATGCTCGCCAGCCGTTGCGCATCGCGCAGCCAGCGCGAGGAGTAGTCCCAGCCGGAAGCCGCGCCCGCGCGCAAATCGCGATAGACTTCACTTGCCGGTCGCCCGGAATGACGCGCCGTTTCAACGTCCTCAAGCCAGGATTCATCACGCGGCGTGTCGCGGTCGTCCCAGTAACGGTTGAGCAACGCACCATCCGGCATACGCACCGCGTGGCGGTACGCCTGGTTCAGCGCCAGCGATTCCGCGCCATCCATCCAGAACGCGTACTCCATTAACAGATGATCAAGGTAGCGTCGCGCACCGCGTACGCCGTCCTCTTCAAACAGCTCAACCATCAGCGCGAAAACCGGTGGCTGCGAGCGGCTCAGGTAATAGGTGCGGTTGCCGTTCGGAATATGACCGTAACGCTCAATCATCCACGCGAAGTTATCCGCCATACAGCGCAGCAAATCATCGCGCCCGCTCTCTGCAAGGCCAAGCATGGTGAAGTAGGAATCCCAGTAGTAGGTCTCGCGGAATCGCCCGCCGGGCACAATGTACGCCTGCGGCAGCGGCAGCAGGGAAGACCACGGAATGTGATCCTGTGGCTCGCGGGTGAGGATCGGCCACAACTGGTCGATATGCTCTTTTAATGAGTTCTCCGGGTTGGAGACATAGGCTTTGGAGTAGTCCTCCGGCATCCAGAAATGCGCTTTCACGAATTGGCGCAGATCGAACTCCGGTTTGCGTTTGATTTTGCGATAGCGAATCAGAATATCGAGCGGATCCATTTTCGGCGCGCAGTCGGGAAAGGTTTTGCTGTCGGCAAAAATACGCGACGACTGCACGTGTTCAAACAGTTCAAGATAACGATCGGCAGGGGTTAGCGCGTCGGACGCCGGTAACCCTTCGATCATTTCCGGCTCCGGCTCCGCCTCGATCATTTCATCCAGTTTTAACTCGCACGGATCGGTTTCGTAGACGATCTCTTCCTCAATCACGAACTCGACGGATTCTGCGCTTTGTAGTTTCTGGTTGAACATAAGGATTATGGCCTCCGGATGTCGTCGTAAAAAATTACGGGTGTTGCCCGGCTATCTATTAAGCGTAGACATTCGCTTCGATCCGTGAAGGACGAAGTGTGCGGTTGATCACATTTTAGCGTGGTAAGAAATAAACGCTAAAACCCACAACCTACTGATTAATAGTGTATAAAACGTACTGAAGCTCATTTAACGCCGCGGCGAAATTAGGAGCATTCGTTTTGCAACGATTTGTGAACAATCGCCCGCAGAACCTAATCATGGGGTGTAGCCGGTCCGTACCCCCGCAATGACTGAGGAAAAGCCTTTGCAGCTCGTCTCTATTACGTTAGAGCAATGTCTCGATATCCGCCATACGGTACTGTGGCCGCATCTTGCCCGCAATGCTTCACGCGTAGAAGGCGATGAAGACGCCTGGCATTTTGGTGTGGCTGAAGACGGGAAAATTGTCAGTTGCTTATCGGTTTTTATGCTTGATGAACGGCGGTGTCAAATCCGTAAATTCGCCACCTTACAAGCGCATCAGCAGCAAGGTTATGGCCGTTTTCTGTTGCAGAGCGTGCTGGAAAAGTTAGTCCGGGCCGGCGCTGATTTTGTGCAACTGGATGCCAGAACGTCGGCGGCGGCATTTTACGCGCGCTTTGGCTTTATGGCGCAAGGCGAGCCGTTTTATAAACAAGAAGTGCAGTACATTCGTATGTCACGCACGTTGTAAAACCCGGCGACGAACGCCGCCGGGGTAAGGATTACCGCGGGATTTGCTGCGTAATGCAGTGGATGTTGCCACCGCCGAGCAAAATCTCACGCGCCGGAACGCCGGTGATGACGAAATCCGGGAACATCTCTTCGAACAGCGCCTGCGCTGCGCCATCGGTGGCCGGATCCAGCAGCGGGTAAATAATCTGCTGGTTACTGACCAGATAGTTAACGTAAGAACCCGCCAGGCGGTTGCCTTCGTGGCGCTCAATCGCCGTGCCTTTTTCGACATCACGGGTCTCTTCGGCGCTGGCGAACAGCGGCAGCGGAGACGGCACTTTCCACACTTTCAGCGTGCGCCCTTGCGCATCTTTGGTGTTTTCCAGCACCTCAAGTGCGGCAACGGAGCGCGCGTACTGCGGGTCGTTCTGGTCATCTGTCCAGTGCAGGGCCACTTCGCCAGGACGGACGAAACAGCACATGTTGTCGATATGACCGTCGGTTTCGTCATTGAACACGCCTTCCGGCAACCAGATAATCTGCGTCACGCCCAAATAATCGCGCAGTTGCTGTTCGATCTGCGCTTTGCTCAGATGCGGGTTGCGGTTCGGGTTCAGCAAACATTCCGCGGTGGTCAGCAACGTGCCTTCGCCATCGACGTGAATGGAGCCGCCTTCCAGCACCAAATCGGTGTGATAGCACGGCATCTGGTGATAAGCCGCAACCTGCCCGGCCACCAACTGATCGCGATCCCAGCTTGCATACAAACCGCCATTCAGCCCTCCCCAAGCGTTAAATGTCCAGCTAATACCACGTTTTTCACCCGCGTTATTTATTACCACTGTCGGGCCGGTGTCGCGCATCCAGGCGTCATCGCTTTCCATCTCCACCAGCGTCACGTCCGCAGGCATGGTGGCGCGCGCTTTGGCCATTTCGGCGGCAGGCACGCCCATGATCACCGGCGTGTTGCGTGAAATCGCTTTGGCGACAGCGGCAAACGCCTGCTGCGCCGGCGCGGCGTCAGCACGCCAGTTATCGGTGCGGTAAGGCCAAATCATCCATACCGCCTGATGCGGCGCCCACTCCGCCGGCATGGCGAATCCATCTTTTGTCGGCGTGGTTAGCTGTGACATCGCTTAGCTCCTTACGCTGCCATCGGAGGTGGCAATCGCGCTGTACATATTCGGGCGGCGATCGCGGAACAGCCCCCATGCGGCGCGCTGCGCGGCAATGGCGTCGAGATCGAAGGTATGCACCAGCACCGCTTCGTCGGTTTTGTTTGCCTGTTCAACCAGCGCACCGGTTTGATCGGCGATAAAGGAAGAGCCGTAGAAGGTCATTTCCAGGCCTTCGATGTATTTGCTGGTTTCGGTGCCAATACGGTTAGACGCAATCACCGGAATGACGTTCGCGGCGGCGTGGCCCTGCTGCACGCGCGTCCAGTGCGGCTGGCTGTCGATATCCGGATAAGCGGGTTCAGAGCCGATCGCGGTCGGGTAGAAAATAATTTCCGCGCCCTGCAAGGCGAGAACGCGCGCGGTTTCCGGGAACCACTGATCCCAGCAGATGCCGACGCCGATCTTCGCATAGCGGGTGTTCCACACTTTGAAACCGGTGTCGCCAGGGATAAAGAACTGTTTTTCCTGGTACGCCGGGCCGTTCGGAATATGGGTTTTACGGTAGGTGTCGAGCACGCTGCCATCGGCGTCAATCATCACCAGCGAGTTGTAATAGGCGTTGTTGCACTTTTCAAACAGGCTCAGCGGCAGCACCACTTCCAGCTCTTTAGCCAATGCGGAGAAGTGCTTGATCAGGGGGCTATTCGCTACTTCCTGCGCCAGCGCGTAGTGTTCCGGGCTTTGATCGATACAGAAGTAAGGCGCGGCGAACAGCTCCTGAATCAGGATCACCTGCGCGCCTTTGCTGTGCGCTTCACGCACCAGACGTTCAGCGTTTTGAATGTTCTTATCCAGATCCCAGCTACACGCCATTTGCGTTGCGGCGACGGTTACATTTCTCATAAAAAACTCTCCCGTTGTTCTCGGTTCAGGCAGTGCAAATCGACAGCACTTATTTTGCTGCAAACTATAGCAACGAAATACGTTATGCATAAAATGTATTGTTATCATGAAAACATGAACAGGATGCATAGTGGTGATCGACCTGAATTTGCTGCGGCTGGTGCCGATTCTGGCGAAAGAGAAGAGCGTGACTCGCGCGGCGCTGAAAGCGAATCTGTCACAATCTGCCTTTAGCCATGCCCTGAATCGCCTGCGTGAACAGCTCAACGATGAGATGTTTATCCGCACGCGCAATGGCATGGAGCCAACGCCCTACGCCGCGATGATGATCCCGGTGATTGAGAGCGCGCTCAGCAAGCTGGATACCGCCACGCGCGGGCCAAGCCATTTCGACCCGCTGCGCGACGCACACACGTTTTATATTGGCGCGGTGGACTATTTCGAGTTCATGTTTATGCCGGTGCTGACCGCGCGCTTTAAAACCATTGCGCCAAATGTCCGGCTGTCGGTCGATATTCTTTCAGAAACCATCAAGGTTGAGCGGGTGGAGCAGGGGCAACTGGATGCGTTTATCGGCGTCGATAACGTACAACACATTCCCCATTATTTTAATAAACATAAACTTATCTCCGACCACTTTGTCGCTATCGCCTCGGTCGAACGTACCGATTTGCCGGAACAGCTCACCATGAAACATCTGGTCAGTGAAGCGCAAATCCATTTACCGGCGGTCAGCTCCGGCGCGGATCATATTGACAGTTGGCTGCTCGAACAGCACCTCTACCGGCCGCTGGCGACGGTGGTGCAAAGTTACGCCGTTGGCGGGCGCGTGGCGGTGGCGACCGGCTATTTAATGTGTGTGCCGTTTCGCATTGCCAGGGAGCTGGCAACCATGTTGCCGCTGCGCATTATGCAGTTGCCGGAAGGCGCGCCATCGTATGATTTGCTGCTGCTGACACACCGGTTGTTCGACTACCAGCCCGCAGTGCAGTGGCTGATTAACGAACTGAAGGCGGCGAGGATTTAGCGGGAAAATGATTTTACATAAATCGTATTGCTTGAATGCTCCCCTAAAAAGAGCAGAAATGTATTTTTATTGTCTGCGGTTGAACAGTTCATGTTGATATTATTAGGTTTGCATATATTGAGTTCTTGGTTTTATTTGTCATAAGAATATTCTTAATGAATGGGTGGCGGCGATATTGATGCCAGTGAGTTGTTTCATTGGTGACTATAGAAAATGATAAGATGGTAGATGAAATATTTATTGGTTGATAATTATAGGGATTAAATCCAGGGAGGAAGATGTGGCAGATAATGAAGGTTCGATAAGGTTATTGACATTAGGTGAGTTGTGCCTTGCTAAATCAGTTTTCGGAAATTCAATTCCTTACCACACTGTTTGGATCCACCACGATAGCTATTTCCCGTTGGGACTGCAAAAAAGAGAATTCTCTATGTCACCTAATGGGGAATTGTATTTTCGGGATTGGTTCAGAGATGATTTTTCACGAGAGAAAATAGATTTACAGCATCTTTTTATTCATGAAATGACACACGTTTGGCAACGAGAACGTGGTATGCAGGTCAGACTCAGAGGTCTTTTCAGCTGGAATGCCGATTACGGCTATCGCTTAGATGGGCGAAGACTCGCACAATATCCGCTTGAACAGCAGGCACAGATAGTGGCTGATAATTTTGTTCTCGAAACATATGGATTAGGTAATTGGATAGAGCTTAAAACGTCAAAGACGGTCACCTCAAGAAATATAGTGCAGCATGAGGCTGATTTGAAAGCTCTTTATAAAGTCGCGTTACGTAATTTCCCAAATGGATTATGAAAATGAAAATATGCGCTAAATATATTCCTTTCTTGTGTCTACCTCTGCTTAGCGGTTGCCCAATGGGGGACCGGCTGGACCAGCGATATAAGCCAGCGGAGACCACCTCTGTTGAAATGAAGAGTGAGCAAATTTGTTTTGGGATCCTCTCTGCTGAAGATTATCAGCCAGTATTTATCAGCATTGCACCGCGCCACACTCCTCATAAAGAGCGTTGGTATCAGCAACATCCTCGCTTATCTGTTAATAACGGTGAAATGTGCATTCCGCCTGGTGTTTATAAATTTCCCGCTAAAGGGCAGTTTGTGGCGAGTTTCACGCTGGAATCGAAAGAAAAAGCAAAAACTACTGAATTTAATACCCGCCGTTTTGATACCGCTTTTGAGATAAAAGAGGGGCACGCAACAGTAATCGAGGTCGATAACAATGAGTTTTAAAAGAGACCGTTGCTTCGCTTTGGTACGGTATTTCACTGGCAGGCATAAAGCAGGATAAAAACTACTTCAGCAAAGTTGATTGTTCCGTGTGTAAAATGCGGCTTCATTACTTTTTTATAAGAGCCTCACTCGAATGGGTATGATTCTCTTATAACTTTCGGATGGATATACCGGGATATGAAAGCGCTATTGATTCGCCATCCGCAAACCGAGTGGAACCGGGCGGGTATCATTCAAGGCCGGCTCGATAGCCCGCTAACACCGCGCGGTCGCGAAGAGGGCCACGCTTTGCTTCGCGGGCTGCGGGAGGCGGGGATTCACCCTGGCGCTGTTTTCTCATCGACGCTCGGCAGGGCGCAGCAGATGGCTTTGCTGATTGCTGAGCAATATCACTGTGATATCTGCCTCGACGAGGCGTTACAGGAGCGGGATTTCGGTGAGTTTGATGGTCGACTGCTGAGCGATATTCGCCGGGAATATCCCCGTTTCGGTGATGATGAGACTTTTCAACCGCCACAGGGTGAATCGCTGGGGCAGGCCGCGCAGCGGTTGCTCGACTTTTTACACCGCTTGCCGGATCTCTGCTCGCATGACACGGTAGCGCTGGTGTCGCACGGGCAAATTATGCAGGCGGCGATAGCGCAATTGCTGGAAAATTCCCTCGGAAATGTGGCGCGTTACCACCATCCCAATGCCAGTTATTCGTTGCTGGAGATCGACCACGACACCTGCCAGGTGGTGCGCTGGGGAGTGGCCAGCCATTTGCTGCGGCGAAAAAGTTTTTAACTTCAGCGCGCCATGCTCACTTCTTAAAAAAAAGGATGATCTTTTGCCACAATGACGTTTTGGTTGCAGAGCGTGCCCACGAAGGGTTGAGCAAATCCCCCGGCAGCAGATAAGGGCGATCATCATCATCGCGCAGGTGCGCATTCAGGGCTGTGGCAATCTCCAGCATTTTCTCGTAGAGCGGCTGCGTGGGTGATTTGCTGTAGATTTCGCCATCACGCCACTCCAGCCAGCAGGTTTCTTGCCCTTTCCAGATGGCGTAAAATTCGCCATTTCGCCGATCAAAGGCGAGTTCGTCATCGCTGTTAATCAGCGCTACCCACTCTTCGCTGCCGATCGGCTGCGTTTCGCTTTCCGCCCAACATTCCGCCCGGGTGATATGCATTTCCCAGCCCAATAGTGACTCCTTTTTTACTGCTGAATAATGTTGCTATTTTTTTAGAAAATCGCGCCGGTAAGACGGTAAAAAAGAGAAGCCCGCCGGGGGCTTCTCTTCGTGTTTAACACACCGTAAAAACGTGCAGCCGCTGCTTAACGCATGGTGACGAATTCTTCTGCGGCTGTCGGGTGGATTGCCACCGTATTGTCGAAGTCTTTTTTGGTTGCGCCCATTTTCAGCGCCACCGCGAAGCCTTGCAGCATTTCGTCCATGCCGGATCCGATACCGTGAATGCCGACAATTTTCTCCTCCGGACCAACGCACACCAGCTTCATACGGCACGGCTGGCGGTGAGTGGTGACGGCGGTATACATCGCGGTGAAGGATGATTTGTAGATTTTCACCTGGTCATCGCCGTACTGCTCGCGCGCCTGCGGTTCGGTCAGGCCAACGGTGCCAATCGGCGGATGGCTGAACACCACGGTCGGAATGTTGCTGTAGTCCAGATGCTCATCCGGCTTGTTGTTAAACAGGCGTTCAGAGAGACGACGACCGGCAGCCACGGCAACCGGTGTTAGTTCCACCGCGCCGGTGTTATCACCGACCGCGTAAATGCCCGGTACGCTGGTGTTCTGGAATTTATCGACTTCGATATACCCTTTGTCGTTGGTTTTCACGCCAGTGACCGCCAGGTTGAAATTATCGGTTGCCGGTTCGCGGCCAATCGCCCAAATCAGGCTGTCCACGGTTTGTGAACGACCATCTTCCAGCGTCAGCGTCAGGCTGCCGTCAGCGTTTTTCACCACCTCTTTCGGCACCGCGTGGGTGTGCAGCGTCGGGCCTTCTGCCGCCATCACTTCCACCAGCGTTTCGGTGATGAGCGGATCAAAGCTGCGCAGCGGCGCATGTTTACGCACAAACAGGTGCGTTTCGGCACCCAGGCCGTTGATCACACCCGCCAGTTCCACGGCGATATAACCTGCGCCAACCACCGCGACGCGTTTTGGCAGCGCGGGCAGGGCGAAGAAACCGTCAGAATCAATGCCGTATTCCACGCCCGGAATGTTCGGGTGGCTTGGACGACCGCCGGTGGCGATCAGGATATGATCGGCAGTGATCGTTTCGCCGTTCACTTCCACGGTTTTGGCATCGACAAAGCGCGCGAAACCGCGGATCACATCGACATTGTTTTTACCGAGCACGTTATCGTACGAAGTATGAATGCGGTCGATGTAGGCGCTACGGCTGGCGACCAGTTTGCTCCAGTCGAAATGATTCACTGTGGTGTCGAAACCGTAATCCGGGCCGTACAGATGAATCGCTTCAGAAATCTGCGCCGCATGCCACATCACTTTTTTCGGCACACAACCGACGTTCACGCAGGTGCCGCCAAGTTCCTTTGCTTCGATCAGCGCGCATTTTTGACCGTACATAGCTGCACGGTTAATCGATGCGATACCGCCGCTGCCGCCGCCAATAGCGATGTAGTCGTAATGTTTGCTCATGGTTGTTTCCTTAATCCTGAACGAAGTCGAAAATATTCGCGATTGTAGCGCGCAGCCGAAAAGGTTCCACCAATGGCTGCGATTACTCCGGCACCACCTGGTGAATCAGCGTATGCCCGGTGCCGGCTGGCACCAGTTTGCTGTGCAGCCACGGCAGCACATTGTTCATCTGCGCTTCGAGTTTCCACGGCGGGTTAATCACAATCATGCCGGAAGCGGTCATGCCACGCTGGTCGCTGTCCGGGCGCACGGCCAGTTCGATTTGCAGAATGTTACGAATGCCGGTGGCTTCCAGATCGCGCAGCATGCGTTTGATTTGCTGGCGCATCACCACCGGATACCACAGCGCATAAACACCGGTCGCAAAGCGTTTGTGACCTTCGCTGATGCCGCTGACTACCGCCTGGTAGTCGGTTTTCATTTCGTAGGGCGGGTCGATAAGGATCAGACCGCGACGCGAAACCGGCGGCAGCTTGGCTTTTAACTGCAGAAAACCGTCGGCGCGATCAACGCGGGTACGGCTATCTTTCTGGAACTCCTGGCGCAGCAGCGGGTAGTCGCTCGGGTGCAGTTCAGTCAGTTGCAGGCTGTCCTGCTCACGCAGCAGTTCACGGGCGATCAGCGGTGAACCGGGGTAATAACGTAACTGCCCGCTACGGTTGAAATGGCGCACCACGTTCATATACGGCTCCAGCTCAGCCGGTAAATCATCCTGCTGCCAGATACGGGCAATGCCTTCCAGATATTCGCCAGTGCGTTCTGCATGTTCACCGGAAAGCTGATAGCGCCCGGCACCCGCGTGGGTGTCGAGATAGAGAAACGGTTTCTCTTTTTCTTTCAGCGCTTCGATGATCAGGCTCTGAACGGTGTGTTTAAGGACGTCGGCATGGTTGCCTGCGTGAAAGCTGTGGCGATAACTGAGCATGGGTACTGAGATTCCGGAAAATAAACGAGATTTCGCACAGTTTACCGCAGATTAGCGCAGATTACTGTATGAACCCCTTACAACGAGGGATTAATGCGGCATGACGTTGATCCACTCTAACGAACCCAATTCACTATACTGAGTGTGGTTATATCACCTAACGAAACGTAAAGAGAGGATAGTATGACGCTATTTACCGCTACGCCCTCAGTCGCGGTGTTTGGTAATCGTGGTCAGACGGTACGAAATATTACTTATTATCGTCACCCGGATGCACCGGATGCCACCGACGAACGCATCACCTTTCATCAGTATGATATGCACGGTTTTCTCGCCCAAAGCAGCGATCCGCGTCTGCATACGGCTGGTTTATCCAACATTAACTCTATTCATGATCTCAATGGCACCGCGTTGCGAACGCAAAGCGCAGATGCGGGCACAACTATCACCCTGAACGATTCAGGCGATCGGCCTTTTTTAAATATTCTCAATGTAAATTCTGAAAATGATCGCAGTCAGGCCATCAAACGTACTTATCAGTACGAGGAGAATTCTCTGCCGGGGCGGCTGCTGTGCATCACTGAGCAGGGGAAAATCAGCGAACGGTTTGTCTGGGGCGGCGCTTCAGTGGATGAACAGAGCCACAATCTTGCCGGTCAACTGCTCAGCCACTACGACCCGGCGGGTCTGCTTTCCACGACCAGCATTTCCCTGAACGGTGTACCGCTTGCCGTCACCCGCCAGCTGTTGCCGGACGATACCGACGCAGACTGGCAGGGTGCGGATGCTTCCGCGTGGAACGACCTGCTGGCGGGCGAAACTTACACCACGCTGAGTACAGTGGACGCCGCCGGGAATGTCCTGACCACGCTTGATGCGAAAGGCAATATGCAGCGCGTGGCCTATGATGTGGCGGGGCTGCTGAAGGGAAGCTGGCTGACGGTGAATGGCGGTTCCGAGCAGATTATCGTGAAATCCCTGACCTGGTCCGCCGCCGGGCAGAAACTGCGCGAGGAGCACGGCAACGGCGTGGTGACCACATATTCGTATGAAGCGGAAACCCAGCGGCTGGTTGGCATTAAAACGGAACGTATGACACCGGCAAAAGTGCTGCAGGACCTGCGCTATGAATACGACCCGGTGGGCAATGTGCTGGTGATTACTAATGATGCCGAGGAAACGCGTTTCTGGCGCAATCAGGAAGTGGTTCCCGAAAACCACTACGCCTACGACAGCCTGTACCAGCTGGTCAGCGCCACCGGACGCGAAATGGTCAGCGCGGTACAGCAGAACAGCAACCTTCCGGCGTATTCCTCTTTTGATGACGCCACGTACACAAACTACACCCGCACATACACCTACGATAATGCCGGTAATCTGACGAAAATTCAGCACAGCGCACCGGCGTCCGGCAACAACTACACCGTGAACATGACCGTATCCGACCGCAGTAACCGCGCAGTAATCAGCACACTCACCGAAAATCCGGCCGATGTCGACGCGCTGTTCACTGCCGGTGGTCAGCAGAAACAGCTTTTACCGGGGCAGAGCCTGCTGTGGACGGAGCGTCAGGAGCTGCAGCAGGTCACGCCCGTCACCCGCAGTGGTGCAGCGGACGACCGCGAACGTTACCGTTACGACGCCGCCAGCCAGCGCATCGTGAAAATGACCTCGCAGCTGACCGGCAACAGCATGCAGACCAGACGGGTGGTTTACCTGCCGGGTCTGGAGCTGCGCAGCAGCGCAGCCGAAGAATTACAGGTGGTAACCGTCGGCGTGGCCGGACGCGCGCAGGTACGCGTTCTGCACTGGGAAAGCGGGCAGCCTGGCGGCATCAGTAATGACCAGATTCGCTACAGCTACGACAACCTCACCGGCAGCAGCAGTCTGGAAGTGGACAGCAGCGGTGAGCTTATCAGCCAGGAGGAGTATTACCCGTTCGGCGGTACGGCGCTGTTTGCCGCGCGCAGTCAGCTGGAGGCGGATTACAAGACCATTCGTTATTCCGGCAAGGAGCAGGACGCCACCGGGCTGTATTACTACGGCTACCGCTATTATCAGCCGTGGGCGGGGCGGTGGCTCTCAGCGGATCCTTCGGGAGCGGTGGACGGGCTGAACCTGTTCAGGATGGTTCGCAACAACCCGATATCGCTCATCGATTCAGACGGCAGAATTAGCTTACCAGCAGAAATCCTTATTGTTGATGTACTTAACCCGCTTTCAAAAGATCCGACCAATGCCTGGTTTGAAGAGCTGAAATGGAACCCAGAAACAAGCCGCTTAGAAACGACACCGGCAGTTTATACACGAGGAGGGAAAGTCCTGGAAGGTGAAACATCTCAATGGGAAAGCGCCACTGATTCACCCACGGCGTTCACGGTGTTTCAGGATCCATCAGGAGCTAATCGTCTTTTTGTGAGTACTTTCCAGCAACATATTGGCGTTAAACCCGGTATGGGTAACCCTTTGTATGCGGGGATATTGATGCCCAAAAGGGATCAACAAGGCAATTTGTTTTATCGAATAGATAATGAATCCGGACATTATCAACCTTCGGGAGATATCAACGCAGCCGAGCTATTCAGAACCATAGTGGGCGACGAAGGGTTAAGTCATTTCACCTTTTCAACATCAACGAAATCGTCAGCGCCCGCGAATACGCGGCTCGTACACTTAACCTCACCAGAGGAATATGGCGAGGCGGCCAGCCGGTTACGCCGGGAAGAGAACAAGCAGCAGAGCGTCATTGACTATCTTAATGAACATGGACTGTGGGAGCCGACAAAAAGCCAGCGTAGCCACATGCCGTGGGTCAATGAGTTAATGAGATGGGAAGCACAACAGAACCCAACTCCAGCCGTAGCACGGGCACCCGCGCCGGTGACAAACCGGAGGGCGACTGCACCTGAAACACCGCGTGTTTTTGCTGGGACGTCTCCCGGTAGATGGGCGCGCTTTAGAGGGTGGATTTCAGGAATATTCAACCGTGCAAGGAACGTCTTCCGCTCCCGGGCGACTTCGCTGGCTCATTAGTTTTGCTGTCGGAATGGCTGCAAAAAAAGCAGCCATTCCGTTTCGATAAATGCGACAAATTTCCGCAGACACTTCTCCGATAAAAGTGTGCGTCTCTGGC
The DNA here is from genome assembly GCF_003337365.1 of Kosakonia sp. AG348. Taxonomy (NCBI): domain Bacteria; kingdom Pseudomonadati; phylum Pseudomonadota; class Gammaproteobacteria; order Enterobacterales; family Enterobacteriaceae; genus Kosakonia; species Kosakonia sp. AG348. The sequence goes on from NZ_QPJR01000008.1 coordinate 213,602, forward strand.
ATGAGCAACGCGTGTGCAAGCAGCAACCTCCGGGATTGAAATCTCCTACACTTAACCCCATGCTAGAAAACATTGCCAAGCGCCTAAGCGCTTTATTCACCTCATTCCAAGGACTGCGCATATGACCAACCCTTTATTGACGCCTTTCGTGCTACCGCCGTTTTCTCAAATTCTTCCTGAGCATGTTGTTCCCGCCGTGACCAAAGCGCTGGAAGATTGCCGGAACGCGGTGGAAAGCGTTGTCGCGCAGGGCGGCCCGTATACCTGGGCGAATCTTTGCCAGCCGCTGGCGGAAGTGGATGACCGTCTTGGTCGCCTGTTTTCGCCGGTCAGCCATCTCAATTCGGTGAAAAACAGCCCGGAACTTCGCGAGGCTTACGAACAAACGCTGCCGCTGCTCTCTGAATACAGCACCTGGGTAGGGCAGAACGAAGGGTTATACAACGCCTACCGCGATCTGCGCGATGGGGAGCATTACGCTTCGCTGAGTGTGGCTGAGAAGAAATCGGTAGATAACGCCCTGCGTGATTTCAAATTGTCGGGCATCGGCTTGCCGAAAGAGAAACAGAAACGTTACGGCGAAATCGCCGCGCGTCTCTCTGAACTTGGCAACATCTACAGCAACAACGTGCTGGACGCCACCATGGGCTGGAGCAAGCTCATCACTGATGAAGCAGAGCTGGCCGGTATGCCGGAAAGCGCGCTGGCGGCGGCGAAAGCACAGGCGGAAGCCAAAGAGCAAGAAGGCTGGCTGCTGACGCTGGATATCCCGAGCTATCTGCCGGTGATGACTTACTGCGATAACCAGGCGCTGCGTGAAGAGATGTATCGCGCTTACAGTACCCGCGCCTCCGATCAGGGGCCGAACGCCGGGAAATGGGACAACAGCCCGGTGATGGCGGAAATCCTCGCGCTGCGTCACGAGCTGGCGCAACTGCTGGGCTTTGAAAGCTACGCCTTTAAATCACTGGCTACCAAAATGGCGGAAAACCCGTCGCAGGTGCTGGAGTTTTTAACCGATCTCGCCAAACGTGCGCGTCCGCAGGGCGAAAAAGAGCTGGCGCAGCTGCGCGCTTTCGCCAAAGCCGAGTTCGGCGTGGATGAGCTGCAACCGTGGGATATTGGCTACTACAGCGAAAAACAGAAACAGCATCTTTACAGCATCAGTGATGAACAGCTGCGCCCGTACTTCCCGGAAGAGCGCGCGGTAAACGGCCTGTTTGAAGTGGTAAAACGCATTTATGGCATCACCGCGAAAGAGCGTAAAGATATCGACGTCTGGCATCCAGATGTGCGCTTCTTCGAACTGTATGACGAGAGCAACGAGCTGCGCGGCAGCTTCTACCTTGATCTCTATGCGCGTGAGAACAAACGCGGCGGCGCCTGGATGGACGACTGCGTGGGGCAGTTGCGCAGAGCCGATGGTTCGCTGCAAAAACCGGTGGCTTATCTCACCTGTAACTTTAACCGCCCGGTCAACGGCAAACCGGCGCTGTTTACCCATGATGAAGTGATTACCCTGTTCCATGAATTTGGGCATGGCTTGCATCATATGCTGACGCGTATTGAAACCGCCGGCGTGGCGGGTATCAGCGGTGTGCCGTGGGATGCGGTCGAGCTGCCGAGCCAGTTTATGGAAAACTGGTGCTGGGAGCCGGAAGCGCTGGCGTTTATCTCCGGTCATTATGAAACCGGCGAACCGCTGCCGCAGGAGCTGCTGGATAAAATGCTGGCAGCGAAGAACTACCAGGCGGCGATGTTTATTCTGCGCCAGCTGGAGTTCGGCCTGTTCGACTTCCGTCTGCATGCTGAGTTCAGCCCGGAACAAGGAGCGAAAATCCTTGAAACACTGGCAGAAATCAAACGCCAGGTCGCGGTAGTGCCGGGACCGTCGTGGGGGCGCTTCCCGCATGCGTTCAGCCATATTTTCGCTGGCGGTTACGCGGCAGGTTATTACAGCTACCTGTGGGCCGATGTGCTGGCGGCGGATGCGTTCTCCCGCTTCGAAGAAGAGGGCATTTTCAACCGCGAGACCGGGCAGTCGTTCCTCGATAATATCCTCACCCGTGGCGGTTCGGAAGAACCCATGGATCTGTTCAAACGCTTCCGTGGCCGCGAGCCGCAGATTGACGCGATGCTTGAGCATTACGGTATCGAAGGCTAACGCATTGAAAATTTGTTTGCTGGATGAAACAGGCGCCGGAGACGGCGCCTTATCTGTTCTTGCGGCCCGCTTTGGGCTGGAGCAGGACAATGACAACCTGATGGCGCTGGTGCTCACGCCGACGCATCTGGAGCTACGTAAGCGCGACGAACCGAAGCTCGGCGGGATTTTTGTCGATTTCGTGGCAGGCGGCATGGCGCACCGGCGCAAATTTGGCGGCGGGCGCGGTGAAGCGGTGGCGAAAGCGGTCGGCATCAAAGGCAGTTATCTGCCGGAGGTGGTGGATGCGACCGCCGGGCTGGGACGCGATGCATTTGTGCTCGCGTCGGTGGGTTGCCGGGTGCGGATGCTGGAGCGCAATCCGGTTGTCGCCGCGTTGCTGGAGGATGGTCTCAATCGCGGCTATGCCGATGCGGAGATTGGCCCGTGGTTGCGTGAACGGTTGCAGTTGATTCACGCCTCCAGTCTGACGGGGTTGGCGGATATTACGCCGCGCCCGCAAGTGGTTTACCTCGACCCGATGTTCCCGCATAAGCAAAAAAGCGCGCTGGTGAAAAAGGAGATGCGGGTGTTTCAGTCGTTGGTTGGCCCGGATCTGGATGCCGATGGTTTACTGGAGCCCGCGCGCCAGCTCGCCATCAAACGCGTGGTGGTTAAACGTCCGGATTACGCGCCGCCGCTGGCGGGGATCGCGACCCAATCGGCGGTCGTCACGAAGAGCCATCGCTTCGATATCTACCCCGGTTCGGGAGAGTAAACAGACGGCGGCATGGATTGCGCTCTGTAAGGGTGTACCAAAAACCTGCCACATCTGTGGGCTTAACCCGACAACGCGGCGCCAACGCCTGTTGATAGGCACGTGGAGTTTGCCGTGAGCAATAAAAAGCCCGGCCGCATTGCGCGGGCCGGGCGGTATTTAGCCTAACGTTAAGCCGTTAGCGAAATATCAGTCTTCTTCTTCATCCCGCAGCGGGACAATCAGCATATCAACGTGCACGGTGTTAATAAGCTGGCGTGCGGAAGACATCAGTTTGCTCCAGAAGTCCTGATGGTGGCCGCATACCACCAGATCCATATCGTATTTTTTAATCGCATCCACCAGCACTTGCCCCAGATCGCCGCTGCCGCTCAGGGTTTCAGTGATCGGGTAACCCGCGTTGGTGGAAAGCTCTGTCAGCGCCTGATGCGTTTCGTCGGAGATACGTTTTTGCATATCGCCGAGGTTAACGTCGATAAGGCCTGTATAAAGATCGGAGTAGTTTACATCGACATGAATCAGGGAAATTTTCGCGTTGTACGGTCGCGCCATGGATACCGCTTTCTCAACCAGCAATTTGCTTTCGGGGGAGAGATCGACTGCGATAAGGATATGTTTGTAAGCCATAGTGTTACTCCTTCCATAAGTTGTCGATGACCATCGGGGTTATACCCCCTGATGCTGTTGCACTGCGCCCGCATCCTGCGTTTCACGTGAGCGTAGCGCCCGGCCTTAAAGATCTCATTGTGAAGATATTTCTACCTTATAACGCTCTTTTAGCACCGTCAATCAACCTGGATCACGATTCACTTAAGCCAGATTTACAGCCAGATGCATTGATGATGGTGATGCTGGTGGCAAAAAAATAAACTGATCTCCTACACTATAAATAAACCGTACGGAAAACAGACGGTGTCCCTCAGTTGTCTGGCGCATGGAAGCGAAGTCAATTGTGGGACACCGCCTGTGTTGTCATCCCGTACGGCGATTAATACTCTTCGTTGTTTGGCTTGGTTGGGTATCCGGGAGCGAGGGTCCAGGAGCGAATCTCTGTGGGCGGTCGCCGGGGAGGGGATATGGTAATCAGCACTGTTGCGCTGTTTTGGGCTTTGTGTGTCGTATGTGTGATTAACATGGCGCGTTATTACTCATCGCTGCGCGCGCTGTTAGTAGTACTTCGCGGATGCGACCCTCTACTTTATCAATACGTGGACGGTGGCGGCTTTTTCACTTCCCACGGTCAACCGAGCAAACAGATGCGGCTGGTGTGGTACATCTACGCCCAGCGCTATCGCGATCATCATGACGATGAATTTATTCGCCGCTGCGAGCGTGTGCGCCGTCTGTTCATTTTAACCAGTTCACTCTGCGGTCTGGTGGTGGTGAGCCTGATTGCGTTGCTGATTTGGCACTAAATTGAAACCATAAAAAAACGGGCCAGCAAGCGGGCCCGTTTTTTGTCGTGCGTGAAGCGCGTTAAATCAGATGCAGCGCCAGCCAGTACAGCACGCCGGACAGAATAATCGATGCTGGCAGGGTGAAGACCCACGCCATCAGAATATTGGTCACGGTTTTACGCTGCAGGCCACCGCCGTCAACGATCATCGTCCCGGCAACGGAAGACGACAGCACGTGCGTAGTGGAAACCGGCATCCCGGTGTAACTCGCCAGACCGATAGAAACAGCGGCTGTCATCTGCGCGGACATGCCCTGCGCATACGTCATGCCTTTCTTACCGATCTTCTCACCGATGGTTGTCGCCACGCGACGCCAGCCGATCATCGTACCCAGGCCTAACGCCAGCGCGACGGCCATGATTATCCAGATTGGCGCGTACTCGATGGTGCTCAGCATATCGCCTTTCAGCTTCTTCAGCAGACGCTGATCGTCAGCGCTGACTTCCGGCTGCTTGGCCACCTGGTCGGTGATATCAGACAGGCAGAGCATAATGCGACGCAGCTGGCTGCGTTGTTCCACCGGCAGTTTGTCGTAGCTTTCAACGTTGGTCAGCATCGTTTTCGCGCGATCCAGCGCCATAATGGCGCGGCCCGGATGGCAGTGGAACTCACCCGGTTGGGTGGCCACTTCTTCCGGCGTTGGGATAAGCGGATCGACACCGGTCACTTTTTGCAGCAGCGCCGGATGTTGCTGGAAGTACGTTTCCACGTTGTTGACGGCATCACGCGTACGGGTGATGTCGTAACCAGAGGCATTCATATTGACCACGAAGCCCGCAGGCGCAACGCCAATCAGCACCAGCATAATTAAGCCGATACCTTTCTGACCGTCGTTCGCGCCATGCGAGAAACTCACGCCAATCGCGGAGAGGATCAGCGCGATACGCGTCCAGAACGGCGGCTTTTTCTTGCCGTCGATTTTCTCGCGTTCAGCAGGGGTCATATGGATGCGCGCACGTTTTTTCGTGTTGCTCCAGTAACGACGCAGGATAAACACCAAACCGCCAGCGAAGACCAGGCCCACGATCGGTGAAACGATCAGCGAAGCGAAGATATTCAGCACTTTCGGGATGTTTAACGCGTCCACCACAGAGGTGCCGGTCATCAACGCATTGGTTAAACCAATACCGATAATCGCGCCAATCAGGGTGTGGGAGCTGGAAGCAGGCAGGCCCAGATACCAGGTGCCAAGGTTCCAGATAATAGCGGCCAGCAGCATGGAAAAGACCATCGCCAGACCATGCGCAGAGCTGACATTCAGCAGCAGATCGGTGGGCAACATATGCACGATCGCATACGCGACGCTCAACCCACCCAGCAAGACGCCGAAGAAGTTAAACACCGCTGCCATCACGACCGCCAGCTGAGAACGCATAGCGCGTGTATAAATGACGGTTGCTACGGCGTTGGCTGTGTCATGGAAGCCGTTGATGGCTTCATAGAACAGAACAAAAACCAGAGCAAGCAAGAGTAACAGCCCGGTATGAAGATCCAGGCCGGCAAACAAATGTACCATAGGTCGTTAAGCCATTTTGAGGACATGAACGCGGCGCATTATCAGGGACATTGGCAGCGTCGGCAAAGTGAATTATGGATTTTTTTTGACATTATTTCTTAAATTAAACTGACATTTTAAAATTAATTTATATTTTTCAATGCCCTGTTACCATTCGCGCGTATTCACGCTGGTGCGACCAGCGTGAACTCTTTACAATCCGCCACGATTTATCAATGAGGGTGAAGTTGTGGAAAAGTTTGATGCCATTATTATCGGCGCCGGTGCGGCGGGCATGTTCTGCGCGGCGCTGGCCGGGCAGGCGGGTCGTCGGGTGTTATTGCTGGATAATGGCAAAAAACCCGGCCGCAAAATTTTGATGTCCGGCGGCGGACGCTGCAACTTTACTAACCTTTATGTCGAGCCTGCGGCATATTTGAGCCAAAACCCGCATTTTTGCAAATCTGCGCTGGCGCGCTACACCCAGTGGGACTTTATCGATCTGGTTGGTAAATACGGTATCGCCTGGCATGAAAAGACGCTGGGGCAGCTTTTTTGCGATGATTTAGCGCAACAAATTGTCGATCTGCTGGTGGCCGAGTGCGAAAAAGGGAACGTCATCCTGCGTCTGCGCACGGAAGTGCTGAGCGTTGAGCGCAACGACGATGGTTACACCTTGCAACTCAACGGCGAAAGCGTGCAGGCGAAAAATCTGGTCATTGCTTCCGGCGGTTTGTCGATGCCGGGGCTGGGCGCTTCGCCGTTTGGTTATAAAATCGCCGAGCAGTTCGGTTTAAAGGTGCTGCCAACGCGTGCCGGATTAGTGCCGTTTACCCTGCATAAACCGCTACTGGAGCAGATGCAGACGCTTTCCGGCGTCTCGGTGCCATCGGTAGTTACCGCCGAGGATGGCACGGTTTTTCGCGAAAACTTGCTGTTTACCCATCGGGGATTATCCGGCCCGGCCATTTTGCAAATTTCCAGCTACTGGCAGCCGGGTGAATTTGTCAGCATCAACTTGCTGCCCGATGTCGATCTGGACGGCTTCCTCACTCAGCAGCGCGATGCGCACCCGAATCAGAGCCTGAAAAATACGCTGGCGATGCAGTTGCCAAAACGGCTGGTGGAGTGTCTGCAACAGCTTGAGCAGATCCCGGATGTCACATTGAAGCAGCTCAATAGCCGCGAGCAGGAGAATCTGGTTGCGCGGCTGACGAACTGGCGTGTGCAGCCGAATGGCACCGAAGGTTATCGCACCGCAGAAGTGACGCTCGGCGGCGTCGATACCCATGAATTGTCGTCGCGCACCATGGAAGCCCGCAATGTGCCGGGCCTGTATTTCATTGGTGAAGTGATGGATGTCACCGGCTGGCTTGGCGGATACAACTTCCAGTGGGCGTGGTCGAGCGCCTGGGCCTGCGCACAGGCCTTAGCGGCGGAACCCTCGGCCTGAGTCCGCGCTGCGATGAATAAAAAAGCCCTGTCCGGGCTTTTTTCTCGCCGTTTAATCGCTAACGTTTCTTTTGTTACAGCGGCACGCCTGAGCCGGTGGAGACGAGGGCGCTCTCGGGGAGCGTGTGTCGCTGACTGAGATTGTATTGGTCCACTATCCCGAACATCTCGGCGAAAAGCGCATCGTCTTTTTTCGCCCAGAATGTATCTAAATCATCCCCGCCCCATATCTCATGGGTATGGCATACAAATTCAAGCAAACCGTTTTCATGCGGCGTGAAGTCGATACGTTTGGCGCTATTTGCCGCAATAATGTGTTGATAGAAAAGCACGATCTTACAGTCGCAACCTTGCGCGTTATACAACGACAGGAATTCATTGAGATGTTCCCGTAAAAGGCAGAGATCGGAATGCTCGGTGATACGGTGATGATAAAGAAACACAAAATCTTTTTTGCCCCGGTATTGTAGCTGGCGGGAAATACGGCGTTGAAAGGCGCGGCTGTCTTCTTTAATTCTTAGCGGGTCATGATGGGTGAATTCAAAACCCAGCATATGCCTTTCGCTGTATTGCCCTGTACATTTTTCGTAAAACGTTGAACGCACAACGGCATGCTCGCCATCCGGGAAATGTTGTAAATGCTCTTTTTCCAGCAAATGGCGATAGTCGTCTTTTTCCATTTGCAGAATATATTCAATATTCGAGCGCCCCGATGAAAAAACGGAACTGAAGGATTTTCGGTTATGTCGGCGAAGAATATCATCGGGAAGACAATTCTCACCCAATGAAATCCAAAGTACTTGCGAAGTGAAATTATTGCGATATTTCCATTTCTTATGCAGGTTACGCATCGTTCTTTTCAGCGATTTGAGGTTATCTCTTACGCGTTGTTTAATGGCTTCGCCTTTCATCAGGGGCACCTCATGTTGTTATTACACCATTCCGGATAAAGCGATGAGTGACCTTATCGCTGCTGATTTTATCTATTCCGCTGCCTCTGAATGTATGTGCAGCGTTAAGGTAAGTTATTGTTATATTTATTCTTGTCTGACGCAGGGTTGCTATTCTGCGTAGGCGTTGTGAAAGAAATTCGCTTTACTGACCGTGGTCAGTAAATGACGGGTGAATGCGTGACATCCGCTATTACTTCTCTTTGCGGATTTTAAAATAGGAAATTTTTGTTGATGGCCTGGTGGTGATTATTTCTTTGGCAGAAGAAATAAATTATGCCAGCCATAATAATAAAGTTAGGTCATATACATGATATATCCTGAGTTATGCGCTTCATTAAGAAATTCCTCACGGCACGTTTCATTAGCACCATGAACAGGAGATAAATTTGATATAAAGACTCACACGCCGTTACATATTTTACACTTTGTCTTGTCTTTACCCCTCATCAGGAAAATCTCAAAATAGTCCGCCGGGCTTGATGCAGGTCGCGGAATGAAAATAAAGCCGCGTCAATTTTTTGTGGAGCCGATTGTTTTTACGCCTTTAATGTTTGCCGCCATCTGCCGATAACGTCAGTACGCCCTCCGTTGCGCAATTAGTGAAAATACCTCTGACAAGGAATGAAAATGAAAACCGGCACGTTACTCCTGCCTGCACTGCTGGCTGTCGCTATTAGCGCACAAGCCACTGATTACCCTGAAATCCAGGGCAAAAAAATCGTCAGCAACACCGTAAACCCCTTACTGATGATGCGCGTGAATGACCGCATTTCCGCCCTGAACCAGCTGGTTTTCAGCGACGGGCAACACATTAACCGCTGGGATGGTTTTGATTGCACCACCAACAAAGCGGTGAAGCTGTACTGGGAAATGCTTGACGATCAAGAGGCGGTGATTCGTCGCTTCTACGGCGACAGCTACGAGCGTTACGCGGAACCAAAACCCCAAAGCGCGCTGGATGATATTGCTAAAAATCTTTGCCAGGCTTCCCGACTGAAAAACCCAAGCTGGGTTTATATCGAGAAAATGTCGAAATATGAGACGCCAATTCTGCTGGATACGGCTTCAGTGTTGCGGGTTAATGAGTTGGTGATCGCTAAAATTGGCTTTGAATACAGCGAGATAACTTTCGATCCGCCGTATGACGCGCCCTACGATTTGAAACTTGAAATACATGGCTATAACTGTGAAACCCAGCATGACAATGTGATTGCCGGGCTGGATATCACGCCCGAAGGTTATGTCTCGGACAGCCTGACCGGTAAAGCGGCACAGCGTCGCGCGGACACGTTTGTCAACACACCGGCCACCACCGCTGCGTTCAAACAGCTTTGCGCCATGAGCACACCTGCTGCGTTTAAAGGGGAAGGGGTATATGTTCCGTCAACGAAGAAAAAAAGCGTCTCCACCCTCCTTGGCCCAAGTCTGCCAGACTTCACCAACAATTCACCGCAATGGATGACCCAGTTCCCGCTGCGCGCAGATATCGAAAAGCAGGCTCTGCAAATCGTTAATCCATGGGCCACACCGCGCTTTAAAAAGCTGACATGGAACATGCAGTGGAGCGATAACGATGTCGTACCGATGCAACTCGATGTGCAACCCAACGGGCTCATGCTGCTGCTGGAAAACTACAAAATGTTCAAGGCGCAGCGCCTGACGATGGGCAACCTTGGACAGTTAAAAGGCGCCATCAGTCTGAGTTATTCACCAACGGTAACCAGTGAACTTCACACCAATCTGCGTTTTCCGCTGTACCAGGGGCAGAAATTTACCTTTGATACGGTTGCACCGAAAACGGGTAAAGGTGAGAAGAACACGGTGATTAATCGCCGGTGCGAAGTGAACGGCAGTGATGATGCGCGTCAGATCAACAGTGCGTTCAGCGGGCGTTACTGGAAAGTCGTCTGCGAGATTGAAAGCGATGGCGAAACGCATCAAGAGACGCTGGCCTGGCTGTCTGATTTGAATGTCTTTATGCCGTTAACCCAGTGGGAAAAAGGCAAAGAGACACCGGTGAAAGTGACCGATGTTGAGGTAACACGCTAGTTAAACGTAGACCTGAGCCGACCGGCTCAGGTACCACCGTTAACCAGGCCACCTGGGTGGGTTTCACCTGCCGGTGCAGGCAATGCAGAGCGTGTAAACGCGTTATTCGCAAGTACCATGCGTTGAGGTATCAATCAACGCATGGCGCTGTCAGTAGCGGCGGAATGAAGAGAGTTTATGCAACTGGCGACCGCGACCGTCAAAGTTATCCTCGTTCAGCCAGCCATTCATCATTGAGGAGAGACCCGACCATTCGCGCACGGTAATTGAAAACACCGTAATATCGCTCAGCCGTCCTTTACGGATTTTCTTTTCGCGCAAAATCCCTTCTTTCACAAAACCAATGCGTTCCGCCGAATGAATCGCATCCGCGTTATAACTGCCGGTGCGCCATTCACATCTGCGATACTTCAATTGATCGAAAAAGTAAGACAAAACAAGATAAAGACTTTCAGTACTCATCCGGGTTCTTTTCATTAACGGCGTCCAGTTAACGTCGCCAATATCGAAAGAACCATTTTCCTGATCGAATTTCCCGGTATAGAAAATGCCTTTTATTTGCTTATCGGCTTTATCTTGTACCGCGAAATAGATTCTGTCAGGACGTGACGCGAGATTTCTGAGATAGGCATAACATGCGGTCATATCTTTCGGCCGGGGATCTTCAAGATAAGTCCAGTCCCGGTCATCATCAATGCTTTGCCATTCCGGGAAGAGATCTTCCGCGTGATCCACGACAAGCGGTACAACGTCGCAGTAACGGCCTTTAAGCGAAATTTTTTCTGGCAGCGGGCGTTTTGTCCAGTCCTGGATTTCCTGACCAATGCGCTGTCCATACTGATTAAAAAATTCCATTATCCCCTCCTGATTATTACGAATTTAATCCTGCTTAACTTTTATTTAATGGGTGTTAAATGGTAATGATGTATAGAGCTATATTTTATCGGCATATAATTATGAGACTTTATATAATCACGGAAATAATATAACGGCGGGTGTTTTAAAAACTTATACTGCTTTTCATCTGGCGTGTCTGCGCTTTCGCGTGAAAGTGGGATAATAATCGCGAAACAGGTATTGCATAATTTAACTTAGCATTTTTGAATAACACGGCTGCAACAGCGCAATAGCAATTTAGCGGTATGAGATTTGGCCTAAGTGTCATTTTTTAGCGATTATTCAGCGTCTGCTTGTAAAAAAATGACTCTTTTTTTAGTAGGTTAATCGCGGATTAGGATAATTCCTGGCATTTCTTGCCGCGAAAAACCAGACAATATTGATCTTTTTGTTTACAGCAATCGTGCGGTAGCTTTTTCTCAAACCCGTAACGTTAAACTTCTGGACAGCACCCGGAATCGTGCATGTCCCTACGTCAGGATCCGATTTATGAGCAATCGAATTACTGTTCAGTTACCCGTCGATGGACTGCTTTTCTGGAAAATCTCCGGACGGGAAGCGCTGTCCGAAGCCTTCACCTTTAACCTGCAGTTGCTGGGCACCGACGCGCGAATGGACCGCAGCACGCTGCTGGGTAAATCGGTGACTGTCGCAATACCAACACAAACGCTGACCGGCGCGCCGCGCTACCTTAACGGCAAAATCACCCGCGTGGCGGTGAGCGCCGTTGAGCTTTCCGGCACCCGTTATGCGGTGTATCAACTCACCGTCGAGCCGGATCTCTGGCCGATGAAGCGCGACCGCAACCTGCGTATCTTCCAGGGCCAGACAGTACCGCAAATCGTCAAAACCCTGCTCGGCGAATACCAGGTCAACATTGAAGACAAACTGACCGGCAGCTATCGCACCTGGGACTACTGCGTGCAGTACCAGGAGAGCAGCTTTGATTTCATCAGCCGCCTGATGGAGCTGGAAGGCATCGCTTACCACTTCCGCCACGAAGCGGACAAACACACGCTGGTGCTGACGGATGCGGCGACTCAGCATGATCCCTTCAGTGGTTACGAAACCATCCCTTATCACCAGACCCCTTCCGGTGGCAGCACCGATGAAGAAGGCATCAGCCAGTGGGCGCTGGAAGATAGCGTAACGCCGGGGCTTTACAGCCTTGATGACTACGATTTCCGCAAACCCAACGCGTGGTTGTTTCAGGCGCGGCAAAATCCGAGTTCACCCACGCCGGGCACCATCGATGTTTATGACTGGCCAGGGCGCTTTGTCGAACACGGTCACGGCGAGTTTTATGCCCGCATCCGCCAGGAACGCTGGCAGGTGGAGCATCAGCAAATTGAAGGCACGGCGACAGCGATTGGTATTGTGCCGGGCAGTACGTTCCAGTTGACCAATGCGGCGTTCTTTAACGATAACGGCGAGTATCTGGTGACGGCGGCGAACTACTTTTTTGAAGAGAACCGCTACGCCAGCGGCGCTGACAGCGAAACCATTCACCGCATTGATTTCAGCGTTATCCCCTCATCGGTGGTGTTCCGCCCGGCGCAGCAAACCGCGTGGCCGCGCACGTACGGCCCGCAAACTGCGCGTGTTGTTGGCCCGCAGGGGGAAAGCATCTGGACGGATAAATATGGCCGCGTGAAGGTGAAATTCCACTGGGACCGGCTGGCGAAAGGCGATGACACCAGTTCCTGCTGGGTGCGTGTCTCCAGCGCATGGGCCGGGCAGGGCTTCGGCGGCGTACAGATCCCGCGCGTGGGCGACGAAGTGGTGATCGACTTTATCAACGGCGACCCGGACCGACCGATTATCACCGGACGTGTCTATAACGAAGCGAGTATGCCGCCGTGGGCGCTGCCCGCTGCCGCCACGCAAATGGGCTTCCTTAGCCGCTCAAAAGACGGTTCGGTAGACAACGCCAACGCCCTGCGCTTTGAAGATAAAGCAGGCGAAGAACAGGTGTGGATCCAGGCGGAACGTAACATGGATACGCACGTCAAAAATGACGAGACGCATACCGTCGGCGGTTCACAAAGCGTGAGCGTCACGCGGGATTACACCGGTTCGGTAGCGGGCAAACACACCCAGGCAACGCAGCTTTCGCACGAACAACTGGTCGGCGGCGGCTTTACACAGATGGTGCAAGGGCCGCTGGTGCAGGCTTCTGACAACAGTATTCAGCTGGTGGCGGGGCAATCGGTGCTGACGCTGGGCGCGAACGGCACCGTCACGCTGAAATGCGTGGATTTTCAGATCGATGCTATCGGTTCGGGGGCTATCAACACCGCAGGCCTGCTGGATTTAAACCTGACAAAACCGACAAAAGGTGAAGATGCGCAGCCCACCATTGCGCAGATCCAGGCGGCGGTAAAAGCGGCATTTAATCAAGGGACGGATAAATAATGGCGACGGCGCAATTTGTACTTTCCGAAGGCGAACTCACGCTGCCGGATGCTTACCAGGATCGCAGCATTAACGTGCTGAAATTCAAAGAGAATAATGCCACGCTGGTGATCACCCGCGCGTGGGATATCAAACCCGGCGACGAAGAGAGTTTCCTGAACCAGCAACTGGCGAAAGTGAAACGCAGCATGCGCAAAGTGGTGACGGGTGAAACGCAGGACAGCACGGTTGCCGGGCAGCCGGCCCGCGAAGTGTCGCTGCGTTTCGAAAACCAGGGGGCGGTGATATATGAAAAACTCGCCGTGACCCGCATTGACGATCACCTGCTGGTGCTGACGCTCAGCCGTACCATGCCCTTTGATACGGACGCAGATGCGTTCTGGACATCAATCCGTACAGGTTTACAGCTGAGGGCGTAAGGATGACGGATTACATCGCGGCCCGCATTGAAGATCCGCTGGTTCATAGCTCTGCGCTGGCGGATATGGTCAGTGGGCTGGTAGAAGGGGCGATTGTCCTGGGGATCATGTTCGTCGCCGGAACGGGCATTGGCGCCGTGGTGGGCGCGGTGGCGATTGGCGCACTGATGGTCAGCGGCACGCTGGGCAAAATTGGCGATGCGGCCGGGAAAATGGTGGATGCGCTCATCGACCCCGGACCGCCGGATGCGCATATCGTATCCGGCTCGGACGATGTCTTTATCATGAAGAAAAATGCCGCGCGCGCCGCCGCGACGGTAGACAGGGACTATTTACAAAACCTTGCCGCCGCGCCTGCCGATGAGAGCATCGACTGGGCAGCCATCGGCATGTTAGCCCTCGCTGGCGCCGCGGCGGTGATGAAAACCGCCCTGAACCCGAGTGCGGCGCTGCTGGCGGTTGCCGAACGCGCCAGCCACCTTACGCTCGACGACATGAAAAAGTGGGGCTCCAACCTGTGGGAAGATTTGACGCAGCCGATGGTGGAGAGCGCCGATCCGCATGCCACCCCGATGCCGAAAGATAATGTCGACTGCAAAAAAGGGCACATGGTTACCAGCAGTAATTTTGTCGCCCAGGGCTCCAGAACCGTTTTAATCAACAACCAGCCTGCCGCGCGCAACGGCGAGAAAAGTACCTGCGAAGCCGAAATCAAAGTCAAAGAAGATCCGCGCGTGCGCATCGGCGGTGAAACCATTACCGTGCGCGATATCCGCAGCGGCAAAAACCAGCTGGCTTACCTGATTGGTAACCTGCTGGGGAGCCTGGGTATTGGCGCGCTGTCGCGCCTGATCAAAATGGCCTGTGAGCGCCAGCTTATTCGCGGCTTGCTCAAAGAGATCATCTGCCCGCTCGGCGGAATGGCCATTTCACAGGTTCTTACCGCCGCAGCCATCAGCGCGGTGAATACCGCCTTCCCGGTGAACATTCCTACCGGCGCAAAAGTCCTCGCCAAAGAAGAGGATCTCGATTTTGTGCTGCCAGACCGTATGCCGCTTTACTGGCAGCGTATCTATCACAGCCGCAACCGCGCCACCGGCATGCTCGGCACCGGCTGGATGCTGCCGTTTGAAACACGATTGCTGCGCCTGGCCGATAACCAGTTGATCTTCCGTGATATGAGCGGGCGCGAGCTGGGGCTGGGCGAAGTGCTCAGCGGCGATATGATCTCCTACCCGGAAGACGGCCTGAAGCTGTTTTGCAGCCCGAACGGCGCAATGGTTATTCAAACCGGCGACGGCGGGCAGCAGATTTATGAGCCGGATCCAACACGGCCCGGCGAGTGGCGTATGCACCGTCTGTATGACCGCCACGAAAACGCCCACTATTTTAGCTGGAACGAACAAGGCCAACTGGCGCGTATCTCCAGCGATAACGAAGCGCTGGACGTGGAGCTGGAGTACGAAGCAACGTTCGGACGACTGCGTGCGGTTTACCAGGTTTACGGCGGCGCGCGCCATCTGCTGGTGTCCTATCGCTATAACGAACAAGGGCAACTGATTGCCGTTACCGACGCTGATGAAATTGTCACCCGCCAGTTTGGCTGGGATCGCGCCAGCGATATGCTGGCCTGGCACGGCTTTTCGACTGGCTTAACCGTCCATTACCAGTGGCGACCCGCAGCCGATTCCAGCCACTGGCGCGTGAGCGCCTATCAGGTGCATGACGAGCAAGGCGCGGTGCTGGAAAACTGGCGTATCGACGCCGATGAAACCAAACGCTATGCCCGCGTCAGCAACGATGAAGGCGTGGTGAGTGAGCACCACTGGGATGCGCTGTACCGCATCACGGAGTACACCGATGTGCACGGCGGCAACTGGCAATTTAGCTGGTCGGGGAAATCCGAGCAGCCGCTTGCGGTGATTCAGCCGGACGGCGGTCGCTGGGAATATGCGTGGGACGATCGCGGCAACATGACGCTGGAGCGCGATCCGCTCGATCGCGCGACGCTGAAAACCTGGCACCCGCTGTACGACTTCCCGCTGACCGAGGTGTTACCGGACGGCGCAAGCTGGCGCTATGAGTACAACCTGGCGGGCGATGTGGTGTCGTTGACCGACCCGGAAGGCGGCGTGACCCGCTTTGAGTGGAACGACCAGGGCGATTTGCTCCGCCGTATCGATGCGCTGGAAAACAGCCACCGCTTCTGGTGGGATGCGCTGGGGCAGTTGATTCGCGAAGAGGATTGCTCCGGCAACCTGAGCCGCCGCCAGTATGACGATGCCGGTCGGCTTGTGCTGACCACCGATCCGATGGGCAACACCGAACGCTATATCTGGAGCCCGGCAGGTCGCCTCAAAACGTTCATCCGCGCCGATGGCCGCGAAACCCTGTTCAGGTACAACAAAGCCGGTCTGTTATGCGGCCAGAGCGTAGATGGCGTCAGCGAGCGGAAAGTGACGCTTAATGCGCGCGGGCAAGTGACAGAAGCTGTCGATCCCGCCGGGCATGTTACCCGTTTCCGCTTTAACCGCGCGGGTCGCCTGGTGACGCTAACCAACGCCAACAACCAGCAATGGCGCTTTGATTACACCGCCACCGGTTTGCTGACGCGCCAGTATGATTATGCCGGTCGGCAAACCGAGTATCAGTACAACGCTCTGCAACAAGTGGCCACGCTGGTGCGCCACCCGGTTAGCGGCAGCAACCTGCCGCCGCAGGTGATGAACTACGAATATGACGCGCTTGGGCGCATGGTCGCGCGGGAAACCGAGCAGCACCGCACCGAGTATCGCTATAGCGAACTGGCAACGGAAGTGCGCCGCTATGTCTACAGCGAGTGGCGTCAGGCGGCGATTGATATGCGCGAACCGGAAAACGCAGAAGTGATTGTTTTCCGGCGCAATAAACTTGGCGACCTGGTGAGCGAGGAGAACCACGCTGGCAAATTCGAACACCAGTACGACGCATTAAGTAACCTCAGCGCCACCACGTTCCCGGACGGGCGGCAGATGCAGTACCTGCGCTATGGCACCGGGCATCTGCTGGAGATGCAGCTCGTATTCGGCGGCAAAACGCTGCCCATCACCGGCTACCAGCGTGACAAACTGCACCGCGAAACCCATCGCACGCTGGGCGCGCTGGAGCTGGAGACGCAGTACGATATCGCCGGGCGCATTACGCAGCGCCGCTGCATGGACAATGTGCGTGACCGGCTGGTCTTCGAACGCCGCTACCAGTGGGATCGCGCCGACCAGATTATCCGCCAGATGTATACCGACGGCGCGCCGCCAACCCCTGCGGAGAAATACCGTCAGTCGCTGTGGGGCTACGACGCGGCTGGTCGCATGACGCAGAGTATTCAGCCAACCGGCGAGGAGCGTTTCTGGTATGACGCGGCGGACAACCGCACCACGCCGGATTTACTGCCGGTGTGGGACAACCTGCTGAAACGGCTGGAGGGCGTGCGTTGGGAATATGACGGTTTCGGACGCATGACCGAACGTCACGACAGCCATCGCGGCACGGTGCAGCGCTTCAGCTATGACGATGAACACCGCATCAG
>NZ_QPJR01000009.1:0-23840 GCF_003337365.1 Kosakonia sp. AG348
AGTTTGATGCTCAATGAATTAAACTTCGTAATGAATTACGTGTTCACTCGTTGAGACTTGGTATTCATTTTTCGTCCGAGGACGTCAAGAATCCAGTCACCCTGAGTGCCCACACAGATTGTCTGATAAATTGTTAAAGAGCAGTGCCGCCTCGCTTTTTGCTGCGGCGCGGGTTGCGTATACTACGCTTTCCCGCCGTGAAGTCAACTGTTTATTTTCAGATTGCTTCACCTGACAGGCCGGTGTGTTTGCCGTTGTGCCGTGTCAGTGGAGGCGCATTATAGGGAGTTAATTCCCGCTGACAACCCCTAATTTGAAAAAAGTAACCGTTCGCTCACTTTTCAGGCGAATTACGCTGAGAAGTTAAATTTTTGCCTGGTTTTCAAACAAAAACGAGCCCAAAAGGGCTCGTTTTCTTCTTTTGTGACTTACTGCACTGCCACAATGCGCTCATCTTTCACTACGAGTTGCACCGGTTTGCCCGGAATCAGCTCGCCCGAAAGAATCTGCTGCGCCAGCGGGTTTTCAATCTGCTGTTGAATAGCGCGTTTTAGTGGACGCGCGCCATACACCGGATCGTACCCGTTTGCGCTGAGCAGTTTCAGCGCGTCGTCGGAAATGCTTACCGCATAACCACGCTCTTCCAGGCGTTTATACAGACGCTGCAACTGGATCTTCGCAATAGACGCAATGTGTTTTTCACCCAACGGATGGAACACTACCACTTCATCAATACGGTTGATGAATTCCGGACGGAAATTCTGGCTTACCACACCTAACACCAGCTCTTTCATGTGGCTGTAATCCAGATCGCCAAAACGCTCCTGGATCAAATCAGACCCCAAGTTGGAAGTCATAATGACGACCGTATTACGGAAATCAACCGTTCTGCCTTGTCCGTCTGTCAGACGACCATCATCCAGTACCTGCAATAAAATATTGAACACATCCGGATGCGCTTTCTCTACTTCATCCAGCAGAATAACGGAATAAGGGCGACGGCGAACCGCTTCTGTCAGATAACCACCCTCTTCATAGCCAACATATCCCGGAGGCGCACCGACAAGACGCGAAACGGAGTGTTTCTCCATAAATTCCGACATGTCGATACGCACCATTGCATCGTCGCTGTCGAACATAAAGTTTGCCAGAGACTTACACAGTTCGGTTTTACCCACCCCAGTTGGGCCAAGGAACAGGAACGAACCGATCGGACGATTCGGATCCGACAGGCCTGCGCGGCTACGGCGAATAGCGTTAGAAACGGCTTCGACAGCTTCATCCTGACCGATTACACGATGATGGAGGTCATGCTCCATGCGCAGTAATTTTTCGCGCTCGCCTTCCATCATTCTCGCTACCGGGATGCCAGTCCAGCGCGCCAACACCTCTGCAATTTCGGCATCGGTCACACGGTTACGCAGCAGGCGCATGGTTTTACCCTCGGCCTGAGTTGCGGCAGCCAGCTGTTTTTCAAGTTCCGGGATTTTCCCGTACTGAAGTTCCGACATGCGTCCCAAATCACCATTACGACGCGCTTGCTCCATGGCAATTTTGGCCTGTTCCAGTTCCGACTTAATGGTTTGGGTTCCGGAGAGGGAGGCTTTTTCCGCTTTCCACTCTTCTTCTAATGATGAGTACTGGCGTTCTTTATCTTCCAGCTCTTCATTCAGCATTTCGAGCCGCTTGAGACTGGCCTCATCGGACTCTTTCATCAGTGCCCGCTGCTCCAGCTTGAGCTGGATGATACGGCGATCGAGCCGGTCGAGTTCTTCCGGTTTCGAGTCAATCTGCATACGAATGCTGGACGCGGCTTCATCAATCAAGTCGATGGCTTTATCCGGCAGCTGACGATCGGCGATGTAGCGATGCGACAGCGTTGCCGCCGCAACAATTGCCGGGTCGGTAATTTGCACATGATGATGCAGTTCATAACGCTCTTTCAGCCCACGCAGAATCGCAATGGTGTCTTCCACCGTCGGCTCAGCCACCAGCACTTTCTGGAAACGGCGTTCGAGAGCCGCATCTTTCTCAATATACTGGCGATACTCATCCAGCGTGGTAGCACCCACACAGTGCAACTCACCGCGCGCTAGCGCAGGTTTCAGCATGTTGCCCGCATCCATTGCACCATCGGCTTTACCGGCACCGACCATCGTATGCAGCTCGTCAATAAACAGAATGACGTTGCCTTCCTGTTTCGCCAGGTCGTTCAGCACACCTTTTAAACGCTCTTCAAACTCACCGCGATATTTTGCACCGGCAACCAGTGCGCCCATATCCAGCGCCAGTACACGGCGGCCTTTCAGCCCTTCCGGCACTTCGCCGTTAACAATACGCTGCGCCAGCCCTTCGACAATCGCGGTTTTACCGACGCCCGGTTCACCAATCAGCACCGGGTTATTTTTGGTACGCCGCTGCAGTACCTGGATCGTACGACGAATCTCTTCGTCACGACCGATAACCGGATCGAGCTTGCCTTGTTCGGCGCGCTCAGTCAGATCGACGGTAAATTTTTTCAAGGCCTGACGTTGGTCTTCGGCCCCCTGATCGTTCACGTTCTCTCCCCCACGCATTTGTTCAATCGCCTGGGTCACATTGGCCGTTGTCGCACCAGCAGCTTTAAGCAAATCCGTCAGCGTACCGCGTGATTCAAGCGCAGCCAGAACGAAAAGTTCCGACGAGATAAAGTTGTCACCTCGCTTTTGCGCCAGCTTGTCGCAAAGATTCAGTACACGTACCAGATCCTGAGAAGGCTGTACGTCGCCACCGGTGCCTTCCACCTGCGGTAAGCGGCTCAGCGCTTGTTCAATCGCTGTGCGTAACTGGCCGGCGTTCACGCCAGCAGAGGTTAATAAAGGATGAATCGAACCGCCTTCCTGATTGAGTAAGGCGCTCATTAAATGAAGAGGTTCGATAAACTGGTTGTCGTGCCCGAGTGCGAGCGACTGGGCATCGGCGAGAGCAAGCTGGAATTTATTAGTAAGACGATCCAGACGCATAACTCCTCCCATAACAGGTCAAAATTGCTACTGGAGATTAAATGAGGTCATCCCTCAATTATTCAAGGTGAATGACCTGAATTATGCGAAAGAAAACCTACGCGTACTGGATCGTCTTGATTCTTTAGGTTATATCAGCCAAATGAAACTTGCCATACGCCCGGTCGTCTTGTTCCGGCGGTATGAGAAAAAATTATCCTTATCGCTGAAGGTACAGCAATCGCCGCCGAACACATGCCGGACGCCTACGCTCGCCAGACGCTGGCGTGCGAGCTGATAGATATCAGCAAAATATTTTTCACCGTGAGGACGAAAAGCGCTGTCGGCCTGCGGATCGTGCCCCATGAACGCTTCACGAACTTCTGCACCGACTTCAAACGCTTGCGGCCCAATTGCTGGCCCCAGCCACGCCAGCAGATTTTCCGGCTTATCGGTGAAACACGCAACTGTCTGTTCCAGCACACCTGCACATAAACCCCGCCAGCCAGCGTGAGCTGCAGCAACTTCGGTGCCCGCCTGGTTACAAAACAAGACCGGTAAACAGTCTGCGGTCATCACCGCACAGACCGTACCGGGTGTGTTGCTGTATGACGCATCCGCCCGTTTCGACGCATAAGGACCACCGCTAAGTGTGAGCACGTCAGTGCCATGAACCTGTTCAAGCCACACCGGCTTCGAAGGCAAACCGCCCGCCGCGAATACGCGCGCGCGATTCTCTTCCACATGCTCAGCATTGTCACCGCAGTGTGCGCCAAGATTCAGCGAATCGTAAGGTGGCAGGCTTACACCACCGACGCGCGTCGAGCTACAAGCCGCGACACCTTTCGGCAGCGGCCAGTCCGGGAGGATCAGTTTGGTCATAACCAGGCAACATCGTCCTTATGGGTTTCAAAATCAGCGCGCATCGCATCAATCAAATCAACCATATCTTGCGGAATTGGCGCATGCCATTCCATTTCGATACCGCTGATAGGGTGGTAAAGGCGCAGCATGGTAGCGTGCAGCGCCTGGCGGTCAAACTTGCGCAGTGCATCGATAAATTCGTCCGATGCGCCTTTCGGCGGACGCGGGCGACCACCATAGAGCTGATCGCCCACCAGCGGGTGAGTGATATGCGCCATATGTACGCGAATCTGATGCGTACGGCCTGTTTCCAGGCGCAGACGCAGACGCGTATGCACACGGAAATGCTCCATAATGCGGTAGTGTGTCACCGCCGGCTTGCCCATCGGGTGCACCGACATATGGGTACGCTTGGTCGGATGGCGGCTGATCGGTTCTTCCACCGTGCCGCCAGAAGTCATATGCCCAATCGCTACCGCTTCGTATTCACGCGTGATTTCTCGCAGTTGCAGCGACTCCACCAGCCGCGTCTGAGCGGGTACGGTTTTCGCCACTACCATCAAACCAGTGGTGTCTTTATCCAGGCGGTGGACGATGCCTGCACGCGGAACATCCACAATAGGCGGGTAATAATGCAGCAGAGCGTTAAGGACAGTGCCATCCGGGTTACCTGCGCCCGGGTGTACAACCAGGTCGCGCGGTTTGTTAATGACGATAATGTCATCGTCTTCATAGACGATGTTAAGTGGAATATCCTGCGGTTCAAAACGTGCTTCTTCTTCGATTTCCGCATTGATAGCAATGAGTTCGCCACCCAACACTTTCTCTTTCGGCTTGTCGCTGACAACGCCGTTGACCAGCACGCGCTGGTCGAGAATCCATTCTTTTATGCGCGAACGTGAATAATCCGGGAACAATTCGGCCAAAGCTTGATCTAAGCGTTGACCGAGTTGGTTTTCGGATACCGTTGCGGTGAGTTGTACCAGTTGTGCCATATACAGCTTCTTCGTTAACGTTGGGTTTTACGGCTTCGCCGTTTAATATAGTGTGCTATTGTAGCTGGTCTTAGTCGGGAGCAGGAATAAAGAATCTCCCGCGTAAACATTCTGAGGAAAGTCTAAACGTCATGACGCGCTTGAAATATCTGGTGGCAGCCGCCACGTTGAGTCTGGCTTTGACAGGTTGCTCCGGTTCAAAGGAAGAAGTACCTGATAATCCGCCAAACGAAATCTACGCGACAGCTCAGCAAAAGCTGCAAGACGGTAACTGGAAGGCGGCAATAACGCAACTGGAAGCACTGGATAATCGTTATCCGTTTGGTCCTTACTCACAACAAGTGCAGTTGGATCTGATCTACGCGTACTACAAAAATGCCGATCTGCCGCTGGCGCAAGCCGCGATTGACCGTTTTATTCGACTGAACCCAACCCACCCGAACATTGATTATGTAATGTATATGCGTGGGCTGACCAACATGGCGCTGGATGACAGTGCTCTGCAAGGGTTCTTCGGCGTAGACCGTAGCGATCGCGATCCGGCGCATGCCCGTGACGCATTCAAAGACTTCTCCAAACTGGTGCGCGGCTACCCGAACAGCCAGTACGTCACCGACGCCACCAGGCGACTGGTGTTCCTGAAAGATCGTCTGTCGAAATACGAACTGTCGGTCGCGGAATACTACACCGATCGCGGTGCCTGGGTTGCAGTAACCAACCGCGTAGAAGGGATGCTGCGTGACTTCCCGGATACAAAAGCGACCCATGACGCGCTGCCGCTGATGGAAAAAGCCTATCGCGAGCTGCAACTCAACGCGCAGGCGGATAAAGTGGCGAAAATTATTGCGGCGAACAGCAATCGAACCTGATTGACCTGATCGCCTGAAATACAAAACGGCAGCCTTCGGGCTGCCGTTTATTTATTCATTTTATCTATTACTAAAGCGGTTTAGCCGCAATTCATCCTATCAACTATGACTGCTAATGATGGCGTAGACAAGGTAAATTTGCCCTCTTCCTGCCCTGCCTCACAAAACCCTTTCATTGACAAAAAGTGACAAAATAATGTGATTTAAATCACACATTTTGACATTGTGGACGGTATGCTGAAATCACCAAGACGGAAAGACAAGAGGTAAAATTTATGACAATGAACATTACCAGTAAACAAATGGAAATTACTCCGGCAATCCGCCAGCATGTCACAGACCGTCTCGCCAAACTGGATAAATGGCAAACTCAACTGATTAATCCGCATATCATCCTGTCGAAAGAACCACAGGGCTTTATCGCCGATGCAACCATCAACACACCGAACGGACAACTGGTTGCCAGTGCGAAACATGAAGATATGTATACCGCCATCAACGATTTGATTAACAAGCTGGAACGGCAGCTGAATAAAGTGCAACACAAAGGTGAAGCACGTCGCGCCGCAACATCGGTGAAAGACACAAGCTTCGTTGAGGAAGAAGAAGAGTAGTCTCTACATTGAGCCCATCCCAACGCGCCCACGGGCGCGTTTTTTATTGACAGAGCGAAAACAGTACGGGTACTGTACCTCGGTCGCACAAAGGAAAACTCCATGAAACTTGTTCCGTTCTTCTTCGCATTCTTTTTTACCTTCCCCAATTAGGGAGGCGATTCGTTTTGTGATAAAGAATGCGAAGACGAACAATAAGGCCTCCCACACCGGGAGGCCTTTTTTATTGATAACAATTAAAGACGAAAGGCAACAACATGACGGCTGAAAACCCCTTACTGGATTTACGCGTAAAGATCAGCGCACTGGATGAACAGCTGCTGACGCTCCTGGCCGAACGCCGCCAGCTCTCTGTTGAAGTCGGCAAGGCCAAGCTGGATTCACACCGTCCGGTACGCGATATCGATCGCGAACGTGATTTACTCGAACGTTTGATAGAGCTCGGCAAAGCGCATCATCTGGATGCCCACTACATCACCCGCCTGTTTCAGTTGATCATCGAAGATTCCGTTCTCACCCAGCAAGCCCTGCTCCAGCAGCATCTGAATAAAATCAACCCGCACTCTGCCCGCATCGCTTTTTTGGGGCCAAAAGGATCCTATTCACACCTGGCCGCCCGTCAGTACGCGGCGCGCCATTTTGAGCAGTTCATTGAAAGCGGTTGTCTGAAATTTCACGATATCTTCAGCCAGGTGGAAACGGGTCAGGCCGATTACGCGGTGGTGCCGCTGGAGAACACCAGCTCCGGGGCAATTAACGACGTTTACGACCTGCTCCAGCACACCAGTTTGTCTATCGTTGGTGAACTGACGGTGCCTATCGACCATTGCATTCTGGTTTCCGGCTCCACCGATTTAGAACACATCACCACGGTTTACAGCCATCCGCAGCCTTTCCAGCAGTGCAGCCAGTTCATTAACCGCTATCCACAGTGGAAAATCGAGTATTGCGAAAGCACTTCCGCCGCGATGGAAAAGGTCGCGCAGGCAAATTCGCCGCAGGTTGCGGCGCTGGGCAGCGAAGCCGGTGGCGCGCTGTATGGCTTGCAGGTACTGCAACGTAATCTGGCGAACCAGACGCAGAACATCACACGCTTTGTGGTGCTGGCGCGTAAAGCCATTGATGTATCCGATCAGGTTCCGGCAAAAACTACGCTGCTGATGGCAACCGGCCAGCAAGCAGGCTCGCTGGTTGAAGCCCTGCTGGTGCTGCGTAACCACAATTTGATCATGACCAAACTGGAATCGCGCCCGATCCACGGCAACCCGTGGGAAGAGATGTTCTACATCGATGTGCAGGCCAATTTGCAATCCGGGCAGATGCAAAAAGCGCTGCGCGAACTCACCGACACCGCGCGTTCGCTGAAAGTCCTCGGTTGCTACCCCAGTGAAAATGTGGTGCCGGTCGACCCGGCTTAAACCTCTTTAAACAGCGGTTTCTTCATTCCTGCCACCGCCACGGGCAGGGTGAAGATCGCTCCCGACAGCGGATATTGCGCCACTTCGTCCGCCGACATATTTTCCCGCGTGGTGGTGATAAACAGCGTTTTCATATCAGGCCCACCAAAACAGACCATCGTCGGGCAACGCACCGGCAAGCGATACTCTGCCAGTTGTTCACCCTGCGGCGAAAAACGCGCGATGCGCCAACCATCAAACATTGCGCTCCAGTAACAACCTTCCACATCCATCGCCGCCCCGTCCGGAATACCTTCCCCGGCGTTAAAGCGGCGGAAAACCTCGCGTTTACCCGGCTCACCCTGCTCATCAAGCGGCGTGCGGTAAATCACCGCGTTCGGCGTGTCCGAGGTGAACATCCACTGCTTATCGTGGCTGAAGGCAAGACCATTGGCACCGTGAATGTCGCACTGCAACACTTTGGGCGTGAGGTCATGATTAATGCGCAACAGCAACGCGCCGTTATAATCGCCCGGCCCCCAGAATGTGCCCGCATAAAAACGGCCAAGATGATCGGTGCCGCCATCGTTAAAGCGCGCCAGTTGCGGGTTTGAAGGGTTATCACACACTTTTTGTCGCAGCAAACCGCGCGCATCCGTCAGCCAGATGCCATTACGCATCGCCACGATAAAGCCGCCTTTCTCACGTAGCGCAAAGCAGCCAACCTCTTCGGCAAACGACAACACCGTATGTTCGCCAGACGATAAGTGATAACGGTGGATCTCACCTTCAATAATATCTGCCCAGTAGAGCGCCTGCTCCGCGTCGCTCCAGGTGGGGCATTCCGGCAAATGCCCGGTGTAATCAAACAGCGTGTGCAGCTCAGCCATTGCGCATCCCTTAAATGAAAAAAGCCAGCGGGTAACCACTGGCTTTTCAGTATAAACGGCTTTTTTATTTACGGGCGGCTGTCGTTGGCCTGGCGTAACAACACGCGGCTTTCGCTCTGGAAACGTTGCGCATAGTCACCAAACCAGTGTTCAACTTTGCGGAAGCTGTCGATAAATGCCTGCTTATCGCCCTGCTCCAGCAGGCCAATCGCTTCGCCAAAACGCTGGTAGTAGCGTTTAATCAGCGCCAGGTTACTGGACGACGACATAATAATGTCGGCGTACAACTGTGGATCCTGAGCAAACAAGCGCCCGACCATCGCCAGTTCCAGGCGATAAATCGGTGAGGAAAGCGCCAGCAACTGTTCGAGCTGAACATTCTCTTCCGCCAGATGCAAACCATACGCGAAGGTCGCGAAGTGGCGCAGCGCCTGAATAAAGGCCATATTCTGATCGTGTTCAACAGCGCTAATGCGGTGCAAACGCGCGCCCCATACCTGAATCTGCTCCAGGAACCACTGGTACGCTTCCGGCTGTCGGCCATCACACCAGACCACCACCTGTTTAGCCAGGCTGCCGCTGTCCGGGCCAAACATCGGATGCAGCCCGAGCACCGGCCCTTTGTGCGCGGTCAGCATCGCCTGTAACGGGCCGCTTTTCACCGACGCCAGATCGACCAGAATACAGTCCTCCGGCAAGGTCGGCAGTTTGCCGATCACCTGCTCGGTAACGTGAATAGGCACGCTGACAATCACCATGCCCGCGTCAGCCAGCAGCACATCGGCCTGCGCCCAGTCCTCTTTTTCAAGGATGCGCACCTGGTAGCCAGAGAGCGTCAGCATTTTGGCAAACAGTTGCCCCATCTGCCCGCCGCCACCAACAATCACCACCGGGCGAAGCGTCGGACACAGGGTTTTAAACCCTTTGTCATTTTCACTGGAGTAGGATTCGCGCATGACGCGGCGCAGCACATCTTCAATCAGATCCGGCGGCACACCCAGTGATTCAGCCTCTTTACGACGCGATGCCAGCATCGTCGCTTCGCGCTCCGGTACATAAATTGGCAAGCCATATTTACTTTTGACTTCGCCAACTTCCGCCACCAGCTCCAGGCGGCGCGCCAGCAAATCCAGCAGCGCCTTGTCAACTTCATCAATTTGATCGCGCAGCGCGGTCAGTTCAGCAACCATAACACCCTCTTAAGCAAAACGCGCCGCCAGGCTGTTAAGCAGATCGTTATTGATTTCACGCAGCAGCGCTTCGGTCGCTTCCCAACTGATGCACGCATCGGTCACGGAAACGCCGTACTTCATCTCGCAGCGCGGCTGCTCAGAAGATTGATTGCCTTCATGAATATTGCTCTCAATCATCAGACCGGTAATCGAACGGTTGCCATCTTTGATCTGCGCCACCACCGATTCAGCAACGGCAGGCTGGCGACGGTAATCTTTATTGGAATTACCATGGCTGCAATCTACCATCAGCGACGGTCTCAGTCCCGCCTGTTCCATCTCTTTTTCACACTGCGCGACATCCGCCGGGCTGTAATTCGGCGCTTTACCGCCGCGCAGGATCACATGTCCATCCGGGTTGCCCTGGGTTTGCAGCAGGCAGACCTGGCCGGCCTGGTTGATCCCCACAAAGCGGTGCGGCATGGCTGCGGCGCGCATCGCATTGATAGCGGTCGCCAGGCTGCCATCGGTGCCGTTTTTGAAGCCAACCGGCATCGATAAACCTGAAGCCATTTCGCGGTGCGTCTGCGATTCAGTGGTTCGCGCACCAATCGCCGACCAGCTAAACAGGTCGCCAAGGAACTGCGGGCTATTCGGATCCAGCGCTTCAGTTGCCAGCGGCAGCCCCATACTGACCAGCTCAACCAGCAGACGACGCGCAATCTTCAGGCCAGCTTCCACATCAAACGAGCCATCCATGTGCGGATCGTTAATCAGCCCCTTCCAGCCAACGGTGGTCCGGGGTTTTTCAAAATAGACGCGCATCACCAGATAGAGGCTATCGCTGACCTCTGCGGCAAGGGCTTTAAATCGACGGGCATATTCAATCGCGGCTTCAGGATCGTGAATCGAGCAGGGACCACAGACCACCAGCAGACGCGGATCGCGCCCGGCAATGATGTTGGAAATGGTCTGGCGGGACTGGGCGATTTGCGCTTCCTGCTCGGCAGTCAACGGGAAGGCCGCTTTCAACTGATCCGGGGTGATCAGCACCTGTTCATCGGTAATATGTACGTTATTCAGCGCGTCTTTTTGCATGATCAAAATCCTGTATGGCTCGTTTGCGATAGTTGTTCCTCGAGTGAGGATGACGTAACGATACCATAGCCGGTAAAGATTTCAATCCACATAACGTAACGATTACTTTACAATGACAAATTAATTGCCACTTAATCACCACTAAGTGTAATTATATTTTTACAGTCAGTGGCGTTTTACTACTACATCGTTACGACAGAACGTCTGGCATGTTGTTTCCAGCGCAAAGCATCAATGAGGATAAACAGCAGCAAGCTGGCACCCATGACGGGTAACGCCAGCCCCAGCAACAGCGCCAGTAATGCGCTTATTACCCGTCCTGACAGCGGTAAACCCAGCCAATTGTGCAGCAGCGTACTTGCCGGGTTGGCGTTGGCACTGGCCGGGCGGCGGATCCACCACAGCCGGTAACCAACCACAATCATGACGCACAGCGCACTGCCAAAGGCGATCAGCAGCAACTGGTTCGCCAGGCCAAACAGAATGCCCATATGGAAATCAACGCCCCAGCGGGTCAGCTTCGCCATCAGCGGAAAGTCCGCGAACCTTGTGCGATCCACCACCGTCATCGTGCTGCCATCAATCGCCACCGCATCCACACGCGTGGGCCAGCCGCGATCGATTTCGGTTACCGTCCAGGCTTTATCCGCACTGCGTGGCGGGCGGATCTCCAGCTTGCCGGCGGCGATCCCGGCCTGCCGCGCACTGTGCAACGCTTCATCGAACTGCACCCGATCCGGCTGCATATCCGGCATAGCCATCCCCTCGTGCATTATATGGTGTTCCGCATGCGGATCGTGCATCTCCTGCACACCATGCAGTTGCGTATTGACCTGCGGCGTCATCCAGCCAAGCGCTGCACGCAGGCTGTCAACATTGCCGCCCGCCCACTGCGACCAGGTCAGACCGGTGGCGGAAAACAGCAGCATCCCGATAAGCAGGAGCCAGCCTAAAGAGACATGCAGGCGACGATGATTTTGCATAGCGTTATTAATGCGCCGTTTCGGGCGGGTAAAAAACCACAGCGCAATACCACCAAGCGCGGCAACCCACATCCAGGACGCCGCCAGTTCGCTGTACAGACGCCCCACATCGCCCAGCAGTAGTGAGCGGTGGAAATAGTCAATCCACTGACGCAGCGGCAAAATTCCACTGGTGCCATAGACCGTCATATCCCCTTTCACTTGCAGCGTCACCGGATCGATAAATATCGCGCGGTTCTCCGATGCGCCCAGTTGTGGGTCAGCAAACATCACGCGGGTAGTGTCACTCCCGGTAAGGCCAGGGCGCACCGCATGCAGACGCAAATGGCCGCCGGTTAGCTGTTCAGCAACAGCAATCTGTTCGGCGAGCGGCTGCCGCGTTCCCCCTTCCACACCGTAAAGCGCATCGTGATAGAGCCAGTTTTCCAGCTGTGGCGTCGCCACATATAACGTGCCGCTCAGGGCGGCGACAAAAATAAACGGGCCGACAAACAGGCCAATGTAAAAATGCAGGCGTCGCAGCACGCTGAGCCACGCCGCACGCGGAGTGCAGGTTGTCATACTTTTCCTCAGAAATAGCAAAAGGTTGCCGTTTCGCACAGGCGAACGGACATTTTTTTAGGATCAGGAAAAGCAGACGCGCGGCGGGGCGCGGGTATCAGGACAAAGCCAGGGAAAGAAGTGCCAGTGCTGAACAGGCTGACGGGCAACGACCAGGCAGATGCGCAGCACACGACCGAGCAGGAGCAAAATAACGAGGAAGAGAAGGCCGGGAACATGTGCCAGCAGCACGCAGTAGCCACAGGCCTCGGCGTGATCAAGCGGCATACTTTGCGGCGAAGGTTGATGGCGCGACATCGACGGCGATGCGACATCGTGATGTACGCGCATCGGCATGCTCATCTCATTCGGCGGCGATGCGACATCGTGATGTGCGTGCAGCGGCATGCTCATCTCGTTCGGCGGCGATGCGGCATCGTGATGTGCGTGCAGCGGCATGCTCATCTCGTTCGGCGGCGATGCGGCATCGTGATGTGCGCGCATCGGCATGCTCATCTCGTTCGGCGGCGATGCGACATCATGATGTGCATGCATTGGCATGCTCATCTCGTGATGCATGCCGGGCATCGCACTCATAGGATCTTGCTGCAGCGAGACCGAAATCAGCGGCGCGACGAGGATCAGCAAGATCGCAAACAGCGCCAGCCCTGCGGCTGCGCGTTGTGCTGCGTATTGATGAAAAACGTTCCTCACCACTTCCCCTCCCGGTCGAAGCGGCATTGTAAATTAAACATCACCAGAAAGTTAATTTACTTGTCGTTTTTCTGCAGACTCAGCGCCAGCGGCTCAGACATGTTTCTCGAGCGTAAAGACCACCACGCCATACGGCACGATTTCCGCTACCGCACACTCAAAATCCACCGCACCGTTGGTAAGGCGCACTTTGCCGCCCGGCAGACGCACCACATCAAAAACATCCAGCGTATCGTCAATGCTGATAAACCAGCGGCCGTTGCCAATTTTTTGCGCACGGGTATCCACCAGCCAGCCTGCATTTAGCCCTTCAATAAAATTCATACCGTCGGTAGACGCTGGCGCGAGACTGCGATCCAGCGACCAGACGCCCGCCTCTTTCAGCTCGCCAGACTCATGGCGAAATTTCGGGATGCTCAGCGCCGCGTCATTTTGCGCGGCGCCCGGGGTTGCAGCGGGATACATTTCGCCTTTGCCCGTCGCCAGCCAGCCTAAAGAGACGCCGGTATCCAGCGCACAAGTCACCACTACATCGCCAGGGAAAAACTCACGTCGCACCCAGGTGCTGATGGTACCGGAGGAGATATCCAGTAAATCTCCCAGCTCTTTTTGCATCTCGAACCCGTACGCATCAAGGATACGGCGCAGCACCGGACGCCCGCCGGTCGACAAAATTTCATCGTACAGCGCTTTGCCCTTCGGCACCGGTTTATCCGTCAATTTCGCATTTGCAAATTCACCTGTCACCAGCCAGTGCAGGTCTGCGCCGGTGTCGAGTGCGCATTTGACCACCGCTTTATACGACACGCTATCGCGCTGGATCCAGCTGCTGATATTGTTCGCCGGCACATCCAGCGCCTCAGCGAGGGCTTTCTGGCTGGAGACGGAATAGGACGCGGCAATGCGCTCAATCACATCCTGAACACTCATCTTGTTTTCACTCA
Organism: Kosakonia sp. AG348; assembly: GCF_003337365.1. Classification (NCBI taxonomy): domain Bacteria; kingdom Pseudomonadati; phylum Pseudomonadota; class Gammaproteobacteria; order Enterobacterales; family Enterobacteriaceae; genus Kosakonia; species Kosakonia sp. AG348. The sequence continues at coordinate 14,062 of NZ_QPJR01000009.1, forward strand.
TGGACACCAACATCGAAAAAGTGATTTACACAATCGCATTTGCGATTTATATTGCTGTGCATCGACCAAAAAGCACAGCTTCGCAGTACATTTTAAACAACAGGAGATAATGCGATATGTCAGATGCAAAATCAACGCCGTCGCATCCGCAATCCGCTACTCAAATGCGATCCAAACGTGGCTGCCACAGCCGGGTGAGCACTGAGATAACGGCCCGTTTTCCGGCACGCTACGCCGCGACTCGCATAACAAAGTCCGCGCCAGCAAACCAGAAAACATCCTCGGCAATCCATAGCCAGCGCGAATGTCAGAGAGATCAGCAATACGCTGAGCGCATATCGCAGGGCCGACTTAACCGCCACAAGTCTGACCTTCACGACACCGCAACATGGCGCGATGCGCAGGTGAATGCCAGCGCTTTGCATGTTGCCTTTACGCAACAGGAAAAGTGCCGTCACGGCGTTAAACGCCCTTTCGGCAGGGTGTTACGCTGAATTTGCTTTTGCAAGCCAACACTATCGCAGGAGAGCTTATGGCTATCACATCCCCTGTCGTGCATGTTCCGCTTAGCACATCAGAGCGGCTAAGCGGGCTAAACCATATCGCCGAGCTTCGCGGTCGTTTATGGGGCGATAACTGGAGCGACGTAGCACGCTTTATCGACGATCTGCGCGACCCGCGTGACGAACACGCAGAAGAGAACAACCGGGCGCTGGCGGCCATTTTCTTTCTTGCCCGAGTGCCCGCCGCGCGCCAGGCGCTCAACCCGCACGCATTAACGCTTGATGAGAAGCGGGCGGTGATCGCCGCCATGAACCATTTCCGCGCGGTAGTCAGCCAGTTTCCGAAACGGCTCACCATGCCGCTGTAAACCCTAAATCCACAACCATGACGTCAACCCGTCGGGCATCCCCTTGCCCAAATTCAGGAGCAACACAATGAGAAAACACCCCTTCAATTCACCGAACCACAGCCCGGAAGCTCTCGCGCTCCAGCTTGCGCAAGCGCGCAACAATGAACGTCTGCGCTGTGCCGGCGTTATCTCCGCCCGTCTGGACGCACTGGCCGCATTCATCAGTTCGCAACGCCTTGAATGGCACGATGCCGCTGAATTGTTGCGCCAGGAAGCCAGCCACATCGACAACCAGGCGCAGGAGCTGCACTAATGGCCGACGAAATGGATCTCGCCCAGCAACGCGAGATGGAAGAGCGCGAGCGGCATATTCAGCATGCACGTAATCGCCTGCTGGCACCCTCAAGGCTGACCTGTGAAAGCTGCGATGCGCCTATCCCGCAAGCGCGGCGCATGGCGCTGCCCGGCGTAACCTGTTGCGTTTGTTGCCAGCAGATCGCCGAACTGAAAGACAAGCACTACAGGAGACGCTAATTGTCTGTCACCTGGGCTTATCCGTGGAATGCGCCGCGTTCAGCTATCTCCAGCCCCTTGCTCACTCACGCTGAGCTGCATCGCCGTAATCGCCATATTGCGGCGGTGTCGCAGGCGCGTCAGGCACTGGCGCTCCAGCCGGAGTGCGTGCGCGTTTCACTCACCCGAGCTGCGGATACGATAGAAAAAGAGCACGGTAGGGCGCGGGCGGAGGCTTTCCTGTTGCATTTTTATCGCCGCACGCTGCCGAGGCTCAACGCGGTGGCGCAACGCTATCAACTGGATCATTTACAGCCGCGCCTCTCCAGAGCGGTGTTCAACGGCCATTTTGATACGGTTATCCAGCAGGGGCTGGCGCACCGCTTAGTCTCGCTGTTTACCCGCTACAACCAGTTACCGGATATGAACAAAGCTCCTGTCGACAGGCTGGCAGCGGACATCGCCAATTTTATTCGCGGTGAACTGGCAGAGCACGACGACACAAGCGCAACGGAGCTGAAAACGCTGCATCGCTGGTATCTGCACGCAGGCACCATCGCTTTGCAATTCAACGTCACTCCCCCGCACTGGCAGCGAGTGACGCAAAAAGTCGTCAGCGCGGAAGATCTCGCCCCGGCAATCATGCGCCTGTTCAGCGAGCAATGGTGGCGCGGGCATCTGCGCAAAGCCGCCGGGCAGTGGCGCGAACATTTGCACATTGCACTCGGCAATGTCAGCAAGAAAAAACAGCCCTACGCCAGCGTGCAGTGTGTAACCGCCTGGCGCGAGCAAAAACGGCGTAATCGCGAGTTTCTTAAAAGCATGGAGCTGGAAGATGAAGAGGGAAACCGCATTAGCCTTATTGATAAACACGACGGCTCGGTAGCCAACCCGGCAATCCGTCGCTGTGAGCTGATGACGCGCCTTCGCGGTTTCGAAACCATCTGCCAGAACCTTGGTTACGCAGGCGAGTTTTACACGTTAACCGCTCCCTCGGCCTGGCACGCAACAACGCGCGCGGGCTACCGTAACCGGAAATGGAACGGCGCCAGCCCGGCGCAAACCCAGGCGTATTTCACCACGTTGTGGGCGCGTATCCGCGCGAAGCTGCACCGCAACGGCCTGCGCGTTTTCGGCATTCGCGTGGCAGAGCCGCATCACGACGGCACTCCGCACTGGCACCTGCTGCTGTTTATGCAGCCGCAGGAGGTTGCCCGCGTGCGCGAGATCCTGGGAGATTTCGCCTGCCAGCAAGACCGCCATGAGCTGTCCAGCGCGAAAGCGCAACAGGCACGCTTTCACGCCGAAACCATTGATGCACAAAAAGGCAGCGCGACCGGTTATCTGGCGAAATATATCGCGAAAAATATCGACGGCTATGCGCTGGACGGCGAAACCGACGTTGAGAGCGGCGCATTGCTGAAAGAGAGCGCCTGCGCGGTCTGCGCTTGGGCCGTACGCTGGCGAATCCGCCAGTTTCAGTTTATTGGCGGCGCGCCGGTCACCGTTTACCGCGAGCTACGCAAACTGGTCGATAACGATGCTGCGCGCGGATTGAGTGTGGAGTTTGCGCAGGTGCATGAAGCCGCCGATCGCGGCGACTGGGCGGGTTATGTCAACGCGCAAGGCGGGCCGTTCGTTAAACGCGATGCGGTGCAGGTGCGTACTCTTTATGAAGCAGACGGCGATTTTAATCAGTATGGCGAAGAGACGCTGCGCGTACGCGGCGTGTATGACAGCGTGGCTGGAAGCGGATCGCCGCTGCTGACGCGGCTGAAAAAGTGGAAGATCGTGCCAAAGCGCCCACAGGAAAACGTGCCGGAGACCGCCCTTTCTTGGAGTTCTGTCAATAACTGTACGCCCTTCGAGCCCGATCAGCGGTTAAACCGCCGCCAGCGTCGGCAACTTACCGCCTGGCTGCGCAGCGATATTCTGCAGGCGCGCAAACGTACGCCAAAAAGCGTGCGCTGTACTGGCAGGAGTAGCAGGGAAATAGCTGGAAACACCGGGTTTAAAGCGCGAGCAGAAAGCCATAATGGTTTTCTTTATCAGCAACATAGTGATGGGAACAAATAATTATCGCTTCCCATTAATAATCAGCCTATGATACTGTATAAACATACAGTACAAGAAATTCATGAGAGGGATTCATGGTCTCTGAGCGACTAAATCAGACTCAGCACAAGTGGGCATGCGTGCAATTCATTGCCGAGGTGTCTCTGCTGGCTAACTGCAAACCGTCCGATCTGAAACTGGCGCTGAGTCTGATTGCGGACCTGGCCAACAGCGAAAACGCTACCGATGAGGATGAAAACATTTTCTACAAGGCCGAATAGCGCCCCGCCACGCCCCTTCCCGGCAGTTAACGCTGCCCTTCTCTCGATGCGCCAGCGGCACTGCTGCCTGGTGCATTCGTGCTGTGCTTTTCTCTCTGCGCCCGCCTGTTGTGCCAGCGCTTAACCAGCCCCGAAAGATAGCGTCCATCGCCTGCGGTCAGGAAACTTAACCATGGGGAAAAACCTTCCTGATGGAAAGAGACGCGAACGATGAATGTGAAAACACAACAAGGCGATACCCTCGACCTGCTTTGCCTGCGTTATTACGGGCGCACCGCATCAGTGGTCGAAACAGTGCTCGCCGCCAACCCGGGGCTCGCCGATCTGGGCGTTATTTTGCCTTATGGCACCACGGTCAACCTGCCGGAAGTACAGACGCAAACCATTAAAGAGACGGTGAATCTATGGGGCTGACCATCGAAAAAGTCACCTCATCGCTGGCGTACTGGATAAGCGTGGCGCTGACCTTTTTCGGCGCAATGACCCCGCAAGACTTTGCCGCCTATTTTGGCGCGCTGGGTGTTGCCGTCACCGTGGCGGTGAACTGGTACTACCGCCGCAAAAGCTATCTGTTCCTCCAGTCCTGCGCGTCAACCCAGGAGGTGATGAATGGGATTACCCGTAAAACGCTGTAGCGCGGCGGCGGTGCTGGCGCTGGCGGTACTGCTGCCGGATTTCCGCTTACTGAAAACTTCACCGCAGGGGCTGGCACTGATTGCCGATCTTGAAGGTTGTCGCCTGCGTCCTTACCAGTGCAGCGCCGGGGTCTGGACATCCGGCATCGGTCACACCGCAGGCGTCATACCAACGCGCGATATCAGTGAAAAAGAGGCGGCGAGCAACCTTGTCGCCGACGTATTACAGGTTGAACGCAGACTGGCGCAGTGCGCACCGGTGGCGATGCCGCCGCAGGTGTATGACGCGGTGGTCAGCTTCGCCTTTAACGTTGGCAGCGGCGCGGCTTGCCGCTCGACGCTGGTTTATTTCCTTACCCAAAAGCAGTGGCGCCAGGCCTGCAATCAGCTGCCGCGCTGGGCGTTTATCGACGGGGTACGTAACCAGGGACTGGAAAACCGCCGCCAGCGCGAACGCGCCTGGTGCCTGCAGGGGGCGCAATGAATGCTCGTCTGATCGCCCTGTTGATCGCCTCGCTCGGCCTGCTGTGGCTGGTGCAGCAAAACCACTCGCTGAGCGCCTCGCTGGCGCAATCCCGCCAGCTTACGCGTGAGCAAAACAGCGCCATCACGCAGCTGAAAGCGCAACTGAACGCCGCCGCCGCGTTGGCGGACAAAAACCAGCAGGCGCAGGTGGCACTGCGCCTGCAACTGGATGCCGCCAGCACGCAAGCGGTGCGGCGCGAACAATCGATAACGAGGTTACTCAATGAAAATGACGCGTTTCGCCGCTGGTACAGCGCTGAGTTGCCTGATGCTGTGCGCCGGGTGCACCAGCGCCCCGCCTGCCCTTCCGCCGGTCACTGTTTACAACAGTTGCCCGCTGGTCAGCCTGTGCCCGATGCCGGGAAGTAACCCACAAACTAACGGCGATTTGAGCGCCGATATCCGCCGACTGGAGCTTGCGCTGGCACAGTGTGCGCTCCAGGTCGAAACCCTTAAACATTGCCAGGATGAGATCAATGCTAAAACCCAATACGCTACGCATCGCGCTGACTGACGCCGTGCCGGCGCTGCGCGATAACCCCTCGATGCTGCGCCTGTGGATGGATAAAGGCAGTAACACCGCCACCCTCGCCAGCTCACTCTCTTTTGAGAAACAGTTCAGCCTCAATGTCACCGTCAGCGGTTTTGCCGGTGATATCGATGCGCTGTTCGTACCGGTGATGGCGTGGCTGCGCGCTAACCAGCCCGACATCCTCACTACCGAAGCCGGTCGCAAAGGCAGCTTCAGTTGGTCGCTGGTGGCGAACACCGACAACACCCAGGATTTGACGATGGTGCTGCAACTGACCGAGCGCACCAAAGTCACGGAAATCGACGGCGCGCTGCATGCCGAAACGCTACCGGAACCGCTGCCGCCCGCGTTCGTGACCCGCCCGACCGAGCTTTATATCAACGGTGAACTGGTGAGCCGCTGGCCGGCCTGAATCGCCCGGCGTTGTGCCAAAAACCGGACAGCCCTGTCCGTTTTTCAACGCTCGTCACGCATAGGATGATTTCCGTTATGAACAGACAACTCTCGCTTCAGGAACTGTCCCGCTTGCTGCGCAATATGATCCGCACCGGGATAATCGTTGATATCGATCTGAACAGCGGGCGCTGCCGGGTGCAGACCGGCGGCCTCGTAACACAATGGTTGCAGTGGTTAACCCACCGCGCCGGGCATTCACGTAGCTGGTGGGCACCTTCCATCGGCGAACAGGTGTTGCTGCTGGCGGTCGGCGGCGAGCTTGACACCGCGTTCGTGCTGCCGGGAATTTTTTCCGATGACAACCCGGCCCCTTCGGCATCCGCCGACGCCTTGCATGTCGCTTTTCCCGATGGCGCAGTCGTGGAATATGAACCGAAAACCAGCGCGTTAACGGTGAGCGGCATTAAAACCGCCACCATCAGCGCGTCGCAATCCCTTACCGCTACCGTGCCCGACGTGCGGGTGACCGCCACGACCCGCATCACGCTGGATACGCCGGAAGTGGTCTGCACCAACAAGCTCATCACCGGCACGCTGGAGGTACAAAAAGGCGGCACGATGAGCGGCAACATTGAGCACAGCGGCGGATCGCTCACTTCCAACGGCAAAGTGTTGCATACCCATAAACACCCCGGCGACAGCGGCGGCACAACAGGAGCGCCTTTATGACAGTTCGTTACAGCGGGTTAAACCGCACCACCGGCAAGCGTCTTACCGACACCGAGCATATTCGCCAGAGCATCAGCGACATTCTGCGCACGCCGATAGGCTCCAGAGTGATGCGCCGCGATTACGGCTCATTGCTGTTTGAGATGATCGACCAGCCGCAGACCCCGGCGCTGACGCTGCAAATTCAGGCCGCCTGTTACATGGCGCTATTGAAATGGGAACCGCGCATTAGCGTAAGCGCGGTCACCACCGAGCGCCAGTTCGATGGCAAGTTGCTGGTCAACCTGACCGCGCAACTCGCCAGCACCGGCGAATCCCTTTCGTTAACCCTTCCAGTGAGTTAAAACCATGCCGATTATCGATCTTAGCCAACTGCCGGCGCCGGATGTGGTCGAGGAGCTTGATTATGAGGCTATCCTCAACGACCGCAAAGCGACGCTGATTTCCCTGTTTCCCGCCGATGAACAAGAAGCGCTGGCGCGCACGCTGGCGCTGGAGTCCGAACCACTGACCAAATTTCTGCAAGAGAACGCCTACCGTGAAGTGATGTGGCGCAGCCGCGTTAACGAAGCGGCCCGCGCGGTGATGCTGGCCTACGCCGCCGGGAAGGATCTGGATGTGATGGCCGCCAACAGCAACACCGCGCGGCTGGTGGTTTCGCCCGCTGACGAGAGCACCATTCCGCCAACGCCGGCGGTGATGGAGTCTGACAAAGATCTGCGTCTGCGCGCGCAGCAGGCGTTTGAAGGGTTAAGCGTCGCCGGGCCGGAAGGCGCTTACGAATACCATGGTCGCAGTGCCGACGGGCGGGTTGCCGATATTTCGGTCATCAGCCCGGACCCGGCGTATATCACCATTTCCGTGCTCTCCCGCGAGGGGGACGGCCGCGCCAGCGATGAGCTGCTCGCCATCGTGGATAAAGCCCTGAACGCCGAAGATGTGCGTCCGGTGGGCGACCGTGTGACGGTGCAAAGCGCGGAGATCGTGCCTTACCAGATTAACGCCACGCTCTACTTCTACCCCGGCCCGGAATCGGAACCGATTCGCCAGGCCGCTGAACAGCAGTTAAAAGCCTATATCAACGCGCAACGGCGTTTAGGGCGCGATATCCGCCAGTCGGCGATTTATGCCGCGCTGCACGTTGAAGGCGTGCAGCGGGTGGAGCTGAGCGCGCCGCAAAGCGATCTGGTGCTGGCGAAAAATCAGGCCTCTTACTGCACCGCCTGGAGCATTAATGCCGGAGGCACCGATGAGTGACGACCGTTTGTTGCCTGTTGGCTCATCCGTTCTTGAGGTGGCAGCGGCAAAAGCGGCGGCAGATATTGAGCACGTGCCGATGCCGCTGCGCACGCTGTGGGATCCACAAACGTGCCCGGCGGAGTTGCTGCCTTACCTGGCATGGGCGCTCTCCGTCGACCGCTGGGACTTTAACTGGCCGGAAGCGACCAAACGCAAAGTGATTGCCGCTTCATTCTTCGTTCATCAACACAAAGGCACGCGCAGCGCGCTACGCCGGGTGGTTGAGCCGCTCGGTTTTCTGATTGAGCTGCGCGAATGGTGGGAGGACAACGCCGAGCCGGGCACCTTTAAACTGGTGATTGGCGTGCAGGAGAATGGCATTACCGAGGAGATGTACCTTGAGCTGGAGCGGCTGATTAATGATGCCAAACCGGCGAGCCGCCACCTGACCGGGTTAAACATCAGCCTGAGCAGCAGCGGCGAGTTTTATGTCGGCGCCGGTTGCTATCTGGGTGAAGAACTGACCGTTTACCCTTACATGCCGGAAGAGATTGTTGTTGGCGGTGCATATTATCCGGCTTCAGCGGTTCATCTGGTTGATGATGTCATCATCACTTAACCACGTAACATCACGCCAAACGGGCTGCGGCCCGTTTTTTTTACCCGCCTCGTTGTGCCAGCGGGCAGCCAACCCCGCCTGATAGCGTTCGCCTGTCGCTGAACGGAAAATGTCTTCTGTACTGATTCATCACCCAACAACCTGAGAGTTAACGCATGACTGCAAAATTCTTTGCCATTCTGACCAATCAGGGGGCCGCGAAGCTGGCGAACGCCGCGTCGCTTGGCACAAAGCTTAACCTTACGCAGATGGCGCTCGGCGATGCCAACGGCGTACTGCCCACGCCCGATGCGGCGCAAACTCAACTGATTAATCAGAAGCGAATTGCCCCGCTGAACCGCCTGTCCGTTGATCCGAATAACACCAATCAGATCATTGCCGAACAGGTGATCCCGGAAAACGAAGGCGGCTTCTGGATCCGCGAAATTGGCCTTTACGACGATGACGGCGTGCTGATTGCTATCGCCAACTGCCCGGAAACCTACAAGCCGTTGTTGCAGGAAGGCAGCGGACGCACGCAGACGATTCGCATGGCGCTGATTGTTTCATCGACCGCAGCCGTGACGCTGAAGATTGACCCGTCGGTGGTTCTGGCAACACGTAAATACGTTGATGATAAAGTTATCGAAGTAAAGGCCTATTCAGACGATCTGCTGAAACAGCATGTCGCCGCTGCTAACCCACATACACAATATGCACCGCTTGCCAGCCCGGTATTTAGCGGTGTGCCTACCGCTCCGGATACGCACATCGGCAACTATGGCCAGCAAATCGCCAACACAAAGTTTGTTCATGATGTCCTGAATGATGACAACTACATCCTGCCCGTAGGGGGTGTTGTTGCCTGGCCGCAGGCTACGCCGCCATTAGGGTGGTTTACATGTAATGGCGCGGCGTTTGATAAAGCGAAATATCCCAAACTGGCGCTGGCGTATCCATCCGGTGTTCTTCCCGATCTGCGCGGCGAGTTTATTCGCGGCTGGGATAATGGCCGCGGGCTGGATGCCGGACGAGTGCTGCTTTCGGCGCAGGCCGATGAATTGAGAGCACATAACCACCGTTTTGTTAACGAATACGCTACACCGACCATAAGGATTATTGCTTTTACAGATGAAAACAGTGAAAGCGTGGATGGTTCCGTTACTCCTGGCAAGCGGGCATGGACTTATATCTGGATGGAAAATACCGGTGGCGCAGAAACTCGTCCGCATAACATCGCATTTAACTACATCGTGAGGGCTGCATAATGACGCAAGCGACACTGAACCAGAACCTGATTGCCACCGTTGCCGGAGAGCAAACCGTATATAACTTCGCAGCCGATACGCGCGAATATCGTTCGGCCTCGGTGGAGTACCTGGTTGTCGGCGTTGGTATTCCGGCAAACGCAGCCATCGATGCG
>NZ_QPJR01000009.1:23938-230104 GCF_003337365.1 Kosakonia sp. AG348
ATATAACTTCGCAGCCGATACGCGCGAATATCGTTCGGCCTCGGTGGAGTACCTGGTTGTCGGCGTTGGTATTCCGGCAAACGCAGCCATCGATGCGCCGCCCGCGGTGAAAAGCGGCTTTGCGGTTTGCCGTAAGGCCGATTCGAGTGGCTGGGAATACGTTGCCGATCACCGCGGCGAAACGGTTTATGACATCGCCAGCGGCAAGCAGACGCAACTGGATAAGCTGGGTGATTACCCGGCAGACGTTACACCACTTGCACCAGCGACCGCTTATGATAAATGGGACGGCAGCAAATGGGTGACCGATACAACCGCACAGCAGACAGCGCTTGTCAGCGGGGCGGAACAGAAAAAAACGCAGTTACTGAGTGAGGCCAAAAATACCATCAGCCTGTGGCAGACCGAGTTGCAGCTCGGCATCATCAGCGATGACGATAAAGCCCGGCTGATTGCCTGGTTGCAGTACATCAGGCTGCTCCAGGCGGTGGATACCGCAACGGCACCGGATATCAACTGGCCGCAACAACCGCAATAACACCAGACGGGCTACGGCCCGTTTTTTTCATTCATAGTTGTCCTGCCCATAAACCAACCCCAACCGATAGCCCTGCCCGATGCGCTCACCGGAAAATAGTGCCCACGTTTCCGACAACTGAGAGTAAACGCATGACCGCGAAATATTACGCCATTCTGACCAACCAGGGTGCGGCGAAGCTGGCAGCAGCCACCGCGCTTGGCACGCAAATCCATATCACACAAATGGCCGTCGGCGACGGCAATGGTTCCCTGCCAACGCCCGACGCCACACAAACCCAACTGCTTAACCAGAAGCGCATCGGTGCGGTGAACACGCTCACTGTCGATGCGGCCAACGCAAATCAGATCATTGCCGAACAGGTGATCCCTGAAAACGAAGGGGGCTACTGGATCCGCGAAATGGGGCTTTTTGATGACGATGGCGTGTTGATTGCCATTGCCAACTGCCCGGAAACGTACAAGCCATTGTTACAGGAAGGCAGCGGCCGTACGCAAACCATTCGCATGGCGCTGATTGTTTCGTCAACGGCGGCGGTGACGCTGAAAATCGACCCGTCGGTGGTGCTGGCGACACGCAAATATGTCGACGATAAAGTTATCGAGGTAAAAGCGTATGCCGATCACTTGCTGACCGCACATCTCGCCGCGGCTAATCCACACCCGCAATACCTGCAAGTCGCCGATATTGCAAAGTTTACGCCTGTCGGCGTACCGCTACCTTTTCCTTCAGCGACGCCGCCGACGGGGTGGCTCAAATGTAATGGTGCCGAATTTGATAAGGCGAAATATCCGGGGCTCGCCGCGGTATTCCCGTCTGGATATTTGCCCGATTTGCGTGGCGAGTTTATTCGCGGCTGGGCGGACGATGGTTCCTTAGATGCCGGACGGCCACTATTAAGTATCCAGGGCGACGCGATTCGCAATATTACCGGCATGCTTCCTTGCACTGCACCTTATGGATATGAGCAAGATGGGAGAGGTGCATTATTTGGCGCCGCAAGTTTTGCTCACGGAGGAGGCTCGGTGGAATCTAAAGCGGGTGGGTACGGTATTGGATTTAACGCATCCATGGCAGTACCTACTGCTAATGAAAATCGCCCACATAACATCGCATTTAACTACATCGTGAGGGCTGCATAATGACGCAAGCGACACTGAATCAGAACCTGATTGCCACCGTTGCCGGAGAGCAAACCGTCTATAACTTCGCAGCCGATACGCGCGAATATCGTTCGACCTCGGTGGAGTACCTGGCTGTCGGCGTTGGTATTCCGGCAAACGCGGCCATCGATGCGCCGCTCGCGGTGAAAAGCGGCTTTGCGGTTTGCCGTAAGGCAGATTCGAGTGGCTGGGAATACGTTGCCGATCACCGCGGCGAAACGGTTTATGACATCGCCAGCGGCAAGCAGACGCAACTGGATAAGCTGGGTGATTACCCGGCAGACGTTATACCGCTTGCGCCAGCGACCGCTTACGATCAATGGGACGGCAGTAAATGGGTGACCGATACAACCGCACAGCAGACAGCGCTTGTCAGCGGGGCGGAACAGAAAAAAACGCAGTTACTGAGTGAGGCCAAAAATACCATCAGCCTGTGGCAGACCGGGTTGCAGCTCGGTGTCATCAGCGATGACGATAAAGCCCGGCTGATTGCCTGGTTGCAGTACATCAAGCTGCTCCAGGCGGTGGATACCGCAACGGCACCGAATATCAACTGGCCGCAACAGCCGCAATAACACCAGACGGGCTACGGCTCGTTTTTTGGTGCCCGGTTGTACCGCTCGCAAGCCAACCACATACAATAGCTCTGCTTATGCGCTCACCGGAAAATAGTGCCTACCTTTCCGTAACTGAGAGTAAACGCATGACCGCGAAATATTACACCATTCTGACCAACCAGGGCGCGGAGAAACTGGCAGCAGCCACCGCCCGTGGCACGCAAATCCATATCACGCAAATGGCCGTCGGGGATGGCAATGGCGCGCTGCCAGTGCCGGACGCTACCCAGACCCAATTATTGAACCAGAAGCGTATCGGCGCAGTGAATACCCTCACTGTCGATGCCGACAACCCCAACCAGATTATTGCCCAGCAGGTGATCCCGGAAAATGAAGGGGGATTCTGGATCCGCGAGTTAGGGCTTTTTGATGACGAAGGCACGCTAATTGCCATCGCAAATTGCCCGGAAACCTATAAACCGCTTTTACAGGAGGGCAGCGGGCGTACGCAAACCATTCGCATGTCGCTGATTGTTTCTTCTGCCGCCGCCGTCACGCTGAAAATCGACCCGTCGGTGGTGCTGGCGACACGCAAATATGTCGATGATAAGGTTATCGAGGTAAAAGCCTATTCCGAAGACCTGATGAAACAGCATCTTTCATCAGCGAATCCTCACGATCAATACCTGATGATTGGTAACGCCTTAAAAGAACTGCAATCGGCGGGGCTCGTTGCTGAGGCTCTCAAAAATCTTGGTTTGGGAGAGGCCGCAAAGCAGGGAGTAGCAACAAACGCCCAAATGGTGGCAGGAACGGCCACAAATCTTCTACCGAGTGTTGCAACAGTAATGAGCCTTTTCAGCAAGCGCTCATATTCAGCCAATGATTTTATCCGCATCCCTGATGTGCCAGGTGGATTAATTATTCAGTGGGGAACGGTTATATCTGGCAATTGTGGTGATACCCCATGGACATATCCAACACCTTTTCCTAATGCCCGTCTGGGAGTATGGGGAGCCTTCCACCGGATGGGAACGAGTGGTAGTGATTATCCGACGATATCTTTTAACAACATATCTGATCCAACACCAAAATCGCTGAGTAATTTTATGTTGCGCATTAGCGGTAATGGCGGCGCGGGTTACACGGCTTTCGTTTTCGCAATAGGATATTAATTATGACTAAAGCTTATTTTTCACCCTCATTAAAGTCATTTATTCCAATTACATGGAAAAATGACGGAACCTACAGCGATGAAGACTGGCCTGCTGATGCATTTATTGCAACCGATCAAGAAATCACTATGTACTGGAAACAAACTCCACCTCCGGGGAAATTAATGGGTGTGGCAGGTGGCAGACCTGCGTGGGTAGATGAACCAGCCCCAACACGGGAACAAATTATTGAGCAGGCAAATTCCCAACAGGCATCACTCATACAGAAAGCGTCAAGCAAAATCAGCATACTCCAGGATGCCGTCGATCTCGGAATGGCTACCACAGAGGAAACCGATACATTGACCGCATTGAAAAAATATCGGGTGATATTGATGAGAATAGACACATCAAAAGCGCCCGATATTGAATGGCCTGTCCTGCCAGGCGCTCAGGCCAGTTGATATCAGACGCAGTGGAGGTTACAACGCCCTTCACCGCTTTGATGCATTTTATCCAGGCAGTTACGGGGTGATTGTTATCGGGGTGTATACATGCAAGAAAATATTCGGTCGTGAATAGGATATGCAGGATATCCCCACCTTCTGCACCAATAACGAATATCCCCTGGCCGGAAAAACCGCAATAACAAATAACATCCAACGGGCCCCGGCCCGTTTTTTTTGTCTACCGTGTTGTTTCATCCCCACGCCAACCCCGACAAATAGCGCGTTAGCGCTGTGGTCTGGAAAATAGCACTCACCCCAACACCACGGAGTTAATCGGATGAGTGACTACCATCATGGCGTTCAGGTCGTCGAAATCAACGACGGCACACGCGTCATTTCCACTGTCTCAACTGCTATCGTCGGCATGGTTTGTACGGCCAGCGACGCCGATGTGGCAACCTTTCCACTGAATGAACCGGTGCTTATCACCAACGTGCAAAGCGCCATCGCCAAAGCGGGCACCAAAGGTACGCTGGCATCGTCTTTACAGGCGATTGCCGATCAGGCGAAACCGGTGATTGTTGTGGTGCGTGTCGCGGAAGGTAGCGGCGACGATGCCCAGGCGCAGACGATTTCCAACATCATCGGCACTACCGATGCAAATGGGAAATACACCGGTCTGAAAGCGCTGCTGACCGCTGAAGCGGTGACCGGCGTGAAACCGCGTATTCTTGGCGTGCCGGGTTACGACACACTGGAAGTCGCAACCGCGCTGGCCCCCATCTGCCAGAAGCTGCGTGCCTTCGGTTACGTCAGCGCCTGGGGCTGCAAAACCATTTCGGAAGCTATTAAGTACCGCGAGAATTTCAGCCAGCGCGAGCTGATGGTGATTTGGCCGGACTTCCTCGCCTGGGATACCGTCGCTAACGCCAGCGCCACGGCGTACGCCACGGCGCGCGCGCTCGGCCTGCGCGCTTATATCGACCAGTCTGTTGGCTGGCACAAAACCCTGTCTAACGTCGGCGTTAACGGCGTGACCGGCATCAGCACCCCGGTGTTCTGGGATCTGCAGGAATCCGGCACCGATGCGGATCTGCTGAACCAGGCTGGCGTCACCACGCTGATTCGTAAAGATGGCTTCCGTTTCTGGGGCAACCGCACCTGCTCGGATGATCCGCTGTTCCTGTTTGAAAACTATACCCGTACCGCGCAGGTTATTGCCGACACCATGGCCGACGCGCATATGTGGGCGGTGGACAAACCGATTACCGCGACGCTTATCCGCGACATCATTGATGGCATTAACGCGAAATTCCGCGAGCTGAAAAGCAACGGTTACATCGTCGATGCGACCTGCTGGTTCGATGAATCCGCGAACGACGCCGAAACCCTGAAAGCCGGGAAACTGTATATCGATTACGACTATACGCCGGTCCCGCCACTGGAAAACCTGACCTTACGCCAGCGCATCACCGATAAGTACCTGGCGAACCTGGTCTCCTCGGTTAACAGCAATTAAGGAGCCTGATAAATGGCAATGCCGCGAAAACTGAAATACATGAACGTGTTCCTCAATGGCTACAGCTACCAGGGTGTCGCCAAATCCATCACGCTGCCAAAGCTGACCCGCAAGCTGGAAAACTACCGTGGTGCAGGCATGAATGGCGTCGCGCCGATTGATATGGGTCTCGATGAAGAGGCGATGTCAATGGAGTGGTCGCTGGGCGGCTTCCCGGATGAAGCTATCTGGGAACTGTATGGCGCCACCAGCGCCGACGCGGTGCCGATCCGCTTCGCCGGTTCTTACCAGCGCGATGACACCGGGGAAACGGTGGCTGTGGAAGTGGTGATGCGTGGTCGCCAGAAAGAGATCGACACCGGCGAAAACAAGCCGGGTGAAGATACGGAATCCAAAATCTCCGTGGTTTGCACCTACTTCAAACTGACCATTGATGGCAAGGAGCTGGTGGAGATCGACACCGTCAACATGGTTGAAAAAGTGAACGGCGTCGACCGTCTCGAACAGCACCGCCGCAATATCGGCCTGTAATGCCCCACCCGGTCAGCCTGGCTGGCCGGGTCTTCCCCCCGCAAAAGCAACGAGGATCGTATGAGCCACGAAACAGATAACGTCATTACCCTGCAGACCCCGATTAAACGCGGCGAGCAGTTGATCAATTCCCTTACGCTGATGAAACCGAACGCCGGTACGCTGCGCGGCCTGAGCCTGGCCGCGGTGGCAAACGCCGAAGTGGACGCGCTGATTAAAGTGCTGCCGCGCATCACCTCACCATCACTTACCGAGCAGGAAGTGGGCGCGCTGGATCTGGCCGATATGGTGGCGCTGGCGGGCAAGGTGGTCGGTTTTTTGTCACCAGCTTCGGGACAGTAAATTTTCCGACCAGGCTGTCGGTTGACGATCTGATGGCGGATATCGCGGTGATCTTCCACTGGCCGCCATCAGAGCTCTACCCCTTGAGTCTGAGCGAACTCATCACCTGGCGCGAAAAAGCGCTGCAGCGAAGCGGAAACACATATGAGTAACAGCGTAAATATCGAGGCCCTGCTCGCTGCTGTTGATCAAGCGAAGCGGCCCTTTCAAACCCTGCAGACGGCGAATGTGTCGCTGTCTGACAGCATAAAAGCAACGGAGAAAAACCTGAGCGGGTTGTATGGTCAACTCGCTCAGGTGGATGGCTTAATGCGGGCGGAAAAAGCCCTTACCTCAGTCAATGTGCGGCTGGAAACGATGCAGCAGCGTACGCAAAAACTGGCGGAACAAGGCCCGCCGACGCGCAGCCACGCCAGTCTTTTGCAGTTCACACAACAGCGTGTCAGCCAGCTGCATCTGCAGCGCCTCAACCTGACGGCGAAAGTCGCCAGGCGGAAAAGCGTGGTTACCGAATCCGGCCTTGACGCTGCGGCGCCACTGGCGGAAAAGCTGCGGCTGAAAAGCCGCATCAGCGAAAGTTCGGCGCAGTTGGTAACCCAACAGCAGAGCCTGAAACAGGAAAACCGGCAGCAACGGCAGAAGAAAATCCAGGATGCGCAGCAGAGCATCACAGGGATGGGCGGAAAAGTCGCCAGCCTTGGGAAGGCCAGTATGTCGGTGGCAAACACCGGTTTTAGCCTTGGCAAAAAATTGCTGCAACCGGGTTATGAAGCATCACTGCAAGCGCGCCCTACCGTGCAGCCTGCGCCAGCGGGCACCGCTGTCGCCAGCCTCCAGCAGAGCGCCGGAAACCGGGCTCAGCCGATCGCCAACCAGCAACAAAGCGGCGGCGATGCTGCGGCCGTGACGCAAAACAATGCCGGCAACCTTGGCACGGATTTAGCGGCGCTGCAGGCGGCTTATCAATCCCTGAGCGTGGATATTTTCGCCACCCAGGAGTCGTCGCTGCGCATGCTGGTACAGACTGCGACTGGTTATCTCGGGCAGCTTCAGCAGTGGGTGCAAAATAACCAGGGGCTGGTGCAAAGCTTTGGTCTGATAGCGACGGTGATCGTCGGCGTTGCAGGGGCAATCGGCACTGTCGCAAGCGTAATTGCGCCCGTCTTTACGGGGATCAGCACGCTTATCACCATTGCCACGACATTTGGCAGTGTGTTTACCACCGTTTGTGGTGGGATCATGGCGGTTATCGGCGGACTCACCTGGCCAATTGTTGCCGTGGTGGCTGCCATCGCCGCTGGCGCTGCGCTGATTTATAAATACTGGGAGCCCATTAGCGCCTTTTTTAGCGGCGTGATTGAGGGGATCGTCGCGGCATTTGCCCCCATTGCAGAGATGTTTTCGCCATTACAGCCGGTTTTCGATGCCATCGGCGGTGCACTGCAAACGGTAAAAGAGACCTTTATCGCGCTGCTGACGCCAATCAAGGCCAGCGAGGAGACGCTCACTCAATTCGGCAACCTCGGGCAGAGTGTCGGTAAAATGCTTGTTAATGCATTCACCTGGCCACTGAACCTCTTCCGTTCACTGAGCGAGAGCGCGACGGGGTTGCTGGAGACGCTGGGCATTATCGATAAGAAACCCGCACTGGCGCTCAAACCATCGATCGAGCAACCCGCTACCGGAGGGGTATCCAGCTATATCCAGCCCACAAGTTCGCAGCCGGGGTATAACGCCTATCAGATGGCGCGCCCGTCAACCGGCAGCTCTTACCTCGACCAAAGCCGTACGGAATATAACGTCACGCTGCAGGGCGATGTCACGCCGGGCAGCAGCAACGAACGTTACCTGCAGGATCTGTTCCGCCAGGATGCCGATAACCGGCGCAACAACGCGTTATCCCAATTCAACCCGTAAGGAGAGTTCGCATTATGATGCTGGCATTGGGGCTTTTTGTTTTTATGCGGCAGACGCTGCCATTTCAGAGTATGAGCCGGACCTCAGCGTTTAACTGGAAGAACAACGCGCGTGTGGGCAAGCGCGCGGCGTTTCAGTACATCGGTCCAGGGGAGGAAACCATCGAAATTACGGGCGCGCTCTACCCTGAACTGACTGGCGGTGTGCTGTCGCTTGCAGCGGTACGTCTGATGGCCGATCAGGGTCGCTCATGGCCGCTTATTGACGGAACCGGAATGATTTACGGCATGTATGTAATAAGCAGCGTCACCGAAAATGGTTCTGAGTATTACAGCAACGGTTCACCGCGCAAAATCACCTTCACGCTCAAACTTACGCGCGTTGATGAATCGCTGGAGGCCCTGGCGGGCGATCTTCAGGCCCAGGGGGAACAACTGTTCAGGGATCCGACGAAGATGCTGGGGAACATGTGATGATTGACGTACTCACCCAGGATTTGGGGCGAACAAGCGTCCCCCTGTTTACGCTGAAGCTAAAGCAGAAACAGCATGATCCGCAGCAAGCGCAAAAACAGCAAGTAAAAGACATTACCTACGATATTGCGCCTCGCCTGATAGCATTGACCGTCACCGATAATCGCGGGTTTGAAGCCGATACACTAACGCTAACGCTGGATGATGCCGACGGAAAAATCCAGATGCCGCAGCGCGGTAATGAGGTAAGTGTCGCCATTGGTCGACTGGGAGAACTGCTCACTAATATGGGCACGTTTACCATCGATCAGGTGACACACCGAGGTACGCCGGATCAGGTGGTTGTTACCGGCCGCAGCGTCGATTTTCGCGGCAATATGAATAGCCCAAAAGAGTGGTCATGGCATGACACAACGCTTGGCGAAGTTGTCAAAGATATCGCCTGGCGTAATTCACTGAGCGCCAGTGTCGCGCCAGCGCTGGCAAATATCAAAATCGCCCATATCGACCAGTCTAATGAGTCCGACATTGGCTTTCTTACCCGGCTGGCAACTCGCAACGGTGCCGAAATCGCCGTGAAATCAGGTACGCTGATTTTCCTTGTTCCGGGCATGTGCGTTCGGGGCGGCAAGGTTGTTCCTTCGGTGACGATCACCCGCAGCGATGGCGACTCACACGAGTTTACCCTTGCCGATCGCGCAGCTTACAGCGGTGTGGTTGCCCACTGGCAAGATACCAGAACGCCAAAAGCGCAGACGAAGCAGGTAAAACTGACGCGCAAAACCGCGACAACCAGCAATGAAAAACAGGAAGCGACCGATTACACCGCTGGATCAAAAGATAATATCTATACCCTGCCGACGACATACTCTTCTAAAGATGAAGCCATGCGGGCGGCAGAGGCACAGTGGCAAGATATCCAGCGCAACGCGGCGAAATTTACGCTCACTCTCGCTCAGGGGCGCACCGATATCTCAGCAGAAAGCCCTGTGTATGTTTCAGGCTTTAAAGATGCGATCAACAATACGCCCTGGGTAATCAAAAAAGTGACACATGGCATTGATAGCAATGGTTTTATTAGCAAACTGGAGCTGGAGGTTCGGGTTGATGGCGTTAAATATGAAGTGCAGGAATAGCGTCAAATGCATTCTTTAACTTGCATTTGCAAGTTAAAAGGATAATATAACTGGCATATACACGAGGGAGAAACCACCATGATGCATTGCCCGGTATGCCAACAAGCGGCGCACGCGCGCTCCAGCCGCTACCTCAGTTCTGAAACCAAAGAGCGCTATCACCAGTGCCAGAATATTCACTGTGGTTGTACGTTTGTCACCCATGAGTCGCTGGCGCGTTACATTGTCCGCCCGCCAGCACTGCAAGTGAGCGCGTCCCCCACCGGGAAGTAATCCGGCGAAAATAATCAAAAGCCTGCGCCAGCAGGTTTTTTATTTCTGCATCGATAATAGGTAATGGAAAAAAATACGTGGGCAATGGGTGGTCACAGAGCTTAAAAACCACTGATACAGGAAACGTCCTGGGTTCAGCCTAAATTAAATATGCGTCTGCCTGCCCGGAGAGATGTCGATCCAGATTAAGGATGCGAAACCAGAGTTTGTTAGCGTGCGGATCTACAGGATGCTGTTTTTAGCTCGCAATCAAACCATTAATAAAGCTCGCTGCCTGCTGTGAGCGATTAAAATCCCAAAGCAATACGCCAAAACCTGGCGCTGAACACGTCTAAAGAAGTGTGGTTTTCAGATGGGTATAAAAAAGGGGCTGGCATTACGCCAACCCCTTGTTTCATAACACGCTTTGGATGTAGCGTGTGCGCTATCTTAGTTAAGACGCTCTTTGATACGAGCAGACTTACCAGTACGCTCACGCAGGTAGTACAGTTTAGCTTTACGAACGGCACCACGACGTTTGACAGAGATGCTGTCAACTACCGGAGAGTGAGTCTGGAAGACACGCTCAACGCCTTCGCCGTTGGAAATTTTACGAACAGTGAATGCAGAGTGCAGACCGCGGTTACGAATAGCGATAACCACGCCCTCGAATGCCTGCAGACGTTTTTTGGAACCTTCAACAACCCATACTTTCACTTCCACGGTGTCACCCGGACGGAAGGAAGGTACGTCCTGCTTCATCTGCTCTTGTTCAAGTTGCTTAATAATGTTGCTCATAATTTAATCTCTTATCCTGGGTAAACTGATATTCGGGTGGCTTAAGCCATCCCATCATGTTTCTGTTGCTGTTGCGCGTGTTCCCGTTGGAACTCCGCCAGCAACCTTGCTTGCTCTTCAGTCAGAGCCAGGTTTTCCAGAAGTTCAGGTCTTCTAAGCCAGGTGCGGCCCAGCGACTGCTTCAAACGCCAGCGACGTATCTCGGCATGGTTCCCCGACAGTAACACCGCCGGTACTTCCATCCCTTCTAACACTTCAGGTCGGGTATAGTGTGGGCAGTCCAGCAACCCATCGGCAAAAGAATCTTCCGTTGCCGAAGCTTCATGCCCCAGTACCCCCGGAATAAACCGGGAAACCGAGTCAATCAGCGTCATCGCTGGTAACTCACCACCGCTGAGAACGTAATCGCCGATAGACCATTCTTCGTCAATCTCGGTTTGAATTACGCGCTCATCTATCCCTTCGTAGCGACCGCACACCAGAATCAGTTTCTGATTCGTTGCCAGTTCGCTGACGCCCGCTTGATCAAGCTTGCGCCCCTGAGGCGACAGATAAATCACTTTGGCGCCTTCGCCCGCCGCGGCTTTTGCTGCATGAATGGCGTCCCGTAGGGGGTTCACCATCATTAACATCCCCGGTCCGCCGCCGTAAGGACGATCGTCCACGGTACGGTGCCGGTCGTGAGCGAAATCACGCGGACTCCAGCTCTGGATGCTCAGCAGGCCATTTTTTACTGCCCGGCCAGTTACCCCGTAGTCGGTAATCGCGCGGAACATTTCAGGAAACAGGCTAATTATGCCAATCCACATAGCGCCGTCTTTTACCGTATATCCGGAGGTTTAAAAACCAGGATCCCAATCTACTTCAATGGTTTGAGTAGTGAGATCGACTTTCTTGATAACCTGCCCATCGAGGAACGGAACCAGCCGCTCCTTGATACCAAATGCATCTTTCAGGTTTGCCTTGATGACGAGAACGTCATTCGACCCGGTTTCCATCATATCGACGACTTTACCAAGGCTGTAACCTTCAGTAGTCACTACCTGGCAGCCCATCAGGTCTTTCCAGTAGTAGTCACCCTCTTCCAGTTCCGGCAACTGCGCGGAATCAACGACAATTTCACAATTGGTCAGCAGATTCGCGGCATCTCTGTCATCAACACCTTTCAGTTTGATGACGATGTCCTGATTGTGGTAGCGCCAGCTTTCCAGCTCAATGCTCTGCCACTGACCCGCCTTCTGGATAAACCAGGGCTGATAGTCAAAAATGCTTTCGGCGTCTTCGGTGGAGGAAAACACTCTGAGCCAACCACGAATTCCGTAAGAAGACCCCAGCTTGCCGACAATAATTGGCTCAACAGGGACCGGTGCGGCTTGTTGCTTGCTCATCATGACCACCGTGACAGATTAAGCTGCTTTCTGTGCTGCTTTGATCAGCGCGGAAACGCGATCGGAAACGGTAGCGCCCTGGCCAACCCAGTGCTGAATACGATCCAGATCCAGGCGGGTGCCTTCTTCTTTCTCGGAAGCGATCGGGTTGAAGAAACCAACGCGCTCAATGAAGCGACCGTTGCGTGCATTGCGGCTGTCAGTAACAACAACCTGGTAGAACGGACGCTTTTTAGCGCCGTGACGTGCTAAACGAATAGTTACCATAACATCCTCTTGTGTGAATAAAACACCAGGCCCCATCGAGGAACGGAGCCCGGTGTCATATTAAAAGCCCGAAAATTTTACTGATTTTGGGGGAAATTGCAATCAGGATAAAGTAAACAAGGGATATAAGGCGTATATCGGTGCAGCCAGTTTAGTTCCGGCGTGCGCACAGAAAGCGGAGCGTACACGTAGTACGTGAGCATTTCGAGCACACCCCGGGGCTAAAATGGCAAACAAGATAGCCTTATGCCCTTGTTTTAGCGACCCGGGAAACCAGGCGGCATCATCCCCTTCATCCCGCGCATCATCTTCGCCATCCCGCCCTTCTTCATCTTCTTCATCATGCGCTGCATGTCGTCGAATTGTTTGAGCAGACGGTTCACATCCTGCACCTGCATACCGCAGCCAGCGGCGATACGGCGCTTACGCGAACCTTTGATGATGTCCGGGTTGGCGCGCTCTTTCAGCGTCATGGAGTTAATGATCGCTTCCATACGCACCAGCACTTTGTCGTCCATTTGCGCTTTAACGTTGTCCGGGATTTGCCCCATGCCCGGCAGCTTGCCCATCAGGCTCGCCATGCCGCCCATGTTTTTCATCTGGCGCAACTGCTCAAGGAAGTCGGTCAGATCGAAACCGTCGCCCTTCTTCAGTTTATTCGCCAGCTTTTCAGCCTGCGCGCGGTCAACTTTGCTTTCGATATCTTCGATAAGCGACAACACGTCGCCCATGCCGAGAATACGCGATGCGATACGATCCGGGTGGAACGGCTCCAGCGCTTCCGTTTTCTCGCCGACACCGAGGAATTTAATCGGCTTGCCGGTGATATGGCGAATGGAGAGCGCCGCACCGCCGCGCGCATCACCGTCCACTTTCGTCAGCACCACGCCGGTCAGCGGCAGCGCTTCATTAAAGGCTTTCGCGGTATTCGCGGCGTCCTGACCGGTCATGGCGTCGACGACAAACAGGGTTTCTACCGGCTTAATCGCCGCGTGAACCTGTTTGATCTCATCCATCATCGCTTCGTCGACATGCAGACGACCGGCGGTATCCACCAGCAGCACGTCGTAGAATTTCAGCTTCGCCTCTTTCAGCGCGGCGTTAACGATGTCGACCGGCTTTTGCGCGACGTCAGAAGGGAAGAAATCGACGTCAACCTGCTGCGCCAGCGTTTCCAGCTGTTTGATCGCCGCCGGACGGTAAACGTCGGCAGAAACGACCATCACTTTCTTCTTGTGCTTCTCGCGCAGGAACTTACCGAGTTTACCGACGCTGGTGGTTTTACCCGCCCCCTGCAGACCCGCCATCAGCACTACCGCTGGCGGCTGCGCGGCAAGGTTCAGGCTCTGGTTCTCTTCGCCCATCGCCGCAACCAGTTCGTTGCGGACGATTTTGACGAACTCCTGGCCCGGCGTCAGGCTCTTGTTCACTTCATGGCCAACCGCTTTCTCTTTTACGTGGTTGATAAAATCACGCACCACAGGCAGCGCAACGTCCGCTTCCAGCAGTGCCATACGCACTTCGCGCAGGGTATCTTTGATGTTGTCTTCAGTGAGGCGTCCACGGCCACTGATATTGCGCAGGGTGCGCGACAAACGATCGGTTAAATTATCAAACATTGTCTCTCGCCTGAGGTGATACGATGGCCGCCAGCGCGACGCATAACAGAAATTTTCCGGAGTATAACATGAAGACATTGCTCCTGTATGTGATGCAACTGTTGGAGCCAACGTCACGTAACGTTATACTGCTTTTCTTTCTTCTTCAGTCAACTGCCGACATCCTATGCCCGTTTTTGCCCTGATCGCTCTTGTCGCCTACTCAATCAGCATTGCGCTGATCGTTCCCAGCCTGCTGCAAAAAAACAGCGGCTGGCGCAGAATGGCTATCCTTTCGGCGGTAATCGCACTTATTTGTCACGGTTTCGGCTTGAAAGAACGTCTGTTCCCGGATGATGGCGGGCAAAACCTGAGCCTGCTGAATGTCGGTTCGCTGGTCAGCCTGATGATCTGTACGGTAATGACCATTGTGGCGTCGAAAAATCGCGGCTGGCTGCTGCTGCCGATTGTCTATACCTTCGCGTTAATCAACCTTGCTTTCGCCGTTTTTGTACCCAATGAGTACATTACCCACCTGGAAGCCACGCCGGGCATGATGGTGCACATTGGCCTGTCGCTTTTCGCCTATGCCACACTGATTATTGCGGCTATGTACGCGCTGCAACTGGCCTGGATTGACTATCAGTTGAAGAATAAACGGCTGGCGTTCAGTAACGAAATGCCGCCGCTGATGGTGATTGAGCGCAAAATGTTCCACATTACTCAGGTTGGCGTTGTGCTGCTGACGCTGACGCTATGCACCGGCCTGTTCTTTATGCAGAACTTGTTCAGCATGGAAAATATCGATAAAGCGGTGCTCTCAATCATCGCCTGGTTTGTCTACATTGTTCTGCTGTGGGGCCATTACCATGAGGGCTGGCGCGGCCGCAGGGTCGTCTGGTTCAACGTTGCAGGCGCGGGGATTTTAACGCTGGCCTATTTTGGCAGCCGCATTCTGCAGCAGTTCGCGAGCTAATCACAAAGGAGTTCCCCCTGGAACACATTTCCACCACGACGCTGATTATTACGCTAATCATCATGGTCGTGGTTTCGGCCTACTTTTCCGGTTCCGAAACCGGAATGATGACACTCAACCGTTACCGCTTGCGCCACTTAGCCAAGCAGGGCAACCGCGCGGCAAAACGCGTAGAAAAGCTGTTGCGTAAACCCGACCGCCTGATAAGCCTGGTGCTGATTGGTAACAACCTCGTCAATATTCTGGCGTCGGCAATTGGCACCATTGTTGGGATGCGCCTGTATGGCAATGCTGGCGTCGCTATTGCCACCGGTGTGCTGACCTTTGTGGTGCTGGTGTTCGCCGAAGTGTTGCCAAAAACCATCGCCGCGCTCTACCCGGAAAAAGTGGCCTTCCCCAGTAGCTTCCTGCTCGCGCCGCTGCAAGTCATCATGATGCCGCTGGTGTGGTTGCTGAACGGCGTGACGCGCGTGCTGATGCGCATGGTGGGTATTAAAGCGGATGTGGTGGTCAGCGGCGCGCTCAGCAAAGATGAGCTGCGCACCATTGTGAACGAATCGCGCTCGCAAATTTCCCGCCGCAACCAGGACATGTTGCTGTCGATTCTCGATCTGGAAAAAGTCAGCGTTAACGACATCATGGTGCCGCGCAACGAAATTGTCGGCATTGATATCAACGACGACTGGAAAGCCATTGTTCGCCAGCTCACCCACTCGCCGCACGGCCGCATTGTGCTCTACCGTGATTCGCTGGACGACGCCATCAGCATGCTGCGCGTGCGTGAAGCCTACCGGTTAATGACGGAAAAAAACGAGTTCACCAAAGAAGTGATGCTGCGCGCCGCCGACGAAATCTACTATGTTCCGGAAGGTACGCCGCTGAGCGTGCAACTGGTGAAATTCCAGCGCAATAAAAAGAAAGTCGGCCTGGTGGTCGATGAGTATGGCGATATTCAGGGGCTGGTGACGGTCGAGGATATTCTGGAAGAGATTGTCGGCGACTTTACCACCTCCATGTCACCTGCGCTGGCGGATGAAGCCACGCCGCAAAATGACGGCTCGGTGATCATCGACGGAAGCGCCAACGTGCGCGAACTGAATAAAGCCTTTAACTGGCGCTTACCGGAAGACGAAGCCCGCACCATTAACGGCATGCTGCTGGAGGCGCTGGAAGAGATCCCGGCGGTGGGTACTCGTGTCCGTATCGAGCAGTACGACATCGATATTCTCGACGTGCAGGACAATATGATTAAGCAGGTTCAGGTGATCCCGGTGAAAGCGCTGCGGGAAAGCGTCGCCGAATAAGCGAAAAAAAACCCTCTCCGGATGGAGAGGGTTTATCTAAAAAAGTTACGCCTTCGCTTTAGCAACGGTCACCATCGCTGCGCGAATAGTGCGGCCGTTTAAGGTGTAACCTTTTTGCATCACGCCCAGCACTTTACCAGCGGCAATCTCTTCAGATTCCACCATGGCAATCGCCTGATGCACGTTTGGATCCAGCGGAACGTCGGTTTCAGCAATCACTTCCACGCCGAATTTCTTCACCACATCCAGCATGTTTTTCAGCGTCAGTTCAATGCCTTCAACCATCGGCGCCATCTCGGCGTTGTTTTTGTCCGCCACTTCCAGTGCGCGATCCAGGCTATCGATAACCGGCAGCAGTTCATTGACGAACTTCTCCAGCGCGAATTTATGCGCTTTCTCGATATCCTGTTCGGTACGGCGACGCAGGTTTTCCATTTCCGCTTTAACGCGTAAAACAGTTTCGCGCTCGCGGCTTTCCGCTTCAGCTAACTGCGCTTCAAGGTTCGCAATTTTCTCATCGCGCGGATCCACCTGCCCAGCAGAATCGTCAGACTCAACAACTGCCTCAACTTCGTCGTGCTGTTCCATGATAATTTCTTCCGGGGCTTGCCCGTCAGGCGTTTTCTGTTCTTTACTACTCATGAATTTCTCCGCGTTTTTTTGCATTCATCTCGCTAACCTGCATTATTATGGGGATCAGTTTCCGGGATTCAAGGGAACGTGACAGATTGTCATCATTTCATTCGCCACAAGGACCTCCAGAAAATGACCCATCATTTCAAGTGTATTGGTATTGTCGGGCATCCACGGCACCCTACCGCACTGACCACACATGAAATGTTATATCGCTGGTTAAGCGCCAAAGGTTATGACGTCATTGTCGAACAACAGATTGCCCAGGAATTGCAGCTCAATAATGTGAAAACCGGCACGCTGGCAGAAATCGGTCAACAAGCCGATCTCGCGGTGGTTGTCGGCGGCGACGGTAATATGCTGGGCGCGGCGCGCACGCTGGCGCGCTATGATATCAAGGTTATTGGGATTAACCGCGGCAACCTCGGCTTTCTCACCGATCTCGATCCCGACAACGCGCAGCAACAGCTGGCCGACGTGCTGGAAGGTCATTATATCGCTGAAAAACGTTTTTTGCTGGAAGTGCAGGTCTGCCAGCAAGAGTGCCAGAAACGTATCAGCACCGCGATCAACGAAGTGGTACTCCACCCGGGCAAAGTTGCCCATATGATTGAATTTGAAGTCTATATCGACGAAGTTTTCGCCTTTTCCCAGCGTTCGGATGGGCTGATTATCTCAACCCCTACCGGTTCCACCGCCTATTCACTCTCCGCCGGCGGGCCGATTCTGACGCCATCGCTGGATGCCATCACGCTGGTACCGATGTTTCCGCACACGTTGTCTGCGCGCCCGCTGGTGATAAACAGCAGCAGCACTATTCGCCTGCGCTTTTCCCATCGTCGCAGCGATCTGGAGGTGAGTTGCGACAGCCAAATCGCGTTGCCGATTCAGGAAGGTGAAGATGTACTTATCCGCCGCTGCGACTATCACCTCAATCTTATTCACCCTAAAGATTACAGTTATTTCAATACGTTAAGCTCTAAGCTCGGCTGGTCGAAAAAATTGTTCTGAAAATCATCGCACAACACTTTACTGTATATAAAACCAGATTATACTGTACGAAAATACAGTTATGGTTTTTCATACAGGAAAGCAACCATGTTGGCACAACTGACCATCAGTAATTTTGCTATCGTTCGTGAGCTCGAGATTGATTTTCACAGCGGGATGACAGCTATTACCGGCGAAACCGGGGCGGGTAAATCGATTGCCATTGATGCACTCGGGCTATGCCTGGGCGGTCGTGCGGAAGCCGACATGGTACGCGCAGGCGCGCCGCGCGCCGACCTGTGCGCCCGCTTCGCACTAAAAGATACTCCCGCCGCCCAACGCTGGCTCGAAGAGAACCAGTTAGAAGATGGGCGTGAGTGTTTACTTCGCCGAGTGATCAGCAGCGACGGGCGCTCCCGTGGTTTTATCAACGGCACGGCGGTACCGCTTTCCCAGTTGCGCGAGCTGGGCCAGTTACTCATTCAGATCCATGGTCAGCACGCGCATCAGCTTCTTATTAAGCCTGAGCAGCAGAAAAACCTGCTCGATGGCTACGCCGGTGAGTATGCGCTAACTCAGCAAATGACCGAACACTACCGTGCCTGGCATCAAAGCTGCCGCGAGCTGGCCCAGCATCAACAGCAAAGCCAGGAGCGCGCCGCCCGCGCAGAGCTTTTGCACTACCAATTGAAAGAGCTGAATGAATTTAACCCGCAGCCAGGCGAGTTCGAGCAGATTGATGAAGAGTACAAACGCCTCGCCAATAGTGGTCAGCTACTGTCTACCAGCCAGCATGCACTGAACGTGCTGGCAGACGGTGAAGAGGCCAATCTGCAAAGCCAGCTCTATACCGCCCGCCAACTGCTTGGCGAACTGGCAGGTATGGACGCACGTCTTTCCGGCGTGCTGGATATGCTCGAAGAAGCTGCTATTCAGATTAGCGAAGCCAGCGATGAGCTGCGCCACTACTGCGACCGCTTAGATCTCGATCCAAACCGTCTGTACGAACTGGAACAGCGTATCTCACGACAGATTTCGCTGGCGCGCAAACATCACATCAGCCCGGAAGAGCTACCTCAGTTTCACCAGTCATTGCTTGATGAACAGCAACTGCTCGACGATCAGGCTGATTCCCAGGAAACCCTGGCGCTGGCTGTCACACACCATCACCAGCTTGCGCTGGCGACCGCCCAGCAGTTGCATGAGCAGCGCGTGAAATATGCGCAGGAACTCGGCGAATTAATTACTGAAAGCATGCATGCGCTCTCCATGCCGCACGGCGTCTTTACCATTGATGTGGCGTTTGATGCCCATTCGCTGACAGCTGAAGGTGCCGATCGCATCGAATTTCGTGTGACAACCAACCCCGGCCAGCCGCTGCAATCAATCGCCAAAGTCGCCTCCGGTGGTGAACTGTCGCGCATTGCGCTGGCTATCCAGGTGATCACCGCACGGAAAATGGAAACCCCGGCGCTGATCTTCGATGAAGTCGACGTTGGCATCAGCGGCCCGACAGCCGTTGTTGTAGGTAAGCTGTTGCGCCAGTTGGGTGAATCCACGCAGGTAATGTGCGTAACGCACCTGCCGCAGGTTGCCGGTTGCGGCCATCATCACTTCTTTGTCAGCAAAGAAACGGATGGCGCAATGACCGAAACGCATATGCAGCCGCTGGATAAACGTGCCCGTTTGCAGGAGCTGGCGCGCCTGCTTGGCGGTAGTGAAGTGACCCGCAACGCGCTGGCGAACGCCAAAGAGCTGCTGGCAGCGTAAACTTTTTTGTAATATGACGGTCAGAGTTCTCGACAAAATCGACAACAGACCCGCCGGCAAAGGTTTTAAACTGGCGAAAGGTCTATTATCATCGGCATATTACATATGAGCCACGTATTGTTCGGGCCGAAAAGGAATCAAATCACTATGCGCTGTAAAATGCTGACTGCTGCCGCAGCGGTTCTTCTGATGTTGACCGCAGGTTGCTCTACCGTAGAACGCGTGGTTTACCGTCCTGATATCAATCAGGGGAACTACCTGACGCCAAATGATGTTTCTAAAATCCGCGTAGGTATGACGCAACAGCAGGTTGCTTATGCACTGGGTACGCCGATGATGACCGACCCGTTTGGCAGTAACACCTGGTTCTACGTGTTCCGCCAGCAGCCGGGTCATGAAGATGTTTCTCAGCAAACCCTGACGCTGACTTTCAGCAGCAATGGCGTATTGACCAATATGGATAACAAACCTGCGCTGACCAAAGGCTAAGGTTGCAGAAATGTAAAAAGGTGCTCAATGAGCACCTTTTTTGTTTGAGTTTGTATGAGCCATTTATGTCGGCTCTTTTCCCGTCGTGTTCGGATCCTTACTTACCTGCGCCGGTAACAAAACCCACGCTATCAGCTTACGCTTTCTTAGCTGACTTCTCAGCGCGCTGGCGGCGCAGCTCTTTCGGATCGGCAATCAGCGGGCGGTAAATCTCTACGCGATCGCCGTCGTGCACGGCATCGTGCAATTTCACCGGGCGGCTATAAATCCCCACTTTATTCACCTTCAGGTCAATATCATCACGCAGCTCGAGCAAACCTGAAGCGCGTATCGCCTGCTCAACGGTTGCGCCCTCTTCAAGCGTAACTCGTTGAAGGTACTGTTTTTCCGGCAGAGCGTAAGCCACTTCAACCGCGATATTACCCGGCACGGTAAACCTCTTTTGCCCGGTGGGTAAACGCCTGCACCATGTTTGCCGCCAGTTCTTTAAAGATGCGGCCAAACGCCAGCTCAATCAGCTTATTGGTAAATTCAAAATCAAGTTGAAATTCTACCCGGCAGGCATCAGCACTTAGCGGCGTGAATTTCCACCCGCCGATCAACGACTTGAATGGGCCATCGACCAGATGCATCAAAATGCTTTGATTAGTGTCCAGCGTATTACGCGTGGTAAACGTTTTGCTGATCCCGGCTTTGGAAACATCCACCGCCGCGGTCATTTGCGTCGGCCCGGATTCCAGCACCCGGCTGCCAGTACAGCCAGGCAAAAACTGCGGGTAGGATTTTACATCATTCACTAACTTGTACATTTGTTCCGCGCTGTAAGGCACCAGCGCAGTACGGCTAATCTGAGGCATATCGTTTTCCGCGTTCACACAATCGTCAAATAATACCATTTCCCCAGGATGAAAGGAAAACGCAATGCCCGAACTCATGCTAAGATAACCGGCTAAACCTCACAGGACGCAATGAGGTCAGTTTCAGATATCAGATTACCGGATGGCTTCACGACACTATGACGAAGAAAAAAGCATACAAACCAGGTTCAGCCACCATTGCGCTGAATAAGCGCGCCCGCCATGAATACTTTATCGAAGAGGAATTTGAGGCCGGGCTGGCACTGCAAGGCTGGGAAGTAAAATCCTTACGCGCCGGTAAAGCAAACATCGGTGACAGCTACGTTATTCTGAAAGACGGCGAAGCCTTTCTGTTTGGCGCAAACTTTACGCCACTGACCGTAGCCTCCAGCCACTATGTTTGCGATCCGACTCGAACACGTAAGCTGCTGCTTAATCAGCGCGAACTCGATTCACTGTATGGACGTATCAACCGCGAAGGTTACACCGTGGTGGCGCTGTCGTTGTACTGGAAAAATGCCTGGTGCAAAGTGAAAATCGGCGTGGCGAAAGGTAAGAAACAGCACGACAAGCGCACCGATTTGAAAGAGCGCGAATGGCAGCTGGATAAAGCCCGCATTATGAAAAACGCCGGGCGTTAATCGCGTCCGCATCGCCCTCTCACGCCGGGAGAGGGCATCGAACATTTCTCAATCCTCACTCAGCGCCTCATTCAGTTTGCTCAATGTTTTGATAGATAATCCAGCACCGCTTTGATCTCCAGATTGGCAATTATCTCCGGCAGACCAGGAAAGATTTTCCTGTACGGTTGGTCAGTTCAGCGCTTCTTGTACGCGCGTAAACCACACCTCTGGAGCGCTTAAAAAACACGCGATCGAGTCAATCCTATACGCTCAACTAGGTTAGCCATCTGGTGTGAACGCTTTGTCTCGCATACAGCAATAATAAATACGGCATGATCGTATGCAGCAGTTGCTGTTGCGCGTGGACACTTACTAACCGCATTTCCCTCGACAAAAGTCATTGTGATATGGACTGGAATGGCACGTCATAAATCTGTTATACTCAGCGTCACACTTTTGGGGCTGATTCTGGATTCGACGGGATTCGCGAAACCCAAGGTGCATGCCGAGGGGCGGTTGGCCTCGTAAAAAGCCGCAAAAAAATAGTCGCAAACGACGAAAACTACGCTTTAGCAGCTTAATAACCTGCTTAGAGCCCTCTCTCCCTAGCCTCCGCTCTTAGGACGGGGATCAAGAGAGGTCAAACCCAAAAGAGATCGCGTGGATGCCCTGCCTGGGGTTGAAGCGTTAAAACTAATCAGGCTAGTTTGTTAGTGGCGTGTCCGTCCGCAGCCGGCAAGCGAAATTAAAGACTGGACTAAGCATGTAGTACCGAGGATGTAGGAATTTCGGACGCGGGTTCAACTCCCGCCAGCTCCACCACTTCATGATCCGGATACGTCCGGTGAAATCCTGAAAGCCCGCACGGCACAAGCCCTGCGGGCTTTTTTGTATCTGTAATCGTCCGAGGTCATCCGGCTAAATCCAGAGAAAATTGGTACACGTTTAGGTACACGGTATACTGTGGTCCATTAAACGTGTACCAATTATGGAAGGGATCCAGACATGGCGCGCATTACACGCCCCCTCACTAACAACGAAATCCTCAAAGCTAAGCCCCGCGAAAAAGACTTCACGCTTCATGATGGTGATGGCCTATTCCTGCTCGTCAAAACCTCTGGGAAAAAACTGTGGCGCTTCCGTTATCAACGACCGGGAAGCAGCAGCCGAACTAATCTAAGTCTCGGTTCATACCCTGCCCTTACGCTCGCAGCAGCTCGCCAGATGCGCGACCAGCATTTGACTACACTCGCGCAAGGCACAGATCCACAGCAGCAGCAAGAGCAAGCATCAGAACAACGCCAGATTGAGCTGGACAGCATTTTCTCAACTGTGGCCGCTAACTGGTTCCAGATTAAAAGCAAGAGCGTCACAGAAGACTATGCGAAAGACATTTGGCGCTCTTTGGACAAAGACGTTTTCCCAGCTATCGGAGCTATACCTGTTCAAGAGATTAAAGCCAGAACAATTGTTGAAGCCCTGGAGCCAATCAAAGCGCGTGGTGCGCTAGAGACGGTTCGCCGCTTGGTACAGCGCATTAATGAGATAATGATTTATGCAGTTAATA
Source organism: Kosakonia sp. AG348 (assembly GCF_003337365.1). Classification (NCBI taxonomy): domain Bacteria; kingdom Pseudomonadati; phylum Pseudomonadota; class Gammaproteobacteria; order Enterobacterales; family Enterobacteriaceae; genus Kosakonia; species Kosakonia sp. AG348. Next base: position 47,230 of record NZ_QPJR01000009.1, read on the forward strand.
CCGGTCTGATTGATGCTAATCCGGCATCAGGTGTCGGTATGGCCTTTGAAAAACCCAAAAAGCAGAACATGCCGACATTGCGACCAGAAGAACTGCCAAAGCTAATGCGCTCTCTGGTTATGTCTAATTTATCCGTTCCGACTCGTTGCCTGATTGAATGGCAACTCTTAACACTTGTTCGCCCCTCTGAGGCTTCTGGTGCTCGATGGGCTGAGATAGATCTTGATGCAAAGCTCTGGACAATTCCAGCAGAGCGGATGAAGGCTAAGCGCGAGCACATTGTTCCTTTATCGCCTCAGGCATTAGAGATTCTAGAGGTGATGAAACCTATCAGCGCACATCGCGAGCATGTTTTCCCTAGCAGGAATGACCCAAAGCAACCAATGAATAGCCAAACTGCTAATGCTGCTCTAAAGAGAATTGGTTATGGTGGAAGACTTGTTGCACATGGCTTGCGTTCTATAGCCAGCACATGCATGAACGAAGCTGAGTTTAATTCAGATGTAATTGAAGCTGCTTTAGCGCATATTGATAAGAATGAGATACGTAGAGCTTATAATCGCTCCACTTATCTCCCACAAAGGCAAGAATTACTTGCCTGGTGGGGAAATCATATCGAAAAAGTCATCAAAAAAAGAGATAGCTAATTATTTTTTGTTCTTGAAGAACCAAAACCTGCCCTTTGCAAGTACTTCCGGTGTAATGGTGAAAGTTTTTCTAAATTGTACTGTGATAAAAACTGCTCTGTTGTTTGGCCATCTCTTATTCTTTCGTTTCTCAATAATTCAATTGCAGTGCTTCTATTTATTCCATAAGCCATCACTTCCAGAACTTGGGGATCATAGCTCCCCATTTCTAACATTGATGAAAGATTTAGAAAAAAAGCTTTTTCAGTACGTTCATTCTCGGACATAAAAGAACTTATAACATCCGACCATAGTGAAAGATACTTAACTAAAATAAATGTAAGATTAGTATTAATGTGTGTAGTTACAAAATTAGTAATACCATCAATTTTTTTATAGTCAACAGTTATATTCCTACTATTTAATTTAATCTTAACCATATTATCAATAAAATATCTATAATTCCTTCCCTGCATCCATTTGTGAGAGTCATTAATTAATTTGAAAATTGAAACATAATGCTTTGTCTTCCTGGTTATGCCATCTTCTTTAAAGTTGATTTCCGTTTCAATATTAAAAATATCATTCATGCGCACAATTATGCTTTTATATTGGTTATAGTAATTCATATCTTTGAAGTCTACATTAAAATCCGACGAACCAGATTTGGTTCCCGGATACCTGTCCATAAGCCAGTTATTAACACCTTCAGTCTCAACCAAAAAATATAGTTGATCAATCAATAAAGGATCAATAAATGGATTTTTATAAAGAATATCTTTTGGGATCTTTAAATCATCCTCTAAAGCCTCAAGCCTGTTAGTCATTACTCTAATTTGGTTCGTTGTCAGATTTGAGTTTTCTATTATTTTTTCATAATGCAATCTATCAACTAAAAATTGGCTTCTCAAATATGACGCTAAATTGATAGCCTTATAATCACCTTGATTATCTATTATATCATTACTATATATATCAATATAACTAACAACAGATTCGCCATGCTCATTCAGTTTTTTTAGAACTGCAGATTGTATTTCTTTTATTTCATTTGAATCAATTTTTCCCTCAGCCCATTCTTCATCAACTAGTTGTATGCAAAAAATCTCCCCATATAACGATGTATTAATCCTACCGGCTCGACCAATTAAATTTAGGAAATCAAAGTGAGATAACTCATAATCTCCAATTTTAGGTGAGATTACGATCATTCTATCTGCAGGAAGGTTAACCCCTTGTAATAAGGTAGAAGTACATACTAAGTTTTTTATTACCCCATCCGAAAAAAGATCCTCTACTTCAAGCCTGGCCACATCTAATAAACCACCATGATGAAAAGCAACACCTTTTTTTAAACTTCTTACAAGGGAATAGAGAGGATGAATTTCCCTCTCTAAAAAGGAACATAAATCCTCTATTCTTTCGTCATATATAAAATCAGACTCATTATCCTCAAGTTCTTCATCATCTGTTTTTGATATAGCTAATGCCCATCCTTCTGCCAAATTCTTTTTAGGAGCATATATTATATTTTGCTCTTTAGAGTCCAAAATTGAAGTTATATATCTTAGAGCTGTCCCTTTTGAAGAGGCGAGCTTGCTATATAGAGCCTTACCAATGTTGTATTCACCTAATACTGTTTCTCCAACAGGACTAATTAGTTTATAACTAACGCTTTTCTTTTGTTTATGAACTGTTAGAATTACTTTTAACTGTAAAACAGGTGTTGCTGAAGTTTTTTGTTCGACCAAATTAATATCAACAACTTTACCAAGTGATTCATGTAAATTATTTATATATGGCCCAGCCATGATAAATTGCGTTGACCTCCACAGACTAGTCATTCTATAAATAATATTCTCAAAAACATTACCTCTACTGTTGTCCTCAATGTTTTGTATTTCATCAAAGAAAACTATCTCAGGCTCCTTGTTATTTTTTTCATCCAATAACCTCATGCATCTTTCAGGCGTTAATACATATACAACCTTTAGTTTATCTTCTTCCAAGGGCTTGTAAGTTGTCATCACAATAGCAATATCTTTTAATTCTCGTGACATCTCGTTGCCAACTTGATTTATGAGTGCCTTGGAGGGAACAACATAAACAAAATAGCCATGATTACTTTTTAGTACATGCTCATAAATATATTTTTTGATTACAAATGACTTACCTGCAGAAGTGGGTGCAGATACGGCAACGTTTTCACCATTCTCTAGTTTATCCCATAAATCCCTTTGAAAATGCGTAAAATAAATTGGATTTTCACCTGGAATTTTCTTTTCAAGTAAATATTTTTGATTTACCAGTTCAAAATCTAGTGAGACGCTAAAATGCTTTAAAAAATTTTCTTCATCAAAGAGACCTGCCAGATGCTTCGCTGAAACTATATTACCTGCTCTAGATTGCAAGACATAACAGGCTTTTATATATAATTCATTGTTCATATCATACAAATAAAGTAGAGTACCAAAAGCACTTGCTATATTCTTATCATTTTCATTGCCTGACGAACCTAATGAAGCAAGCCAAGTAGCCCTCCTAATTGCTTCATCAGAAAGATCTATTTTTTGTCCTTCTCCTCGGTTCCTCAAGAAGAGATGTTCAATTAAGGAATTAAAAACCGTTGTAAAGTCTTTATGATTAATCGCTGTGGTCGCAGTGCTCTCACTCATATCCGCTCCTAAAAGATTTTAATTTTCTTTATAGTCTATTCCATGGATAGCCCTATACAACGATTTTTTAAACTCCCCCACATCTGTCATTGGTATTAAAAAGAAGTCCAAGAAACATGGTTTCACGTTTGGATATTTCGCTAATCTCTCATCAATCGCAGCTTTGATTGCCTTTTTTTTTGTGGTAAGCCATACATTAAAAAGATTTTCCGCTTCGGACTTATTAACTGCCTTCTCTTCAATTTTCTTTATTTCATTATCTTCAAAAACAAGTAAGACCGGATGAGTTTTAACACACTCAGAATAAATTTCATCTCCGGGAGTAAAAGCTCTATATATTAATTCCATAGTCTCAAAGTCAAAATTATTTGAAACATTAGTTCTAGCCATGAAAAGTTCATGCCCTAGAGCACCATTGGTATAGCTTCTAGTGAATCGATCAAGCGAATCGAATGCGCTGTCCAATGCGCCGCTAAAACTCTTATAAATCTTTGACTCACCAATTAATATTGATAAATTATTTCTATATACGCCAAAAAAAACACCATCACCACCTTTAACTTGATCATTTAAGTTACTTAAGCTAGTGATTTTATGTGAAACCATTGGTGTATTTAGTATAGCTTCTGACAGGATATAGAGAAGCAATTCACCGTATTTGCCATCCTTAACTGGGTTTGTGTCGCCGAAGAACTGAGCAGCCTTTCTAAAGGGAGTGACCCCCTCGGCCTTCATTTTACTTAAAGCCTCTTTATCAAATACGTAATGTTCAATTGCATCGGCCATCGAGTCAACTAAAGGCTGATGCTCTTGAATAACACCGCTGAAAGGGATGGTAAAGATCCTAGATACAATCTTGGCGTCAGTATCTGAGGGGTGATTTACCAATCTTGATTCAATCCAAGTATGTTTATTAACGATTAACTCTTTCCAGTCAATCAATTTGAGCTTTTCTACACTATCCATAGGTGAGCCATTCAATACTATTTCAGATTGGTCTTATTTTGAATCAAAATGACACAAGTCCATAGATGATCATTTAACCAGCCTTAATCAATATTTAATTAAGTATCACTACATGGCGCGCAGTGCTTTCCCCGCCTCGCCTGCCCGCTTTGCAGGGCGGTTTAAATGCAGATGCATGACCGGACTCAGGCCGTGCCAGTACTGGCGTGGGCGAGGTTCAAAAGTGCAGAGAAATAAATGCAATTAAATGCAACTGATGCATGCAGTGTATTTTTCGAAAAAATAACGGGATTTTTTGCTTTTTTTCGGGGTACAGAGGGCGCAGCCGGTAACGCGTACCGGCGCACATAAATCGGGATATTTTCGGGGAATTATTGCTGCTGAATATCTGCCTGCAAGCTCTCATTTTCCGGCATGGCCGGTCTGCGTATCACGCTGTCGAGCGTCTCGGTGGTGCGGAACGTGGCCGAGCATTCAATACTGATGCACTGGTGATAGCGCTGTTTGAGGTTTTCCGTCAGATAGCGGCTGGTGCGCGCGTGTGCGGGCTGTTTGCAGAACGGACAGTGAAACATGGCTCAGCCCTCCGCCTGCTTTCTCATTTCAGCCAGTCGTGTGGCGAGCAGTGTTCGCTTCACCGGGCTTTTATACAACGCCATATCCACGCCGGTCAGCGGCGGGCGGTACAGGCCAAGCTGTGAAAGTACCGGCTCCCCGTCCATATCGAAGGTGTAAAACCCGGCCTGAACGGAAACATGGCCGCCGAGCTCCTGAATCAGGGTATTGAGCGGGCGTTCCGTCTGCTGCATTTCCAGCGCGCGCAGACGCAGCACGAATGCCCTGACCAGCGCCGGGCTGATGGTCTTCATGGCATCAGCCCATTCGCTCTGAGCGTACAGGCCAAACGCTGTCCGGTGTTCCTCCACATACTTTTCACCGGAGGCGCAGGCGGCCAGCATGGCGCGGGATTTATCGGTTTCCAGCTCCGCAATCAGGGCGGTGAACTCCTCCGCCAGCTCACGACCGGCAATGCGTCTGCCATGTTCGGCTTTCAGCTCCGGCGTCATTTCGCCGCGCAGGGTGCGGAAACGCTCGCGCCAGCTCTGTTCCGCTTCGGCACTTTCTGTCAGGGCGTTCTCACGTTCCTTTTCGCTGCGGGTGATGGCCGCGCCGATGTCGTTCAGCTTCATCATGTTGCCGGTGTGGGCAGCTTTTGCCTGGTTGAACGTCTCAACGGCACGATTTACAGCGACCGCACTCTCTTCACTGGCCTTTTTATTCATGGCGTCGAGGGCGCTGTCGATAGCGGTGCGGGTTTTCGCGTCCTGGGTGCTGCCGAGGGTTTTCATCACGGCGGTAATCAGTTCAGTTTTCATGGCGGGGCTCTCTGTGTTGTCAACCTGAGCGTATTCTGCCGCGCCCTGCACAACGATACGACTGATTGCAGTTGTGGCCGGGATGGCACAGAAACCCGCTGAAAAAAATGGCTCGCCAGAAAGAGGTCTCCGGAAACCCCTCTTTCTGTTTGTTTTTCTGTAGTTAACTCTTCACTCTGTTCACTGAAAAATAAAAGAATAAGTAATACAGTAAGTTAAATGGTGAACAGTTGAGAAATTAAGTGTTCACCGACTGTTCACTACTGTTCACCGCACTTCTATGTCACGCATTTGCCGCTGTTATTTTTTTACTTTTTTCTTCCTGTTAATAACAGGGAATCAATAGGCAGAATAATATTTACCTGTATCATTTTTAACCTCCTGCCCACTATTCATCTATATTGCCCTATATTCATCACATGCTCATTTTTCGAGCGGCAATTAACTGGCGTTAGCCCGTTTTTCCCCTGTTGCATTCTCCGTTTTTATTCACAAAATAGAGCGCTACCCGAAGCCGGAAAGACACGACCGGCACTGTATGGACATTATGAGGTAGCCCGATGCACACCGCTTTTTCTTCCCCGTCTTCTGCCCCTGCCGCGCCGTTAATGCCGGTTTCTGACGTTATTCAGGAACGCTTTTTACGCCTGCCGGAAGTGATGCATTTATGCGGTCTGTCCCGCTCAACCATTTACGACCTCATCAGCCGGGAGGCTTTCCCGAAACAAATCTCTCTCGGCGGAAAAAACGTGGCGTGGGCGCACAGTGAAATCACTGCATGGATGAGCGATCGCATCGCGGCGCGTAACCGTGGCTGTGATGCATGATGTTGCCCGGTCAGCAAAACGCCCCTTTTTCTGGCTTGCTTCCTGTCAGCGTTTCCAGGTATAGTTTCCCCGCTGTCGCAAAATCGGCAGCCGGGCGTGAGAACCCGAGTTTCTTCAAGGCGACACCGGACGCGCCATGCGTCTTTTTTTGTGTCTATGCCTCTGTGCACCTGTTGTTTACGCACCGGTTCTTAAACCGTTGCTGTATCTGCGTAATGGTGGCTCAGGCGGGGCAGCCTTCGGGCTGGCCGGTTCCCTTGAAGGCCGGTTTCTCACCCCCGTCTGGGCTACCACCAGAGCGTGAGAACTCCGGTGGTAGCGATAACCGCTACTTCAAGGAGGTTGCCCTTATGGCTACGACCCTCACCCTGTCTCACCCGCAATTTATCTTTATTTTCGCTGCCGTTCGTCGTTCCGTACATAAACCGCGTGTCTGTATGCTGCGCACAGTTGCCGCTGATGAACGCACCGCCCGCCGTTCCCTCGTTCGCGATTATGTCCTCTCGTTTGCCGGTCGCCTGCCGGTTGCGGAGGTGCGCGCATGAACCAATCCATCCTCACCCTTGACGATCTCAGATATCTGGAGCACCTGCGCAATATCGGCCATCTGGTCAGCGAGCTGGCAGCGGAACAGGACAATGTGACCCTCCGCCGCGATCCGGCTGAGCGTCTGCAACTCATTTCCCTGATTTACCTGATGACGGATCAACTCGATGCCGTGATCGAGCGCTGCAACCGGCGCTGGCTCGACGGGGAGGAAAAGGTATGAAACAGCCGTTACCGCCCGCCCTGCGTGCCGCACTTTACCGCCGCGCCGTGGCCTGTGCCTGGCTGACCCTGTGCCAGCGTCAGCACCGTTACCCGCACCTGACACTTGATGCACTGGAATCCGCCATCGCCGCCGAGCTCGAAGGGTTTTATCTGCGCCAGCACGGCGAGGATAAAGGCCGCCAGATTGCCTGTGCGCTACTGGAAGATTTAATGAATGCCGCACCGCTTAAAAGCGCGCCATCGCTCTCCTTTCTCGGCCTCGCCGTGATGGAAGAGTTATGCGCCCGCCATATCACCGCGCCGGTCGTGCACTGAGGAAAAATAATGAAAATGAACGTAACGGAAACCGTCAGACAGGCGTGCGGCCACTGGCCGCGTATTCTCCCGGCGCTGGGCGTGAAAGTGATAAAAAACCGGCATCAGCCCTGCCCGGTGTGCGGCGGCGCTGACCGCTTTCGTTTTGACGATAAAGAGGGGCGCGGAACGTGGTTCTGCAACCAGTGTGGCGCGGGCGACGGTCTGAGCCTGGTTGAAAAGGCGCTGGGCGTGACGGTCAGCGAAGCCGCCGACCGGGTGAATGCCGTGACCGGCAGCCTGACGCCGGTTGCCCCGGCGGTGATTGCTGCTGATACGGCCGAAACTGAAGCCGGGCGCAGGGAGGCCGCCGCGCTGGCGGCCAGTCTGCTGGCGAAAAGCCGTTCAGCCACCGGTAACGCCTACCTGACCCGCAAGGGCTTTCCTGCTCTGGAATGCCTGACGCTGACAACCACTCACAAAACCGGCGGCGTGACATACCGCGCCGGGGATGTGGTTGTACCGCTGTATGACGACACCGGCGCGCTTGTGAACCTCCAGCTCATTAACGCTGACGGCGACAAGCGCACCCTGAAAGGCGGTCAGGTGAAGGGAGCCTGTCACCTTATCAACGGTGAAAAACAGGCGGGGAAACGCCTGTGGATAGCGGAAGGGTACGCCACGGCGCTGACCGTGCATCACCTGACCGGTGAAACCGTGATGGTGGCGCTGTCGTCCGTGAACCTCCTTTCTCTGGCGAGCCTTGCCCGCAACCGGCATCCGGGCTGTCAGATTGTCCTTGCCGCTGACCGTGACCTGAACGGCGACGGCCAGACAAAAGCCGCTGCGGCCGCAAAAGCCTGCGAGGGAATTGTCGCGCTGCCGCCGGTGTTCGGTGACTGGAATGATGCGTTTACCCTGAATGGTAAGGACGCCACGCGCAGGGCGATTTACGATGCCATTAAGCCACCGGTCGCGAGCCCTTTCGACACCATGAGCGAGGCGGAATTCACAGCCATGAGCACCAGTGAGAAGGCGATGCGGGTACATGAGCATTACGGCGAGGCGCTGGCGGTGGATGCTAACGGCCAGCTTCTATCCCGGTATGAAGCCGGAGCCTGGAAAGTGATGTCCCCGGCTGACTTCTCCCGCGATGTGGCCGCACTCTTTCAGCGCCTGCGCGCGCCGTTCTCGTCAGGGAAAATTGCGTCGGTGGTGGAGACACTGAAACTCATTGTGCCGCAACAGGGCGCTCCGGCACGGCGTCTGATTGGCTTTCGCAACGGTGTGCTCGATACCGTCAGCGGCACGTTCAGCCCACACCACAAATCCCACTGGCTGTGCACCCTGTGCGAGGTGGATTTCACCCCGCCGGTGGCGGGCGAAACACTGGTAACCCATGCCCCGCATTTCTGGCAGTGGCTCGACCGCGCCGCCGGTGGCCGTGCCGACAAACGCGATGTGATACTCGCCGCGCTGTTTATGGTGCTGGCGAACCGCTATGACTGGCAGCTCTTTCTTGAAGTGACGGGACCAGGGGGAAGCGGGAAAAGCATTCTGGCCGAAATTGCGACCCTGCTCGCAGGCGAGGACAACGCCACCTCCGCGACCATCGAGACGCTGGAATCCCCGCGCGAGCGTGCTGCCCTGATAGGCTTCTCGCTGATTCGTCTGCCTGACCAGGAGAAATGGAGCGGTGACGGTGCCGGGCTCAAGGCCATCACCGGCGGCGATGCGGTGTCAGTTGACCCGAAATACCGCGACGCCTATTCCACGCATATCCCGGCGGTGATTCTGGCGGTGAACAACAACCCGATGCGCTTCACTGACCGCAGCGGCGGCGTATCCCGTCGCCGGGTTATCCTGCACTTCCCGGAACAGATTGCCCCGGAGGAGCGCGACCCGCATCTTAAGGACAAAATCGCCCGCGAGCTGGCCGTCATTGTGCGCCAGCTTATGCAGCGGTTCAGCGACCCGATGACCGCCCGCACGCTGCTCCAGTCACAGCAGAACTCTGACGAGGCGCTGAGCATCAAGCGCGATGCTGACCCTACGTTTGATTTTTGTGGTTATCTGGAGGCATTGCCTGACGCTGACGGGATGTATATGGGTAATGCCAACATTATTCCGCGTCAGCCTCGCCTGTACCTGTATCACGCCTATCTGGTGTATATGGAGGCGCACGGCTACAAAAACACCCTCAGCCTGACCTCGTTCGGCAAGGGACTGCCAACCATGCTGAAAGAGTTCGGCCTGAACTATGACAAACGCCGGACAAATCAGGGTATGCAGACTAACCTGACGCTGAAAGAAGAAAGCAACGGCGACTGGCTGCCGAAGTGCGATGAGCCCGCAGTAAAATAACCTACCTCAGACCGGCAATTGCCGGTCTTTTTTTACCTGCACACCGGTCAGAGTCGGAGTGAACAGTTTTCCCAGAAATACCTTTTTACCCTCAAATGTTATAAGACCGCTCAGTGCCAACAGCAGACATTGATAACATTGAGATATGTTAATTTATGGGGAGCAGGTCACACGACTTGCAGTGGTTAAAACTGCCGAAACAGTTTAATCGCAGATGGAAATCAAAAGTTGCAGCATAACTACCATCATCTTGCCCTTTACCATGTGAAAACATTAAAACTCTGTAGACTCAATTCACCGCCGCCTTGCCTACACAAGAAAGGCAGCGGTTATTGGTCGATCAGAAAACATGAATCGCCCGGGTGGCTCCTGCGAATCACTATTCTGACTTCAAGCTGATACTTATCAAAGGCCACTTATTGTGGCCTTTTCTCAACATTAGGGATGCCTATGAAAAATGTTCTGGTGTTCTTCAATCGGCAGCCAGTGGTGGTTGTCAGGGTTGTAGATGGCACTACCACAATACTCCGTGAATACCCGAATGGTGAGGAAACTAACCTTAAGATTATGTATGCGGGAGTTCATTCGCTTACTGGCGATCATACTGAGTTTTGTGTAGCCTCAGACAGAGAGGTTACATCACATGAAATCGTCGAAGCTGCAAACAAACTTTTGAAATAGCTTGAGTTTGTTAATTTCTGAAAGTAAAAAAATGCCTTCTAAGCGAAGGCAATATTGAGGTACAGCATCGGTTCTTATTTTCAGTTCCCTCAGCTCCCGCTGAAGGTATGGACTCATCCATAAGTCATTCCCTGGGTCGGGGTGCGCATCCTTCAGGAGCCTCTCCAAGTGTGGTCTACAAACCATTTACAACAAGCGTAAGCGGAAGAATAAATTCAAAAAAGTTTTATTAACGGGGCAGAGGAAAGACTATTACGGCATTACATCAGGCATTCACTGTGTGTCTGTGATAATGCCAGGAAAAATATGGCAAGTGTCGGCTGCGGCCCGACACCAGATGTCCTGCGAACGAGGCGACCGGCATCGGCGGTTTGGGCATTGCAACCCACTCCCGATTTACCGGTGGCGTGAGGGATGATTCCTGTGCGCCCTCATGGAAGATAACCTATGATTTATAAAAGGTTGGGTATGAAAAAGGAGTACATATATGAAACCTGAAGAACTGGAGCGTAAAGCTGAGCAAGAAATTTCTGCTCTTATTACTAAAAAAATCGCTGAGCTACGGAAAAAAACAGGCAAAGAAGTTTCCGAGATCGAGTTTATACCGAGTGAGACCATGTCCGGTCTTGAGGGGTATAAAGTAAAAATAAAGCTTATGTAAAATAAATAGGTCGCTTAGGCGGCCTTTTTTATTGCTCCCAATTGACCTGCTTCCCGTTTATTAACGCGCGTTATCAGCTGTGGGATAAATTACGAACTTCCGCTGTTCGCTCACAGCAGATTATAACGTTTGCATCTATAAGCCTGTAGAGGTGAACAGTGAAGTGTTCACTATTCACCGAGCATTCACACGCTAACATTATGAAAATAAATTAAAAAACCACTTAGTGAACAGTATGAACAGTAAAAAACAAAAAAACTTTTTCCCGGTGTTGTTGATACAGAAAAAAGATCAAGAGTAAGAACAATCGGCAGCTTTAGACAGGCGAGATCGCTATGACATTTCATAATTGGTACACGTTTAGGTACACAACTGAAAGTTGAATTCGTAAAAAGCATTTATATTTAAATGGTTAAGAGATTTATTCAGACTCCGCCAGCCCACCAAATAAAACAAGGGGTTACGTGAAAACGTAGCCCCTTTTTTTTGGCTAAGTCCATTTTACGTCCACTCGCTTCGCTAATTTGCAGTCATCGCAGCAACCTTCGTAAGAAAAGGAAAGGAAATCTATCAACGTCTACCGCAGCATCCTTTCCCTCTCAAAAGTAACTTTTTCCTGCAAGGCTTGTTTTTGTTTGTAAGAAGATGAAAACTATCATCACACATAAGCAATAAGAACGGACCCTAACATGGCTAAAGATGATAAGATCGATAAGCCCAAGAAGCTGGCTTATAGAATAAAAAGAATTAACATTGAAAACCTCAAAGGTATAAATAACTGCCCTATCTCTTTCCCTTCAGATAAACCAGTCACTGCGATAATGGGAATCAATGGCTCTGGCAAATCAACAATCTTACATGCCTTATCTTGTGTTTTTAAACCAAAAGAAATATCTTCAAAAGAAAACAATAGATTTTCAGATTTTTTCACTCCTCACAACGAAAATAACTGGCAAGATAGTAAATTTTCCGTAGATTTCAGAACAGGCGAGATAACAAATCAGGGTGACAAGATTATTTTTAATGAAATAAAAAACGAAGAAGAAAAAAATATTGTCTATGGTAAAGATAAGAGGTGGACACCTGTTTACGCACGAAGATTGGAAAGAGAATCTATATATATAGGGCTGCAAAACCTTGCAACCCTAGCTGATAACTCAGGAGCATCAAGATACTCAAAATACGATAGATTAGATATTTTCGATAAAGAACAAAAAAATAGAATGACGTCAGCGTTAAATAAAATTCTCGACGCAAATTACACCGATCTTTTTGAATGCCAAACAACAAAGGGAAACAAAAAATTCATAGGAATGGTTAAAAATGGCGTCGAATATACAGAGCATACGATGGGAGCTGGAGAAAAAAGAGTTTTTGAAATAGTAAAACATGTTTATAGTGGGGATTTAAAACCTAATGGGCTCCTTATTGTTGATGAAATAGATGTTTTACTTCATGAAAGGGCATTCCATGAGCTTATAAATTTTTTAATGACAGAAAGTAAAGCTATGTGCTTCGAGGTTGTTTTCACTACACATAGAGAATCAGTAATAAAATTTAAAAATCAAATAAATATCATCAGCATCTGGAATATAGGTAATGGTATAGAAGCTTATCCAGGAGTCTCTGCTGATGCCCTAAGACAGATATCAAATGTAGAACCTGATATGGTCAACGTGTTCGTAGAGGATAGCCTAGCAAAAACAGCATTGGAAATATTGGTCGAAAGTGAAGGTATAAATGAACAGGTTGACATATCACTTTTTGGTTCGGCTGAAAACTCAGCAGTAATTTTATCCGGTTTAAAATTGACGGGTAAAAGAATTGACACCAGCTTAGCGATATTAGATGGCGATTATTATATTACTAGAGATGAAAAAGTCGCGATGGTAAATAGGGTGCTATCAGGAACAGATAAGAGAGTAGAAAAAGAAGAAGTTCTATCTAGAATATTTCAATTTAACCTTGACATTACCGATGTAAAGGGTTCTCCTGAAAAGAACCACCGATTGTGGTTTGAAGGTATAGATGAAAAAAAAGTACCTGAAACTGATAAAACCATGTTCGAAAATCTTAGAAAGCACTCGAGAAGTATTGGTGCCCTTAGTGATTACCATGATTATTATTCGGAGTTAGCCCGAAGATCAAAACTAGAAAATATTGAATATAAAATTTTGACATACATCAGCAAATATAGTGATAAATGGGAATTCTACATATCAGACATTAAAGATAAAATAAATAACGCCATTGCCGCAATATAAATGGTTTTAAGGGCGTGTCTTTTACGCCCTTCTTTTAAATTAGACCAATAACTTGAAAATAACAATTTTTTTGCCTTTTTTATTAATTGCCTATAAGTGGAATTTGCTTAAACACTTCATCATAATCTTCAACGTTCCGGCAGCGATTAAATTTGTTCTTGGTTATTTCCTGCCAATGTGCATAAGCCGCCTGCCATGCAGCCAGCTCATCAGGGAAGTTCGTGTCAGCAATTGGTAGCCATTCAAAAGATCCGCCTTACGCCTCATGATAACGCACGTCCCATCCCTCACAGCATGACCACAAAACGTATCGCTGATCTGGCTCCCCATTGCTGGGCAACGCATCTTTTTTGTAGCCTTTCCCCTCTGACCAAGAAGATAAAAACTGCTCCATTAATGTAAACCCACTTCATTTTGTCAGCCCCTGACATTGACAAACACTGTATATCGGTACACATAATTTCAGTGTCACCAAATTTGTTAACTCATCCGTAAGCCCTGCCACTTCTGGCCATTTGCTCTCATACCACATCACCATTCCTCACGTCTCGCGATCCTTTCCGGTGATGTAAAATCACAAAAACCCTTTTAAAACATGAATATGAATTTTCAGCGAGATCCTTTGCAGATCCTGAAAACTGAAAAACACTGAAATTCTTTTCAATCTTTTCAGTTCGGATTTACCCGCGGCTCACCAGCACTGGCACGCCCTGGCGGTGTGGTTTGTAGAAAAATAAAACTGAAAAATTTCCCCGATCCAAAACCCGCAGGCGGGTGCGGTGTAGTGCCGTTTTTGTCTGCGACACGTTTATTTTGTCTGTGCGTGGCTGCGCCAGCGAAGCGAGGCGGGCGCGATCCTTTTGATGGCTTGCGTGGTGATGGGGTGAGAGACGGAACGCTCACAGCGCGTTACAGCGCGTCTGGTTTGCGGGTACAAAAAAGCCCGCAGGGTGCGGGCTGTGGGATGGGATCAGGCAATGATGCCTTGGTACTTACTGCGGGTCTGCCCTGCCCTGGTGGCCGTCTGCGCAAAGGCGCTCGCATTGGTCGGTGCGCTGGTGTCAGGGTGCGTATGCCCGGCGCACTGCTGTGCCAGTTCGGCCAGTAAATCAATGGTGTCCAGCATCATGGACAGGGTGTTAATACTGTCATTGCCGATATGCACAGTCCCGCCGATGATCTGCTGGCTGGCTGCGATGGACTGCCGGTGTGCGGCAATCTTTTCCGTCAGCGCGGCCAGTGTCTCAACACGGATATTCCCCGCCACTTTGGTGGACTGCTGGCCGGTGATATCCGTTTCAGCATCGCCCTTCACGCTGGCCAGATATTTTCCGCCGGTGGCCATCGCAAAATCGCCGCTGGTCACGTTCTGGATATGCCCGGCCATCAGTGTGGCCGTCCCCAGTACCGTGGTTTTATCCGTCGCCTTGATCGTGGTTTCCCGCGTCACCATTTCGCGGGTTTCGTTGTCGGCCTTCACGCTGCGCGACATCGATGTTTCACGGATAGCCTGATCGGTCTGGCGCTCCCAGTCGCCGCCCTGGGTTACCCGCTGCGACACTTCGGCGCGCTGCTGTTGCAGCTGTTCGCCGGGTTTCACGTCCGGCAGGCTTGTCCCGTCCGGCACGGTCTGGCGGACAAAAGGCTTATCCGGTCTGCCGCCGGTAAATCCCACTTCGACCAGCGTCCCTTCGGGCGGAAACTGGAACATCCCCGAATCGTTACCGGCCATCGGCACCGGCAGCGGCACGGCGGAATAAACCGGCGTGTTATTGTCCGGGTTGCCGTCTGCGTCAAGCAGCTGCACGTCAACGGCATAACGAGGCCGGAACGGATCGGCAAAATTGCCACTGCTGGCCGGTTCGCTTGCCGCCATCACCCTGGCGAATTTCGGCAGGTGCATACCGCTTGCCAGCTCCGGAAAGTGATTCTCCATCTGTCGCTGTGCCGGTGTTTTTTGCAGTGGCGCGCCGGTTGCCCGGTTGCGGGGCGTCCAGGTGATCACCATCGTGTCGTTTGTCAGGTTAACCTTTGTCACCCGTTCGCCGTTCATTTCCACACCGGGGCGCAGGGTCTGAATCATCGGCAGCGTCATGCTGTTGCCGCCCGCAGCGGCCTGGCTGAATTCGTGCGGGATATCGACCGGACGCCCGGCAAACAGTGACTTTTCCGCCCCGCCGACATACAGCGAGCCATCCGGCAGCGGATACCAGAGATAATCCGCCACGGAAAAGGCTTTGCCGAGGTTGTTCAGCAACTGGAAGCCGGTGCCGGAATGGGTGAAGTGCGGGATTGGTTTGTCACTGTAACCGGCCTGCGGCACGGCCACGGTCAGCCCGCTGTTCTCCGTCAGCCAGGCAGCGATTTCGCGCAAGGTGGGATGCTGAAACGAGCATGGCCACGGCTTTTCAAACACCCCGGCCAGCTCACGCACAAAAAGGCGCACAAAACCTTTTTCCGCAGGCTGGGAGCGCTCAACATAGCCGGTAAACCAGCGGAAAAGCGCATCACCGTACCCGATATCGAGGCGCACCACCCTGCCGGTGTAGTCCTGTTCCGTTTCGGCGGTGATGAAGCCGCGCCCGCAGGTATTCAGTTCCAGCACCATGTTCACATCGGCGGCATGCACCTCATCACCGGACAGGTACAGACGTTTAATCGGTTTCATGATTACCCCAGCGCGTCGTTACCGTGGTAGTGCGAAAATCGGCTGAGCTCAACCAAAAGAGCTATCAGTTGCTGAACATGCATATGAAGAAGATGAACGACTTCAAAAAGATTGTCAGCCAGACGGCCACCACCACGCAGCTTTATGGCGAAAGCGGAAGCCGCAGCAATGATGCTTCGGGTAATGTTTACCGCATTTCCGTGTAACGCGACGTCTTCTCTGTGCAGCATTCAGCATTAACACCATGTCATGGCGACTTACGCGCCCGTGTTGTTTCCCGCGCCAGGTTCGGAAGTGATTCTCTGCTTCCGCGCCTGGTGTGTATCTCCTGCCCGTGCCTGGTGTGTATGTCCTGCCCGTGCCTCACGCGTTGCCCCTGACGCATAGTACCTGAACTCTCTTTGCGCGGATTTTCTGCGCATCATCTCCTGTATCCGTTCGGCATAGCCTACCGACGCGGTGATTGACCTTTCTTGCGGGCTGCGGGCTGGTATTTCATTCCATTGGTTTCTTCGGCGTGCTGTCGGGCAGGTGGTCGATGGCTAAGCCAACTCTTTTCTTAACCCGGATCTTCTCTTCTGTGCTGTTAGCTGGCGTTCAGTTCCGGCGTTTTCCTCTGCGTGGCATTCGTGTGCCAAAGTCAGTACCTTTCTTCTGTGCTGCTAGCTGGCATTCGGTTCCGGTGTTTACTTCTGCGCGGCATTCGGGTGCTAAAACCAGCATCTTTCTTCTGCGCTGTAAGCTGACTTCCAGTCCCGGTGTTTTCCTCTGCGTGACGTTCGGGCGCGAAAATCAGCGCCTTTCTTCTGTACCGTTAGCTGGCGTTTAGTTCCGGTGTTTTCTTCTGCGTGACGTTCGGGCGCGATAATCAGCGCCTTTCTTCTGCGCTGTTAGCTGACTTCCAGTTCCGGTGTTTTCCTCTGCGTGGCGTTCGGGCGCGAAAATCAGCACCTTTCTTCTGTGCTGCTAGCTGGCATTCGGTTCCGGTGTTTGCTTCTGCGCGGCGTTCGGGCGCCAAAACCAGCATCTTTCTTCTGTGCTGTAAGCTGTCTTCCAGTCCCGGTGTTTTCCTCTGCGTGACGTTCGGGCGCGAAAATCAGCACCTTTCTTCTGTGCTGTTAGCTGATTTCCAGTTCCGGTGTTTTCCTCTGCGTGGCGTTCGGGCGCCAAAGCCAGCATCTTTCTTCTGCGCGGTTAGCTGCCGTTTAGTTTCGGTGGTTTACCCTGTGTGGCGTTATGGTATTCATTTGGCCTTCAGCGCCTGTCCGGACGGCTGCAATTTCCCGATGCGCGCTTGCGTTCTGTTTTACGGCCTATATCCATAGCACAATCCTCTGTGCGGTTTATTTGACCATCAGCGTTGGTTATCTTCGTACTAGTCTTAGCGATAAACCCGCGCAGAATGCCGCTCCCAGGGCATCCCCTAACAAAAATGTTTCTAAATGTTTCATTAATTCCGACGATGAGTGTGAGGTCAATCGCATTAAAAAACAAAAGCGCTGATTTTGATCCTTTTTTTCCGGTTAAAAATGCTGCCTGATCGGGGGATGACCAGAGTAAATAATTGGCGCTTTTTTAATAAGGTTTTTTTGTTCTGTTTTTTTACCCCCGGATATATCAATCGGTAGAAAAAAGGTTATTTACGAACGCATCAAAAATAGAGAAAATACATTCAAGCAATGCAACAGGACGTTTTACCGGTTCATTCTGATTGGTGCTTTGCTTAAATCCCCTCTCGATGAAAGGCGTGATCTTTAGTTGCCATATGTCGGGAAACCTGGTGACTAAACTATATTACTGTGGCAATTAAACAGTACATTAGTTGTCATATGTGATGTAAAACCACTATTTCGATTGCCACCTTGGGTGGCATTTTTTTTGCCTTTTTTTCAGTGCGTTAAGCACGGAAGGTAAGCAGAAAATCAACAAAAACAGGAAACAAGGGAAAGGTCTGCATATTTTTCTCAGCACGCAAGCTGGAAAATTAAAATGCAAAGAGGAGATATAAAAAAGGTAAACGTCAGGAATGGGAATTACTGTAATTCAAAAAAACAGGAGATATAAAACACCATAAAAATATCCATTTATTATTTTAATGGATATATTCTGATGGTTTTATCTTATTAGCGAAAAAAATAGATGGCAGCGTGTTTGGCAATGACTGCGGAGGAGTATTCTACCGTATCTTTTTTAATCGTCCAGTTTCTGCCGTCTGCGATGTTAACACTACAACCCCTTGTTATAGTTAAACTTTATTGCAAAACCCCGAAAAAACGACACCACAAGGCAACTTTTAATATCGTCAGCGTTAATTTTCCATGCCAATTTCCGATTTTAAACACCAAAACTAACGAAAATCACGACATTTTAAACCAGAAAAGCTACTCCTGTTGCGGTTGTATGCTCTCGGCAGGCTGCGACTCATCGGTCCATAGCCTTGTGAAATCGGGCCAGCTTTGCGGGTAGCAAAAAACCCCCTGCACGCTGGCGGGCGTTACAAGACGGTAGCGTTGCGCAAGCAGCGGCACGATCCAGCGGCGGTTACTGAGAAAGCGCATCAATCTTTTGACGCGCTGGCTATAGCGCTCAGCAGGCCCGGCATTAATACGATCAAGAATGCTGATCCCGCGCCGCCAGACCGCTTCGCCCCAGAACCAGGCCCACATCACGCTATGACGGTATCGCTCTTCCATGCTGAAAGCATCATGCTGCTCAAAACGCAGAAAACCCATGCACAGATCCTGCTCGGCCCAGTTTTTATCCTGCAACAGCCAGTGCGTCACGCTTATCGGCGTCAACGTTACCTTGCACCCGCGATAACGCAGGCTTTTTGCCAGCTCATCTACCAGTTTGCGCATCTCCGTTGAGCGAAAATAGACAAGATTCAGGCTATCCGGCAACAACGCCTGCACATCCGGCTCGTGGGTTGGCTGCAGCCACTCCGGCAGCGGGCCGAGCGTCTCTTCCCGCTCAATCAACCCCGCGCAAATACAGCGCGTAACGCGCCGGATAAACGCCTGCTGCTGCGCATTTAAACGTCCGCGTGCCTGGTTGAAGGTGACATAGTAGAACGCGTCGGCATTATCCCGTTCGGTCATGGCTTCTGGCGCAATCATCGAATGAGGCGTATCCAGACGCACCAGCGCCGGCAGCGGTGCGACACTGAGCGGCGTGTTGTAAACAATCTCCGACGCCTGCGGTGTTTCACCATACCAGGACGCCGCGCGGGTAAGCACCAGTTGGCTGCTTGAGTGCTCACTCACTTTAAATGGCCCCAGGCCAATGGAGCCGTTGCGCGGATGCGGCAGCGCATAAACCGGGTTTGCCAGCCGGTAAAGCAGCATGTTGTCTCGCTGGCCGAGCTGCATCGTCAGCACATAATTTTCGCATTTCACGTCCATGACATGCGGCAGGCCTGGGCCACCGGCATAACGCTCGAGTGTCTGCCGAAGCTGCTCAGGCAGCACAGGCTCGCCGTTATGCCACACCAGACCGCGACGCAGAATAAAACGCCAGCGCAATCCATCTTCACTGCAGGTGATGGTATGGGCAAGACCGGGGATCGGCGCAACTTGCTCAGGAATATGGCGCGCCAGACCGGCATGCACCATTTGTAAAATATGCCGCCCGGCGCGATCGGTGTGGATGGAAGGAATCGGCGCCAGCAGCGGCCGGTAGAAAGAGATGAAATAGCGAAAGCCATCGCTGGAATAGTGCGGCTGCGCCTGCACGGCCGCCATTTCGGTTTCCGATGCCGGGTACTCACCAGCCACCAGCGTCTCCAGCGCCGCCGCATTCATACGGCATTGCAGTACGCCAAGCGCGCCACGCCCCGGGCGGGAATTCCACACCAGCCAGCCCTCCTCCTGCATTTCATGGAGCAAAGAGCGCGCATAGCGCGACGTGCAGGCTAATGTATCGGCGATTTGTGCCAACGATACTTCATGGCGGTGGGTATTATAGCGGGTGAGCAGCCGATTATAACGGCGCAACAAACTCCCTTTTTTAACGGCAGAGTTATAGAGCATTAAGGTTTCCCAGCGTCACACAAGGAAGTTAAAAGATGAGCCATCAGGCCAGAGGAAAGCCTCTTAAATGTAGCATATGAGAAAAAAGCCAGAATCGACGCCGCCGCATTCCGTGCGCTTTATAACCGTCCTCTAAGGGCAGTAATCATATGACAAACAAGGCTAAATGGGTAATTTTCATTTGAAACCCTGCCACTATTTGTCAGGTTAACCAATTCAGATTTTTCATTGATATTCTTTTCCAGCACACCATAAAAATGCACATGACGCAGCATTACGCGCCACGCTTGCCGGGAAAATAACGCTATTTTTTTAAAGCTGCGCGAAACTTTTGCCGGCATTCGAACGAACTGTATATGAGCGTTAACTGACTTCCCCAACTGGAGCGCAACATGATCCCGATGAAAAAACTCGTTCTCAGCCTCACCGCCGCTGCACTGTTAAACATCGCCAGTGCCCACGCGGCCCTGCCCACCGGTTCGCAAGCACCGGACTTTAAATTACAAGGCGCGCTGGCCGGAAAACCGCTCACCTTCTCGTTGCAGCAGGCACTGCAAAAAGGCCCGGTGGTGCTCTACTTCTTCCCGGCGGCGTTCAGCAAGGGTTGTACCATCGAAGCGCACGCCTTCGCCGAAGCGACGGACGATTTCAAAAAACTGGGCGCAACAGTGGTTGGCGTTACCGCTGGCAACACCGACCAGGTCGATGAATTTTCAAAACTGGAGTGCCGCGACAAATTCACCGTCACCGCCGATCCGGGCGCGAAAGTGGCGGCGCAATATGACACGCTGATGAAAATGAACGGCAAAACCCTCTCGGATCGCACCTCTTATGTGATCGCGCCGGATGGCAAAATCCTGCTGAGCTACACTGACAGAAACCCGGAGACGCATATTCAGAAAACGATGGAAGCGGTGAAACAGTATGCGAACACGCATTCGTAAACAGCCCCGTTAATGTCGTTATCCATCAGAGAATCGCTATGTTAACCGCCATGCTCGCCGCCTTCGCAGGCGGCATTATTCTCAACTTTATGCCCTGCGTGTTTCCCATCATTTCGCTGAAAGCGCTGGGGCTGCTGCGTCATACGCAACGTCCGGCGCAAACCCGCAAAGAGGGGCTCGGTTTTTTACTCGGCTGTGTGCTGACCATGCTGGCGCTTGCGGGCGTGTTGCTGGCGTTACGCGCCGGGGGAACCGCCGTGGGCTGGGGCTTTCAGTTGCAATCGCCGCTGGTGATCGCCTTTCTGGCGCTGGTTATTCTTGGTGCGGCACTCAATTTGCTCGGCGTGTTTGAGGTCGGGCTGTCGGTACAACGCGCCGGCGAATTAACCATAGAACGCGGGGCATTTCTGCGTGCGGCGCTGACCGGTGCGCTCTCAATCATTGTCGCTACCCCGTGCGCGGCCCCGTTTATGGCGGGCGCCATCGGCTACGCGCTGGTGCAACCGCCCGCCGTGGCGCTGGCGATATTCGTCGCACTGGCGCTCGGTTTTACCGCGCCGTTTACGCTGATTTCACTGTTTCCGGCGCTCGGCAAATGGCTACCGCGCCCCGGCGCGTGGATGAATACGCTAAAACGCGGGCTGGCCTTTCCGATGTTTGGTGCCTTCGGCTGGCTGGTGTGGGTACTGGCGCAACAAGCGGGAACGACGGCGCTGGCGGCTATTCTGGCGGCGGCCGTGGTGGTCAGTTTCGCCGCCTGGCTTTACGGCATGGCGCAGCAGCGTCGGTTCGCCGGGCGCGGTCATAAAGTGCTGTTTGCGCTGACCGCAGCGCTACTGCTGGCCGCGATTGTTCCGCTGCCTTCGGTAGTGCAAAGCGGCGCGCCGCTTACGGCGAGCAATACGGTAGAAGAGGTCAAATGGTCGCCGCAAACCGTGGCGGATAATCGCGGCCACGGCAAGGCTATCTTTGTCAATTTCACCGCCTCCTGGTGCATAACCTGCCAGGTGAATGAAAAGACCTCGCTCTCGACACAAGCCGTGAAAGAGGCGCTGGCGAAAACCGGCACGCTGTATATGGTGGCGGATTCGACCAAATTTAATGCTGATATTGATGACGCGCTGAACGAGCTGGGGCAAGGCAGTTTGCCGCTGTATGTGGTCTACCCGGCGGACGGCAGCGCACCGCATATTTTACCGCAGGTGCTGACCCCCTCAATTGTCGTCAACGCGCTCACGCAGGCCAGCGGTAAAAAAACCTGAAGGCGGGATATGGAAAAAAATGAGGCAGCGCGCGACGAATGGCCGCAGTTGATGGCGCTGGCGCAGTCCGGCGACAGTCAGGCCTATACGCGGCTGCTCAAAGCGCTGGTGCCGGTTATCCGCTCGCTTGCGCGCAAACATATCGCCGACGAGGAGCTGGTGGAAGATGTGATTCAGGATGTGCTGCTCACCGTACACCGGGTACGGCACACCTACGATCCGGGCGCACCTTTTCTGCCATGGCTGATGGCGATAGCCAACGCCCGCGCGGTGGATGCCCTGCGCAAACGCGGTCGCCACCAGCAGCGCGAAATCGCCAGCGAGACGGATATTCCCCTGCTTGCCACCAGCATGGAACCGCCATCACACGACGAGCTGGCAATGCTGCTGAATCAGCTTCCTGCGCGCCAGCGGGAGGTGGTTGAACATGTTCACCTGCGCGAAATGACGCTGGCAGAAACCGCGACACAGCAAAATTTGACGGTCGCCGCCGTGAAATCCCTGCTGCATCGCGCCCTGAGCAACCTTCGTCGGTTAGGAGCACACCATGGCCGATCATGAACTGTTAATTGAACAACTAGGGCGTTCCATCGCCCCGGTAAAACGCCCCTTCCAGCCGGGCTGGCGGGCGCTAAGCTGGGTGGCGCTCGCGCTGCCCTGCGGGGTTATAGCGGGTTTCGTGCTCAACCGCACGCTAACCGACTGGTCGCAGCCTGGTGCGTGGTGGGCGCTGATGCAGTTGCTGCTGACGTTTATCGCCGGGACGCTGGCGGTGCGTAACGCGTTTTTGTTGAGCATTGCCGGACGCAACGCGCTGGGCTGGAAATGGTTTACACCGCTGGCGGCACTGTGGCTTGCCGGTACATTCAGCAATCTGCATCTGCACCGCGTGTTGCCGGTAAGTACGGCGGTCGAAGGGCCAAACTGTTATCTGTTTATGGTGACGGTCAGCACGCCGATGGTATTGATAGTGATTGCTTACCTGCGCCGCACGCGCACGCTTTTCCCGGCGCGCAGCCTGGCGGCCGCAGGCGCGGGCGTCGCCTGCATGGCGCTGACGTTGCTTGCCCTTTGCCACCCGACGCACATCAGCCTGGCGGATTTGATGCTGCATATCGCCGCCTTTAGCACCATTGTGCTGGCGACGATAGCGCTGGGTTACAAATGGGTGTCACTGCCGTAATGCGCAGCACGTACTGAACAGTCAGTACGTGCTTACATACTTAGCTTTTTTGCGGGAAGATCCACAGCTGTTCAGCGGGCAGCACCACGCGGTAGTTTTGCTGGTTGCGCTGCTGGGTGCCGTAAACACGGATCGCGAAATCATCGCCGGAGGTGCGGAACAGATACTCCCAGCGATCGCCCAGATACATGCTGGTGAGCATGGGCAAATCCAGCGAGTTATCCTGCGGCGAGTCCGCCAGCCGCAGGCTTTCGACGCGGATCACCGCCGTGCAATCCTGGCCCGCGCGTACACCCGGCCCGGCAACGCCCCACAGCGCCCAGTTTGCCCCTTCAATCCTCGCCCTGCCGTTACTGACTTCGCTCACCTTGCCGTGCAGCCGGTTGTTGCTGCCCATAAACTCGGCGGTAAACAGCGTCGACGGCGTGGCGTACATCTCCTGCGGCGTACCTTGCTGCTCAATCACCCCATTGTTGAGGAGCAAAATGCGGTCGGAAATCGCCATCGCTTCATTCTGATCGTGCGTCACCATCAGCGCCGATAGCCCCAGTTTGACAATCAGTTCGCGCAGGAAAACCCTCGCCTCTTCACGCAGCTTGGCATCGAGGTTGGAAAGCGGTTCATCGAGCAAAATCACCGGCGGGTTGTAGACCAGCGCCCGGCCAATCGCCACACGCTGCTGCTGGCCGCCGGAAAGCTGGTGCGGATGGCGCTTGCCAAGCGTACCCAGCCCAAGCTGATCCAGCACGGTTTGCACGCGGGTGTTGATTTCCGCCGTACTCACTTTGCGCAGCTTGAGCGGGTAAGCGACATTCTCGAACACCGTTTTATGCGGCCACAATGCGTAGGACTGGAACACCAGGCCAAGATTGCGTTCCTCTGCCGGAACTTCACTGCGCGGCGTACCGTCGTACACCACGTTATTACCAATGGTGATCCGCCCGTGGGTTGGTTTTTCCAGCCCGGCGACAGCGCGCAGCAGCGTGGTTTTGCCGCTGCCGGAAGGGCCAAGCAGCGACACCACTTCGCCACGTTTCAGCTCCATTGAGACGCCTTTAAGCACCGCGTTATCACCGTAGGTCAGATGCAGGTTTTCTACCGCCAGCTCAATCATGTAATTTCACTCCAAAGCGCAGGGCCACACCAAGACCAATGACCACCAGCAGAATATTGATAAACGACAGCGCGGCGACAATATCAATCGCCCCTGCCGCCCACAGCGACACCAGCATCGAGCCGATGGTTTCCGTCCCCGGCGAGAGCAGATAAACCCCGGTTGAGTATTCGCGCTCAAAAATCAGGAACATCAGCAGCCAGGAGCCAATCAGGCCATAACGCGACAGCGGCACCGTCACATGGCGCGTTACTTGCCCACTTGTCGCCCCCGTGCTGCGCGCCGCCTCTTCCAGTTCCGGCCCGACCTGCAACAGCGTGGAGGAGATAAGCCGCAGGCCGTAAGCCATCCACACCACGGTGTAGGCCAGCCAGACGCTAAAGATGGTGTTACGCAGCGAGCGCAGCCAGACAATCAGGTTTTCGCGCAGCCACTCGGCCACCGGCAACCCGGAAAGCCAGCCGTTTTTCAGCGACTGATCGAGCCACATCGGTAAAAACAGGAACACCCACAAAAATGCCAGACCGGCCAGCAGCCCAGGTACGGCGCGGGGAACCAGCACGCTGTAATCAAGAAACCGCGTCACGTTATCCTGCTTGCGGTGCATGGCAATGCCGACAAACAGATAACAGATCACCGCCAGCGCGCCACCAAAAATGCCAATCGCCATCGAGTTGACAATGGCGCGCAGCAGGTTGGGTTGCTGCCAGATATTGCGGAAGGTATCGAGCGACACTTCATCCCACAGGGAAACGCCAACCCCCCAGTTGGAGATAAACGCCCGCAGCACGACGCCAATCAACGGCACGCCGATGGTGACCGTCAACCAGGCTACCACCACCGCACCGGCGACCCAGCGCCATTTACCCAGCGGCAGCGCCCGCGCCTGCGAGGCTTTGCCTTTCATGGTGACAAAACGGTTGGCGGTGCGCATCAGGCGGCGTTGCAGCATCACCAGCGGAATAGTGATACAAATCAGCACCACCGCCACCGCTGCCATCAGGTGGTAAGAGGGCGTGCCCAGTTTATTGGTCAGTTTATACAGGTAGGTCGCCAGCACCATGTTGCCTTCAGGGTCACCCAGCACCAGCATCAGGCCGAACACCTCCAGCCCAAGGAAGAACAGCAGAACGCAGGCGTACAAAATTGACGGGCGCACCATCGGCAGGCTGACAGAAGTCATCACCTGCAACGGCGAAGCGCCAACCGTTCGTGCGGCTTCTTCCACGTCAGAACCGACGCTGCGCAGCGCCGAGGAGATATAGAGATAAGCGTGCGGGACGTGCGTTAGTCCGGCAATCACCACGATGCTGAACATCGAATAGATGTTCCATGGCACAAAGCCGATTAACTCCTGCGCCCAGCGCGAGAAAAAGCCCACCGGCCCGGCGGCCACCACGTAGCCAAAGCCGAGCACCATCGGCGAGACAAAAATAGGCACGAGGATCAGCGGCTCAATAAAACGGCGGCCCGGTAAATCGGTGCGCACCATCAAAAACGCCAGAATGCCGCCCAGTGGAATAGCGATAAACACCAGGCCAAAAGCGAGGATAAAGCCGGACTTCAGCGCCAGATAAAAATCCGGATCGGTAAAGATAAACTCGAAGGCTTCGAGACTCAGTTCCTTGGAGCGGACAAAAAAGGGCGCCGAGAGAAAACTCTGCACCACAATAAATAACAGCGGGATATAGATAACCAGCGCGGTAATTAACACAATGACGCCGCGCGGCAACCCCTGCCATTTTCTGCGCACACTATTCATACATCTTCCCTTTGGTCAGGAACCTCACGCCAACCCGCTGGCTGAGAAAAGGGTTGTGCGCAAAACCGGCGCACAACCGGTCAGGGCGTTATTTAGCGGCAGCAGCGCGCCATTGTTTAATAAATTCCAGACGTTTTTTCGGCTCCAGATACTCCAGCAGCGACTCATCCACCGCAATCGGCTTCAGTGCGTCGCCCAGCTGTTTGGTCATGCCGTCGATGTCGTTTTTGCCTTCAATATCGTTACGCAGCGAGGGGATATCCGCCTGGTTAGCGAGAATGCTCTGGCCTTTTTCCGACAGCACATAGTCAAACCACAGTTTCGCGGCGTTGCTGTGCTCTGCTTCAGCGCTGATAAACGACACGCGCGACAGCACCAGCACGTAATCTTTCGGGTAGGAGATGCCCAGCGAATTATCCCCCTTCGCGCGCGCTTCGGCGTAGGAGCCCAGAATGTTGTAGCCAATCAGATTTTCGCCGGAAGAGACGCGCTCCATCATCGTGCCGGTGGAGGATTGCACGGTTAAACCGCCCTTCGCCACATCCGCCAGGTGGGTGAAATAGTCTTTGTCGTGCTTGCTGTCTTCAACCGCGAGCATAAAACCAAGCCCCGATTTTTCGATATCGTAGGTGGTGACTTTATTTTTGAATTTGTCGGTCTGACTGGCGATAAGTTTGCCAAGCGCGGTGTGCGAATCCGGTACGTCACCCGCCGGGATCAGGCGTTTGTTATAGATAAAGACCACTGGCTCGTAGGTGGTGCCGTAGGCTTTTTTCTCCCAGACCGCCCACTTGGGCAGTTTATCCAGCTCGGGCGACGCGTATTCAGCCGCATAGTCGGTGGCCAGCTTCAGCGCGGTATCCATTGAGGAGCTCCAGACCACATCGCCACTGCCGCCACCGGAAGCCTGTTCGCTAAGATAACGGTTGTACAGTTCGGTACTGTTCATATCGTTATATTCCACTTTTATGCCCGGATACTGCGCCTCGAATCCCTTGATCAGCGGGCCTGCGGCTTTGGTATCGGTGGTGGAATAAATAACAACTTTGCCTTCTTTGGTTCCGGCGTCTACGATTTTCTGGTAATCCGCCGGGTACCCCTGAGGCACGGCAGCCAGCGTAGCGCCGGAAAACAGCGCCGCCAGCGCCACGGCCAGAACAGTGAATTTCTTATCCATGAACAAACCCCTTTGGTATCATTTTTTTAAACACAAATTTAACATATAGCGTGCATTTCACCCGCTGCAACGCAGTGGCTTGTTTTTTCCAGGTTTTGTGACGCTGGCGGGATTTAATTACTGAGGTTGCAGGTTTGCGCACATAGATGCGTTAAAGCATTACAGATCAGCCAGATAGATCTGTTCCTGTTTTCATCACGGAATGAAAACGATTTATTAGAAAGACGAAGTGAGGACGAAAGAGAATTAACGCAGGCGATATCTTTTTTATTTATAACGCTTACACGATCGATAACCGGGATATTAGTCACCTAAAATCAGCGGACGATCATACAGCACAATATGCTGTGGATTTTGCGGATCGTACTTCACGGTCGTGCCGTTGCCCTCGGCGAACCGCACAATTTCACGGCTATCCAGGAACTGAAACACGCTCGCCTGCACCAGTTGCCCCTCGCGGGTTCTGAAGCGCAACACCAGTTCACAATAGACAGAGCGCCTGTCCATCCAGTTGGTGCGTTTAAGGGCAATAATATCGGCATTCGCACCGATACCGTGTTTCATCACATGGGCTTCGATAAAGAGCTGGCGGACCCAGCGCAGCGCGTAATAAAGCAGAAACGCCGCCAGGGCGACAATGAAGATAAAAACGAAATAAGACATTGTAAACGCCATTTATTTTCTCCGTCGCTGTGTGTCCCACTGCCTGACGTAGCACCTGTGGTGCGGCGGGCAGGATAACGAAATCGACGCACGCTCGCACGCCCTTTCCAAAGGCAAACTTCCGTGTTCATTATTTGTTCGCTTTTTCGTCATAAAACGATCATCACCCGTGCTCTTAATGGTCGCCAGTTTAATGAAAAAACCGGAAGACTTATGAACAGCGCGTTGGCAGAAATCTCTGAAGACCACTATTCGTCTCTGCATCAATTAAACACGGTGCCGAAGCAAAAGGTGCTGAGCGTGAAGAACTTACGTAAAGCCTATAACGCGCACCAGACCGTGCTGCACGACATCAGTTTTGATCTGCACAGCGGTGAGATGGTCGGCGTGATTGGACGCTCCGGGGCAGGGAAATCCACGTTGCTGCATGTACTAAACGGCACGCACAGCGCCACCTCTGGCGAAATTTTAAGTTTCCCGGAAGTGGGTACGCCGCGCGATGTCACCCATCTGAAAGGTCGTGCGCTTAATCAGTGGCGCAGCCAGTGCGGCATGATTTTCCAGGACTTCTGCCTGGTGCCGCGCCTCGACGTGCTGACCAATGTGCTACTCGGCAGGCTGAGCCAGACGTCGACGCTGAAATCTCTGTTTAAAGTCTTTACCGATGAAGACCGCGCCAGAGCAATCGCTTTGCTGGAGTGGCTGAACATGCTGCCGCATGCCTTACAGCGGGCAGAAACGCTTTCCGGCGGTCAGATGCAGCGTGTCGCCATTTGCCGCGCGTTGATCCAAAACCCCTCTCTTTTACTGGCGGACGAACCTGTCGCTTCGCTGGATCCGAAAAATACCCAGCGCATCATGGGCGTGTTACACGAAGTGAGCGAACAAGGCATCAGCGTGATGGTGAACCTGCACTCCGTGGAGCTGGTGAAAGAGTATTGCACCCGCGTTATCGGCGTTTCCCAGGGACGGATCATTTTTGACGATCATCCCTCCCGGTTAACGCAGGACGTGCTGCAGGTGCTGTACGGCGATGAAATCAGTCAATTGCATTAATTATTCCTTCCAATGAGACGACACAGGCAATGACAATGAAAAAGCATATTTCTGGCGCATTACGTTTATCGGCATTGATGACAGGTCTTCTGCTGGCATGGCAGGCGGCTGCCGCGGAGCAGCCGAAAGAATTAAATCTGGGGATTTTGGGCGGCCAGAACGCAACCCAACAAATTGGTGATAACCAGTGTGTGAAAGAGTTTCTGGATAAAGAGCTCAGCGTGGATACCAAGCTGCGCAACTCGTCTGATTATTCGGGCGTGATTCAGGGTCTGTTGGGCGGAAAAGTCGATGTGGTGCTGAGCATGTCCCCCTCCTCTTACGCATCTGTGTATATCAATAACCCGAAAGCCGTGGATATCGTCGGGATCGCGGTGGATGACAAAGATCAATCGCGCGGTTACCACTCGGTGGTGATCGTGAAAGCCGACAGCCCGTACAAAAAACTGGAAGATCTGAAAGGTAAAGCGTTTGGCTTCGCCGATCCGGATTCCACTTCCGGTTACCTGATCCCGAACTACGCCTTCAAACAGAAGTTTGGCGGTAACGCGGACAATAAATACAACAACTACTTCTCCAGCGTCACCTTCTCCGGTGGTCACGAGCAGGACATCCTCGGCGTGCTGAACGGCCAGTTCGCGGGCGCTGTCACCTGGACTTCGATGGTCGGCGATTACAACTCAGGCTACAGCGTCGGGGCGTTTAACCGTCTGATCCGCATGGATCACCCGAACCTGATGAAAGAGATCCGCATCATCTGGGAATCGCCGCTGATCCCGAACGGCCCGATTCTGGTGAGCAACAGCCTGCCGGCGGATTTCAAAGCCAAAGTGATTACCGCGGTTAAAAAACTGGATACCGATAACCACGCCTGCTTCGTGAAAGCGATGGGCGGTACGCAGCATATCGGCCCAGGCAGCGTGGATGACTTTAAACAGATTATCGAGATGAAACGCGAACTGGTTACCGCACGCTAATCCTTCGCCGCATCGATTCTTCGGCCCCTGCGTAAAAACCAGGGGCTTTTATTCGATGGTCATACAGGATCTCCCGCTACGCATGAATATGTCGAATACGCAGTTTGAGCACTACTATCAGCAAGTCCGAATGCGCCAGAAGCGCGACACTGTCGCCTGGTCGCTGGTGCTGCTGGCGCTCTATTTCGCCGCCGGTAACGCGGCAGAATTCAATCTCGCCACCATCTGGCACTCGCTGCCGAACTTTATGGATTACATGCTGGAAACGGTGCCGACGCTGCACTGGCCGGTGCTGTTTGCCGACAGCCACACCAAAGGCTCGCTGGCGTACTGGGGCTACCGTTTGCCGATCCAGCTCCCGCTGATTTGGGAAACCCTGCAACTGGCGCTGGCCGCAACGCTGGTTTCATTCGCCATTGCCGCCGTGCTAGCTTTTCTGGCGGCGGGCAACACCTGGTCTCCGCCGCCGGTACGTTTTGCCGTGCGTACGCTGGTCGCATTTTTGCGTACCATGCCGGAACTGGCGTGGGCGGTGATCTTCGTGATGGCGTTTGGCATCGGGGCGATCCCCGGATTTCTGGCACTGGCGCTGCACACCGTTGGCAGCCTGACCAAGCTGTTTTATGAAGCAGTCGAGAGCACGCATGACAGACCGGTGCGCGGGCTGGCCTCCTGCGGCGCGACACGTTTACAACGCATTCGCTTCGCGCTGTGGCCGCAGGTGAAACCGATTTTTCTCTCTTATGGCTTTATGCGTCTCGAAATTAACTTTCGCTCCTCGACCATTCTTGGGCTGGTCGGTGCAGGCGGCATCGGCCAGGAGCTGATGACCAACATCAAACTCGACCGTTACGATCAGGTCAGCATCACACTGTTGCTGATTATTATCGTCGTTTTCGTGCTCGATACGCTTTCTGGCCGCTTGCGCCAGTGGGTGCTGGAGGGGAAAAAATGACCAACTGGCAAGCCGTACCGAATGTGGAATTGAGCCGCAAATTAAACCAAAAACTGTTCCAGGCGCAGGGGCGTTATCTGCGCCGCCTCGGGCTTATCGCCCTTGCCGTGCTGCTCTATTACGTGTGGTTCTTTATGCAGTTCGGCATTCCTGTTGAACAGGCGCTGACCGGCATGCAGCAAATCGGCCGTTATATTTTGCGCATGTTCGTCTGGCATGATTTCCTCAACTGGCCGTTTGGTTACTACTTCACGCAGATTGGCATTACGCTGGCGATTGTCTTTGCCGGCACAACGACCGCTACACTATTCGCGCTGTTGTTGTCGTTTTTTGCCGCGCGCAACATCATGAAAGGCGGCATTGCGGGCGTTATCGCTTTTTTCGTGCGCCGCCTGTTCGATATGTTGCGCGGCATTGATATGGCGATCTGGGGGCTGATTTTTGTGCGCGCCGTCGGGCTTGGTCCGCTTGCCGGGGTGCTGGCGATCATCATGCAGGACACCGGCTTGCTCGGCCGGCTGTACGCCGAAAGCCACGAAGCGGTGGATCGCTCGCCAGGGCGCGGCTTAACCGCCGTGGGCGCGGGCGGTTTGCAGAAACACCGCTTCAGCACTTTTACCCAATCCTTCCCGACATTTCTGGCGCTGAGCCTGTATCAAATTGAGTCCAACACCCGCTCGGCAGCGGTGCTCGGTTTTGTTGGCGCGGGCGGGATTGGTTTGATTTACGCCGAGAATATGCGGCTGTGGAACTGGGATGTGGTGATGTTTATCACCGTGATTCTGGTGGCGGTAGTGATGCTGATGGATAGCGCGTCGGCCTGGCTGCGCCGACGCTATATTACCGGCAAGACAGTGCCGCTGTTTAAACCCGAGTAAGTTGCCGGGGCCTCAATGCCCCGGCAGGTTAGCCATAATAAATTTTCGCGTTCACATATCCTTTTTTAGTTTGTCCCACTCGCCCTCCACTTTGCTTTTGAACGTGGCTTGTTTGTCCTGTTTGCAGGCTTCAATCACGGCGGGCGTCACCGTTTCAATCCCCTGAACATCCACCACCGCTTCTTCAGGTTTGTCCTTGTTATTTAACGCTTCAGCAATGCCGATGGCAGTTGGCTGGAAAGAGGCTTTCAGCGCGAGGAAATCCTCACATGTCCAGCTATTCACGGGCTTACCTTTATCTGCTGCCTGTGTCGCAGCGGAAACCAGCAGCAAGCTGCCAACGATGATGCTAACGGTTGTTTTCATTCACTTCTCCTTATTAATGACTCATATCATTGAAAAAACTGCTATTCCTTAGGGGCTAAATGATGCGATGAACGCGCGCGTGGATGGATAAAGAAATGTCCTTTCGGCGCATTATCAGCGGTGATGGCAACCAGGGTCACAGTGCCTTGTTTACCGCGCTTGTCATGCAGCGCGTAGACCAGAAAGGGGAGGATCAGCACAATCACAAAACAGATAACCAGCAGCGTGATGTACTTCTCGTCGGCGCTTTCGCCGCCAATCGAGGCCGGTGGATAAAAAGAGACGATAAAGGCCAGTAGCGAAACCAAAAAGCCCAGCCCTGCCACCGCGAGCCGGAATCCTTTTACGCCGGGAATATGAAAGGTGCGCTTGAGCTGTGGCTGTTTGCGAATTAACTGCATATAGCCCAGGAACAATAAAAAATAGCTACACAGATAAATCACCACCGTCAGCGTCAGGGCAATCAAAAAGGACATATTGCTCCCGCCCCCCGAATTGGTGAGCACCACCAGCGCAACGGATGTCATCAACAGTTGGCTCACCACCAGCGTCACCGGCACACCGTTTTTATTAACCCGGGCGAATGGCGCAGGCAGTATGCCTCGCTGCGCAGTGACATACATGCCGCGAGACGGGCCAACAATCCATGAGGCGATCTCTGCCAGCACGCCCAGTACCAGCAGCGCCGTGATGACTTTTACGGCCCAGGCGAGTCCGGCACCGTAATGGGTGATTAACACGCTGAAAGTTTGAACGACCCCGGCAGAAAGGTTGATCTCGTTATGTGGGATCACGGCCGCGACAGACAAGCCGCCAATCGAACTGAGGCAAATCGCGGCGATCATCAGCAGTATCATTGCCAGTGGATAGTCACGGCCTGGGTTGTTCATTTCGTTAACATGCGTAGCCGACGCCTCAACTCCCATATAACTCAGAATGAACGCCACAAAGACCACCAGCGTGCCAAGCCGGGTGAAATCCGGGACAAACGTCGACATATCAAAAGTGATGGCCAGCGGCGCGCCGCTGAGAAGGTACGCGATGGCCAGCACTACGAGGATAGCGGCAGGCAGCAGGATACCGCCGAAGAAGCCCAGTTTGGCGATTTGCGCGGTATATTTCGTGCCGCCAAATTGGGTAAACGCCAGCGCCCAAAGAATGATTAACGCGGCGATTGTTTTCGTCAGCGGGTCACTGTTCAGCGCTGGCCAGTCAAGGATATAAGCCAGCGCGCCCAGTACGAAGTAGAGCATCGGGATAAAACCGATCGCGATTTGCAGATAACCAAACGAAATTGCCGCAAACCCCCAGCGTTCTCCCAGCGTTTTTGATACCCAGGTGAAGATCCCGCCCTCTTCCCAGCCCTCAACCGTGGCCATTTCAGCCGCACACAGGCCAACCGGGATAAACCATAAAATACCGCCCAGTAATAAGAAAAAAACCAGGCTGAAACCTGATGTCGCAAACGTCGGGTATTCATACACCGCCATCACCATGGATGCGGTGATAGCAAAAAAACCAATCATGGATAATGTCTTAGCCGGAACGCTTTTGTTCACCGCATCCATGGCACTCCTCCTTTCATAACGAGACTTTCCGGGCCTCAGGCGTGATTAAAACCACTGGCTTCCTCAGCACTGAGCGGGTTTATGACCGGATGGCGGGAAAAGTAGTCAAGCGCGCGCTTAATATCGTCCACCAGCAAGCTGGCGAGATCATGGCTTACACCGTGGCGCACCAGCACCCTCTGGATAACCAAATCTTCGCGATGGGCTGGCATTGAATAGGCGGGCACCTGCCAGCCGCGGCTGCGCAGGCGATCTGCAAGGTCATAAAGGGTGTATTCGCCAATGGCGCGCTCGGTGCGCAGCGTCCACGCCAGCGCGGGAATGCCTTGCTGGCTGTCGCCATCGAACAAGATTTTGAACGGCCCAAGTTTGTCGATTTCCCGCGCCAGATACTGCGCTGTCTGGTAACAGGCGTGATGAATTTTCGTGTAGCCTTCCCGCCCCAGACGCAGGAAATTGTAATACTGGGCAATGACCTGCCCGCCAGGCCGTGAAAAGTTGAGGGCGAACGTCGGCATGTTGCCGCCGAGGTAGTTAACATTAAAAATCAGTTCTTCCGGCAAATCGGCGGCCTCGCGCCATACGACCCAACCGGCACCCAGCGGTGCAAGACCGAATTTGTGGCCAGAGGCATTAATTGATTTCACCCGCGGCAGGCGAAAATCCCACGCAATATCCGGTGCGCAAAACGGCGCCAGAAACCCGCCGCTGGCACCGTCAACATGGATGGGAATATCAAGACCGGTTTCCTGTTGCAGCTTATCCAGCGCATCATGCACCGCTTTTACCGGCTCATACTGGCACGAGAAGGTGACGCCCATCGTCGGGACAACGCCAATGGTGTTCTCATCAACCCGCTTGATCACCTCTTCGGCGTTCATCACTAACCGCTGGCCTTGCAGGGGAATTTCGCGCAGCTCAACATCAAAATAGCGGGCAAACTTGTGCCAGCAGATTTGCACAGGCCCGCAGATCAGGTTCGGTTTGTCGGTAGGTTTGCCTGCAGCGGCCTGTTTTTTTCGCCAGCGCCATTTCAGCGCCAGCCCGCCGAGCATTGCCGCTTCAGAGGAACCAATCGTCGAGCAACCGAGCGTGTTTTGCGCCTCCGGCGAGTGCCATAAATCGGCCAGCATATGTACGCAGCGAGACTCAATTTCAGCCGTTTGCGGATATTCGTCTTTATCGATCATGTTCTTGTCGATGGACAAATCCATCAATGTCCGAATTTCATCATCGACCCATGTCTGGCAAAACGTTGCCAGGTTTTGTCGTGAGTTACCGTCAAGCATCAATTCGTCGCGTACTGCGGCAAAGACATTGCGCGGGTCCCGTTCTTTAGCGGGGAACTGGTGTTTTTCCAGGGACGAAGATAATTCCAGGGAGGCATAAATATCATCTATGCCAGGGTATTGCTCATCCATGTGCTCTCTCCTTATGGGTGCAATCGGTAATTCGTTATGCCTGAGAAAGCTATAAACCCTGATTTTTATTTTTTCAAACGAATGGAATTTCCTTATCCAGTAATTAAATGAATGGAAATGGCAAGTCATTAGACTGAATTTTAAAGAAAAAAACCATTAACAGGTGAAATGTATATTTATTAATAAGAGCAGCTAACCTGCTGATATAAATAACCGCCCTCATTATCTTAATTTATATTTCATGAGAAGAATTCAGATCTTATATGGCCGGGAATTGTTATTTTCCGCCTGACTATATTCTTCTTTCTCTGATATATCTTTTACGTTGCGCATAAAATCCACCGCACAGCAGGGGTTAAAAAATCACAGGTCTTGCAAAACGTCATTGATTTGCTAAACCGTTTTAGTTAATTTTTAGCAATACATTTTGTCAGGAGAAAAGCATGTCAGCCAGAGTCTGGTGTCTGGGCGATGCCGTCGTGGATTTACTGCCGGAAGCACCGGGGCATTTAATGCAGTGTCCCGGCGGCGCACCGGCGAATGTTGCGGTCGGCGTTGCGCGGTTACAGGGAAATAGCGGGTTTATTGGCCGCGTCGGTGACGATCCATTTGGTCGTTTTATGCAACAAACGCTGTCAGCAGAACAGGTCGACACGGCGTTTATGCGCGCTGACCCGTCGCAGCGCACCTCCACGGTGGTGGTGGCGCTGGACGATGACGGTGAACGTTCGTTTACCTTTATGGTACGCCCGAGCGCCGACCTGTTTCTTGCCGAAAGCGACCTGCCGGAATTCCAGTGCGGCGAATGGCTACACTGCTGCTCGATTGCGCTGGCAGCAGAACCATCGCGATCCACCACCTTCTCTGCCATGCAGCGGGTGCGCAGCGCGGGCGGCTTTGTCAGCTTCGATCCCAATATCCGCCAGGATCTCTGGTCGGACGCCACGCAGCTTCGCCAGTGCCTGAGCCAGGCGTTAACGCTGGCCGATGTGGTGAAACTGTCTGAAGAGGAGCTGGCGTTTTTTTCCGGTTCCACACAGCTTGAGGCCAGCATGCAAGCCATGGCAAGCCGTTATGCCATTAGCTTATTACTGGTGACACAAGGAAAAGCGGGCGTCACCGCCTGGCACAGCGGCAAGATTTTCCACTACCCCACTTTACCGGTGGTGAGCATCGATACCACCGGTGCGGGCGACGCCTTTGTCGCCGGGCTGTTGTGGGGGCTCGCGGAGCACGGTCTGCCGGACTGCGAAGCGCAGTTGTCCGCGAGGCTTGCCAGCGCGCAGATCTGCGGCGCGCTGGCGACTACCGCCAAAGGTGCGATGACCGCCCTGCCGTATCACCACCAGCTTCTGGAACAATGCCGCTGATTTAGCGGGCCTGCGGCTTCGTTTTGCGAGCCGTCTCACAATCACTAAACCGGTTTAGCAAATTTCATTGCGTGGAGAAAATGGCCTTGATTATGATTCGAGGCCTAAACCGGTTTAGCAAAATAACTCTGTGATGATGGCTCTTCCTTAGGGATGCAAAAAGATGAAAAAAAGCACGCTCGCCGTAACCCTTGGTTTGATATTAAGCGCCGGGGCCGCTCACGCCGCCGACCCCAGCATGAGCAGCATTGAAGCGCGTCTCGCCGCACTGGAACAGCGCCTGCAAGCCGCAGAACAACGCGCTAACGCCGCCGAAAACCGTGCGCAGGCCGCCGAAAAACAGGCCCAGCAACTGGCTGCCGCCCAGCAAAAAAACCAGACCACCACCGCCCCGGTTGAGCAGCGTATCGCCAAACTGGAACAAAAAGCCGCTGAAGAAGGCGGGTTTGAGTTCCACGGCTACGCCCGCTCCGGCTTGCTGATGAACAACTCGGCCGCCAAAACGCAGGGTGGCCCAACGGTGACACCTGCCGGAGAAACCGGCGGCCACGTTGGTCGTCTGGGGAATGAGCCGGACACCTATGTTGAGATGAACCTCGAGCATAAACAGACGCTGGCGAACGGTGCGACCACGCGCTTTAAAGTGATGCTCGCCGACGGGCAGAAAACCTATAACGACTGGACGGCGTCCTCAAGCGATCTCAACCTGCGCCAGGCATTTACCGAAATCGGCCATCTGCCAAGCTTCAGCGGCGCGTTTAAAGATTCCACCGTCTGGGCCGGTAAACGCTTTGACCGCGACAACTTCGACATTCACTGGATCGACTCCGATGTGGTGTTCCTCGCCGGGACCGGCGCGGGCGTCTACGACATGAAATGGGGCGACAACGCGCGCAGCAACGTCTCGATTTACGGGCGCACTTTCGGTGATATCGAAAACAGCAAAAACACCGCGCAGAACTACATTCTCTCGCTGAATAACTTCTACGGTCCGGTGCAGTTGATGGTGAGCGGGATGCGCGCCAAAGACAACGATGATCGCCTCGATCTCGACGGCAACAAAGTGAAGAGCGATGCGGCGAACACCGGCGTACATGCCCTGCTCGGCCTGCATAACGACAGCTTCTACGGCCTGCGCGAAGGGTCAGCGAAAACCGCGCTGCTGTATGGTCACGGCCTGGGTGCGGAAGTGAAGTCGATCGGTTCAGACGGCGCGCTGCTGCCGGAAGCCAACACCTGGCGTCTTGCCAGCTACGGTATTACGCCGCTCGGCGGCGGCTGGCATATTGCCCCGGCACTGCTGGCGCAGACCAGCAAAGATCGCTATGTCAAAGGCGACAGCTATCAATGGGCAACCGCCAACGTGCGCCTGATTCAGGGCTTTACCGAAAACTTCGAAATGCAGTATGAAGGCAGCTATCAGTACATGGATCTGCGCCCGGAAGGCTACAACAGCCGCAACGCGGTCAGCGGCAACTTCTACAAACTCACCGTCGCCCCAACGCTGAAAGCCAGCGATGTGGGTGAATTCCTTAAACGCCCGGAAATCCGCCTGTTCGCCACCTGGATGGACTGGGATCATCGTCTGGATAAATATGCGAGCTCCGATGCCTTTGGCAGCGACGGCTTCAAGGCCGGCGGTGAATGGAACTTCGGCGTACAAATGGAAACCTGGTTCTGATGAAACGGCTCCTTCGGGAGCCCTTTTTGCCGGTTAGTCCCACAAAAACGATAAAACAGAGGTTTTTATGGATTTTGCACAAATTTCCCGGTCGCTACTGCCGCTGCTGGGAGGCAAGGACAATATTGCCAGCGCCGCGCACTGCGCGACACGCCTGCGCCTGGTGCTGGTGGAAGACGCTAAAGCAGACACTGCCGCGATTGGCAAAGTCGACGGCGTAAAGGGGTGCTTTCGTAACGCTGGTCAGTTGCAGATTATCTTTGGCACAGGCGTAGTGAACAAAGTCTACGCCGCGTTTATTGCCGAAGCCGGGATCAGCGAAACCAGTAAATCGGAAGCGGCAGACATTGCCGCGCGTAAACTGAACCCGTTCCAGCGTATCGCCCGTTTGCTCTCCAACATTTTCGTGCCGATTATTCCGGCGATTGTCGCCTCCGGCCTGCTGATGGGCTTGCTGGGGATGGTGAAAACCTACGGCTGGGTCAGCGCCGACAACGCGCTCTATATCATGCTCGACATGTTCAGCTCGGCGGCGTTTATCATTCTGCCGATCCTGATTGGCTTTACTGCCGCGCGCGAATTTGGCGGTAACCCGTACCTTGGCGCAACGCTCGGCGGCATTCTGACTCACCCAGCGCTGACCAACGCCTGGGGCGTGGCGGCTGGCTTCCACACCATGAATTTCTTCGGCATCGAAGTGGCGATGATCGGCTACCAGGGGACTGTCTTCCCGGTGCTGCTGGCGGTGTGGTTTATGAGCCTGCTGGAAAAACAGCTGCGCCGGGTGATCCCGGATGCGCTGGATCTGATCCTCACGCCGTTCCTGACGGTGATTATCTCCGGCTTTGTCGCGATGTTGATTATCGGCCCGGCGGGTCGCGCGCTCGGCGACGGCATCTCGTTTGTGCTCAGCACCCTTATCACCCATGCCGGATGGCTGGCCGGTTTGCTGTTCGGCGGCTTGTATTCGGTGATAGTGATCACCGGTGTGCACCACAGCTTCCATGCCATTGAAGCCGGGCTGTTGGGGAATCCATCGATTGGCGTTAACTTCCTGCTGCCGATTTGGGCGATGGCAAACGTGGCGCAGGGCGGCGCGTGCCTGGCGGTATGGTTTAAAACCAAAGACGCGAAGATTAAAGCGATTACCCTGCCCTCGGCGTTCTCTGCCCTGCTCGGCATTACCGAGGCGGCAATTTTCGGTATCAACCTGCGCTTTGTAAAACCGTTTATCGCCGCACTGATTGGCGGCGCGGTTGGCGGCGCGTGGGTGGTGTCGGTGCATGTCTATATGACGGCGGTTGGCCTGACCGGCCTACCAGGGATGGCGATTGTGCAGGCCAGCTCGCTGCTGAATTATATTATCGGCATGGCTATCGCCTTTAGCGTCGCCTTTGTTATCTCTTACCTGCTGAAATACAAAACGGACTCTGAATAATGGCTTCACAACCGCTGCTACCCGCCATTTTACAGGCGGTGATGAAAGGTCTACCGAAGGCGCTGAATGACAGCCACTACCCCGGCTGGCACCTGGCGCCGGCCACCGGGCTGCTCAACGATCCAAACGGGTTTATCCACTTTGCCGGGCGCTACCACCTGTTCTACCAGTGGAATGCGCTGGGCTGCCAGCACCAGCACAAGTGCTGGGGGCACTGGAGTTCAGAGGACTTAGTGCGCTGGCAGCATGAACCTGTCGCGTTGATGCCTGATGAAGAGTATGACCGCAGCGGTTGTTATTCCGGCAGCGCTGTTGATAACAATGGCGTCCTGACGCTTTGTTATACCGGCAATGTGAAATTTGATGATGGCACGCGCACCGCGTGGCAATGCCTGGCGGTGCAAAACAGCGCGGGCGGCTTCGACAAGCTCGGCCCGGCCATCCCCCTGCCGCACGGCTACACCGGCCACGTTCGCGACCCGAAAGTGTGGCGCCACGGCGACTATTGGTACATGGTACTGGGCGCGCAGGACCTGCAATTGCAGGGCAAAGTTTTACTCCTGCGTTCCGAAAACCTGTGGAACTGGCAAAACCTTGGCGAAATCGCCGGTAGCGGGCTGGGTGGACTGGGTGACGCGGGCTATATGTGGGAGTGCCCGGACATGTTCACCCTTAACGGCAGTACGTTTTTAATCTGCTGTCCGCAGGGGATCGCGCGGGAAGAGAAGCGTTATCTCAACACTTACCCAAGCGCTTATTTAAGCGGTCAGCTCGACTACGCCAGTGCAAGCTACCAGCACGGCGACTTTCACGAACTGGACGCCGGGTTTGAGTTTTATGCTCCGCAAACCACGCTCAGCGCCGACGGGCGCCGCCTGCTGGTAGGCTGGATGGGCGTGCCGGACGGCGAAGAGATGCGTCAGCCGACCGTTGCCAACGGTTGGATCCACCAGATGACCTGCCTGCGAGAGCTGTCCTCGCGCAACGGAAAACTCTATCAGCAACCGGTCAGGGAGTTGCAGGCACTGCGTGGTGATCAGCAACATTATCGCGGCACAGCGCACAAGATGCCCGCGCTGGATGCGCAGCGCCTGGAACTGGTGCTGGAAAGTGCGGGCGGCATAACGCTGGATTTCGCCGATACGCTGCGCCTCGAATGGCAGCACGATGAACTGCGTCTTTCACGTCGCAGTCTGGAGAACGGCGTGTGGCAGCACCGTTACTGGAACGGATGTGCGCATAAGTTGCAGATCTTTTGCGACCACTCCAGCGTCGAAATCTTTATCAACGATGGCGAAGGGGTGATGAGCAGCCGCTACTTCCCGGCCCATCCGGCGCAAATAACCCTGACGGGAGACGCAGAAGTGCAGGCCAGCTACTGGTCGTTACGTGCTTGCATGGTAGAATAAGTGCTTGTTTCCTTAACCGATGCACAACCGTGAGAAAAACAAAACGCGTTACCATCAGTGATATCGCCGCGCTGGCGGGGGTCTCAAAAGCCACCGCCAGCCTGGTGCTTAACGGCCGTGGTAAAGAGCTGCGCGTGGCGCAGGAGACGCGCGATCGCGTGCAGGCTATCGCCCAGCAGCATCATTACCAGCCCAGCATTCACGCCCGCCTGCTGCGTGAAAACCGCAGCCACACGCTGGGGCTGGTGGTGCCGGAAATCACCAACTACGGTTTCGCTGTTTTTTCTCACGAGCTGGAAAATCTCTGCCGCGAAGCCGGTTTGCAGCTACTTATCTCCTGTACCGATGAAAACGCCAGCCAGGAAACGGTGGTGGTCAATAACCTGGTTGCGCGCCAGGTCGACGGGCTGATTGTCGCCTCCAGCATGCAAAACGACGCCGACTATGTGAAGCTCAGCGAGCAGTTGCCGGTGGTGCTGTTTGACCGCCATATCAATGACACACAGTTGCCGTTGGTGATCACCGATTCGCTGACGCCGACCGCCGAACTGGTCGAACGGCTGGCGCGCGCCAACCCGGATGAAGTCTACTTTCTTGGCGGGCAACCGCGCCTGTCGCCCACCAAAGACCGCCTTGCCGGATTTATGCAAGGGCTGGAGCGCGCCGGTGTGACTCCGCGCCCGGAGTGGATTATTCACGGTAATTATCATCCGAGCAGCGGTTACGAAATGTTCTCCGCCCTGTGCGCGAAACTGGGCCGCCCGCCAAAAGCGCTGTTCACCGCCGCCTGCGGCCTGCTGGAAGGGGTGCTGCGTTATATGAGCCAGCACCATATGCTGGAGAGCGATATTCATATCGCCAGCTTCGACGATCACTATTTATATGATTCGCTGACGCTACCGATTGATACGGTGGAGCAGAATGTCCCGCGACTCGCGCAGGACTGCTTTGATATCATCACCCAGATGATAGAAGGCAATGAACCGGCTTCACCGCAGCGGGTGCTGCCTGCAACGCTGCGCTTTCGCCACTCCACGTCATAAGAATATATTCCGCCTGCCCCCCTCTCCTGTTTGCTCTGTTTTTAAGCATGCAGCCCTGCTGGCGGCTTAACACAAACAGGCGAGGAGCATGAGCACATCACTCTTCAGCAAAACCCCGTCGGTGTCGGTTATCGACAACCGGTGCCTGACACCGATTTCTCCCTTTTACTTGCTGTCTTTCAGGCGGAGAGTGTATTGCTGCATTTCTGGTCTGCCCGGTACGCTACCGGTTAAACGGCACGCCCTCTAATGGCTGCTGCAATTTCCCCGGGGCCTGTAACGAACCACAACTGTTGGACTGCGGGGCGTTTTCCATCACGCCGCGTACAAATTTCAGTTCGTCATCGAAAGCGACGTTAACCACACCGTTATGCGTAATGCCGGGGTAGGTCTTCCACTCCACCGCATTGCCACCCGCGCAGAGCGCAGCGATAGCGGCGTACTGGTGATGCGGTGACAACGTATGATCGGCAAGCCCGGTTGCGGTAAACAGCGGCGCAGGAAAGGTTTTCACCGGCATATCCGTTACCGCAAGCAAGGTTGACTCCACCTGTTTTGTGCCACCGATAAACACCGTGTCACCAGTCAGTTTTTCGTGGCGCTCATAGCGCCCCAGTTCCGGCATACAGGATGTTCTGGCGAGCGCCAGCATCTTCGCGCCTTGATCTGTCACCCATTTTTCCGCTGGCGGTGCGCCGTCCGGCAGCGAACCGCCAATGATGCGCAGCAGCGTAAAACGGGCAGGATCGCGCTGCCCTGGCCGCGTAGATCCCGCTTTGATCGGGCCATCCGGAAAAGTGGCGACCACACCGGTAGCAATGGTCGCGCGAAGCTGGAGTTCCGGCGCGTAATCCGCCGCGAGCAGGCTGGCGCCAAGCGATGCGCCGGAGCCTTGCGACTGACCGCTGATCACCAGGTTATTTGCCAGTTGCGGCGTGCTGCTGAGCACAGCGCGCACGCTGTCCAGCACCGAACGCCCTTCTGCTTCCCAGTTCATATATGGGTGCGGGCCTGGCCCACCTAGCCCCTGGTAATCGGTGGCGACGACGGCAAAACCGTGCTTCAGCCACTGATTGATATAGTGCGCATCCCGCGGGGTTGGGTTAGTCCAGGAAGGCGCACAGCTATCGGCAACGCCCAGCGTGCCGTGCGCCCAGGCGACAAGCGGCCAGCCGCCTTTTGGCGCGTGCCCTTTCGGCAACCACAGCGTACCGCTGACCGGCACGATGCCAGCATTCCAGCGTTTATCCTGCGAGGTATAAAGAATGCGCGCGATCTCGCTGGCATCAGTAATGTCAGGCTGACCGGGAATCGGCTCTTCACGCAGCATCACGCCGGGTTTATCGGGTAACGCGCCATCCCAGATATAAAACGGCGAAAGCGTTTGATCACCTGCCGCAGGCCCAACCGGCAGCGCGTTGCTCCAGGCGTTCGCGCCGTTGACCCACATGGTAAGGGCGCAAATCGCACAGTTGAGATAGCGGCAAACTTTCACGTTTTTCTCCATAGATAGCGGGATGTTAGCCGTCAGTAAACGGAGTCGGCGGCCAGAATTCAAACCGAAAGTGTGAGTAATTTATTCATACAGGTTGCTTTCTCCACGCCACTTATTTTAGAGTTATCTAAATTTAGACAATGCTAAAATAAAATGACCAGTCCGGATATCACCTTACTGCAAGCGCAGGCAGAGAAAGCGTCTGCCCTGCTGAAAGCGATGAGTAACCCGCATCGTTTACTGATCCTCTGCATGTTGTGCGACGCGCCCGGCACATCCGCCGGGGAGCTAAGCGCGATTACAGGCCTTAGCCCTTCCGCCACGTCGCAGCATCTGGCACGGATGAAAGAGGAAGGGTTGATCGAAAGCCAGCGCC
Source organism: Kosakonia sp. AG348 (assembly GCF_003337365.1). NCBI lineage: Bacteria > Pseudomonadati > Pseudomonadota > Gammaproteobacteria > Enterobacterales > Enterobacteriaceae > Kosakonia > Kosakonia sp. AG348. The sequence continues at coordinate 91,569 of NZ_QPJR01000009.1, forward strand.
AGGCGCAGCGGGTGAACTACTTCATTAAAGCGCCTGCGATCCGCACGCTGGTTCATACGCTGAAAACCATTTATTGCCCGGAGATATAACCATGCAGTACACCCTCGTCAGCCCACAAGAAGCCAGTGCGCAGCAGCAAAACGGCGCGCTGATTGTTGATATTCGCCAGGCGGATGAATTTCGTCGTGAACATTTGCCGGACGCGGTTTCCCTGCCGCTGGACGACGTGCTTGCCGGGCAAACTGTTACGCCAATTTCGCCGGACCAAACGGTTATTTTCCATTGCCAGTCCGGCATGCGCACGCAACAAAACGCCGACGCATTAGTACGCGCCGCAGCGCCAGCTAAGGTGATGATCCTCGACGGTGGGCTCAATAACTGGAAGCGCGAAAAGCTGCCAACGATGCAGGATAAACGTCAGCCGCGCCCGCTGATGCAGCAGGTGCAGATTGTGGCAGGCAGCCTGATCCTGCTCGGTGTGGTGCTTGGTTTTACGCTTCACCCTAATTTCTTCCTGCTGTCGGGTTTTGTCGGCGCGGGTTTGCTGTTTGCGGGTCTGAGCGGCTGGTGTGGCATGGCGCTGCTGCTGGCGAAAATGCCGTGGAACCGCAGTTAAGCAGGTTTGCGCTGCCAGAAGTGGGTAATTGCCCGCACAGAAAAGTCGCCCGATAATGGCGCTTTCAAACGGAGAGTCATTGATGGACAAAAAACAGAGTGAGATGAGCAAGTTTTTAAGTTACGTCTTACGCCATGAACCTCAGGCGATTGGGTTGACGCTGGATGCGGAAGGCTGGGCCAATATTGATGCGCTGATCGCCGGCGCAGCGATGCAAGGTTATGCGTTTACCCACGAGCTGATCCGCCAGATTGTCGAGACCAGCGATAAAAAGCGCTTCACTTTATCTGCCGATGGTGTATCAATCCGCGCCGCGCAGGGGCATTCCACCGCGCAGGTCAATATTTCCTATCAACCGAAAGTGCCGCCAGAAACGCTTTATCACGGCACGGCTACCCGTTTCCTTGACGACATTCTGACGCAGGGGCTTGAGGCAAAATCGCGCCATTATGTGCATTTATCCGCCGATGAAGTCACAGCAACGGCAGTTGGCCAGCGCCATGGGAAACCGGTGGTGCTGCGAGTTAACGCAGGCGAGATGCAGACGCAGGGCTTTGTTTTCTATCAAGCTGATAACGGCGTGTGGCTCACCGAATCAGTACCGCCTTCATTTATTGCGCAGTAAAAATCCCCGCACCTGCCGATTATCCTCTGGGTCAAATGAGTGATATATTTCAGGGCCTAACCCCAAGGAGACGTCATGGCGGAATTTGATTCACTTGCGCAGGATCTGCTGGCGCAGGCAGATACTGACCAGCAGCGACAGCAGGAACGGGACCGGGTACTACTGGATCAGGTGCTGGAAATCTACGGCCAGAAATATGTGGCGGAGCAGTTAAAAAAAGCGGGTAAAGCCGAGTGGAGCCGCGAATCGCTCAACCGCTGGATCAACGGCAAAGGCAATCCGAGAACGTTCACCGCCGCCGAAGAAGCGCAGCTTCGCAGCTTGCTGCCCTCCCCGCCCGCCCATCACCCGAACTATCGTTTTCGCTTTATCGATCTCTTCGCCGGTATCGGCGGTATTCGCAGCGGGTTTGAAGCCATTGGCGGGCAGTGCGTGTTTACCAGTGAATGGAATAAAAACGCGGTGCGCACCTATAAAGCCAACTGGTACAACGATCACGCCACGCATACCTTCAATCAGGATATTCGCGAAGTGACGCTGAGCGGCAACCCGAACGTTTCCGAAGCCGACGCCTATGCGCATATCGCCGCAACGATCCCTGACCACGATGTTCTGCTCGCCGGATTTCCCTGCCAGCCCTTTAGCCTCGCGGGCGTGAGTAAAAAGAACGCCATGGGTCGCGCGCACGGGTTTGAGTGCGAAGCGCAGGGCACGCTATTTTTCGATGTGGCGCGCATTATCAAAGCCCGTCGCCCGGCGATCTTCGTGCTGGAAAACGTTAAAAATTTAAAGAGCCACGACAAAGGCAAAACCTTCAGCGTGATCATGAATACGCTGGATGAGCTGGGCTATGACGTCGCTGACGCCGCGCTAAACGGCAAAGATGACCCGAAAATCATCGATGGCAAACACTTTTTACCTCAGCACCGCGAGCGCATTGTGCTGGTGGGTTTTCGCCGCGATTTAGATCTCGCCGACGGCTTTACCCTGCGCGATATTGACCGTTTTTATCCGGCAAAGCGGCCCGCGTTCGGTGAGTTACTGGAGCCAACCGTCGACAGCAAATATGTGTTGTCGCATAAGCTGTGGGATTACCTCTATCGCTACGCGAAAAAACACGCCGCGAAAGGCAATGGTTTTGGTTTCGGGCTGGTTGATCCAACCCGCGCGGATAGCGTAGCACGCACGCTTTCGGCGCGTTATCACAAAGATGGTTCAGAAATTCTTATCGATCGCGGTTGGGATAAAGCGCTCGGCGAGGCCGATTTTGCCAACGCGGAAAACCAGGCGCGTCGCCCGCGACGCCTGACGCCGCATGAGTGCGCGCGTTTGATGGGGTTTGAAAAAGTGGGCGAAAAACCGTTTCGCATTCCGGTTTCCGATACCCAAGCTTATCGCCAGTTTGGCAACTCGGTTGTCGTTCCCGTCTTCGCCGCCGTGGCAAAACTGCTGGAACCCCGTATTGCTCTCGCCGTAAAACGCCGCAAAAAAATCTAAAACATGTTCCCGGCGCGCAAGGCGCCGGCACTTATTTAAGTCTTATTTAAGTGTTTAAAAAGTGATCATAAAGTTAATGCTGGCCAGGTCGATATTAGTGGTGCAATCCCGACTCTCTCACGGACTATGGCCATGCTTAAAAATATACGGGTTATTACAGGCATCATTATTGCTCTTTCAGTATTTTGTCTTCTTCAACTGGTTACTGGGGGTCTTTTCTACTCTGCGGTCAATAACGACAGGGTCAACTTTCAGAACACTGGCGTTCTGAACGCGCAGCAAGAAAATCTTGGCGACAGCGTGAACACGCTTATCAAAACACGCGTTACCGTTACCCGCGTGGCAATCCGCTTTTTGAAAAACCAGCGCGATCCAGCGTCGCTGGCCAGCATTGAAAAGCTGCTCACTACGGCGGCAGATTCTCTGGGTAAGTCAGAAGGCTATTTCAACAACTATAAAAGCACACCGCGCGTTGCCGGTCAGGACGCTGCATTAGCCGACGAAGTGGCGCAGAACATCACCAAAATGCACGATGTGTTGCAGCAGTCGATCGCTTTCCTGCGCGCCAATAACTATGAAGCCTATGGCAACCTTGACGCACAGCAAGCGCAGGATGATATGGATGCCAGCTACGCCAAATGGCGGGCGGAAAACAATACCTTCCTGCAAGCCGCCGCCCAACAAAACCAGAGCAGTTTTACCAGCATGCAGTGGACGCTGGGCGTGATTTTGTTGGTGGTAATTGCGGTGATGACTGTTATCTGGCTCGGTTTGCAGCACTTGCTTTTGCGCCCGCTGCACAGCGTGATGGGGCATATTCGCGCTATCGCCGGGGGCGATTTGACAATGAGCATTTCGGCCGAAGGGCGCAACGAAATGAGCCAGCTCGCCGCCGGCTTACATGAAATGCAAACATCGCTGGTGAAAACCGTCAGCGCGGTGCGTAACAGCTCGGATTCGATTTACACCGGCGCGAGCGAAATCTCCACCGGCAACAACGATCTCTCGTCGCGTACCGAGCAACAAGCCGCCTCGCTGGAAGAGACCGCCGCCAGCATGGAACAGTTAACAGCCACGGTGAAACAGAACACCGATAACGCCCGTCAGGCATCGCATCTGGCGAAAAATGCCTCCGATACCGCCGCGCGCGGTGGCGAAGTGGTGAATAACGTGGTGCGCACGATGAGCGAAATTTCCGACAGCTCGCAGCAAATCGCCCATATCACCAGCGTGATTGACGGCATCGCCTTCCAGACCAACATTCTCGCGCTCAACGCTGCGGTAGAAGCGGCGCGTGCCGGTGAACAGGGCCGTGGTTTTGCGGTGGTGGCAGGCGAAGTCCGTACGCTGGCAAGCCGCAGTGCGCAGGCGGCTAAAGAGATCAAAACTCTGATCGATAACTCGGTGAACCGGGTGAACTCCGGTACCACGCAGGTTGCTGAAGCGGGCGATACGATGAAAGAGATCGTCAACGCTGTTACGCGCGTGACGGATATCATGGGTGAAATCGCTTCCGCCTCTGAAGAACAGAGCAAGGGAATTGAGCAGGTGAGCCTCGCGGTATCGCAGATGGACAGCGTAACCCAGCAGAACGCCGCGCTGGTACAGGAATCTGCTGCCGCTTCCGCCGCGCTGGAGCAGCAAGCCGAGCAGTTGCGTCAGGCGGTTGCCGTGTTCCGTGTTAACGGACACAACCCACTCCTGAGTGCAAAACAGGGCAAACCGCAAGCCACGCCGCTGCGCCCGGTCGCTACCGCAGCGCCTTCAAGTAGTGACAACAACTGGGAAACGTTCTGACACCCGCGAAAAAACCAGCGCGATATGCTTGTCGCGCTGGCTTTTCTTCCTTTCACGATGATGTTCTTAAGCCGGATGGCGCTGCAACGCGGTAGTGGTTACTGGCTACTGCTTGCCCGCCTCTTGTGCTGCATCGCTCTGTTTTGCGGTCTGCAAAAAGACCGCAAACTGCTGCCATTGCTGCTGTAGCGCGCTGATGTGGTTTTTCTCGATATCACGCATAAACGGCAGCGTTCCGCTACTGTCCACTGACTGATTAAACTGTGTAAACCAGCTATCGCTGTCAGTACCGCTGGCGGTGATACTCAGCATTTGATTGCGTACCGTCTGGGAGGCATGAGTGCCCGCACTCAGTTGATCAATCGCCTGCTGATGTTGCCTGGCTTGTGTCGTATTGCCCAGACTTTGCGCCAGATTCGACGCCTGTGTCAGCACCACGCGGTTAATCTGATCGGCCTGATCGGCTTTATCAGCAATAAAACCAGCGACAAACGCGCTGGCCTGTTGCTGATAATCAGCAGAGATGTACTTTGACACCACCTCATTCAGCTTCGCCTGGGTCATCGACAGATCCATCGCGCTGGTAGTGTAATCACCGCTCGCTTGCGGTGAGACCAGCGCCTGATGCAGCGCGGCGGCCATGTCATCAGGGTTAACGGTTGAGTGCTGGAAAAAGTCGATAAATTTCACCGCGTCGCCCGCGCTTTGCGGATCGGAATAGAACTCGCTGGCGAGGCTTGGCCCACGGGCATAAGTGGCCATGTTGGCATTGCGAACCACCGCCATTGCCTGAGCCCTCTTTTCCGCTTCTTCTTTGGTTGGCGGCGTGTGCCCTTCCATGCCCTTCGCCAGCGCTTCTGCTGAAATGTTGACGGAAATCGAGCGCTCCGTGACGATCTCTTTTCCGGCAAACATGATGGTTTTTGACTGACGTACTTCGGGCAACGTCTGTAACGCGGCAGCCGAACCGACATCCTGAATGCTCATATCTTCTCCATAGAATTAACGTTCATCAGTCGGTTATCGTCTGCGTCGTATCGCTTCTTTACTTTTTTGCGCAAAATTCACGCAAAACCACCATAAATTGGGGTGTTATCAGGTGAGTTTTAATAATGGGCGGAGACCCGCCCGACAGGGGTTAATTGCGGGTTTGCACCCAAAACGCGTGGATAAGGCCAGGGAAATAGCCCAGCAGTGTAAGCAGGATGTTAATGATAAATGCCCATCCAAAGCCTTTGCCAAGCAGCACGCCCAGCGGCGGCAGAATAATGGTAAATACAACTCGCCAGAAACCCATATAAACCTCCTGTGCAACGTCATTCCAGCTGATTGAAAAAAAGACAATCCCTTAAAGATTAGCCACTTTGACTGTACCTGCCACTTTCACTGGCCGTGTTTACCCTCTTTTACGCTGTACCCTGGCAGAGGTTCAGGCTATGTTTATCTTCACAAACTCATTACAAAAGGAGCAAAGCATGTTTTCTGTCGGCGATATTGTGCAGCCACGCATTGGCGGGCCAAAATTGAAAGTTCTGGAAGTCCATCAGGATCAGATTGTCGCGGTTCCGGCCCACGACGAGCAGGCAGCAAAAATCACGCTGAAAGCGGAAGATGTCTCTTTGTATAAAGAAGACGGTGATTTTGGCGTCTGCTGATCGGCGGCGGTGGGCGTTCACCCACCGCTTAAAACTTCATTTCCATTCAAAAAAACCGCATAAACAAGCAACCTCTTTTTCAGCATTAAACACTGCCATTCACGCTTAGTTAGCATAAAAAATGCTGCCTAATGTTTTATTTTCTTTCGCAAAGCATAGCGCTCTAAAACCCGCCCATTTAGTCACCAGCCGCTCAGTGCGCCACATCACACAAAACATACAAGCATTTGATAAATAAAATATTTCATAACCAACCCAACAAAAATAATGAAATGCGTAAAATTCACGCAAACACAGAGCACTTGATCCAATAAAGAAAAGAAAATAAAAATTTATAGCTAGTTGTTAGTTTCAATGCAGACAGATAATCTACACACATCAAACCAGCCGTTTCAAAACGCTAACACGACCGTTCATTAGCCTGTTTATTGATTACCAAGGAGCACCACCATGTTCTCTTCGCAGTCTCGCCTGCGTCACGCCGCTGCGGACACCTTTGCTATGGTTGTCTACTGTTCGGTAGTGAACATGTTGATTGAAATATTTCTCTCCGGAATGAGCTTTGAACAGTCACTTTCATCGCGGCTGGTGGCTATCCCGGTGAACATTATTATCGCCTGGCCTTATGGCATGTACCGCGATGCATTTATGCGTTACGCCCGCCGTATTAGCCCGTCTGGCTGGATGAAAAATCTCGCCGATGTGCTGGCTTATGTGACCTTCCAGTCACCGGTGTATGTCGCTATTTTGTGGGGAGTCGGTGCCGACTGGCACCAGATTGTCGCCGCAGTCAGCTCCAATATTGTGCTGTCGATGATGATGGGCGCAGTGTACGGTTACTTCCTCGATTATTGCCGCCGCCTGTTCCGGGTGAGCAACTACCATCAGGCCAAGGCCTGATGGCGGGCGGCAGGCTTTGGTCTGTCGCCTTTTAATGCGCTTCGCCAAATAACCCCGTAATAAACTTTTCCAGCGCCACGCGCGAACTAAAGCCGTGCGGAATGCCGTAATGCTCCTGCGCATCGCCGCCGAAATAGAGCGGGAAATTCTGGTAGTGATCGCACAGTTTGATGTCCGAGGCGGGTTCCGCAAGCGACGAACTGCGTTCTTTCAATGTGGGGTGGATCACCAGCGCCGTGCGTCCCATACGCGCTTCGCGGTTAACATACACATAATTTTCGCCACGGCGATAACCATAGGTTTTCGGCGTGGCCACATCCATGGTAAATCCCACTTTTTCCAGCACGCGCGCCACTTCATCGGGTCTTAAATACATAGATTTTCCTCGTCATCTTTCCAAAGCCTCGCCACCTTACATGACTGAGCATGGACCGTGACTCAGAAAATTCCACAAACGAACCTGAAAGGCGTGATTGCCGTCTGGCCTTGAAAATTATGGTCTAAACTAAAATTCACATCGAAAACGAGGGAGGATCCTATGTTTAACAGACCGAATCGCCGTGACGTAGATGAAGGTGTTGAGGATATTAACCACGATGTTAACCAGCTCGCTGACAGCCTCGAAGCCGTGCTGAAATCCTGGGGCAGCGACGCGAAAGACGAAGCGGAAAGCGCGCGCCGTAAAGCACAGGCCCTGCTGAAAGAGACCCGCGCACGCATGCATGGCCGCAGCCGTGTGCAACAAGCGGCGAGAGACGCCGTGGGTTGTGCCGATACGTTTGTGAAAGACAAACCCTGGTGCAGCGTTGGCGCTGCCGCTGCGGTCGGTATTTTTCTTGGCGCGCTGCTGAGCTTGCGCCGCTAACAGATTTCCACCCTGCTGACCCCTGCTGGTTTCAACGCCCGCAGGGGTTTTTATTTGTCTGCACATCGCCCTTTTCTGTACGAAACGCGTACACACCGCCCTTACCCATTGTTTCTATCCTCCGGGCAAAGCCTATGACAATTTCCTATATATTGTGTGGTTGCATCTTTAAATAACTACATCTAGTATTCGGATCAGTAACACAGACACTAACTGACGCGAACCTTCGCGCCGCCAATCCATTTTAGACGGAAATACGAATTATGCGCATTACCATTTACACTCGAAATGATTGTGTTCAGTGCCACGCCACCAAACGTGCGATGGAAAGCCGTGGCCTGGCGTTCGAAATGGTGAACGTTGACCACGTGCCGGAAGCGGCAGATGAGCTGCGTGCGATGGGCTTTCGTCAGTTACCGGTGGTTGTCGCCGGGGAAACAACATGGTCCGGTTTTCGCCCGGATATGATTAACCGCTTACATGCCGCGCCGAGCGTCGCCAGCGCATGAGCACTCTCGTCTACTTCTCCAGCAGCTCGGAAAACACGCAGCGTTTTATCGCGCGTCTCGGGCTGCCGGCGGTGCGCATTCCGCTTAATGAGCGTGAACGCATCCAGGTAGACGAACCCTATATCCTGGTGGTGCCCAGTTATGGCGGCGGCGGTACGGCAGGTGCGGTTCCGCGCCAGGTGATCCGTTTTTTAAACGATCCGCAAAATCGCGCATTGATTCGCGGCGTGATCGCCTCCGGCAACCGTAATTTCGGTGAAGCCTTTGGCCGCGCAGGCGATGTGATATCGCAAAAATGCGCCGTACCGTATCTGTATCGTTTTGAGTTGATGGGCACTCAACAGGACATCGACAACGTGCGTAAAGGAGTGAGCGAATTTTGGCTACGACAACCGCAGAGCGCGTGATGCAATCCGCGCCCGATTTCCACGCGCTGAATGCGATGCTGAATCTTTATGATAAAGACGGCCGCATCCAGTTTGATAAAGACCGCGAGGCGGTGGACGCCTTTATGGCAACCCATGCGCGCCCGAATACCGTGACGTTTAACAGCCAGGATGAACGTCTGAACTGGCTGGTGGCGGAAGGTTATTACGACGACAGCGTGCTGGCCCGTTACGACCGCGCGTTCGTCGTTGACCTGATTGCCGATGCGCACGCCAGCGGTTTTCGCTTCCAGACCTTTCTCGGCGCATGGAAGTTTTACACCAGCTACACCCTGAAAACCTTTGATGGCAAACGCTATCTTGAACATTTCGAAGATCGCGCCTGCATGGTGGCGCTGACGCTGGCGCAGGGCGATAAAACGCTGGCGCGCCAGTTAACCACCGAGATCCTCTCAGGCCGTTTTCAGCCCGCGACGCCAACGTTCCTCAACTGCGGCAAACAGCAGCGCGGCGAGCTGGTCTCCTGTTTCCTGTTACGCATTGAAGACAATATGGAGTCGATTGGCCGCGCGGTGAATTCCGCGTTGCAGCTTTCCAAACGCGGCGGCGGCGTGGCATTTCTGCTCTCCAACCTGCGCGAAGCCGGCGCGCCGATCAAGCGCATTGAAAACCAGTCCTCCGGGGTGATCCCGGTGATGAAAATGCTGGAAGATGCCTTTTCCTATGCCAACCAGCTTGGCGCACGCCAGGGCGCAGGCGCGGTTTATCTGCACGCGCACCACCCGGATATTCTGCGTTTTCTCGATACCAAGCGCGAAAACGCCGACGAGAAAATCCGTATCAAAACCCTGTCGCTGGGCGTGGTGATCCCGGATATCACTTTCCGTCTGGCGAAAGCGAACGCTGAGATGGCGCTGTTCTCGCCCTATGATGTCGAGCGTTTATACGGCAAACCGTTCGGCGACGTAGCCATCAGCGAGATGTACGAGCAGTTGCTGGCCGACGATCGCGTGCGTAAAAGCTACATTAATGCCCGCGATTTCTTCCAGACGCTGGCGGAAATCCAGTTTGAATCCGGCTACCCGTACATCATGTTTGAAGATACGGTCAACCGCGCCAATCCGATTGCCGGGCGCATTAACATGAGCAACCTGTGCTCGGAAATTTTGCAGGTCAACAGCGCCTCGACCTTCGATGAGAATCTTGATTACGCCAATACCGGGCGCGATATCTCCTGCAACCTTGGCTCGCTGAACATTGCGCACACCATGGATTCCCCGGACTTTGGCCGCACGGTGGAAACCGCCATTCGCGGTTTAACCGCGGTGTCCGACATGAGCCATATCCGCTCGGTGCCTTCGGTGGAAAACGGCAATGCCGCCTCGCACGCCATCGGGCTTGGGCAGATGAACCTGCACGGTTATCTGGCGCGCGAAGGCATCGCCTATGGCAGCGAAGAGGGACTGGATTTCACCAACTTCTACTTCTACACCATCACCTGGCATGCGCTGCATACCTCAATGATGATCGCCCGCGAGCGCGGTCAGCATTTTGCCGGTTTCCCGGCCTCGCGCTACGCCAGCGGCGAGTATTTCAAACAGTACCTTGAGGGTAACTGGCAACCGAAAACGGAAAAAGTGCGGGCGCTGTTTGAACGTGCTGGCATCACCATCCCAACCCGTGAAATGTGGCAACAACTGCGTGACGATGTGATGCGTTACGGGATCTACAACCAAAATCTACAGGCCGTGCCGCCCACCGGGTCGATTTCGTATATCAATCACGCGACATCAAGCATTCACCCGATTGTGTCGAAAATTGAGATCCGCAAAGAGGGCAAGACCGGGCGCGTTTACTACCCGGCGCCGTTTATGACCAACGACAACCTGGCGCTGTACGAAGACGCCTACGAAATCGGGCCGGAAAAGATCATTGATACCTACGCCGAGGCCACGCGCCATGTGGATCAGGGGCTCTCGCTAACGCTGTTCTTTAAAGACACCGCCACCACCCGCGATATCAACAAAGCGCAGATTTACGCCTGGAAAAAAGGCATTAAGTCGCTGTATTACATTCGCCTGCGCCAGCTTGCGCTGGAAGGCACCGAAATCCAGGGCTGCGTGTCCTGCGCGTTATAAGGAGAAAAGGATGAGCCAACTATCACGCGTCAGCGCGGTGAACTGGAACAAAATCCAGGACGATAAAGACCTGGAAGTGTGGAATCGCCTGACCAGCAACTTCTGGCTGCCGGAAAAAGTGCCGCTGTCGAACGATATTCCTGCCTGGCAGACGTTAAGCCCGGCAGAGCAGCAGCTTACTATTCGCGTTTTTACCGGTCTGACGTTACTCGACACCATTCAGAACACCGTCGGCGCGCCCGCGTTGATGACGGACGCGCTAACCCCGCACGAAGAGGCGGTGTTGTCGAATGTCAGCTTTATGGAAGCGGTGCACGCCCGCTCTTATAGCTCTATTTTCTCTACGCTGTGCCAAAGCAGAGATGTCGACGCCGCTTACAGCTGGAGCGAAGAAAACCCCGCATTGCAGCGCAAAGCGCAACTGATCCTGCACTATTACCGCGCCGATGAACCGCTGAAGAAGAAGATCGCCAGCGTGTTTCTGGAATCATTCCTCTTCTATTCCGGTTTCTGGCTGCCGATGTACTGGTCGAGCCGCGGTAAGCTCACTAACACCGCCGATTTGATTCGCCTGATCATCCGCGATGAAGCGGTGCACGGCTACTACATTGGTTATAAGTACCAGAAAGGGCTGGAAAAAGTGAGCGCGGAAAAACGCGAGGAGTTGAAAACGTTCGCGCTGGATCTGCTGATGGATCTCTACGAGAACGAACTCAGTTACACCGATGATTTGTACGCCGGGAGCGGCTGGGCCGAAGATGTGAAAGCGTTTCTCTGTTACAACGCCAACAAGGCGCTGATGAACCTCGGTTACGAGCCGTTATTCCCGCCGGAAATGGCCGACGTGAACCCGGCAATTTTGTCCGCGCTCTCGCCAAATGCCGATGAAAATCATGACTTCTTCTCCGGCTCCGGCTCGTCATACGTGATGGGCAAAGCCGTCGAAACCGAAGATGAAGACTGGAACTTCTAATCTTTCATTCCTCTCCTGAAAGGGAGAGGAATATTCCCGTTGATATTGCACTTAAAATAACCCGCCACGAAAAAAGGATATTATTATTTTAATAATGCCTTCGTGATTTCCCGGCACAATATCCCTTCAGCTTCTACACTGTAATTGTTTCGTCATTTTCATCTGAATCAGCACTATTCAGGTGCGATTCCCCGACGAATTTCAAAAAAATCTCATCCGCCGCCAGCCCTTATTTCATGGGAAATGGCGGCAATTATCGCTTAAGCAAATTCTTAAAGACGGGAAATTCAGGGTTGTCTCAGATTCTGAGTATGCTAGGGTATATCCAGTCAATTATTCTCACCAGGTACGATATCGACACAATAAATAACAGGAACTCTATTATTGCATGGCAATTAAATTAGAAGTTAAAAACCTTTATAAGATATTTGGCGAGCATCCGCAGCGGGCTTTCAAATATATTGAAAAAGGACTTTCGAAAGAACAAATTCTGGAAAAAACGGGTCTGTCGCTTGGCGTGAAAGACGCCAGTCTGGCCATTGAAGAAGGCGAGATATTTGTCATCATGGGGTTATCCGGATCGGGTAAATCCACTATGGTACGCCTTCTCAATCGCCTGATTGAACCCACCCGCGGACAGGTGCTGATTGACGGCGTGGATATCGCCAAAATATCAGACGCCGAATTACGCGAGGTGCGCAGGAAAAAGATTGCGATGGTCTTCCAGTCATTTGCGCTAATGCCCCATATGACGGTGCTGGATAATGCCGCCTTTGGCATGGAATTAGCCGGTATTCCGGCGCACGAACGCCAGGAAAAAGCGCTGGATGCGCTGCGTCAGGTTGGGCTGGAGAATTATGCGCACAGTTATCCGGATGAACTTTCTGGCGGTATGCGCCAGCGTGTTGGTCTGGCGCGCGCATTAGCCATCAACCCCGATATCTTATTAATGGATGAAGCCTTCTCCGCGCTCGATCCATTAATTCGCACCGAAATGCAGGATGAACTGGTAAAGCTTCAGGCCCGCCACCAGCGCACCATTGTATTTATTTCCCACGATCTGGATGAAGCCATGCGTATTGGCGACAGGATTGCCATTATGCAAAACGGTGAAGTGGTACAGGTCGGCACGCCAGATGAAATATTGAATAATCCGGCCAATGATTATGTGCGCACCTTCTTCCGTGGTGTGGATATTAGTCAGGTATTTAGCGCCAAAGATATTGCACGGCGTACTCCCGTTGGGCTGATTCGCAAAACACCAGGCTTCGGCCCGCGTTCGGCGCTGAAAGTGTTGCAGGATGAAGATCGTGAATTCGGGTATGTGATTGAACGCGGCAATAAGTTTGTCGGCGTTGTTTCCATCGACTCCCTGAAAGAGGCGCTCGGTCAAAGCCAGGGGATCGAGGCGGCGTTAATCGACTCCCCGCTTGCGGTGGATGCCGAAACACCGCTCAGCGAGTTGCTCTCCCACGTTGGGCAAGCGCCCTGCGCCGTGCCGGTGGTCGGTGAAGAGCAACAGTATGTGGGCATCATCTCTAAACGGATGCTGCTGCAGGCTTTAGATCGCGAGGGGGCAAACAATGGCTGATCAAAACAACCCGTGGGATAGCGCACCGGCAACCGACAACGCCGCGCAGTCTGCGGATGCCTGGGGCGGCGGCAGTAGCGCACCAGCCGATGGCGGCAGCGCTGACTGGCTGCACAGCGCGCCGGCACCCGCGCCGGAACACTTCAATATTATGGATCCGTTCCATAAGACGCTGATCCCGCTCGATAGCTGGGTAACGCAGGCGATCGACTGGGTGGTGATGCACTTTCGCCCGTTGTTTCAAGGCATTCGCGTGCCGGTGGATTACATCCTCAGCGCGTTCCAGCAGATGCTGCTGGGCATGCCCGCGCCGGTGGCGATTATTCTTTTCTCGCTGATCGCCTGGCAGATGAGCAGCGCCGGAATGGGCGTTGCCACGCTGGTATCACTGATTGCTATTGGTGCTATCGGTGCCTGGTCGCAGGCGATGGTGACATTAGCGCTGGTACTGACCGCCCTGCTGTTCTGCGTGGTGATCGGTTTGCCAATGGGCATCTGGCTGGCACGTAGCCAGCGCGCGGCGAAAATCGTTCGCCCACTGCTGGATGCGATGCAGACCACCCCCGCGTTTGTCTACCTGGTGCCGATTGTGATGCTGTTTGGTATTGGCAACGTGCCGGGCGTGGTGGTGACGATTATCTTCGCCCTGCCGCCGGTGGTGCGTCTGACTATTCTCGGCATCAACCAGGTGCCGGCCGATTTGATCGAAGCCTCGCGCTCATTTGGCGCAAGCCCGCGCCAGATGTTATTTAAAGTGCAGTTACCGCTGGCCATGCCCACCATTATGGCGGGAATTAACCAGACGTTGATGCTTGCCCTCTCCATGGTAGTGATCGCCTCGATGATCGCCGTTGGCGGGCTTGGCCAGATGGTACTGCGCGGTATTGGCCGCCTTGATATGGGGCTTGCCACCGTTGGCGGCGTGGGGATTGTTATCCTCGCTATCATTCTCGATCGCCTGACGCAGGCTGTCGGTCGCGATTCCCGCAGCCGCGGTAATCGCCGCTGGTATCAAACCGGCCCGCTGGGTCTGCTGACCCGCCCTTTCGCTAAATAATCTGTCGCCCGGCAACTCGCCGGGCAGCAGTATCCCACCTGAACAATAAGGAACAACGATGCGACATAGCGTACTTTTTGCCACAGCGTTTGCCACCCTTGTCTCGACCAGTGCATTTGCTGCGGACGCAGAACTGCCAGGCAAAGGCATCACCGTGAAGCCTTTTCAAAGCACTATTGCCGAAGAGAGTTTCCAGACATTGCTGGTGAGCCGCGCCCTTGAAAAACTCGGTTACACCGTGAATACCCCGGACGAAGTGGATTACAACGTGGGTTACACCTCGATGGCGGCGGGCGATGTCACCTTTACCGCCGTCAACTGGCAACCGCTGCATGACGACATGTATGCCGCCGCCGGGGGCGACAAAAAATTCTACCGTGAAGGCACCTATGTCACCGGCGCGGCGCAGGGGTATTTGATCGATAAGAAAACCGCCGAGAAATATCACATCACCAACATTGAGCAGCTAAAGGATCCGAAAATCGCCAGGCTGTTTGACGGTAACGGAGACGGCAAAGCCGACATGATGGGTTGCTCACCGGGCTGGGGCTGCGAAGCGGTGATTAACCACCAGCATCAGGCTTATGGTCTGGAAAACACTGTCACCGTTAGCCACGGGAACTACTCGGCGATGATGGCGGATACCATTACCCGTTTCAAAGAGGGCAAACCGGTGCTCTATTACACCTGGACGCCGTACTGGGTCAGCGACGTACTGAAACCGGGTAAAGATGTGGTCTGGCTGCAAGTGCCGTTCTCTTCTCTGCCGGGGGAACAGAAAGATATCGACACCAAACTGCCAAACGGCATGAACTACGGGTTCCCGGTGAATACCATGCATATTGTTGCCAACAAAGCCTGGGCCGAGAAAAACCCGGCGGCGGCGAAACTTTTCGCCGTGATGAAACTGCCGCTGGCCGATATCAATGCCGAAAACGCCATGATGCATGCAGGCAAATCCTCTGAAGCGGATATTCAGGGTCACGTTGATGGCTGGATCAAAGCGCACCAGCAGCAGTTCGACGGCTGGATCAAAGAGGCGCTTGCCGCACAGAAATAACCTGTCGCCGTCACCCCTTCAACAGCGCCATCGGTTTTTTGCCGGATGGCGCTTTTGCTTATTCAGGCAGTACCTGTTCGCCTGTTGCCTGTTCGCCTGTTGCCTGTTGCCTGTTGCCTGTTGCCTGTTGCCCGTTGCCCGTTGCCCGTTGCCCGTTGCCCGTTGCCCGTTGCCCGTTGCCCGTTGCCCGTTGCCCGTTGCCCGTTGCCCGTTGCCCGTTGCCTGGCAGGGTACGTTACCGCACGTTCCGACACGCGATCTTCCTCACAAAATTCAATCTATTGGCTATGATGAGTGTCTGGAAAAAACATACCTGACTGACAACGCCAATGAACACACCGAACCAGGGTCTCAGCCCGGCGCTGATTGCGCTGATGTCCGTTGCCACCGGCCTCGCTGTCGCCAGCAACTACTATGCACAACCGCTCCTCGATACCATCGCCCACGCCTTTTCGCTCACGCCCAACCAGGCCGGATTTATTGTTACCGCCGCCCAGCTTGGCTACGCCGCCGGGCTGTTATTTCTCGTGCCGCTTGGCGATATGTTCGAACGACGTTCGCTGATCGTACTGATGACACTGCTGTCGGCAGGCGGCATGCTGATCACCGCCAGTAGTTCGTCGCTCGGTCTGATGATCCTCGGCACGGCGCTGACCGGGCTGTTTTCCGTGGTGGCGCAAATTCTCGTACCGCTGGCCGCCACGCTGGCAACCCCGGACAAACGCGGCAAAGTGGTGGGCACGATTATGAGCGGTCTGCTGCTCGGCATTTTGCTGGCGCGCACCGTTGCCGGATTACTGGCAAGCCTCGGCGGCTGGCGCACGGTTTACTGGGTCGCCAGCGTATTAATGGTGCTAATGGCGCTGGCGCTGTGGCGCGGGCTGCCGAAAATCAAGCAAGATAATCACCTTAATTATCCGCAACTGCTTGGCTCGATATTTGGCCTGTTTGCCGGTGACAAACTGTTACGTACCCGGGCAATGCTTGGCTGCCTGAGCTTTGCGAACTTCAGCATTTTGTGGACGTCAATGGCGTTTCTTCTGGCCTCACCGCCGTTTCAGTTCTCCGAGGCGACGATCGGCCTGTTTGGCCTGGTGGGCGCCGCAGGCGCACTTGGCGCACGGCAGGCCGGTGGGCTGGCGGATCGGGGTCACGCCCATCTCACCACCACCGGCGGCCTGATCCTGTTGCTGCTCTCGTGGGTGGCTATCTGGCTTGGACACAGCTCGGTTATCGCCTTGATTATTGGCATTATCGTGCTGGATCTCACCGTGCAGGGGGTGCATATCACCAACCAGACGGTTATCTATCGCGTGAAACCGGACGCACGAAACCGCCTGACCGCCGGATATATGACCAGCTATTTTATTGGCGGCGCGGCGGGCTCGCTGATCTCCGCTTCCGCATGGCAACACGCCGGCTGGACAGGGGTTTGCCTGGCGGGTAGCGTTCTGGCACTGCTGAATCTGCTGGTTTGGTGGCGAGGATTTCACCGCCAGGAGGCGGCAATCTAAGCACTCCCCCACGTTTGCACGTTTCGGAGGAACACCGGGGTGTTAACGAGTCCCTCAGTCTGTTAAGGTTATGGGACTTGTTTATCCCGGTTATATTAACGTGGGTGATATATAACAAACATTATGGATATGGATAGTTCAGTAACCGCAACACAGAGCACGTCTGACCAGAGCGCGACATTTCTGGAGGGTATCAAAGACAGCCTTCCCATCGTTTTGAGTTACGTCCCCGTCGCGTTTGCCTTTGGCATGAATGCCACCAAACTCGGTTTTACCCCACTCGAAAGCGTTTTCTTCTCCTGCATTATTTATGCGGGTGCCAGCCAGTTCGTCATCACCACCATGCTTGCCGCGGGTAGCGCATTATGGGTTGCCGCGCTGACTGTGATGGCCATGGATGTTCGCCACGTGCTTTATGGCCCGTCGCTGCGCAGCCGTATTCTGCAACCGCTCAAAAACCGCAAAACGGCCGTCTGGGCTTTTGGCCTGACGGATGAGGTATTTGCCGCCGCCACCGCGAAGCTGGTGCGAGATAACCGTCGCTGGAGCGAAAACTGGATGATCGGCATCGCCTTATTTTCCTGGCTTTCATGGGTGGCGGGCACGGTGCTGGGTGCGTTTTCCGGCGACGGACTGCTCGATGGTTACCCGGCGGTGGAATCGGCGTTAGGGTTTATGTTGCCCGCGCTGTTTATGAGTTTCCTGCTGGCCTCGTTCCAGCGTCGCCAGATAAGTGCCGTGACGGCGGCGCTGCTCGGCGCACTGGCGGGCGTCACGCTGTTTTCCATTCCTGCCGCGATTCTGGCGGGGATTTTCGCCGGTTGCCTGGCCGCGCTGGTACAGGCGTTTTATCAAGGAGCATCGGATGCGCAATGAGGTGCTGCTGCTCGGCCTGCTGGTGGGCTGCGTCAATTTTTTATTCCGTTATCTGCCGTTGCGTATCCGCGCCGGACAGTCGCGCCCGGCGAAACGCGGCGTGAGCGGTGTGTTTTTGGACACCATCGGCATTGCGTCCATCTGCGCGCTGCTGGTGGTTTCCTGCGTGCCGGAAATCGCCGCCGACAGCCGCCGTTTGCTGCCGACACTTGCCGGTTTCGCGGTGCTCGGCGTGAGTTTCTGGAAAACACGCAGCATTATTCTCCCCACGCTACTGAGCGCTTTCGCGTACGGAATCGTCTGGAAACTCCTGGCAGATGCATAGATAAGGCAAATTTATTACTACAAATAATACATTTACTTTATTTGTCACTGTCGTTACTATATCGACTGCAATTAATGAGGTTATACCCAAATGGATAGTTCGTTTACGCCCATTGAACAAATGCTTAAGTTTCGCGCCAGCCGCTATGAAGATTTCCCGTTTCAGGAAATTCTGTTAACCCGCCTGTGTATGCATATGCAGGGCAAGTTGCTGGAAAACCGCAATAAGATGCTGAAAGCGCAGGGCATTAACGAGACATTGTTTATGGCGCTGATTACCCTGGAATCCCAGGAAAATCACAGTATTCAGCCTTCTGAGCTGAGTAGCGCGCTGGGATCATCCCGTACCAATGCGACACGCATCGCTGATGAGCTGGAAAAGCGCGGCTGGATTGAGCGTCGCGAAAGCGATAACGATCGTCGCTGTCTGCACCTGCAACTGACCGAGAAAGGTCACGAGTTCCTGCGCCAGGTTCTGCCCCCGCAGCATAACTGCCTGCATCAACTCTGGTCTTCGCTGAGCGTTGGCGAGAAAGATCAGCTTGAGCATATCACCCGAAAACTCCTGACGCGTCTCGACCAGATGGAAGAGGACGACGTCATTCTCGAGGCGTTACGCTAACGCGATAAGACGCTCGAATATCCAGGATATAAGAATACTGAAAAGCCAGTATCTACTGGCTTTTTTGGCAAAAACAGGCCGGCGTTTGCCGGGATGAAAATAAGAAGATCGTGGAGAAAAGCATGAGCGCAAATGCGGAGAGTCAAACCCCGCAGCAACCGGTCAAAAAGAAAGGCAAACGTAAAAACGCCCTTCTTCTGCTGACCTTGCTCTTTATTGTTATTGCCGTGGCATACGGGATTTATTGGTTTTTGGTACTGCGTCACTTCGAGGAGACCGATGACGCGTACGTGGCAGGGAACCAGGTACAAATCATGGCGCAGGTGTCCGGCAGCGTGACGAAAGTCTGGGCCGATAACACTGATTTCGTAAAACAGGGCGATGTGCTGGTAACGCTGGACGCAACTGACGCGCAGCAGGCGTTTGAAAAAGCACAAACCGCGCTGGCAAGCAGCGTTCGCCAGACACGCCAGTCAATCATCAACAGCAAACAGTTGCAGGCGAGCATTGAGCTGAAAAAAACCGCCCTCGCCCAGGCGCAGAGCGATTTTAACCGCCGCGTGCCGCTTGGCAGTGCCAACCTGATTGGCCGTGAAGAACTGCAACACGCCCGTGATGCCGTGGCCAGCGCGCAAGCAGAGCTGGATGTCGCCATTCAGCAGTACAACGCTAACCAGGCCATCGTGCTTGATACCCGTCTGGAAGATCAACCGGCGGTAAAACAAGCTGCGACCGAAGTTCGCAATAGCTGGCTGGCGCTGCAACGAACTAAAATCGTCAGCCCAATCACCGGCTACGTTTCCCGCCGCGCCGTGCAGCCTGGCGCACAGATCACAACGTCCACCGCGCTGATGGCTGTCGTTCCGGCCAGTAATCTGTGGGTGGATGCGAACTTTAAAGAGACGCAGCTTGCGCATATGCGTATTGGTCAGAGCGCGACTATCGTCAGCGACATTTACGGCGATGAAGTGAAGTACACCGGTAAAGTGGTTGGCCTGGATATGGGCACCGGCAGTGCGTTCTCGCTGCTGCCTGCGCAAAACGCCACCGGTAACTGGATCAAAGTGGTTCAGCGTCTGCCGGTACGTATTGAGCTGGATGCAAAACAACTCGCCGACCATCCGCTGCGTATTGGTCTGTCCACGCTGGTGAAAGTGGATACCGCCGATCGTGAAGGTCAGGTGCTGGCAAGCCAGGTGCGCACCAGCCCGGCCTATGAAAGCAACGCCCGGGAAATCAGCCTTGAGCCGGTCAACACCTTGATCGAAAACATCGTGAAAGCCAACGCCGGTTAATCTGAGGTGAGTGCAATGCAACAGAAACCGCTGGAAGGCGCGCAGCTGGTCATTATGACCATTGCGTTGTCGCTTGCGACCTTCATGCAGGTGCTGGACTCGACCATCGCTAACGTTGCTATTCCGACTATTGCCGGTAACCTTGGCTCCTCGCTGAGCCAGGGTACCTGGGTGATCACCTCATTCGGGGTGGCAAACGCCATCTCGATTCCGATCACCGGCTGGCTGGCGAAACGCGTTGGGGAAGTGAAGCTGTTTCTCTGGTCTACCGTCGCCTTCGCAATTGCCTCCTGGGCGTGCGGCGTCTCCAGCAGTCTGGGAATGCTTATCTTCTTTCGCGTGATCCAGGGGATTGTCGCCGGGCCGCTGATCCCACTGTCACAGAGTTTGTTGCTCAGCAACTATCCGCCTGCCAAGCGCTCTATCGCGCTGGCGCTGTGGTCAATGACGGTGATCGTCGCGCCGATTTGCGGGCCGATCCTCGGCGGCTATATCAGCGATAACTACCACTGGGGCTGGATCTTCTTTATCAACGTACCGATCGGTGCGCTGGTGGTGTTGCTGACGCTGCAAAGCCTGCGTGGGCGCGAAACGCGTACCGAGCAGCGGCGCATTGATGGCGTAGGGCTGGCGTTGCTGATCGTCGGTATCGGTAGCCTGCAGGTGATGCTCGACCAGGGTAAAGAGCTCGACTGGTTTAACTCGACGGAGATCATCGTGCTGACGATTGTCGCCGTGGTGTCGATAAGTTTCCTGGTGGTGTGGGAGTTAACCGACGATAACCCGATAGTCGATCTGTCGCTGTTTAAGTCACGCAACTTTACCATCGGCTGCTTGTGTATCAGCCTTGCCTATATGCTCTATTTCGGCGCGATTGTGTTGTTACCACAGTTGTTGCAGGAAGTGTATGGCTACACCGCGACCTGGGCGGGGCTGGCTTCTGCGCCGGTTGGCGTGATCCCGGTGCTGTTGTCGCCGATTATTGGCCGCTTCGCGCATAAGCTGGATATGCGCCGTCTGGTGACGTTCAGCTTTATTATGTATGCGGTGTGCTTCTACTGGCGTGCGTATACCTTCGAGCCGGGCATGGATTTCGGCGCTTCGGCGTGGCCTCAGTTCATTCAGGGTTTCGCGGTGGCGTGCTTCTTTATGCCGCTGACGACCATCACCCTTTCCGGTTTGCCACCAGAGCGACTGGCGGCGGCGTCGAGCCTGTCGAACTTCGCGCGTACGCTGGCGGGCTCGATCGGAACCTCGATCACCACGACGCTGTGGACAAACCGGGAATCGATGCATCATGCGCAGCTTACAGAGTCGGTCAATCCGTACAATCCGAACTCGCAGGAAATCTATAACCAGCTGCAGGGAATGGGCATGTCGCAGCAACAGGCTTCCGGCTGGATAGCGCAGCAGATAACCAACCAGGGGCTGATTATCTCCGCCAATGAGATTTTCTGGTTCTCTGCGGGGGTGTTCCTGATCTTGCTGGGGCTGGTGTGGTTTGCCAAACCGCCATTTGGTGCGGGCGGCGGCGGCGGTGGCGCACATTAACCTGAAAAGCAAATCGCCTCCTGATGGAGGCGATTTTTTTAATGGCTTGTTTTACTTCTCAATGCCGAGAACTTCCAGCGTCATCACGGAAGTCACGCCGGGCGGTACAGCGCCCGGTATACCTTCCTCGCCGTAAGCCAGCTCGGTGGGAACATAAATCTTCACTCTGCCACCCACGACCAGTTTTTTTACACCAGCACGCATCACCATCGGCAGCTCGCTCACGCGCGCGGTGTTGACTTCATTCTGGGCGAGAACCTGCCCGGAGCTGACCTTTTCATCCACTTTGAAACGAATGACATCGGTATCGCCAATAGCGGCACCCGGCCCACGTTTTTCAACCAAATAGACCACGCCGTTATCCGCCCGCACCGCGCCCTTTAGCTTCGCCGCATCGGCCAGCAACTGCTGTCCTTGCTTCTTGTTACGGGTTATTTCGCGTTGCCGCGCATCGTCTACCTGCTTGTTGAGCGTACTGAGGATCTTTTCCAGCTCTGCATTCTGCATTTGCAGAGTGTTAGCGAATTTATCCTGCAAGCCCTGCAAAAAAGCCGTCGGCATAAATTTCTGCCCGATATCTTTGAGCACCTCGCTCTCAAGCTGGACTTTTGCCGCAAACCAGACACCCCAGGCATAGTTAACGCGGGCGTGTTCTGATTTGTTCGCCGCCAGTGAGAAGGCTGGCGAAGCCGCTTTCGTTGCTGCAGTTTTTGCTACGGCTGGCGTAGCCTGTGCCGCTGCGAGCTGCTGCTCCACTTGCGCTTTCTGCTCGCTACTCTGCTTCAGCTTCGCTTCCAGCTCGGCGAGTTGCTGCTGCGCCAGCGTATTCTCTTCACTGCTCTGCTTCAGCTTCGCTTCCAGCTCGGCGAGCTGTGCGCTCTGCCCGGTAGTTTGCTTTGTAGCGTCAGCCAGTTGTGCATCTGCTGCTTCGCGCGTTTTATTCACCTCAGCGAGCTGTTTTTCCAGCTCTGCCGTTTTCGCCATCGCCAGCTGGCGTTTCTCCTCAGATTCAGCAGCCTGGTCTTTCACTTCCGCCAGCTGTTGCTGCGCCAGCGCATTCTCTTCACTGCGCTGCTTCAGCTTCGCTTCCAGTTCGGCGAGTTGCGCACTCTGCCCGGTAGTTTGCTTTGTCGCCTCCGCCAGTTGCGCATCTGCCGTTTCGCGCGTTTTATTCGCCTCAGCGAGCTGTTTTTCCAGCTCTGCCGTTTTCGCCGTCGCCAGCCGATGTTTCTCCTCAGATGCAGCAGCCTGCTCTTTCGCCTCCGCCAGCTGCTGCTGCGCCAGCGCATTCTCTTCACTGCGCTGCTTCAGCTTCGCTTCCAGCTCGGCGAGCTGTGCGCTCTGCCCGCTAGTTTGCTTTGTCACGTCAGCCAGCTGCGCATCTGCCGTTTCGCGCGTTTTATTCGCCTCAGCGAGCTGTTTTTCCAGCTCCACCGTTTTCGCCGTTGCCAGCTGGCGTTTCTCCTCAGATGCAGCAGCCTGCTTTTTCGCCTCCGCCAGCTGCTGCTGCGCCAGCGCATTCTCTTCACTGTGCTGCTTCAGCTTCGCTTCCAGATCGGCGAGCTGTGCGCTCTGCCCGCTAGTTTGCTTTGTCACGTCAGCCAGCTGCGCATCTGCCGTTTCGCGCGTTTTAATCGCCTCAGCGAGCTGTTTTTCCAGCTCCGCCGTTTTCGCCGTCGCCAGCTGGCGTTTCTCCTCAGATGCCGCGCTCTGTTCTTTCGCTTCCGCCAGCTGCTGCTGCGCCAGCGCATTCTCTTCACTGCGCTGCTTCAGCTTCGCTTCCAGCTCGGCGAGCTGCGCACTCTGCCCGGTAGTTTGCTTTGTCGCCTCAGCCAGTTGCGCATCTGCTGCTTCGCGCGTTTTATTCGCCTCAGCGAGCTGTTTTTCCAGATCTGCCGTTTTCGCCGTCGCCAGCTGACGTTTCTCCTCAGACGCAGCGGCCTGCTTTTTCGCCTCCGCCAGCTGCTGCTGTAGCACTTTGTTATCGTTGCTCATCGACTGGAGTTGTTCGGCGTCCTGGGGACGCGGCGTTGCCTGAACCGTATTTAACTGCTGTTTCGCTTGCGCTTTCTCTTCACTACTTTGCTTTAGCGCCTCCTCAAGCTTCTCAATACGGGATGCCTGCATACTCATCTTTTTCATGGCGGCATCAAGCTGGCTGTTTAATGCGTCACCGGATTTATTTGCCTGCGCCAGTTGTTGGCTAAGTGCCTGTAACTGCTGGCGCTGTTTATCATCTTCACCAGACGCCTCCCCGGGTTTTACGATCGCGGCGGCCTGCTTTTTCCGTAGCGTTTTGATTTCATGCTGTAGCGCGGCAAGCTGGTCCTTAAGCTGCTTGATGTGTTGTTCACTCAAATCGGGTGTTGGCGCTGGCAGTTTCACAGGGGCCAGAGGTGACGGGACAACAACCTCCCCTGCGGCGCCCCGATCCACCGTAAACGGTGAGTTCGGTTCGGCCGATATGATATGTTCTTTGTTCAGGCGTTCGAGTAATAAATCGGGCTCAGCATAGACGGAAAGAGAGAAAACCGATAACAGTACAGCAGAGGAGTGGCGTAGTTTTATCATAACTGTTTCAGCGTATTTGCTCGGCTGGACATATTCGCGAATACCGCGCTGCGCACGCGAGAACAAACAACTTCCACCTTGTTATCAATTTCCGTTTTCATTATTTCAGCGGCGTTCTTATCAATTATTGGCTGATTTTTCTTATAGACTTCGTAGCTATTATTAATCGTCTTAAATTGCTGGGTGTAGATTTGAAATGCCGATTTATCCAAACCTTTTAATGCGGTAAGCCATTCGTAGCACTGCTGCGCCTGCTGCTTCTGCGGGGAGTCTTTCACCACCGAAGGCACTGTTGATTTAACACATCCCGTTAATGCAAAAGGTAACAAAAGGGAGACACATAAGAGGTAAAGTTGTGAGCGTCGCATAATATCCTCATCACTCAGACATATTCTTTCACTGAAATTCATTCAGTTAATAGATAAATTAAACATGAAATATCGGTCAAATAACAACGAGGATGAAAACTATCACGACAGCATTTAAATAACAATAAGAAGTCCCATACCCACAAAGGATATTGTTCAGGCATCATTTATCTTTATATATATATAGATAAATAATATTTTTAATGAATAAATAATATTGAAAGGCGTTTGAGTAAAAATAATAATGCCGCCTTCCGGGCAGAAAGGCGGCATGGGAAACTAGATATGCAGTTCCTGCAATTTTTCTTTCGGCAGGGCGAGTTCTTCGTTGCTGTTAACGCGAACATCGCGATCGAGAATGTGACGCGCGATTTCTTGCGCTTCTTCCAGAGAGTGCATCTGGTATGTCCCGCACTGATAGATATTCAGTTCCGGGATCTGGTTTTGATCTTTTACTTTCAGGACATCTGCCATCGCCGCTTTCCAGGCATCGGCGACGCGCTGCTCGTCCGGCGTACCGATCAGGCTCATGTAAAAACCGGTGCGGCAACCCATCGGAGAGATGTCGATGATCTCAACGCCGTTGCCGTTGAGGTGGTTACGCATAAAACCGGCGAACAGATGCTCCAGCGTATGGATACCTTTTTCCGGCATTACTTCTTTGTTCGGTACGCAGAAACGCAGGTCGAATACGGTAATGGTGTCGCCGTGCGGCGTGTCCATAGTCTTGGCAACACGGACTGCTGGCGCTTCCATACGGGTATGATCGACAGTGAAGCTATCCAATAATGGCATTTAGTCACCTCCGACAGTGATTTTTTAAAAATAAAATGAACTCTTTTTTCCCGTGCGAGTCTGAGTATATGAAAGACGCGCATTTGTTATCATCATCCCTGATCTTCAGAGATGAAATTTTGGCCACAGAGATGTGGCCTTTTTCTTTTGTATCAAGCGTGGCGCGCGAGTAACGCCTCGAATGACTCCGAATCTCCGGCTTCAACCTCTGCCTGACGCACCAGCGACGCTTTGCACTCGGCGATAAAATCTTCCTCAAGCAAAATTTCCAGTGGCTCTTCACGCAGCTGCGAACGATACTGATCCCCCAGGGCTTTCCCCGTGCCGCCAATACCATTATCAATCATCGAGCGCAGAATGCGCGCAGAGAATGTCAATTCTGGATCGTCGAAGCTGGCAACCAACTGGTCGCACACTTTTTCGTACTCTTCGCCACCGTACACGCCATCCAGCGTCTGCGCTACTCGTTTCAGATCGCTAAACAGATCCTTACCGACCTGAGCGAGCGGGAACTGTGCGGTTTCGCAGCCCATTCCGAGCGTCAAACCGGGTTTACGCCCCTCAAGAATCACGCGATTCCAGTTAGTACGGGTGCACAGTAATTCATCGCTGCTCATTTCCGGCGCATCAGCCAGCGCGCACCAGACCATAAACAGATCGAGGAAGCGCACCTGCTGCTCATCAACGCCAATGGCGGTGAACGGATTGATATCCAGAGAACGAACTTCGATGTACTCAATGCCGCCGCGCAGCAACGCATCCGATGGTGTTTCGCCACTACGGGTCACACGTTTCGGGCGAATGGGCGCATACAGCTCGTTTTCAATCTGCAGAATATTGGTGTTGATCTGTAAGTATTTACCATCTTTTTTCAGACCAATTTTGGCGTATTCCTCAGAAGGCGTTTTAATTGCGCGCTTCAACGCCACCACATAGTCGTGCAGGTTATTGAAGGTAATACCAAGATTACTTTGCGATTTATTGGTGTATCCAAGGTCGCTCAGGCGTAATGAGGTCGCATACGGCAAGTAGTACATACCGGTAGACGTTTTCTCAAACGGCAGCGTTGTCGGTTTCCCTTGCAGGAACGACGAGCAAATTGCTGGCGAAGCGCCAAACAGATACGGGATCACCCAGCCGAACCGATAGTAATTGCGGATGAGGCGGAAATACCCTTCCGATACCGATTCTTTATCCGTACTGCCACTTTTCGCTTCCCAGAAAGCCATTGGCAGCGAGAAATTGTAATGTACGCCGGAAATGGTTTGCATCAGCGCGCCATAGCGATTTTTCAGCCCTTCGCGGTAGAGCGTTTTCAGGCGACCAATATTGGACGTGCCGTACTGCGCCAGCTCAATATCCTGACCATCTTTGATATAACACGGCATGCTCAACGGCCACATGCGTTCATCGCCAATCTGGCGTGCAGTGTAGCGATGAATGTCGCGCATGATAGTCAGCATATGATCGATATCGCCATCTACCGGAGTGATAAATTCCAGCAGTGCTTCAGCAAAATCGGTAGTGATCCATTTATGGGTCAGTGCTGAGCCAAGCGCAGCCGCATGACCCGTAGTTGCCAGAGAGCCATCCGCATTTACGCGCAGCGTTTCACGCTCAAGCCCGCGTTGTATCCCCTTCAGAGCTTGAGGATGTTTTTCCAGCCAGGACAGCGCCTGTGATACGTCCGGGATCAAATTGACCTCCCGCCTGTCATAATCATTTATTAAGCATAATTGTAATGGTTGACGATTAAAGGTCACTCACTCAGTCCAATTAGTGCCACCACGTCATACCCTGCAGCGTTACAAAGGCAATCGCCAGATAGCGCAACGCTTTGCCAAGGCATAAAAAAATTACTACTGGCCCCCACGACAAGCGCATCCATCCTGCCAGCAGGCACAGCAAGTCGCCTATAACAGGCACCCAGCTTAACAACAGCGCTGCCGCGCCGTATCGTTTAAGCCATTCAGTCGCTTTTTCCTGCCAGCGCGATGTTTTACGCTGCGGGAAGAAACGCCCAAGAATAACGTTAGTCAGCCCTCCAAGGCTATTACCCATTGTTGCTATTACAACAAGAAGCCAGGGCTGGCTAACGTGAGAAATGAGCATGGCAACCAGCACAACCTCAGAATTGCCAGGCAACAGCGTGGCGCTGAGAAAACTGCTGGAAAACAGTGACAACAGCGACAGTGTGTCACTCACAATAAGCGAACGTCCACGACGTCCATACCGGCTGCACGCGCCGCCTGAAGCCCGAAATCCGCATCTTCGAAAACGATGCATTGCGTCGGTTCCACCCCCATGCTTTGTGCACAAAGCAGAAAAGTATCGGGCGCGGGTTTGTGATGTTTAACATGATCGGCTGCGATAACGGCGTCAAAGTAACCCCGCAGCCCAAGATGTGCCAGCAGCGCCTCCGCAATCGCGCTTTCACTGCCCGTTCCTACAGACATCGGACGGCGACCATGCCACGCTTTCACGACCTCGATAAGCGGCAATGGGCGAACAGAGTCCAGCAACATCGCTTTTACCATCGCCGTTTTTTCCTGAGCCAACAGATGCGGATCAAGATCGCCCTGGTTGGCTTCAATAATGGATTGTGCGATACGCCAGGTTGGAGCGCCGTTAAGCCCAATCATTGCCTGTTCGTCAAAACGCATCCCATAACGCCCGAGCACTTCATGCCAGGCTTTACGGTGAGTTGGCTCTGTATCAAGAATAGTGCCATCCATATCGAAAATCAGACCAGCGTAACGTTCGTACATCATGTTCTCACAAAGCGGATAACAAACAGTTACTTTAACGTAAACAGTGATTTTTGTCGCTGCCAGCGAGTGAGAAGCATAGTGTTACGCATGATTTTGGCGGGATAACCGGTAAGACAAAGTTTTGTATTTTACTAAAGTGATGTGGTCAGGAGAATGGCTTTGCTTAGCTTGCAGGGTATTGCCAGAACAGCGTTATTCTTGCTGGTATCAGCAAAAGATGCTCTAAACCTGAGGGAATAAATCGACGGGGTATTACAGAAGATGGTGCATCCGGGAGGATTCGAACCTCCGACCGCTCGGTTCGTAGCCGAGTACTCTATCCAGCTGAGCTACGGATGCATCGGGAAATGTTTTTACGCTACAGATTCAGACCTTCATGACCAAACAAATCCGGAAAAATGACCCGGCGTTGCCTCGACTTCAGACCGTTTCTGAAACAGCGCAATTCTTTCTGATTCCGGCAGTAATTTCGCCAGACTGAAAGAATAAACAGGTTTGTGTATCAAGAAGATGGTGCATCCGGGAGGATTCGAACCTCCGACCGCTCGGTTCGTAGCCGAGTACTCTATCCAGCTGAGCTACGGATGCATCGGGAAATGCTATTTACAACACAGATTCATATCTGCATAACATCGGCGTACTGAGCAAGAATGGTGCATCCGGGAGGATTCGAACCTCCGACCGCTCGGTTCGTAGCCGAGTACTCTATCCAGCTGAGCTACGGATGCATCGGGAAACTTACTTTACAACGCTGATTCAGTGCTGCGTTACCTCGCCACACTGAGCAAGATGGTGCATCCGGGAGGATTCGAACCTCCGACCGCTCGGTTCGTAGCCGAGTACTCTATCCAGCTGAGCTACGGATGCAAAATGGCGGTGAGGCGGGGATTCGAACCCCGGATGCAGCTTTTGACCGCATACTCCCTTAGCAGGGGAGCGCCTTCAGCCTCTCGGCCACCTCACCACACGCGCCTCTTTCGAGTGCTTCGAAGAACTTGTTAAGGGCTCATCGTCGCTGCGTGGCGCACATATTACTTTCTGGGACTTATAAGTCAAACACTTTTTCCAGCCCCTGAATCGTTTGCACACTTCGCAGGCAATTAGCCTGCAAAAAGGCCAAAAAGGATGTTTTATCAGCAGAAATTCTGCCGTTTCGCTGTAAAAAAATGGCAAAGACATTCCATCTCAACAGGCGGGTAACAGGGAAAAACAACGAGTATGAAATAAAAAGGAAACGTATTGAGGGGAAAATCAGAGGAGGAGTTGCGTCTCGCCGGAAAACAGCGAGACGCGATAATGGCATCAGTAGTTCGACTGCTGTGATTTTTCAGCCTGGATACGCTGGTAGATCTCTTCACGGTGAACGGAAACTTCTTTAGGGGCGTTAACGCCGATACGAACCTGGTTACCCTTAACCCCTAATACAGTCACAGTGACCTCATCCCCAATCATGAGGGTTTCACCAACTCGACGAGTCAGAATCAGCATTCTTTGCTCCTTGAAAGATTAAAAGAGTCGGGTCTCTCTGTATCCCGGCATTATCCATCATATAACGCCAAAAAGTAAGCGATGACAAACACCTAAGTGTAAGCAGTCACGGCATTACATTCTGTTAAACCTAAGTTTAGCCGATATACAAGACTTCAACCTGACTTTATCGTTATCAATAGCGTAGTGGCAACAACGCCATAACCGCAAGGTTATGGCGTCTGCTTTCGCTTTGTAATTATGACAGTTTAGCGCTTACCCAGTCTTTTACACTGGCGAGAGCGGCAGGCAGTGCGGCTGCGTCTGTACCGCCGGCTTGCGCCATATCCGGACGTCCGCCACCTTTACCCCCGACCTGCTGGGCAACCATACCAATCAATTCCCCTGCTTTCACACGGTCGGTCACATCCTTCGACACACCCGCAATCAGGGAAACTTTTCCTTCCGCCACGGTGGCAAGCACAATCACTGAAGCACCCAGTTGGTTTTTCAGATCGTCCACCATGGTACGCAGCATCTTCGGCTCGACGCCAGCCAGTTCGCTAACCAGCAGTTTTACGCCGTTAAGATCGATAGCTTTACCGGACAGGCTAGCGCTCTCCTGCGCTGCCGCCTGCTCTTTAAGCTGCTGCAACTCTTTTTCCAGCTGGCGAGTACGTTCGATAACAGTACGCACTTTATCGCCAAGGTTCTGGCTGTCGCCCTTCAACAACTGCGCAACATCATGCAATTGGTCACTCTGCGCATGCAGGCTGGCAATCGCGCCTTCACCGGTAACGGCCTCGATACGACGCACACCTGCCGCTGTGCCGGATTCAGACACAATGCGGAACAGACCAATATCACCGGTGCGGGAAGCATGTGTGCCGCCGCAGAGTTCAGTCGAGAAATCACCCATGCGCAGCACGCGCACGCGGTCTTCGTATTTCTCGCCAAACAGCGCCATTGCACCATTCGCTTTTGCCGTTTCCAGATCCATGATGTTGGTTTCGATTGGCAGGTTACGGCGAATTTGCGCGTTCACCAGATCTTCTACCGCACGGATTTCCGATGGCTTCATGGCTTCAAAATGGGAGAAGTCAAAGCGCAACGCTTTGTCATTGACCAGAGAGCCTTTCTGCGCAACGTGCGTACCGAGCACATCGCGCAGCGCGGCATGCATCAGGTGTGTGGCAGAGTGGTTCAGACGAATACGCGCACGGCGCGCTTCATCGACTTCCGCTTTCACACCGTCGCCCACTTTCAGCGAACCGCTACTCAACTTGCCGAGATGACCAATCGCCTGGCCGTATTTCTGCGTATCCTGTACGGCAAAGGCAAAGCCATTACCTTTCAGTTCGCCTTTGTCGCCCACTTGGCCGCCAGACTCGGCGTAGAACGGCGTTTCATCAAGAACAACAACCGCTTCCTGACCTGCGGCGATCGCGTTAACCGGCTTACCATCGACAAACAGCGCAGTCACTTTGCCGTTCAGTTCCAGATGGTCATAGCCTTTAAATTCCGAAGCGCCATCAACGCGGATCATCGCGTTGTAATCTGCACCGAAACCGCTGGATTCGCGCGCGCGGCGGCGTTGCTCTTCCATCGCGGCTTCAAAACCTGCTTCGTCAACTTTCAGATTACGTTCACGGCAGACATCGGCGGTTAAATCCACCGGGAAGCCATACGTATCGTACAAGCGGAAAGCGGTCTCGCCGTCCAGCGTGTCACCTTTCAGTTTTGCCAGCTCTTCGTCCAGCAGCGCCAGGCCACGCTCCAGCGTACGCGCAAATTGTTCTTCTTCGGTTTTCAGAACCTGCTCAACCTGCGCCTGCTGGCGTTGCAGATCTTCACCGGCGGAACCCATCACCTCAATCAACGGGCCTACCAGTTTATAGAAGAAGGTGTCCTTCGCGCCCAGCATGTTGCCATGACGAATCGCACGACGAATGATACGACGCAGCACATAGCCACGGTTTTCGTTCGACGGAATGACGCCATCGGCGATCAGGAAGGCACAAGAACGAATGTGGTCGGCAATAACACGCAGCGACTTATTGCTCAAATCTGTCGCGCCGGTCACATTTGCCACCGCCTGAATCAGCCTGGTGAACAGGTCGATTTCGTAGTTGGAATTCACATGTTGCAGCACCGCGGCAACACGCTCCAGGCCCATACCGGTATCCACGGATGGCTTCGGCAGCGGTTCCATAGTGCCATCGGCCTGGCGGTTGAACTGCATAAAGACGATGTTCCAGATTTCGATATAGCGGTCGCCGTCTTCTTCCGGGCTGCCCGGAGGGCCACCCCAGATGTGGTCGCCGTGATCGTAGAAAATCTCGGTGCACGGGCCGCATGGACCGGTATCGCCCATCTGCCAGAAGTTGTCAGAAGCGTAAGCGGCGCCTTTGTTATCGCCGATGCGGATAATGCGCTCGCGCGGCACGCCCACTTCTTTTTCCCAGATTTCGTACGCTTCGTCGTCCGTTTCGTATACCGTCACCCACAGACGCTCTTTCGGCAGGTTGAACCAGTTCTCACCGGTCAGCAGTTCCCATGCGTACTGAATAGCATCATGTTTGAAGTAGTCGCCGAAGCTAAAGTTGCCCAGCATTTCAAAGAATGTGTGATGGCGTGCGGTGTAACCGACGTTTTCCAGGTCGTTGTGTTTACCACCAGCACGAACGCAACGCTGTGCTGTGGTAGCGCGGGAATAATTACGTTTGTCGAGCCCAAGGAATACATCCTTGAACTGGTTCATCCCGGCGTTAGTAAACAGCAGAGTCGGGTCGTTATTCGGTACCAGGGAGCTGCTGGCAACTACCTGATGTCCCTTACTATGGAAAAAATCGAGAAACGCCTGACGGATCTCAGCGGTGCTCTTGCTCATAATTATCCTGAAATCAAGCTAACGAAATGTGGTAACCGGCCGTTGCCATACATGGAAAACGCGCCAGCTACTGGAAAAAGTGGGAATAAGATAAGTTTTCTTTACTGCGAAGTAAAATCCCGTATGCGCTCAGTCGGCAAAATTTCGCCATATTTCCTGAATATCTTCCTGCATAAAGCCGCGATAGAGCAAAAAACGCTGCACTTTTACTTTCGCCGCATATTCAGTCGGTAGCGGTTCGCCATATTTGCGCTGCGCCTGCGCCCGGGCACTCTCCACCCAGTCGATATCGCATTCGCGTAGCGCGCTTTCGCTGTCTTCTCGCGAAATCCCTTTTTGATTTAACTCCTGCCGAATGCGTGCCGGACCATAACCTTTGCGCGCACGACTGGCGATAAACTGGCGCACAAAGCGCATATCATCAAGAAAGTTATGCTCCAGACACCATGCCACGACCTCTTCGACCTCTTCCGGCGTGATATCCAGTTCTTCCGGGCCGTTTTTACTTATTACTGGCGCGGTTAATTTGCGGCGAAACTCTTTTTCGCTGTGATCGCGCATCGCCAGAATCCGCATCGCCCGGTCACGCAGGCGGGAAACGGCGGAGCGTCGGGAAGGGTTCTCGGACATGGCTTGATCCTGTGTTCGTAGAAAAGCAAAAGGGCTGCATCAGCAGCCCTTGATTACCATTCAAATTATCAGAAATCTTCGTTGGTTTCTTCAACGTCTTCGTCATTGCCATCGGCAGTGAATTCAGCGGAAGAACTCTGATTGCTGAGCAGAATTTCGCGCAGCTTTTTCTCGATCTCTTTTGCTGCCGCCGGGTTTTCTTTCAGCCAGGTTGTTGCGTTCGCTTTACCCTGACCAATTTTGTCACCGTTGTAGCTATACCAGGCGCCGGCTTTCTCAATCAGCTTCTCTTTCACGCCAAGATCGACCAGCTCGCCGTAGAAGTTGATGCCCTCGCCATAGAGGATCTGGAATTCAGCCTGCTTAAACGGCGCAGCGATTTTGTTTTTCACCACTTTAACGCGGGTTTCGCTGCCGACCACGTTATCACCCTCTTTCACCGCACCGATACGGCGAATATCCAGACGCACAGAGGCGTAGAATTTCAGCGCGTTACCGCCGGTGGTGGTTTCCGGGTTACCGAACATTACGCCAATTTTCATACGGATCTGGTTGATGAAGATCAGCAGCGTATTGGACTGTTTCAGGTTACCAGCCAGTTTACGCATCGCCTGGCTCATCATACGTGCCGCAAGGCCCATGTGAGAGTCACCGATTTCGCCTTCAATTTCCGCTTTCGGCGTCAACGCTGCAACGGAGTCGACCACCAGCACGTCAACCGCACCGGAGCGCGCCAGCGCGTCACAGATTTCCAGCGCCTGCTCACCGGTATCCGGCTGAGAGCAGAGCAGATTGTCGATATCAACGCCCAGTTTGCGAGCGTAAACCGGATCCAGCGCGTGTTCAGCATCGATAAACGCACAGGTTTTACCTTCGCGCTGTGCTGCGGCAATGACCTGCAAGGTCAGCGTCGTTTTACCTGAAGATTCAGGCCCGTAAATTTCGACGATACGCCCCATCGGCAAACCGCCAGCGCCCAGCGCGATATCCAGCGAGAGCGAACCGGTAGAGATGGTTTCCACATCCATGGAACGGTCTTCACCCAGACGCATGATGGAGCCTTTACCGAATTGCTTTTCGATCTGACCCAGTGCGGCTGCAAGCGCCTTTTGTTTGTTTTCGTCGATAGCCATGATTACTCCTTCATGCAGAGTGAAGCGCGTTACGCTCCGCGGTGAATTACTGTTCTGTTGTCGCAATTATACTGTACAGTCATACAGTATCAAGCATTTTGTAGAAAATGTTGCCAAAGGGTTTGCAGGGCATAGGTGGTGGCCTGTCTGCGCACCGCTTCACGATCGCCGGAGAAGCATTCACGGCGCGTGATCCCTTCCCCGCTGACGCTGGCAATGCCAAACCAAACCGTGCCAACCGGCTTCTCGTCGCTGCCGCCATCCGGCCCGGCGATGCCGCTAATGGAAATCGCATAATCGGCACGCGCTGCCTTTAGCGCGCCAATTGCCATCTCGACCACCACCGGCTCGCTGACCGCACCGTGCGCATCCAGCGTGGCGGGCTGTACGCCAATCATTTGGGCTTTCGCTTCATTACTGTAGGTAACAAACCCGCGTTCAAACCAGGCGGAACTGCCAGCGATATCGGTGATCACCTTCGCCACCCAGCCGCCAGTACAGGACTCCGCCGTTGTCAGCGTTGCGCCGCGCGCCCTGAGCGCCAGCCCGATGCGTTCGCTGAGCTGCATTAATTCATTGTCCGTCATGATGGCTCCCGTGCGTCTAAAAACTGTGGCGGAAAAGATACCACTTTCCGTGAAAAGATGGAGACGGGATGGCGAATTTACGAGGAGGCTTCCGAAAAAAGGCCAGCGAGCGCCGGCCTGCATGGCTTATTGCCTGTTACTTCATGCTGTTATAGATAGTGTCGACGTTATGACGAAAGGCTTTCTGATAGGTATCTGCCACCCCGCCTTTGGCGCTTAACGCTTCCGGATAAAGCTCGCCACCCGGTTGCGCGCCGGTTGCGCTGGCGATCTGTTTCACCAGCCGTGGATCCAGCTGGTTTTCCATAAACCACACTTTCACGCCATCGGCTTTGATCTGTTTGATCAGCGAAGCGACCTGCGCGGCGCTGGCTTCACTTTCAGAAGAGATGCCTTGCGGCGCCATGAAATCAACGCCGTAAGCGCGAGCAAAATAACCAAACGCGTCGTGGCTGGTCAGCACTTTGCGTTTCGCCTGCGGTACCGCGCTGAAGCGCTCTTTCGCCCAGCTATCCAGCTTAGTTAACTGGTCAATATAACGCTGACCGGAGGCATTTAACGCGGCTTCGTCAGCCGGATCGGCTTTCACCAACGCGGCAAGAATATTTTTCGCATACAGCGCACCATTCGCCGCACTGTTCCAGGCGTGGGGATCGGTCACCGTTGCGCCATCTTCTTCCAGCGTATGCGTTGCAACGCCGGTTGATGCGACGACAAGCTGGCCTTTAAAGCCAGAGGCTTTCACCAGACGATCTAACCAGCCTTCCAGCCCCAGGCCGTTCACCACCACCACGTCGGCGCTGTTAAGCAGTGCGCTGTCTTTCGCCGACGGTTCAAAGGTATGCGGATCGCCATCCGGCCCCACCAGCGTCGTCACCTTGACGTGATCGCCGCCGACTTGCCGGGTGATATCGCCCAGAATCGAGAAGCTGGCGACCACATTTACTGTTTTTGCCATTGCGCCCTGCGCCACCAGGCCGAGCGCCAGCGCCAGAATAAGCCCTGTCCGTTTCATCATTTCCCCTTGCTACGTTAAAAGTGCGCGCAGGCTGCGAGCCAGCCCACTGCGCGTGCCGAATAAAATGGAAAAAAAGAAGACAATACTGGCGGTCAGCACAATCGCCGGTCCGGCGGGTAATCCCGCCATCCACGACAGGCTTAACCCAAGCCACGCGCACAGCGCTCCAATGCTGGCCGCAAGCCATAATAATCCCGGTAATGTCCGCGCCCAGCAGCGCGCCGCCACGGCGGGGAGCATCATCACGCCTACGGCCATTAATGTGCCGAGCACCTGAAACCCGGCCACCAGGTTAAGCACCAGTAACGCCAGAAACAGCCCGTGCAGCAGGCCTGGTGCACGCGGGGCGTTAACCTGCAAAAACGCGCTGTCGAACGCTTCACTGACCATGCCGCGATAGCAAAACGCCAACATCATCAGTGTCAGGCTGGCCACTCCTGCGACAAACAGCGCCGAGTCGCGATCGACCGCCAGAATCGAGCCAAACAGCAGATGCAGCAGATCGACACTGGAGCCGCGCAGCGAAACCAGCGTGACGCCGAGCGCCAGCGAACCGAGGTAGAAACCGGCAAAACTGGCATCCTCTTTCAGCGGCGTGCGGCGGCTTACCCACCCGGCAACCAGCGCAACCACGATCCCGGCGATAAAACCGCCGGTACTCATCGCCAGCAGCGACATGCCGCTCAGCAAATACCCCACCGCCACGCCCGGCAGAATGGCGTGCGACAGCGCATCGCCCATCAGGCTCATGCGCCGCAGCAGCAAAAAAACGCCCAGCGCCGTGGTACTGATGGAGAGCGCCAGACACACCACCAGTGCGCGGCGCATAAAGCCAAACTCGATAAACGGCTGGAAAAAGAGATGCCAGATCATGCGCTGCACGCCTCATCTATTGTCGCGAAATGCGCTGTCGCGCCCCACTGTGCCACGCGTTCGTCGAGGCGTAACGTTTGCGGGAAATAGCGAGACACGCGCTCGCTATCGTGCAGCACGGCAATAATGGTTTGCCCGCCGCGATGCATGTCCACAATCTGCTCCATCAACAGTTGCGATGTGGCTTCATCAATACCGGTGAACGGCTCGTCGAGCATCACCAGCGGCGCGTTCTGCACCCAGACGCGGGCAAACAACATGCGCTGAAACTGCCCGCCGGAGAGCGTATCAATCGTCTCGCGCGCCATTGCTGTCAGCCCAACGCGCTCCAGCCCCTGAGCGATGCGGCTACGGGCATCGCGGTTCAACCCGCGAAACAGCGAAACGCGCGGCCAGCAGCCCATACTCACCACGTCCTGCACGGTGAGCGGAAATTGAGATTCCAGCGCGTGGCGCTGCGCCAGCCAGCCGATGACGGGCCGCGCCGGTTGCCAGCGCAAAACACCGCTCACCGGCGGTAAAAATCCGGCCAGCGTTTTTAACAGGGTCGATTTACCGCAGCCGTTCGCGCCAACAATCGCCGTCATACTGCCTCGCGCCAGCGTGCCGCACAGCGCCGGCGTGATCGCGAGGCGATCGTAGCCTGCGACCAGGTGGTCAAGTTCAATCATGGCAGCGCAACCGCCCAGCTAGTCAGGAGCCAAAGCACCGCTAATAGTGCGGCAGCCAGCACTAAACGGATCGTGCCGGAAAGGGAAAACAGCGTTACGGGAATCATTCACACACCTCATATGTTATAACGTAACAATAATCAGTATGAATGATTAAGTAAATCGCTATGCGTAACGGGAGTGCATCGAAATGTTTCAGATTCCCCTCCCGCAGGAGGGGAGAGGGATCAGCGAACGCGCGCCAGTGAAACCGCCTGGCCGAGCTGCCAGACCGCCATCGCGTAATGCGTGCTGTGGTTATAGCGGGTAATGGTGAAGAAGTTCGGCAGACCGTACCAGTACTCATAGCCGGTGCCCACATCAAGGCGCAGCAGGCTCGCCTGTTGGTGCGCGCCCAGCGGTTGTTGCGGTGTTAAACCCGCCGCCGCCAGTTGCCCGACGCTGTAATTGGTTTTAAAGCCATTTTCCAGCCCCGGTGCCTGGCCGTTGGCCGGAACCGCCACGATATCGCCCTTCACCCAGCCGTGCTGTTTGAAGTAGTTCGCCACGCTGCCAATGGCATCCACCGGATCCCACAGGTTGATATGCCCGTCGCCGTTGAAATCGACGGCGTACTGCTTGTACGAAGAGGGCATAAACTGTCCATAGCCCATTGCGCCAGCGAAAGAACCTTTCAGTTCGAGCGGATCATCACTTTCATCGCGCGCCATCAGCAGGAAAGTTTCGAGTTCACTGGCGAAATACTCCGCGCGGCGCGGGTAAGCGAAGGCCAGCGTCGCTAACCCGTCGAGAATACGCGTTTTGCCCATCACGCGGCCCCAGCGGGTTTCCACGCCGATGATGCCAACGATAATTTCCGGCGGCACACCGTAAACCATCCACGCGCGGTTAAGCGCGTCTTCATACTGATTCCAGAACGCCACGCCATTTTGCACGTTGTCCGGGGTGATGAACTGCTTGCGATAGCGCAGCCAGGCGCCGTTCGGCCCGGTGGGTCCCGCTGTCGTCGGCGCTTGCTTATCCATCAGGCGCAACACGTAGTCCAGGCGTTTGGCCTGCGAGAGAATTTCATGCAGTTGCTGGCGGTCAAAACCGTGCTTGCTGACCATCATATTGATGAACTGCTCCGCCGCCGGGTTATTGGCAAAGTCACCGCCGGTCATCAGAACATTGTGCTGCGGCTCAAGCAGAAAACCGCCGGAAGGCGCGGGCGACGCGGTTTGCGGGGTTTCAGCAAGCGGGGGTTTACTGCTACAGGCACAGAGCACAACAAACGCAGGCAGTAATGCTGCGTAACAACGCTTCAACATGGGACTTCCATTTTAAACGAATCAGCCAGGAGCAAGTATGGTAAAGCATCTGGCTACCGACAAGGAAGCGCCGTAACGCCTGCGTACGCGATCTCACTTCACTTTTTCACCTTCCATTACGCGTTCATTTAATTCCGCTCACTCTCGCAAAAACTTTCACAATGATCATTTTTTCTTTCATAACGAGATCTAAATAACACATTTCAACCTTTCATAATGATTATGATAGTGCACGGTTAAACAACAAAACGACAACCCTACAGGAGAGAACAATGGAAACCATTACGCATGGTGCCGAATGGTTCATCGGGCTGTTTCAGAAAGGCGGCGAAGTGTTCACCGGCATGGTGACCGGTATTTTGCCCCTGCTGATAAGCCTGCTGGTTATCATGAACGCACTGATTAACTTTATTGGCCAACACCGGATCGAAAAATTTGCCCAGCGCTGCGCGGGCAATCCCCTTGCCCGCTATTTGCTGCTGCCCTGCATCGGCACGTTTGTCTTCTGCAACCCCATGACACTAAGCCTCGGGCGCTTTATGCCAGAAAAGTACAAACCCAGTTATTACGCTGCCGCGTCCTACAGTTGCCACTCAATGAATGGCCTGTTTCCGCATATCAACCCCGGCGAGCTGTTTGTCTATCTGGGGATCGCCAACGGTCTGACAACGCTGGGCTTGCCGCTCGGCCCGCTGGCGGTGAGCTACCTGCTGGTCGGCCTGGTGACCAACTTCTTCCGCGGCTGGGTTACCGACCTCACCACTTCCATTTTCGAGAAGAAAATGGGCATTCAACTTGAACAAAAAGTCCAACTCGCTGGAGCAACATCATGACGCGCATAGTGATTGAAAAAGGCACCGGCGGCTGGGGCGGCCCGCTGGAAATCGACGCCAGCACTGAGAAAAAAATCGTCTATATCACCGCAGGCACCCGCCCGGCGATCGTCGATAAACTGGCGCAACTCACCGGCTGGCAGGCGGTTGACGGCTTTAAAGAGGGCGAGCCGCCAGCAGAGGAGATTGGCGTCGCGGTGATCGACTGCGGCGGTACGCTGCGCTGTGGTATCTATCCGAAACGCCGCATCCCGACGGTGAATATCCACGCGACAGGGAAATCCGGCCCGCTGGCGCAGTACATCCTGGAAGATATCTATGTTTCCGGAGTGAAAGAGGACAATATCCATCTGCACGGTGACGCGCCAACCGCCGCACCAAAACGCCCGGTCGCGAAGGATTACGACACCAGCAAAAAAATCACCGAGCAGAGCGATGGCCTGCTGGCAAAAGTCGGCATGGGCATGGGTTCGGCGGTCGCGGTGCTGTTTCAGGCCGGGCGCGACACCATCGACACAGTGCTGAAAACTATTCTGCCGTTTATGGCCTTCGTCTCGGCGCTCATCGGCATCATCATGGCCTCCGGGCTTGGCGACTGGATTGCCCACGGCCTCGCGCCGCTTGCCAGCCATCCACTCGGGCTGGTGACGCTGGCGCTTATCTGCTCCTTCCCGTTGCTGTCGCCCTTCCTCGGCCCAGGCGCGGTGATTGCCCAGGTCATTGGCGTGCTGATTGGCGTACAGATCGGCCTCGGCAATATCCCGCCGCATCTCGCCCTGCCCGCGCTGTTCGCCATCAACGCCCAGGCGGCGTGTGACTTCATCCCGGTGGGCTTGTCGCTGGCGGAAGCGCGTCAGGATACCGTGCGCGTCGGTGTCCCCTCCGTACTGGTCAGCCGTTTTTTAACCGGTGCGCCAACGGTGCTGGTCGCCTGGTTTGTCTCCGGTTTCATTTATCAATAAGGGGTGTTTTATGAGTGTGATTTATCAAACCACCATTACCCATATCGGTGAGAGCGCCCCGGACGCGCTGAGTGACAACATGCTGATCACCTTCCGCGAAGGCGCGCCTGCGGATGTCGCCGAGTTCTGTTTTATCCATAACCACGGTGCGCTTTCGGGCGCGCTGTTACCCGGCGCG
The DNA here is from genome assembly GCF_003337365.1 of Kosakonia sp. AG348. Classification (NCBI taxonomy): domain Bacteria; kingdom Pseudomonadati; phylum Pseudomonadota; class Gammaproteobacteria; order Enterobacterales; family Enterobacteriaceae; genus Kosakonia; species Kosakonia sp. AG348. The sequence goes on from NZ_QPJR01000009.1 coordinate 132,477, forward strand.
CAGTTTGAACTTGGCGATCGTCGCTACCCGGTCACCGCCGTCGGTGATGTCGCCGAGCAGAATCTGCGTGAACTGGGTCATATCACCCTGCGTTTCGATGGGCAAACGCAGGCGGAATACCCCGGAACGGTACACGTCGCAGGCCCGGTGCCGGACGGTATCGCCCCCGGCTGCATTTTGAAATTTGTCGCTTAAGTCGTAAGGAGAAGAGTATGAAACAGGTTGCCGTTGTCATTGGTGGAGGACAAACCCTTGGGGCGTTCCTTAGCCGTGGGCTTGCCGCAGAAGGTTACCGCGTGGCGGTAGTGGATATTCAAAGTGATAAAGCGGCAAATGTCGCCCAGGAGATCAACAGCGAGTTTGGCGAAGGGATGGCCTACGGCTTTGGCGCGGACGCCACCAGCGAGCACAGCGTGCTGGCTCTGGCGCGCGGCGTGGATGAGATTTTTGGCCGCGCGGATTTGCTGGTCTACAGCGCAGGCATTGCCAAAGCGGCGTTTATCAGCGACTTTGCGCTCGGTGATTTCGACCGTTCCTTGCAGGTGAACCTGGTGGGCTATTTCCTCTGCGCACGCGAGTTCGCGAAGTTGATGATTCGCGACGGCATTCAGGGGCGCATCATCCAGATCAACTCCAAATCCGGCAAAGTGGGCAGCAAGCACAACTCGGGCTATAGCGCAGCGAAGTTCGGCGGCGTGGGGCTGACCCAATCACTGGCGCTGGATCTGGCGGAGTACGGCATTACCGTGCATTCGCTGATGCTGGGTAACCTGCTGAAATCGCCGATGTTCCAGTCACTTATCCCGCAATATGCCAGCAAACTGGGCATTGCGGCGGATGAAGTGGAGCAATATTACATCGACAAAGTGCCGCTCAAGCGCGGCTGCGACTACCAGGATGTGCTGAACGTGCTGATGTTTTATGCCAGCCCTAAAGCCTCTTACTGCACCGGCCAGTCGATTAATGTCACCGGCGGCCAGGTAATGTTCTGATCTGCGTGGCCCTCCGCGCGGGGGCCTGATTTAAAAGGAGAGTGCTATGGTTTCAGCCCTGATCACCGTTGCCGCCATTGCCTGGCTCTGCCAGATGGCGCTGGGTGGCTGGCAAATCCGCCAGTTTAATAAAGCGTTTGATACGCTGTGCCAGCGCGGGCGCGTCGGCGTCGGGCGCTCCGGCGGGCGTTTCAAACCGCGCGTGGTGCTGGCCGTGGCCTTCGATCAGCAAGACCGCGTAACGGACACCTTGCTAATGCGCGGTCTCACCGTTTTTGCCCGCCCCACAAAAATTGACTATCTGAAAGGGATTAAAAGAGAGGAATTAGAGCCTGATGTGATCTTTCCCCATGATCCGAGCTGTCAGAATGCACTATCATTAGCGCTTAAAATGAAACATTGATAATTTCGTTGTGAACGCTAATAGCTTGCGAAATTATCATTTCGCAACGTAACGCAGGATATCAGCGCCTATGAAACCACGTCAGCGTCAGGCGGCTATTCTTGAGCATCTGCAAAAGCAGGGAAAGTGTTCTGTTGAAGAGCTGTCAGCTTACTTCGACACCACAGGGACAACCATACGTAAAGATCTCGTCGCGCTGGAACATTCCGGCGCGGTGATCCGCACTTATGGCGGTGTGGTGCTCAACAAAGATGAAGCCGATCCCCCGATTGATCACAAGACGCTTATCAACACCGTGCAAAAAGGGCTGATTGCCGAAACGGCAGTGACCTACATCCACGACGGCGATTCGATCATCCTTGATGCGGGCAGTACGGTGCTGCAAATGGTGCCGCTGCTCAGCCACTTCAATAACATCACGGTAATGACCAACAGTTTGCATATCGTTAACGCCCTTTCTGAGCTGGATAACGAGCAAACGATCCTGATGCCGGGCGGCACTTTCCGTAAGAAATCGGCCTCGTTTCACGGCCAACTGGCGGAAAACGCCTTTGAGCATTTCAGCTTCGACAAGCTGTTTATGGGCACCGATGGCATCGATTTAGAGGCGGGTGTCACCACCTTTAACGAGGTATTCACCGTCAGTAAAGCGATGTGCAACGCCGCGCGGGAAGTGATCCTGATGGCGGACTCCTCCAAATTTGGCCGTAAAAGCCCGAACGTGGTTTGTAGCCTGGAAAGCGTGGATAAACTGATCACCGATTCCGGGATCGCCGCTGACGTGCGCGCCGCGCTGGAAGCCAAAGGGGTTGAAGTGATCATTGCCGGAGAAAAACATGAGTGAGTCATTAATTAACGCCGGACGGCAAACCCTGCTGCTGGAGCTTCAGGAAGCCAGCCGCCTGCCGGATCGTCTTGACGAGGCGTTTGTGCGCGCCGCTGAAACCGTGCTGAATTGCGAGGGGAAAATCATCGTCTCCGGCATCGGTAAATCCGGTCATATTGGCAAAAAGATTGCCGCGACGCTTGCCAGCACCGGCACACCGGCATTTTTTGTCCATCCGGCGGAAGCGCTGCATGGCGATCTCGGCATGATTGAAAGCCGCGACGTGATGCTGTTTATCTCCTATTCTGGTTCGGCAAAAGAGCTGGATCTGATCCTGCCGCGCCTTGAAGAGAAATCCGTCGCGCTGCTGGCGATGACCGGTAAACTCCGTTCCCCGCTGGCGCTTGCCGCGCGGGCAGTGCTGGATATTTCGGTGGAGCGCGAAGCCTGCCCGATGCACCTGGCTCCCACCTCCAGCACGGTGAACACACTGATGATGGGCGATGCGCTGGCGATGGCGGTGATGCAGGCGCGCGGGTTTGATGAAGAGGATTTTGCCCGCTCTCACCCGGCTGGCGCACTTGGCGCGCGGTTGCTCAATAAAGTGCACCATCTGATGCGCAAAGAGGAGCAAATCCCGCAGGTGCAGCTTACCACCAGCGTGATGGACGCGATGCTGGAACTGAGCCGCACCGGTTTGGGTCTGGTGGCAGTCTGCGACAACCAGCGCCATGTAAAAGGGGTATTTACCGATGGCGATCTTCGCCGCTGGCTGGTCTCAGGCGGGGCGCTAACCGCGCAGGTCGATAAAGCGATGACGCCCGGCGGCATCACGCTGGAGGCAGGCAGCCGCGCCGTGGACGCCAAAGAGCGCTTAATGCAGCGCAAAATTGCCGCCGCCCCGGTGGTGGATGACGCCGGTTTACTGGTCGGCGCCATCAACCTGCAAGACTTCTACCAGGCCGGCATTCTTTAACGCTTCAGCCTCAGACGTTTCGCCAGCCGGTGCAGGCTGGCGACGCCACGCGGCACCATCGCTGGCAGGCAGTCATCTTTTAACGCTTTAGCCCCAGACGTTTCGCCAGCCGGTACAGGCTGGCGACGTCACGCTCCACGCTCGCTGGCAGGCAGTCATCTTTTAACGCTTCAGCCCCAGGCGTTTCGCCAGCCGGTGCTGGCTGACGACGTCATGCTCCACGATCGCTGGCAGACAGTAATCCTTAACGTTCCAACCTAAGACGTTTCGCCAGCCGGTACAGGCTGGCGACGTCACGCTCCACGCTCGCTGGCAGGCAGTCATCTTTTAACGCTTCAGCCCCAGGCGTTTCGCCAGCCGGTGCAGGCTGGCGACGCCACGCGGCACTATCGCTGGCAGGCAGTCATCTGTTAACGCTTTAGCCCCAGGCGTTTCGCCAGCCGGTGCAGGTTGGCGACGCCACGCGGCACCATTACTGGCAGGCAGTCATCTTTTAACGCTTCAGCCCCAGGCGTTTCGCCAGCCGGTGCAGGTTGGCGACATCCATCTCCAGACAGCGCGCGCAGGCCGCCCAGTTACCGCCCTGCTCTTCCAGCGTGCGGGTAATAAATGCGCGCTGAAAATCCTCCGTCGCATCGCGCAGATTTTGCTCTACGGGCAGCGGCGTCACCGCAGCGGAGGGGGCCGCCGGTTCATCGCTAAGCGCAAAATGGCGCGCTTCCAGCACCACGTCATCACGGTTACGCGTACCGCGCGCCAGCACCACCGCGCGGTGGATGGCGTGCTCCAGTTCGCGCACGTTACCTGGCCAGCCATAACTCAGCAAATGCGCCCGCGCGCCGGGGCTTAGTGCCACTCTCCCCAGCCCCAGCCGCAAACGGCACTGCTCGCAGAAGTAGCCCGCCAGTAAAACAACATCTTCCCCGCGCTCACGCAGCGGCGGCACAGAAAGCGGAAACACACTCAACCGATGGTAGAGATCGGCGCGAAAACGCCCGGCCAGCACCTCTTCGCGCAGGTCGCGGTTGGTGGCGGCCAACACGCGCACGTTGACACGCAGGCTGCGGTCATCACCGACACGCTGAATATCGCCATATTGCAGGACGCGCAGCAGCTTCGCCTGCAACGACAGCGACAGCTCGCCAATCTCATCGAGAAACAGCGTGCCGTTATCCGCCATCTCGAACTTGCCACTGCGGTTGCTGATAGCGCCGGTAAAGGCACCTTTGACATGGCCGAACAGCTCGCTCTCCGCCACGCTTTCCGGCAGCGCTGCACAGTTGAGATAGACCAGCGGATTGATGGCGCGCGGCGAACCTTCATGAATCGCTTTCGCCACCAGTTCTTTGCCGGTGCCGGTTTCACCGCTGATCAACACGTTCAGATCGGAAGCGGCAACGATATCGATCTCTTTTTTTAGCTGCTCCATGCCTGCCGACAGGCCAATCATTTCGCTGCGCGTCACCTGTTCGAACGCCGCTGGTGCGCCGGGCAGCATATTCTGGCTCTCCAGTTGCTCTATCAGCAGCGCGTTGTTCAGCGCGCCTGCCGCCAGCGCAGCAATCAACCGCAGCTCTTCATCGCTAAAGGTATCGAACTGATCCGGCGACATGCCATCGAGCGTCAGCGCGCCAATCAGGTTTTGCCCGGCGAACAGCGGCAGCCCAACGCAGGCGTGCACTTTCAGGCTCTCCTGACCGGGGATCAGCCCATCGTAGGGATCGGGCAAATCGCTGTCGGCGGGAAAACGCACAACATCGCCCGCGCGAGCTATCGCCTCCAGCCGTGGGTGGCCTTCCAGCGTAAAGCGCCTGCCCAGCACATCCTGCGCCAGCCCGTCGATGGCCAGTGGAATAAACTGCCGCGCGTCGTAGCGCAGCAGCGCCGAGGCGTCGCACTCCAGCACCTGGCGCAGGGTGGTGATTAGCCGCTGGAAACGATCCGCATGGCCGATGCCGCTTTGCAGTTCTATGGCGATCCCCGCCAGGACATTTAGCGAAAAACTCATACCTACCTCACTGTCATTTTGACAATGCATAGTGTCATATTGACTGTACAAGTCATAGTCATAATGACAATTTATTTTTTCGAAAATCATTAAAACGCTTTTATATCAATAAAATAAAAACCTGGCACGCAACTTGATATTAGCCATACATCGAATTGAGAAAACTGCACAGGACAACTGATATGGCTATTCATGTAAAAAACAATATTCACTGGGTTGGACAGCGTGACTGGGAAGTTCGCGACTTTCACGGCACCGAATATAAAACCCTGCGCGGCAGCAGCTACAATAGCTATCTGATCCGCGAAGGCAAAAACGTGCTGATCGATACCGTCGATCATAAATTTAGCCGCGAGTTCGTGCAGAACCTGCGCAGCGAAATCGATCTGCAGATGATCGACTACATCGTTATCAATCATGCGGAAGAAGATCACGCCGGTGCGCTGACCGAGCTGATGTCGCATATCCCGAACACGCCGATTTACTGCACCGCTAACGCCATTGATTCGATTAATGGCCACCACCACCACCCGGAGTGGAATTTCAACGTGGTGAAAACCGGCGACACGCTGGATATCGGCAATGGTAAACAGCTTATTTTTGTCGAAACGCCGATGCTGCACTGGCCGGACAGCATGATGACCTACCTGACTGGCGATGCCGTGCTATTCAGCAACGACGCTTTTGGTCAGCACTACTGCGATGAACGTCTGTTCAATGATGAAGTGGATCAAACGGAACTGTTCGAGCAGTGCCAGCGCTACTACGCCAACATCCTCACGCCGTTCAGCCGCCTGGTAACGCCGAAAATCACCGAGATCCTCGGTTTTAACCTGCCGGTCGATATGATTGCCACTTCACACGGGGTGGTATGGCGCGATAACCCGACGCAAATCGTTGAGTTGTATCTGAAATGGGCGGCGGATTACCAGGAAGATCGCATCACGATTTTCTACGACACCATGTCCAACAACACCCGCATGATGGCTGACGCTATTGCGCAGGGCATTAACGAAGTCGACCCGCGCGTGGCGGTAAAAATCTTCAACGTCGCCCGCAGCGATAAAAACGACATTCTGACCAATGTGTTCCGCTCCAAAGGCGTGCTGGTCGGCACCTCGACCATGAACAACGTGATGATGCCGAAAATCGCCGGGCTGGTCGAAGAGATAACCGGCCTGCGTTTTCGCAATAAACGCGCCAGCGCTTTTGGCTCCCACGGCTGGAGCGGCGGCGCGGTTGACCGCCTGTCAACCCGTTTACAGGACGCCGGTTTTGAGATGTCGGTCAGCCTGAAAGCGAAGTGGCGACCGGATATCGACGCGCTGGAAGTCTGCCGCCAGCACGGGCGCGATATTGCCCGCCAGTGGGCGCTGTCGCCGTTGCCGGAGCCGGTAAACAGCCCTGCCGCCAGCGCACAAGAAACCTGCGCCTGCGCAGCGGCGGCAGCGGCCGATCTCGGCCCATCCATGCAGTGCAGTGTGTGCCAGTGGATTTATGATCCGGCAAAAGGTGAGCCGATGCAGGATGTCGCACCGGGTACGCCGTGGTGCGAAGTGCCGGACAATTTCCTCTGCCCGGAATGTTCCCTTGGCAAAGAGGTGTTTGACGAACTGGCAACGGAGGCAAAATGAGCGCAGGCATTGTGATTATCGGTTCGGGCTTCGCCGCCCGGACGCTGGTGAAAAACATCCGCAAACTGGACAGCGCCATACCGTTGACGCTGATTGCCGCCGACGGCATGGAAGAGTACAACAAGCCGGATCTCAGCCATGTGATTAGCCAGGCGCAGCGCGCCGAGGATCTGATTCGCCAGTCGGCGGGTGAGTTCGCCGAGCAATATAATCTGCGGCTGTTCCCGTACACGTTTGTCAGCGCCATCGACACGCAAGCGCGGGTGGTGAAAAGCGCCGACAAACAGTGGCAATACGACAAACTGGTGCTGGCGACCGGGGCAAAGGCCTTCGTTCCGCCGCTTCCTGGGCGCGAAAAAATGCTCACGCTCAATAGCTTGCAGGAGTATCACGCCTGTGAAACCACCCTGCGCGATGCCAGCCGCGTGCTGATTGTGGGTGCCGGGCTGATTGGCTGCGAGCTGGCGATGGACTTTCGCCGCGCAGGCAAAACCGTGACCGTTCTCGATAACGCCGCCAGTATTCTGCCGTCGTTAATGCCGCCGGAAGTGAGTGGCCGCCTGCAACACTGCCTGACGGCGCTGGGCGTACGCCTGTTGCTGCAATCGCGTTTAGCGCAACTCGACGAACACGAACAGGGGGTGCGTGCGCAGCTGGATGACGATCGCTACATCGATACGGATGTGGTCGTCGCCGCTACTGGTCTTGCGCCGCAGGTGTCGCTGGCGCAGAACGCCGGACTGGAGGTTGGGCGCGGCATCGTGGTGGACGGTACGTTGCAAACCAGCAATCCGCACATCTTCGCACTCGGTGATTGCGCGCAGATCAACGGCCAGGTGCTGCCGTTCCTGCAACCGATCCAACTGAGCGCGATGACCCTGGCGAAAAACCTCACCGGCAACAGCACGCAACTGGTGCTGCCCGCGATGCTGGTGAAGGTGAAAACGCCGCTGATGCCGCTGCATCTGGCCGGGGAAACGCACCGCACCGATCTGCGCTGGCACATTGCCACCGGGGCCGACGGCATGGTGGCAAAAGGGCTGGACGCCGAGGATAAACTGCGCGCGTTTGTGGTCAGCGAAGACAGAATGAAAGAGGCGTTTGCCCTGCTTAAAGCACTGGCGATATAGCCCGCGCTGCCGCTACCAGCCCCTGGCCGAAAGCAATGCCGCCATCACCGGCCGGGAGCTGGTGCGCAAACAGCAAAGTAAACTCCGCAAGATAGTGCTGTAAGCGTTTTTTCAGCAGGCGGTTATGCATTACGCCGCCGCTGAACGCCAGCACACGGATGCCACGCCGTGCCGCTTCCTGCCGCGCCAGTGCTGACAGGCCCTGCGCCAGCGCGTCATGGAATGCCCATGCGCGTTCGGCAGCTGTGGCCTGCCAGTTCAGCCAGCTTTGCCAGAACGCCGCCAAATCCAGCATGGTGCCACGCAGCGGCATCTGAACCGGATGTTCAACGGACGCAACGCTCGCCGCCAGCGCTTCCAGCTGGCAGGCCGCTTCACCTTCATAGCTCAGGTGCAGCGGCGCACAACCGAGTGCACAGGCAATGGCATCAAATAAGCGACCGCAGGATGAGGCTTTCGGCGCATTAACCCCGCGTTCAATTGCGCGCGCCAGCATCGGCCAGTTCTGCCGCTGGATATCGGCGGTTTCCGGGTAGCGCTGCCAGTCAGGAACAAAATCCAGCATCTGCGCCAGCAAGTTGCGCCACGGCTGCTGCGCGGCTAAATCCCCGCCGGGGAGCGCCACCGCCGGTAACCCGCCTAAGTGCTCACACTCGCGGTAATTGACCCGCAGACATTCGCCGCCCCACAGCTCGCCGCCTTCGCCCATACCGATGCCATCAAGCGTTATTGCAATGACATCGCCGCCCTCCAGCGGCCAGCCGTGTTCACCAAGGCAGGCAGCGGCGTGAGCGTGGTGATGCAACACCGTCTGCACCGGCAGGCCATAGCTGCTGGCCCACTGATGCGTGCGATAACCCGGATGGGCGTCAACCACCACCTGTTCCGGGGAAAAATCGTAAATATCCAGCATCAAACGCAGCGCACTGCGCCACTGCGCTTCGACGCCTTCATCGGTGAGATCGCCAAAATGCTGACCCGGCACCGCGCTGTTACCGCGCAGCAGACAAAAGGTGTTTTTCAGATCCGCGCCCAGGCACAGCAGCGGCGGAAGATCGTTAAACCCCGGCGGCAGCGATATCGCATCCGGCACATAGCCGCGCGAACGGCGCAGCATCTCCCCGCTCGCGCGTACCACGGAGTCATCCATGCGCTGAACAATATCGCGGTTGTGCAGCAAAAAGCCGTCGGCGATCTCCGCCAGATCGCTTAACGCCTCGTCATTGCTGATTGCGGGCGGTTTGCCGCTGAGGTTGCCGGACGTCATCACCAGCTGGCGCTGTAATTCCTGCGCCAGCAGGTGTTGCAACGGACTGGCAGGCAGCATGACGCCCACTTCATCAAGGCCAGGCGCAATGGCCTCGCACAGCCCGCAAACGCTGTTTTTGTCCACCAGCACAATCGGTGCGGCGGGTGTCGCAAGTAAACGCTGCGCCTGCGTCGTCACGCCTTCCGCGCCGGGTACCATCACCGCCAGCGGTTTTGCCGGACGATGTTTTCGCGCACGCAGATGCATCACCGCCGCCTGGTTCGTTGCATCGCAGGCGAGATGAAAACCACCAATGCCTTTTACCGCCACAACGCCGCCGCTTTTTAGCAGCGCGACGGCCGCCTGTAGCGCCGCTTCCCCATGTGCATGCTGTTCGCCGCTGCGCCATTCAAGCGCCGGGCCGCATTCATGGCATGCGACGGGCTGAGCGTGAAAACGCCGGTCCAGCGGATCGCGGTATTCAGCTTCGCAAACCGGGCACAACGGAAAACCGGCCATCGCGGTATTAGGCCGGTCATAGGGCATGGCGTGAATAATGGTAAAGCGCGGCCCGCAGTGGGTGCAGTTAATAAATGGGTAGCGGTAGCGGCGTTCAGAAGGGTCGTTCATCTCCGCAAGGCAAGCCGGACAGGTTGCCGCGTCGGGGACTATTTGGGTATTCATTGCGCCACCCGCGCTGTGGCGAATGGCGAAATCAAGCGGTAAAACGGACCAGCAAAACGGCGCGCTGGTTACCATATCAATGCGCGCCAGCGGCGGGCACTGCTGCTGCAACAGGACGAGAAAGTCGCGCTCATTACCGAGCAGGCGAATCTCCACGCCCTGCGCATCATTACAGACATCACCTTTCAGCCCGAGCTGTTGCGCCAGTTGCCAGACAAAGGGGCGGAAGCCCACCCCCTGTACTTTACCGTACACGCGCAAACAGACACCGTTGCTGTTGGCCGTGTCATCATTGCATTGCTGCATTGAGCAATCGACTCTTCATCTGTTGATAAGTGCTCTGAGTGTACTCTTCGGCCCAGCGCTGATCGTTGATCGCACTCACCCGAACTGCGCAATATTTGGTCTCCGGCGTTTTTGAAATCGGATCCAGATTATCCTGCGTCAGTTCATTACACGCACCAATCCACCACTGATAAGTCATATACACGCTGCCGTGATTGACGCGCTCGCTGACATCCGCGCGGGTGATCACCTTGCCACGACGCGACTCAACCCACACCAGTTGACGATCCTGTACGCCCAGCGCCGCCGCATCGTCCGGGCTAATCTGCACAAATCCGGGTTCATCGGCGAGGGTTTGCAGCGCCGCACAGTTGCCGGTCATTGAACGACAAGAGTAGTGACCCACTTCGCGCACCGTACAGAGCACCAGTGGGAACTCATCATCCGGGCGTTCCGCTGGCGCACGCCACTGGGCAGCAAAAAGATGGCCTTTGCCGTCCGGCGTATCGAATTTGTTGTTCTGATACAGATATGGCGTGCCGGGGTGATCCAGCGTCGGGCAAGGCCACTGAACGTGTCCCATATCGCCCATTTTTTCGTAGGTTACACCGTAGAACAGCGGGCACAACTCGCGCAGCTCATCCCAGATTTGCTGGTTGTTGTCGTAGTGCATCGGGTAGCCCATTTCCGTGGCAATCAGGCTGATGATTTCCCAGTCGCGCTTGACGTTGTACTTCGGTTCGATGGCTTTTTCAAAACGCTGGAAACCGCGATCGGCGCAGGTAAACACGCCGCCATGCTCGCCCCAGGAGGTGGCGGGCAGCAGCACATCGGCCTGCTCGGCGGTTTTGGTCATAAAGATGTCCTGCACCACCACGAAATCGAGCGCTTCAAAGCCTTTACGCACCAGGCCTAAATCCGCTTCGGTCTGCAACGGATCTTCGCCCATGATGTAGTAGGCTTTCACTTTGCCTTCCAGCGCCAGGTGCGGCACTTCGGTAATGCGCACGCCTACTTTATCGTCCATCACCGCCGGGTCGATACCCCAGGCTTTGGCGAATTTAGCGCGTACTTCCGGGTTGACCACATCCTGATAACCAGGGAACTGGTTGGGGATCACGCCCATATCGCACGCGCCCTGCACGTTGTTTTGCCCGCGCACCGGGCCAACGCCAACATGTTCACGACCAAGATTACCGGTGAGCAGCGCCAGGCTGGAGAGCCCTTTCACCACGTCCACCGCCTGGCCGAACTGCGTTACGCCCATGCCCCACATAATGGTGGCAGACGGCGCGGCAGCATAGGTGCGCATCGCCTGACGTACCTGTTTTGCCGGCACGCCGGTAATGTGTTCCACCGCTTCCGGCGCGTAATCTTTTACCGTTTCGCGGTACGCCTCAAGCCCGGTGGTAAAGCTGGCAACGTAATCTTTGTCGTAAAGTTCTTCTTCGAGCAGCACATAACCAAAGGCGTTGACCAGCGCCATATTGCAGCCGTTATTCAGTTGCAGATGCTGGTCGGCAATACGCGCGGTTTCGATGCGGCGCGGATCGCAAACAATGATTTTCGCCCCTTTCTGTTTAGCTTTGATCACCCGGCGCGCGACGATCGGGTGTGAGTCGGCGCAGTTATAGCCAAATACCAGCAAACAACTGGAGTTTTCGATATCGCTGATGGAGTTACTCATCGCACCGTTGCCGAGCGTTTCCTGTAAACCCGCCACAGACGGGCCGTGGCAGACACGCGCGCAGCAGTCAACGTTGTTGGTGTTGAGCACGCCGCGGGCAAATTTTTGCATAACATAGTTGGTTTCATTGCCGGTGCCGCGTGACGAGCCGGTGGTCATAATGGCGCGTGGGCCGTATTTCGCTTTGATGTCGCTAAGGCGTTTGGCGGTGTAGCGGATCGCTTCATCCCAGCTAACCGGCGTCAGTTTGCCGCCTTTTTCGTAGCGGATCATCGGCTGGGTCAGACGCGGCGTCAGCAGTTTGGTGTCGTTGAGGAAATCCCAGCCGTAGTAACCTTTCAGGCACAGTTCGTTCTGGTTCGTGTGGCCGTTGGCCGCTTCCGCACGGATGATTTTTCCGTTATCCACGACCAGTTTCAGTTTGCAGCCAGCGCCGCAATAAGGGCATACGCTCGTAATTTTTTTCATCAGTAACAGACCTGTTAAAAGTGAAATTCAGATTGTTTAGAACACCAGGGAAACGGCGCCATCCAGCGCGGCGCGACGACGTTTTTCCGCGCTCATCTGTTCCAGTAAGTTGCGATCGACACACACCAGCGCGTTGGTCGGGCAGGCCTGCATACAAGCGGGGCCGCTTTCGCGGTGGTGGCACAAATCACATTTGTTGGCTTCGGCTTTCTCGGCACGCACATTCAGGCCTGCGCCGCTGTGACGAATAACCGGGCGCACTACCACTTCCATCGCACCGTACGGGCACGCCACTACGCAGGTTTTGCAGCCAATGCAGCGCTCCTGCATCACATGCACAAACCCTTCGTCGCGGCTGATAGCACCGTTCGGGCAAACATTCGCGCAGGGCGCATCTTCGCACTGACGGCATAATGTCGCCGTCGACACATTGACACCCTTGATGACATGAATACGCGGCAAAAACGTCTCCGGGGTGAGCGCCGCGCAATCCTGGTTTTCCTGATGAGATACCACGCAGGCGACCTCACAGGTGCGACAGCCGATGCATTTTGCTGCGTCAGCCATAATAAATCGGTTCATGAATTCCTCCGGTAAAAGGCGATATCCCGCCGGAGTATTCACAAAGCGTGCCAGAATTATAATTAACTGTTATTAAAGGAGATTTATAAAATCAGTGGGCTGTCATCGACAGAAGTGACGATGACAGCTGACGAGATCAGGCGTGCGGGCCATTAATAATGGAATCGCGAGTGATGAGCTCGCCGGGAAAGGTTTGCTGGTAGTGAAAATCGCCGCCATCGAGCATAAAGATCAAGCGGTTAATCGTCTCTTTGATCATCTCCGTGACCGGAATTTTCACGCTGGAGAGCGCCGGCACGGTAAATGGCGCAATGGCAATATCATCAAACCCCACCACCGACACCTGCTGGGGTACCGCGAGCTGGCTTTGATGCAGCTGCTTTATCGCGCCGATAGCCATATCGTCATTGCTCGCCACCAGCGCGGTGAACGTCGCCTTGCGGGAAAGCAGCTCCGCCACGCCCTGCGCACCGCTGGCTGGCGTCCATTTCCCTTCGGCTATCAACTCATTACGCACATCGATTCCGTGCTGCGCCAGCGCGTCTTTATAGCCCGATAAACGCTCAATACCGGTGGGCGAATCCAGCGAACCGGTAATAAACGCAATATCGCGGTGACCGCGGGAGATAAGCCGCGACACCACGCTCAGGCTGGAGGCTTTCTGATCAGAGTAAACGCAGTGGCTGGCGTGTTTACGCAACCGGCGGTTGAGTACCACGATGGGCTGCGAATGGTTGTCAATAATCTCATCGAGTTCATCCACGCTAAGAAAGCGCGGATAAATAATGATCGCGTCGCAGCGCAAATCGAGCAGGTACTGGATCGCCTGGCGCTCCTCTTCGGCGCTGTGTTTACCATCTGCCAGCAGTAATCGGCGGCCTTTATCTTCGGTCATGCGCGCGGCGTGGGAAAGCAGCTCGCTAAAGTAAACCCCGTGATAGAGGGTGTTGGTGACCACCAGCCCTAAGGTCTGGGTTTTGCTGGAAGCCAGGCTGCGCGCCAGCAAATTCGGACGATAACCGCTTTCGGTAATGGCCTGAAAGACGCGCGCTTTCGTCTCTTCGCCGACATACCCTTTGCCCGTCAGCACGCGGGAAACGGTGGCTTTCGACACTCCGGCCCGCTTTGCTACTTCCTGCATTGTCGCCATCGATCCTACCCCTGCAAAAATCGTGACCCGAAGTGTACTTCAGGCGTTGCGATGATGGGAACACCTAACCCCGACAGATGAACATTTCGCACCCACCTCATTAAGTGATCATCATCACGATTATAAAAATAACCCCTTTTTACGTATTGTTTCACACAATGAAACTCATCATGATTTTGTGGAACCGGTTACCTATTTCATGTTTCATGGCCGCAAAATTGCAGTGATGAAGCCGTACCTTATTGATAGAACAGGACAAATCTCCATGGCAAAGAATTATGCCGCGCTGGCCCATTCGGTGGTGAACGCGCTGGGCGGAGCCGATAATATCGCCGCCGTAACGCACTGCATGACGCGTCTGCGTTTTGTAGTGAAAGACGAAACCCGTATCGACGCGCCTACGCTCAAAAGCGTCAGCGGCGTTATGGGTGTGGTACGCAACGATAACCAGTGCCAGGTGATCATCGGCAACACGGTTTCCCAGGCGTTTCGCGAAGTGGTCAGCCTGCTGCCGCAAGATATGCAGCCGGTTGAAGTACAGACGAAGCAAAAACTGACGCTGCGCCGCATCGGCGCGGGCATTCTGGATGCCTTAATCGGCACCATGTCGCCGCTAATCCCGGCGATCATCGGCGGATCGATGGTTAAACTGCTGGCGATGGTGCTGGAGATGTCCGGCGCGCTGCCAAAAGGCTCCTCCACACTGACGATTTTGACGGTGATTGGCGATGGCGCTTTCTTCTTCCTGCCATTGATGGTGGCGGCCTCTGCGGCGGTGAAATTCAAAACCAATATGTCGCTGGCAATTGCCATCGCCGGGGTGCTGGTGCATCCGAGCTTTGTCGATCTGATGGCGAAAGCCGCACAGGGCGAGCACGTTGAGTTCGCGCTGATCCCGGTGACGGCGGTGAAATACACCTATACGGTGATCCCGGCGCTGGTGATGACCTGGTGCCTGTCGTATATCGAACGCTGGGTGGATCGCATTACACCGGCGGTGACGAAAAACTTCTTAAAACCAATGTTGATCGTGCTGATTGCCGCGCCGCTGGCGATTGTGCTGATTGGCCCGCTCGGTATCTGGATCGGTAGCGCGATTTCCGCGCTGGTCTACACCATTCACGGCTATCTCGGCTGGCTTTCCGTCGCCATTATGGGCGCTCTGTGGCCGCTGCTGGTAATGACCGGTATGCACCGTGTGTTCACCCCAACCATTATTCAAACCATCGCGGAAACCGGCAAAGAGGGCATGGTAATGCCGTCGGAAATCGGCGCGAACCTGTCGCTCGGCGGCTCTTCGCTGGCGGTGGCATGGAAAACCAAAAACCCGGAACTGCGTCAGACCGCCATGGCGGCAGCGGCTTCCGCGATCCTGGCCGGTATCTCAGAACCGGCGCTCTACGGTGTGGCGGTGCGCCTGAAACGCCCGCTGATTGCGAGTTTAATTAGTGGTTTTGTCTGCGGTGCGGTCGCCGGTATCGCCGGGCTTGCCAGCCACTCGATGGCGGCACCGGGGTTATTTACCAGCGTGCAGTTCTTCGATCCGGCTAACCCGATGTCCATTGTGTGGGTATTCGGCGTAATGGCGCTGGCGGTAGTGTTGTCATTTGTGTTGACGCTGCTGCTCGGGTTTGAAGATATTCCCGTAGAAACCAGTGACAAACCGCAAGCGGCCGAGCCGGCCACTGTAAAAGAAGCACGAGCCTGATTTAAGAAAGCGAGGTAACGCATGTCAGTATTTCCGCAAGGATTTTTATGGGGCGGCGCGCTTGCCGCCAACCAGTCGGAAGGGGGTTATCTGGAGGGCGGCAAAGGGCTGACCACCGTGGATATGATCCCGCACGGCGCAAACCGTCTGCCGGTGAAACTGGGACAGGAAAAACGCTTTACGCTGCGCGATGACGAATTCTACCCAAGCCACGAGGCGATCGATTTTTATCATCGCTACAAAGAAGATATCGCGCTGATGGCGGAGATGGGTTTTTCGGTGTTTCGTACCTCGATTGCCTGGAGCCGCCTGTATCCGAAAGGCGATGAACTGACGCCGAACCCGGAAGGGATTGCGTTTTACCGGGCGGTGTTTGAGGAGTGCAAAAAGTACAATATCGAACCGCTGGTCACGCTGTGCCATTTCGATGTGCCGATGCATCTGGTCATCGAATATGGCTCATGGCGTAACCGCAAAATGGTGGAGTTTTTCACCCGTTATGCGCGCACCTGTTTTGAAGAATTTAACGGGCTGGTGAAATACTGGCTGACCTTCAACGAGATCAACATCATGTTGCATAGCCCGTTCTCCGGCGCGGGGCTGGTGTTCGAAGAGGGGGAAAATCAGGATCAGGTGAAATACCAGGCGGCGCACCATGAGCTGATAGCCAGCGCGCTGGCAACGAAAATCGCCCATGAAGTGAACCCGCAAAACCAGGTAGGCTGCATGCTGGCAGGTGGGAATTTCTACCCCTACTCCTGCAAACCGGCCGATGTGTGGACCGCACTGGAAAAAGATCGCGAAAACCTGTTCTTTATCGATGTGCAGGCGCGCGGCAGCTACCCGGCGTACTCCGCGCGCGTGTTCCGCGAAAAAGGCGTCACCATTGTCAAAGAAGCCGGTGACGACGAAATCCTGAAGAACACCGTCGATTTTGTCTCCTTCAGTTATTACGCTTCGCGCTGTGCGTCGGCGGATATGAACGCCAACAACACCAGCGCCGCCAACATCGTGAAATCACTGCGCAACCCGTACATTGAAGTCAGCGAATGGGGCTGGGGCATCGATCCGCTGGGTCTGCGCATCACCATGAACATGATGTACGACCGCTACCAGAAACCACTGTTCCTGGTGGAAAACGGCCTGGGCGCGAAAGATGAACTCAACGCCAATGGCGAAGTGGAAGATGATTACCGCATCAGCTACCTGCGCGAGCATATCCGCGCGATGGGCGACGCTATCGAAGATGGCATTCCGGTTATCGGTTACACCAGTTGGGGCTGTATCGATCTGGTGGCGGCATCAACCGGTGAAATGAGCAAACGCTACGGTTTTATCTATGTTGACCGTGATGATGCCGGTAACGGCACGCTGGCACGCAGCCGTAAAAAATCATTCTGGTGGTACAAGAAAGTGATCGCCAGTAACGGGGCCGATCTCGACTAAACACCGCGCCACACAAGAGGGGCAATACCGACGCATGTCATCGTTGCCCCTCTTTTCCCCGCTGTTTACAGACTTTTCTCAATGCCGGTTTGCCGCATGATAGCGTGACAACGCTCACATCTATGCCAGGCTTAATGACGTGTACAACAACGTCTGAAGGAGAAAGCATGGCAGAGCAAAGCCCAAAAACCACGCTAGCACCGCACTATCCTACTCCTCCGTTTGTCGAACAACCGCAGCCCGCACCGGGTCTTGCCAGCAAAATGAAACCTGTGCCGGATCACGGTGAAACCAGCTACCGGGGTTCCGGGCGCTTAGCGGGCCGTAAGGCGCTGATTACCGGCGGCGACTCCGGCATTGGCCGGGCGGTTGCCATTGCCTATGCCCGCGAAGGCGCGGATGTGGCGATCAACTACCTGCCGGAAGAGGAATCCGACGCCGCCGAAGTGATCAAATTGATCGAAGCCGAAGGGCGAAAGGCCATCGCCATTCCGGGGGATATCCGTTCAGAGCAGTTTTGCCAGACGCTGGTTAAAGAGGCAGTCGCCAAACTTGGCGGGCTGGATATTCTGGTCAATAACGCCGGTCGTCAGCAGTTCAATGAGTCGATTCTGACCCTGTCGACCGAAGATTTTGACGCCACCTTTAAAACCAACGTCTATGCGATGTTCTGGATAACCAAAGCCGCCGTGGAACATCTGCCGCGCGGTGCCAGCATTATCAACACCTCTTCGGTGCAGGCGTATCAGCCAAGCCCCATTCTGCTGGATTACGCGCAGACCAAAGCGGCGATTGTGGCGTTCACCAAATCGCTGGCGCAGCAACTTGGTGAAAAAGGCATCCGCGTCAATGCAGTGGCTCCAGGCCCATACTGGACACCGCTGCAGTCGAGCGGCGGTCAGCCACAGGAAAAAGTGCAGCAGTTCGGGGCCAGCGCACCGCTGGGCCGCCCGGGTCAGCCCGTAGAAATTGCCCCGCTGTATGTCACCATGGCCTCGGCGGAAAGCAGCTACACCTCCGGGCAGGTCTGGTGCTCTGACGGCGGTACCGGCACGCTGTAACTCCCCCCGCTTCCACTCTGTATGGCCGCCGTCTGGCGGCCATCGCTGGTAAGGATCGCAACACCGTGAAGAACACAGTCTCGCACTCTCCTGTCCGGGAGGATGGCTTTGCCGAACCCGGCGATTACGCCGCGATTGGCGAAGGACGCTCGGTCGCACTTATTGCCCCCGACGGGTCAATTGACTGGTGGTGCGCGCCGAACCTGGATTCCCAGCCGCTGTTTGATCGCCTGCTCGACCCGGAGATTGGCGGTTTTTTTCAGTTAGCGCCACAACAACCTTACACCGTGACGCGCTGCTACAGGCAGGACAGCAATGTGCTGGAAACCACCTTCACCACCGCCAGCGGCAAAGTATTACTTACCGAATCTATTAACAGTACGCTCGCCGGACGTTTGCCATGGAGCGAGCTGGCGCGCCGGATTGAAGGTCTGGAAGGCGAAGTGGCTTTAACGCTGAAAGTGCGTTTCGGGACGCGGGCAGAAACCTGTTCGCCGTGGATGAACAAAACAGCGCACGGCAACGTCTACCATATCGCCGATTTAATGGCGATGCTGCGCACCAGCGAAGAGGTCAATATCACCGACGCCGACGATGAGCAGGTTAATGGTCACATGACGGTTTCGGCGGGCCAGCGGCGGCTGGTTGCACTACTGGTGACTGAAAAAGAGCCGCTGGCAGTCCCGAGCCTTGAAGCAATTGACGCGCGCATTGAAACCAGCCATGCCGCCTGGTGCGACTGGAGTAAAAGCCTGAGCTATGCAGGGCGTTACGCAGAACATGTCGGGCGTTCCGCGCTGGCATTGAAATTCCTCTGGTATTCCCCCACCGGTGCGCTTGCCGCGGCAGCGACCACCTCCATTCCTGAAGGTATTGGCGGTGAGAAAAACTACGACTATCGCTACGCGTGGATCCGCGATGCCTGCCTGATCATTAAAGCCTTTGCCTTTTTGGGGGCGCTGGAAGAGTGCAAAGCCGCCTTCTCCTGGCTTTCAAAAACCATTATCCGCCACGGTGTCAGGCTGCAGGCCTGTTACACCCTCGAAGGGGATGAAGTGCCCTGTGAAACGTACCCGGCGCTGCGGGGCTACAAAAACTCACAGCCGGTGCGAGTGGGTAACAACGCGCGCGACCAGCTACAACTCAGCATGTACGGCGATATGCTGGCAACGGCGGAGCTGTTCGTAAAGGCGGGCCACGTGCTGGATCTCACCACCTCGCGGCTGCTGGGCGAGCTGGCAAACTGCTGTGCCGATCACTGGCGGCAAAAAGATTGCGGGATTTGGGAACTGCCCGAGCTGCAACATTATACCCACTCCAAGATGGCGTGCTGGCTGGCGCTGGATATGGCCGTGTTGATGGCGAAAGAGAAATACATTGAGCCAACGTGGGTCGGGCGCTGGCAACGCGAGCGGGATCGCATCCGCGACTGGATCGAAACCCATTGCTGGTCACAGAGCAAACAGGCTTACCTCTTTTACCCCGATAGCGAAGATCGGCTTGATGCTTCGCTGGCGCTGGTTTATCGCTATGGTCAACATGTTAATCCTCAGCGCATGCTTGCCACTTACCGGACCATTGAAGAGGAGCTGGGCCACGGCGGCGCACTGGTCTACCGCTACAGCGGCGTCGAACAGGAAGAGAACACCTTTGTCGCCTGTTCGTTCTGGCTGGCGGCAGCCTGGGCGGCAATGGGCGAGACAACCAAAGCCGAAGCGGCAATGGATGCGATCCTCAGCGCCCTTTGCGATAAAGGCAATGTCGAAACCTTTAATGAGATGTTCGATGTTCGCACCGGCAAGTGGAGCGGCAACCTGCCGCAGGGTTTAAGCCACCTGGCGCTGATTTGCGCCGCGCAGGCGATTACCGATCACGGCACATCCCCTCCATAAACCGGTATGTTGCCAACGCGCTCGCAGTCACAGCCCGCAACCGGAGGAATTTCTGCCAAAGGGGTTAACAGCGCTACCGCATAAGATGGTTTTTCTCATGCGCGATCAACCACGCTTTGCGCGCGATACCGCCACCGTAGCCGGTCATGGTGCCGTCTTTACCAATGATGCGATGGCAAGGAATGACAATCGCCACCCGGTTCGCACCATTGGCCGCCGCGACGGCACGTACCGCGGTGGGTTGTGCAAGGCATTCCGCCAGCGCCTGATAATGCGTGGTCTGGCCGTACGGCACCGTTTGCAAACCTTGCCAGACGCGGCGCTGAAACGCGCTGCCGGGCAGATCCAGCGTCAGCGAAAACTGCTGTCTGTCGCCCGCGAAATACTCGCCGATCTCTTTTTCCGCCTGCCGGGTATGCCGGTTTTCCCCGGCGATAATGCGCGCTTTCAACAAGCGCTGTAAGTCGCTGAATTCGGTCTCCAGCATGCGTCTATCCACAAACTCCAGCAGGCAAACGCCCTGTTCCGTGGCGCAGACAAACATCGGGCCAATCGGTGTGGTGAAACGGTGGATCATGATCACCTGCTGCCCGAGGCTCGGTGCCGCACCAGTGAGTTTTTTACAGGTATAACCAAAGCCGCTGAGCGATTCATAACCGCTGTCAAAGGCAACATCGGTGGCGCTGCGCCCGCCTTTCAACTCCTGAAGCGCGACATTTACCCGCGACATGCGCTGAAAAGCCTGAAATGTGATGCCATGTTGCTGCAAAAACCAGCGGCGCACACGCTCCGGGCTGATGCCTTGTTCGCGCAGCAGCGTGTCGCTGATACGCATTTTAGGATTGGCGCGAACCAGCGCTAACGCCTGCTCGATAAAGCCCGGTGCCGAACAGGCATTTTCCGTTGGTCGACACACTTTGCACGGGCGGAAACCGGCATCGAGCGCTGATTTCATCTCGCGGAAAAACACCACATTTTCCCGCTTCGGCTTACGCGCGCGACAGACGGAAATACAAAAAACTCCGGTGGTTTTGACGCCGACAAAAAAGAGGCCGGTGTATTCAGAAGCGCGATCGAGTAGCGCCTGATACCAGGTATCGCACTGCACTTTATCCGTGATTTGCATAGTGGAAAACGCCCTCAAACGATTGCTGTGTCTGCACGCTCAACAGGATGTTTTTCAACTGCGTTTGTAACGCGGCATGAACAGCATTGCCCATCGAAATACGGCGCACGCCAAGCGTGGCCAGTTCGGTGAATCCTGCCAGCCCCGGTACGCACATCACATTGAGCGGCAAAGGGATCTGCTGGGCGATAGCGGCTATATCCGCGTTTTGCATCACGCCAGGCACAAACAGACCGTCCGCGCCGTGTTGAGCATATAATTGCCCGCGATACAGCGTCTCTGCCAGCGCATTTTCCACGTTCAGCAAGAACGTATCGGTACGGATATTCAAAAACAACGGACACGGCAATTGCGCGCGGATTTCCCGTAACTGCCGGGCGAATTGCGTGGCGTCAACCAGTTGCCGTTCACCATTGACCACGCGGCTATCTTCCAGATTAATGCCCACCACACCGAGCTTTATTAAGTGTTGCAGGTTATCGGCAATGGCTTGCGCGGTTTGGCCATAACCGGCTTCCATATCCACGCTGAGTGGCAGATCGCAGACGGCGCGAATGCGTTTCACCATAAACAGCAGTTCGGCAAACGGCATTTGTTCGCCATCGTCATAACCGAGCATTGCGGCAATGGCGGCGCTGGACGTGCCCATCGCCTGATATCCGGCCTGCTCTGCCGCCTGCGCGCTGGCTGCATCCCAGACATTGGCGAGCAGTAATGGTGTGGTTTGATGGTGAAAAGCGGTGAAATCCATGGTCGTCTCCTGGGGCGCTAAGTGGAGTCAGTGTGGCGTTTGCCGTCTACTCCTCACAACCGAAAATCGGACGACCATTTTTTATATGTCGGGCAGAGGCCGTTTTAGTGCTGGCAATCACGTTACCGGGCACGGCGCGACGATCATTGCCTCAGGCAGTGTTGGTAATCATCGATGTTGCTGTGGATCGGGTTGTTGCGGTAATAGATCACCGGAATCAATTTTCCGGAGTGATCGCGACCGAGATCCAGGGTATGGGTGGGCACGTTTGATTCTTTTTGCTGTAGCTCTGGCCGTTTGTCGCGAACGCATTGGCCATCACAATATCGACCTTGGCCAAATCGTTCGGCGTTCCGGGAAAGGCAATGACGATCTGCGCTTCAACCCACAGCGGATCGTTGTTGATTTTTCGGCTGAGGAAATAATATTTACCAAAACAATAAACGGCAGCGCCCATCATTGCTGTAAAAGGTATCCATACCCAATCTCATGAAAGAACGCGCATTTTCCTCACATCATCCAGTTTGCTTGTAGGAGCCGGATAAGGCGCAAATCGCCATCCGGCAATGTATTCACGGATTTTGGCATCAATATCAGATATGAAATGCAACGCGTTTACCCGTCGGCAATGTGATATCAATGCTTAACTCACCGCCTAACGCAGAGACATAGCGCTTGAGAGTAGAGAGACGGGGATCGTTGCCAGGCTGCTCTATCTTCGCCAGTGTCGGCTGTTTGACGCCCATGACTCCGGCAAGCTCGGTCTGGGAAATATTCAATTCTTCACGTAGCTGGCTCAATACAATGTTGCGGCGCAGCTCATTAACACGCTCTTCAATTCGCGCCTGGCTTTCAGGGCTGCGTTTCGCTAAAAGGTCGTCTAAGGTTGCCACGCTAACTCCTTATTTCGCATATAATTTTTGAACTCTGCGTCGGCTATTTTTATCATCTCTTTATAAAATCGTTTCTCGTTAACGCCCGTTTTATCTCCGGCGCACAACACAATACCCCGCCGCGTAGAATCGAACGCAAAAAAGGCGCGAACGGGAGAACCTGCATACTGGATCCTCAACTCTTTCATATTGCTATAGGTTGATCCTTTTACAGTATCAACATAGGGGCGCCCAAGCTGCGGGCCAAACTCACTCAGGATCCTGAAAACCGCTAAAACCTCATCCTGCAACAGTTCTGGCTGGATGCTAAACCACACATCAAAACGCTCCGTCGTAATCACTTGCCACATTGCCGTTCCCTCATAGCTTTCTTGCTATGAACGGAAATTATAGCCTGAAAGCTATGCAATCAAGGAAAGTTTAGCCATTCCTGAATGCGTGTCGACAATTTTCTTTTCACTCTTTCACACCAAACACCCGATAAAACGCAGTTTTTCCCTCTTCGGTTACCGTGACTTCACGATAACCGGGGCTTCTGCGCAGCCAGCCCTGCTGTTCAAAAGCAATCAGTAGCGCCGCGCCTGCATCGCCGCCGAGGTGAAAACGCCGCTCGCTCCAGTCCAGACAGGCGCAACAGGGCTTGCGCCGGGTGCGCGGATCGAGGGTGACGCCAATCTTCTCAAGGCTGCGTTTGCCTGAATCCGTCACCGCGCTGCCATCGTCAGTGATCCAGCCTTCGCGCTGCATAAACGCATACACGCCAACGGCAATCTCACCGGCAAGATGATCATAACAAGTACGCGCCTGACGCAGCGCCAGCGGCGTGCGGGTGACAGGTGCCTGCACACCGCGCATGGATACGCTCATCATCGTTTCCAGCAGCGCGGCGACATCGCTGCCTGCCAGCCGGTAGTAGCGGTGCCGTCCCTGCGACACGCAGACCAGCAGCCCGCTGGCGAGCAGTTTTGCCAGATGCGCGCTGGCCGTTGACGCGGCAATATCCACCACCGCGCTCAACTCGGTCGCGGTCCACGCCCGCCCGTCCATTAACGCACAGAGCATTTTCGCCCGGGAAGGCTCCGCCATCGCGCTGGCAAGGCCAGAGAGCATCTCCTCCAGCAGATGCGGTTGTTCCTGCGCTTTACGTAGTTCATTGCCGGTCATTGCGGTTGTACGTCCCATCGTTGTGTTACCTCGCGCGCCAGCGGATCGTTATCGGTGAGCAGGATCAACCGGTTGTCATGATCGCTGTATTGCACAAGGATATTGATATTATATTGCGCGATCGTGCGGGCAATTTCGCCTAACTCGCCGGGACGCTCCTGCTTCAGTTTGCGGATAACCGGCAGGGTTACGGCATGTACCGTTAAACCCACAGCGGTTAACACTTCCCGGGCGCGCTCGCCGTCGACCACCAGGAAGTGCGCATGGCATTGATCGCCTGCGGTAAACACACCGCCCCCTTCCAGCCCGACACCATGTTTACCGAGCGTTTCGCCAAGCCGTGCCAGTTCGCCCGGCGTATTATTCAGGATAACGTGAATATCGTACATATTATGGCTTCTCCGGGGTTGATGCGTAATCGCGAAAAACCGTGGCAACACGGATGCGGTAGGACGAAAAAATGGCTTCCCGCCCTTCGCGCTGAGCCGCCTGGTGTAGCACATTGCTCTTCCAGGCGTGCACTGATGCTTCATCGCGCCACCATGACAGTGACAACATCTTCCCCTCGTGGCTCAGGCTCTGAAAACGTTCGATCGCGATAAACCCGTCGATGTCTGCCAGTATCGGCTTGAGTTCAGCGGCTAATTGCAGGTAACGCGCCTGCTTACCTGCGGCGATATCAGCTTCAAAAAGTACGGCGATCATAACGTGGCTCCTCATCAATAATGAGCCGCCAGTGTTGCGCAGATGCCGGGCCCACGCTTCGTCCCCTGACGAAATATGGCTGTCGATTTCCTTTCCCTAATACAAACCGAGAAGTGATTTAGCTCGCAGATCTCCATGAAACCGGTTGCAGGCGTGGTTTACCAGGTTAGCATGAAACCGGTTTCACCCAGTTACACCAACTCAGTTTCCGATAATAAAAGGGAAATAAAAATGGCCGTTATCAGGGATTACAACAAGTTAGCAAGTGATATCCTCCGCGAGGTCGGCGGTGAAGAGAACATCAGTAATTTCTCCCGCTGCGCTACGCGTCTGCGCCTGGTATTGAATCAAACGCCTGACACGGCGAAAGCCAACATTCAGAGCCTGCCAGGCGTGATTGCGGTAGTGGAAAGCGGCGGGCAATTTCAGGTGGTGATTGGCACCCACGTCGCCGATGTGTTTAATGCGTTGAGCGGTATGGTGAAAGAGAAAGACGGCAACGGAGCGCAGCCGAAAACTCGCTGGCTGGATGCGGTGATCGCCACCATGTCGGCGGTGTTCGCGCCGATTGTCTATATTCTTGCCGCCGCCGGGATTTTGCAGGGTTTACTGATTCTGCTCGGGCTTGCCGATGCGCAGATCAAATCCTCCGGCACGTTTGCGGTGCTGAACTTTATGTCCTGGACACCCTTCGCATTCCTGCCGGTGTTTATCGCCATTACCGCCGCGCGTCATTTTAAATGTAACCCTTTTATTGCCGTGCTCTGTTGCTGCGCGTTAATCAACCCTGAGTGGACAGCGATGGCCGGGAAAATCGCCAGCGGCAGTGAAGTGAAATTCCTCTTTTTCCCGCTGGCGGAAACGGTTTATACCTCGTCAGTGCTGCCGCCATTGTTCCTCGTCTGGGCGCTGTCGTGGTTTGAACGCCGCGTTGAAAAATGGCTGCCTGAAGTGGTGAGCCCGTTGTTTACACCGCTGCTTTGCTTCGTAGTCATTGTGCCGCTGACGTTAATTGTGATTGGCCCGATCACCAGTTGGGCTGCGCTTGGCGTCGCGCACGGGTATAACACGCTGTTCCACGCCGCACCGGCACTGGCGGCAGCGATTATCGGCGGTGTCTGGCAGGTGATTGTGATTTTTGGCGTCCACTGGGGCATTACGCCGGTGATCATGGCCAACTTCGATACTCAGGGCTATGACTCTTTCCAGGCTTATCAAACCATTGCGGTGATTGGTCAGATGGCGGCGGTATTCGGCGTGTTTATCAAAAGCCGCAACAAGCAGCTGAAGGCAACCTCGCTGTCGGCAGGCGTGACGGCGATTTTTGGTATTACCGAACCGGCGATTTATGGCGTGACGCTGCGCTTTAAAAAACCGTTTATCTGCGGCTGTATTGGTGGCGCGATTGGCGCAGTCGTCGCCAGCCTGTTTGGCAGCCTCTACTATGCTTATGCCGCACTGCCGGGCCTGTTCACGCTGGTCAACGCGATCAGCCCGGATGCGCCAATGTCGTTTATTGGCGAACTGGTGGGCGCGGGCACCGCGATTGTGCTAACCATTGTGATGGTGCAGTTTGTCGGGTTTGACGATCCGGTCGAAGCTGTGGTTTCTGATGAGAAAAACGCGGCGCTGACTGTCGGCTCCCTGCAAATGCTGAGCCCCATCAAAGGCGAAGTTATTGCGCTGGAAAGCGTCGCGGATGAAGCCTTTGCCGGAAAAGTGCTGGGCGATGGCGTCGCCATCATCCCGCACGAAGGTAAAGTTGTCGCCCCTTGTGATGCACAGGTCGCAACATTGATCGACTCTCATCACGCCATTGGCCTGATATGTGATAATGGCGCGGAATTACTGATTCATGTTGGGCTTAACACCGTCAATCTTCAGGGGCAATATTTTACGCCGCTGGTCAAAGAGGGCGACCGGGTTAGCGCCGGAACACCGCTGCTGGCCTTTGATAAAGAACACATTGAGCGGGCAGGTTACGACCTGACCACGCCGGTGCTGGTGGTCAACAGCGAGGAGTTTACGCTCACTCGCCATCAGTCGCAGGGCGCTGTCAGTGCGGGAGTTCCGCTGATGTCGCTGGCCTGAAACTGGCCGCCGCAATAATAACAACAGTGAGGTTTAACGATGGTAACGATACTGGATGTCGCCAGGCTGGCCGGCGTCTCCAAAGCGACAGTATCGCGCGCGCTAAACGGCAAAGTTTTTGTCCGTGAGGAAGTGAAAGCCCGCATTATGCAGGCGATTGCCGAAACGGGTTATCGTCCCAATCAGCTGGCGCGCAATCTTGCCAACAATAAAACCAACTCTGTCGGGCTGGTCATCACCAACGGGCTGTATAACGGCCCGTTTTTCTCCAGCATGATTTACCACGCGGCGACCAACAGCGAGCAGCACGGCCGCCAACTGGTGCTGGCGGACGGAAAACACAGCGCGCAGGAAGAGCGCGACGCCATCGACCTGCTGCTGTCGCTGCGCTGTGAAGCGATCATGATCTACCCCAAATACCTGTCGGTCGCCGAACTCGATGAGATCATCGAACGCAACCCGACGCCAATCGTGGTGATCAACCGGGAGCTTACCCGCCACCGCAACCAGTGCGTGTTTGTCGATCACCAGCAAAGCTGTGAAACAATGATGGAATACCTGTTAGCACAGGGGCATACGCGCATTGCGTTTGTTGCCGGTTCTGACGCTTCCCCTACCGGCGAGAGCCGTTTAGCCGGTTATCGTAAAGCACTGCGCAACGCCGGGATCGAACCCGACCCGCAACTGCTGGTGCGCGGTAGCTGGAGTACCGACAGCGGTTATGAGGCGGGGCGTGAACTGCTGGCGCGCAATGTGCCGTTTACCTGCGTGCTGGCCGGGAACGACGATATGGCGATTGGCGTGGCGAAAGCCTGTTATGAAGCGGGTTTGCGGCTGCCACAGGATGTGTCTCTGGCCGGGTTTGATGATTCGGTTATCGGCAAATATTACAACCCGTCACTGACTACCATCCATGTTCCGATGGAGGAGATGATCCGTAACGCCATCGAAATGGTTCTGATGCCAGAGGCGACTGCCATTAGCGCTCATCGGGGCGAGCTGGTGTGCCGTGAGTCGGTGATTGCGCCTAAAACTGCCCGGTAGACCGGGCAGTTTCTGATTACGCCTGCGCAATAGCGTCGAGTTTCGCCAGCGCATCCGGCGGCAAAGTGAGTTGCGCGCTGGCGAGGTTTTCCTGCAAATGCTGCGGTGACGACGTACCAGGGATCAGCAGGATATTCGGCGAGCGCTGCAACAGCCAGGCCAGCGCTACCTGCATCGGCGTGGCACCCAGCGCAGTCGCGACTTCATTCAACTCGCCTGACTGCAACGGCGTAAAGCCGCCAAGTGGGAAGAACGGCACATAGGCGATCCCCTGCGCATTCAACGAATCAATCAGCGCGTCGTCATGGCGGTTCGCCACGTTATAGAGGTTCTGCACGCAGACAATCGGCGTCATTTTCTGCGCATCTGCCACCTGTTTCGCCGTCACGTTGCTCAGACCAATATGGCGAATCAGCCCGCGCTCTTTCAGCTTAATCAATGCCTCCAGCGGCGCTTCAAGCGGCCCCTCTTCCGGCCCATGCACGCCGAACATGGCGCGCAGGTTCACCACTTCCATCACTTCAAGGCCGAGATTTCGCAGATTATCTTCAACGGCTTGCGTTAACTCTTCAGCGCTGAATGCGGGCAGCCAGTTGGCTTTATCATCACGGCGCGCGCCGACTTTGGTGACAATGCACAGATCATCCGGGTACGGATGCAGTGCCTGCTTAATCAATTTATTGGTGACATGCGGGCCGTAAAAATCGCTGGTGTCGATATGGTTCACGCCTGCGGCAATCACATCGCGTAGCACCTGCAACGCTTTCGCTTCATCAGCGGGCGGCCCAAACACGCCGGGCCCCGCCAGTTGCATGGCACCATAACCCAGGCGACCAACCTGGCGATCGCCCAGACGAAAGGTAAGTGAAGGTTGAGACATGGAGTACCTCCTGTGCATTAAGTAAACAGATTGTAGGAGTATCGTTGCTGTGCAACAATCCGCTGAAATTAATACACACTGTACGGTTAACCGAACAATGAAGCTGGACTTCGCCCTGCTGAACGCCATTGTGGCGGTCGCTAACGCCGGAGGCTTTCGCGAAGCCGCACGCGTGACCGGCACCAACCCTTCCCGCCTGAGTGATGCGGTGCGCCGCGCTGAACAGCAGCTCGGCGTGCGCCTGTTTAACCGCACCACCCGCACCGTGGCGCTAACCGATGCGGGTAAAGCGCTGATGGAGCGACTGCAACCGGCGATGAGCGAAGTGGACGCGGCGCTCGATGCCATTAACCGTTACCGATCAACACCCAGCGGTACGCTGCGCCTGAACGTGCCGGTCAGCGCTGCCCGGCTGGTGTTGCCCGCCATCGTACCCGCCTTTCTGGCGCACTATCCGGACATTCAGCTGGAAATCGTGGCCGAAAGTAACGTGCAGGATGTCTTTCGCGATAGCTGTGACGCGGGCATCCGCTATGACGAATGTCTGGAGCAGGATATGGTCGCGCTGCCCATCGGCCCGCGCCGCCAGCGTTTTGTCGCCGCTGCCTCGCCCCATTACCTGCAACAACATGGCATACCGCAACATCCACGCGATCTGATTGCGCATAACTGCATTCGCGGCCGCTATGCCAGCGGCGTGATGCCGGAGTGGGAGTTCGAGCGCGATGGCGAAACATTGCGCGTACAGGTCAATGGCACCTTAGTGGTTAGCGTCGGCGCGGCAATGGATCTGGCCGTGCAAGCCGCGATTGCCGGAAGCGGCATTATTTATCTGTTTGAAGAGTGGTTGCACTCACCGATTGAACGCGGCGAACTGACGCCGGTGCTGGAACCCTGGTGGTTGTCGTTTAACGGCCCGTACCTCTATTACAACTCCCGGCGGCTAATTCCTGCGCCTTTACAGGCGTTTATCGATTTTGTGCGCACACAGGCAAGTTACGGATATATAACGCGATGATCAGAAGAACTGTCTACACTTTAGGAAACAGAACAGAGCGAGGATGAGCTATGATCTTTCCGGCCATGCCAGTCAATGAAATCGAGCGGCTGAAGTCGCTATATATGATGGATTTGCTTGATAAAAAGGATGATGAGCGCTTTGACCGGTTAACCCGTACGGCGAAGACCACCTTTGACGTACCGATCGCGGTCATCAGCCTGCTCGATCGCGATCGTCAGTGGTTGCTGTCGCGCAGCGGTGTCGATACTCACGAAACGCCGCGCAATCTCTCCTTTTGCGCACACGCCATCCTCGAAGAGGGGACTTTCATTGTGAAAGATACCCTCGCCGATCCGCGTTTTGCCGATAACCCGTTTGTCATTGGTGAGCCCTGGGTGCGCTTTTACGCTGGCTGCCCGGTGCGCCTGCCGGACGGGGCAATTGCCGGGACGATTTGTATTATCGACACTTACCCGCGCCCGTTCTCCAGTGCGGAAATCAACACCCTGCTCGACTTCGCCGCCATCGTGGAAGATGAGTTTTTGATCCTCAGTATGGCGATGACGGACAGCCTGACCGGGATGCCAAACAGTCGTGGTTTTTACCGCACCGGCGAGAAGCGCTTTGCCTGGCTAAAAGAGCATAAAAAACCCTTCAGCCTGCTCTATTTCAGCATTGATAATCTGAAAGCCATCAATGAGTTGCTGGGCAGCAAAGAGGGCGATGAGGTGGTAAAAATCTTCGCCAGCAACCTGACAAAATGTATTAAAGAGCAGGATATCGCCGCGCGTCTGGGCGGCGGGGAGTTTGCGGTACTGCTGGGAAATCTCGCCGTGAATGACGTGGATGCGTTTTTGTTCGATCTGCAATCGCGGATGGACGCCATCGATCATCTGTCCGGTAAGAATTACCACATCAACTATTCGCACGGCATTATCGAAAACGGCGGCAGTCGATACGCCACGCTGCGCGATATGCTGGAAGACTGCGACAAAGTGATGTACGCGGAAAAGCGTCGCCGTTAGTCGTTAAATAACTGCGCCGGACAACCGGCGCACCGTTTACAAATTGTCGAACCCGCCGTTACCCTCCCAGCCC
Source organism: Kosakonia sp. AG348 (assembly GCF_003337365.1). Classification (NCBI taxonomy): domain Bacteria; kingdom Pseudomonadati; phylum Pseudomonadota; class Gammaproteobacteria; order Enterobacterales; family Enterobacteriaceae; genus Kosakonia; species Kosakonia sp. AG348. Next base: position 163,410 of record NZ_QPJR01000009.1, read on the forward strand.
GCCAGCCGCTGGTAGATAAATTCCACCGCCGCTTTTACCGGCGGCGTCATCGGGTAGTAAAACCCGACAATATCCGGCTGAATGCCAAGAAAAATCACCTCGCCGATATCCTCTTTCAACTGATCAATCAGATAGTTGAGCGGCATATTGTGGGTGGTCATCAGGAACATTTCGGCAATGTCATCCGGGTCCACCACGCGGATATCGCCGGGGTTGAGCCCCATATCGGTCGCATCGACAATTAGCAGCCGCGAGGGCTTCAGTTCGCGAATCGCCACCACATCGTTTTCCGGCGCGCTACCACCATCAATCACCTGCCAGTTACCTTGCGGGTTTTCGGCGCACATTTGCGCCAGCAACGGGCCTGCGCCATCGTCGCCCATCATACTGTTGCCGACACACAGCAATACGTCAGTCACGTAATCTCCTCACCATTAAATAGATGGCGCTTTCCTGATGGATATCATGCAGCATCGACAGCAGCGCTTTACTCCAGGCGAGCTGCTGCGCATTTTGCCGGGTCTGTGCCCGATCAAAGGCGTTTGCCAGCAGCATCACGTGCGTGCTGTCGATAACAATTTCGCCGTAGCGCGGCACGCCTTCCATTTTGCGCCGCGCTTCGCTGCCTGCCTCCAGCGTGGCGATCCACGCAAGGTAATCCTCCCACGGGCAGGAGAGCGCCGTTTCCAGGCAGTCGATCACCCCCAAATGGTGGCCGATAGCCAGGCTGTAATAAACCACTTGCTGCGCCTGTGCGGGTGTAGCGTCGTTCTCGTCGATAAATTTACGCCGCAACTGGCTAAAGACCACCGATTCGCCCATCAGATTTTCGCCTCCTGCACCACCTGGTTCAGATGGCTGACTATCTCAGTCAGGCGCGGATCGTTTTCCTGCGCCAGCCAGTTCACCACTTCATGTTCGCCGACGCTTCGCAAACGCATAAAGTCATCTGCAATCTGGCGGCCGTAGCGGTAACCCGCCAGCCGACGGGCGGTGCGATCCACTTTCACGCGCAGGGGCTGCACCATCGCCGGGTGCAAAATCTCGGCCGGCTGGTCGTCCTTCTCACCAGGCAGACGAGCATGGATTTTCTGCTCCAGCAAGCCCAGCGCCATGGCGAAACCATACAATGTGGCCGCGGGCGTTGGCGGGCAGCCGGGAATATAAACATCCACCGGCACAATCTTGTCGGTGCCGCCCCACACGCAGTACAGGTCGTGGAAGATACCACCGCTGTTGCCGCACGCGCCGTAGGAGATACAGATTTTGGGATCCGGCGCAGATTGCCAGGCCCGTAGCGCAGGCGAGCGCATGGCGCGGGTTACCGCGCCGGTGAACAGCAGAATGTCGGCATGGCGCGGTGACGGAACCACTTTGATGCCGAAGCGTTCTGCGTCAAACAGCGGTGAAAGCGTGGCAAAAATCTCGATTTCGCAGCCGTTGCAACCGCCGCAATCCACGCGGTAGACATAGGCGGATCGTTTGATCTTATTCAGCAGCGAGGCTTTCATGCTGGCGATGGACTCCTCCACCGTCATCGGTACCGGAATACCGTCCGCATCGCGCGGACCTAACAGCTGGCTCATTAGCTGGCCTCTCTCATATGGCGGGTCAATTCAATCCGGTCGGACGGCACCAGACACTTCTGGCGCTTACACTCCGGGCAGGTTTCAAAACTTTCACGGTGCAGCTCTGCCCGGCTATCGCCGTTATGCGCCAGCAGCGCGATGGCGTAGTCGATCTCTTTCTGCACCGCGAATGGTCGGGCGCATTCGCGGCACTGGCACAGTTCAAAGCGCGACTGTTGCAGGAAATCCGCTTTGTTCCACACCGCCAGCTCATACTCCTGCGAAAGCGTGATAGCCGCCGTCGGGCACACTTCTTCGCAACGGGCGCAGAAAATGCAGCGCCCCAGGTTGAACTGCCACGCCAGCTCACCGGTGGCCAGATCGGTCTCCACCGACAGCGCATTCGACGGGCAGGCATTGACGCACGCCGCACAACCAATGCACTGCTGCGGGTTGTGCTGCGGTTTGCCGCGAAAGTTTTTGTCGACCGGCATTGGCGACAGCGGGTAATCGCTGGTTGCCGTGCCGGTTTTGATCACTTTTTTGATAAAGGTAAACATCGCTACCGTTCTCCCCTCACGATTTCAACGGCGAGTTCTTACGCTCAACCCCGTAACGCTCCAGCTCTTTGTAAGCCACGACCTTGCTTTTCTTCTTACGCACATCCACCACCGTCATGCGGTCGGTGCATGAATAGCAGGGGTCGAGGCTGCCAATGATCAGCGGGGCGTCGGAAACCGTGTTGCCGCGCAGCATATAGCGCAGCGTCGGCCAGTTAGCGTATGTCGCCGCACGGCAGCGCCAGCGGTAAAGTTTCTGGTTATCACCGGTCATGCTCCAGTGGATGTCATCCCCGCGCGGCGCTTCAGAGAAACCGAGCGCGAAGCGGTGCGGAATGTAGGTAAAGCCTTCCACCATCAGCGGACCGCCAGGCAGGTTGTCGAGACCGTAATCGATCATATTGAGCGCGGTCAGCACTTCATTGATGCGTACTTTCAGGCGTGAAATTACATCGCAGCCCTGTTCGGTGTGCACAGTCATCGGCAGCAGGCCGTAACCGACAAACGGGTGATCGGCGCGGGTATCGCGGGCGTGTCCGCTGGCGCGTACCATCGGGCCGACGTTACTGAAATCGCGGGCGATTTGCGGGTCAAGGCGGCCAATGCCGACGGTGCGCTGCTCAATGTTCGGCGTACTCATCAGCACATCGACCAGTTCAGTCACATCACGACGCATCTGCTGCGCTAACTGGCGAGTCTGGATCATGTCCTCTTTCAACATGTCGCGACGGATACCGCCAATCAGGTTCAGACCGTAGGTTTTACGCGCCCCGGTGAGGATTTCCGCCATTTTCATGGAGGCTTCGCGCACGCGGAAAAACTGCATAAACCCGGAATCAAAGCCGACAAAGTGACAGGCCAGCCCGAGGTTGAGCAAGTGCGAGTGCAGGCGTTCCACTTCGAGCAAAATGGCGCGGATCATCTGCGCGCGTTCCGGCACGACAATGCCCATCGCGTTTTCAACCGAAGTGGTATAGGCCGTGCTGTGGGCAAAGCCGCAGATACCGCAGACGCGATCGGAAAGAAAAGTGACTTCGTTGTAACCCATGCGGGTTTCCGCCAGCTTCTCCATGCCACGATGGACGTAAAACATGCGGTAGTCGGCATCGACAATATTCTCGCCGTCAACAAACAGGCGGAAATGGCCCGGTTCGTCCGAGGTCACATGCAGCGGGCCAATCGGCACCACATTGTTTTTCTTATCGCCCAGCTCGTTAATGAACTCGTAGGTTTCCGCATCAGTGGTCGGCGCGGGACGCTGGCGATAGTCCATGCTGTCTTTACGCAGCGGGTAGAGTTCATCCGGCCAGTCATCCGGCAGCACCAGGCGGCGCTCATCCGGCAGACCCACCGGGATCAGGCCGTACATATCGCGCACTTCGCGCTCGCCCCACACCGCTGCCGGCACGCGCGGCGTTACCGACGGGTATTCCGCTTTCAGTGCGTCCACTTCCACACGCACCGTGATCCAGCACTTCACGCCCTGCTCCATCGACAGCACGTAATAGACGGCGAAATGGCCGTTCAGCTTGCGTTCGTCATTGCCAAACAACACCGAAAGCCAGCCGCCCTGCTGATAGTAAAGGTACTCCACGACTTCCGGCAGGTAGTTCACTTTGACGGTGACCGTTATCTGGTCTTTGGTCTGCCACGCTTCATCCAGTACCACCCCGGGAAATTTCTCGTGCAGGGCAGCAAGATAGTGTTGACCGATTTTTTCTTCAGACATGCTCAAACTCTCTTAATAGGTCGCCAGCAAGGAGACGAAGGCTAAAAAGGCGACGCCGAAACCGGCCCAGGTTACGCGCGATGTGGCAACAAAACGCAGACGCGCCATGCTGTTCTCAAACAGGGCGATAATCAGCACGCCAGCGACCAGTTTCACCACGGCGATCGCCAGCGCCAGCAGCAAACCGGCGGCGCTAAAAGTGGTCATTTGCCCCCAGGGCAGAAACACGCCAACAAACAGTTGCAGCACCACCAGTTGTTTCAGGCTGATGCCCCACTTCAGCACCGCGAAACCGCTGCCGCTGTACTCAGACAGCGGCCCTTCCTGCAACTCCTGCTCCGCTTCCGCGAGATCAAACGGCAGTTTGCCCATTTCGATAAAGGTGGCGAACGCGCAGGCGCAGAGCGCCAGGAACAGAGGAATGCTGCGAGAGAGCGGCCAGTGATACACAGTATTGGTGATGTGGCTGATGTGCGTGGAACCGGCGACCAGCGCCGCCACCCACAGACCAAGCAGCAAAATCGGCTCGACCAGCACGCCGAGCATCGCTTCGCGGCTCGCACCAAGGCCGGTAAACGGGCTGCCGGTATCAAGCCCGGCGATGGCAAAGAAAAAGCGGGCAATAGCGAACAGGTAAATCAGGGTGATCAGATCGCCAAGTTCCGGTAGCGGCGAGGCAACCGTCACCACCGGTAACGCGGTCGCGACGGTCAGCATAACGCCCACCATCACAAACGGCGTCAGGCGAAATACCCAGCCAGACGCCGCCGGAGCAATACTTTGCCGCCCCAGCAGTTTCAGCAGATCGCGGTATTCCTGCAGCACGCCCGGCCCGCGCCGGTTGTGCAAACGCGCACGCGCCACGCGGCTGATGCCGGAAAGCAGCGGCGCTGCGGCAAACAACACCAGCGCCTGTAGTAAAGCAAACAGAAAACTCATCATCAGGCTCCTCGTGAAATCACCACTACCACCAGCACCGCCAGCTCAATCAGCGCCAGCCGACGAAACAGCACCGGCGCGCTATCACCGTGCCAGCCGGGAACAGGAAGCCGGGGCTCCAGCCATTTCCGCAGTTTCAGCACCGGGGCAAAAGCCGCTTTCACCGGCATGGCGAAACCATGCGCGGTAATCACCATTGATCCTTCGTGATCGTAACCGCACACCCAGGCGCTACCGCGGCGGCGGGCGGGCGGGCGATCGCCTTTAAACAGCATCATCAGCAGTAACGGCAGTAGCGGCGTGGCAATCAGCAACAGCGCGATCATCGGCTGCGACACCACGGTGTTTGCCGTTTGCAGCGGCAACGGTACAGCGGCAAACAGGCGCGGCATCAGCCACGGCGCGGCAACACCGCCGATAACGCAGCAAATGGCCAGCGCGGCGACCACACCAGTCATTAACCAGGGAATGGAGCGCGGGTTTTCCGCCTGAGCGCTACGCGGCGCGCCAAGAAAAGTGACGCCATAAACTTTCGCCATGCACATCACCGCCAGCGCGCCGGTAATCGCCAGACCAACCGCCAGCAGCGGCCCCAGCAGTTGCAGCAGGAAATGACCACTGGCGCTTAAACCAAAGAAGGATTGATAAATCACCCACTCACCGGCAAAACCGTTGAGCGGCGGCAACGCCGCCATCGCCATCAGCCCGACCAGCATTGCCAGCGAGATAACCGGCATCTTTTTACCGATACCGCCGAGTTTTTCGATATCGCGATAACCGGTGCCAAACCACAGCGTGCCCGCGCCGAGGAACAGTGTGCTTTTAAACAGGCTATGGTTGAAAAGGTGATACAGGCCGCCAGTCAGCCCCAGCGCCAGCAGCACAGGTTGTTGCAGCGCAAGGCCGGTGATGCCAGCGCCCAGGCCGAGCAGAATAATGCCGATGTTCTCCAGCGTGTGGTACGCCAGCAGGCGCTGGATGTTGTGTTCCATCAGTGCATACAGCCCGCCAATAAAGGCGGTAATAATGCCAAATACCAGCAGCGCAACGCCCCACCACAGCGGCGGTTGGCCGCCGAGCAGCGAAAGGCTCAAAATGCCGAACAAGCCGATTTTCATCACCACCGTGGAAAACAGCGCCGCCGCCGGTGCGGGTGCAGTGGCGTGCGCCTGCGGCACCCAGGCATGCAGCGGAATAATCCCGGCCAGCAGGCCAAAACCGATCACGCCGAGCAGCCAGATGTCGCTGCCGAGCGCATGCGTACCGAGCAGTGCAAAATCCAGCGTCTGGTAACGCTGCCACAGCAGCCAGCAGGCCACCGCCAGCAGGACCGTACCGCAGCGGCCCATGACAAACCACAGCTTGCCGGATTTGCTGCAGCCGGTCAGAAATACCGCGCTCAGCGCCATAATTTCCGCCATGATCACCAGCGCGCCGAAGTTTGCCGCGCTCACCGCGCACAGCGCGGCGACCAGCAGTAAGTTCATCAGCAGACCGTTGGCTTTCACCGCTTCATGGCGATGCCAGTCAATGGAAAACAGGCTAACAAAACCGCCGCAAACGCCGAGCGTGATCAGCCATACGGCGCTGAGCGGCGTGACCAGGACGTGATATTCAATCAACGGCAGCGTGCCGCTCACGGTGACAGCGTCTGTTAATGCCATCACGCCGCAGGCCGCCGCCATTGCACAACCGATAGCGCCGCCAAGCCCGGAAAAGAGTCCGCTTAACACTTTGAACGGCATAAACAGATAGGCCAGCATGGCTGCGCAGGTAAGTACTGCGACAGCAGCGCTTAACAAAGAGAGGATAGTCATTTCGCGCTCCGGTTTAGCTGCGTATACAGCGATAAATCGCCGTAATCCGTGTTGAGGGTTTGCTCGCGTTTGCGACGGCTGGCTCTGGCGATATCCCGGTTATTGACAAGATGCAGCGCTTTGGTCGGGCACATCCGCACACAGGCCGGGCCTTCGGCATCGAAATGGCAGAGATCGCACTTCACCGCAATTGCCCGCACGCCGGGCACCCAATCCAGCAACGTGCTGACACGCGCCGGCGCAGGCGGCGCAGCGGGCGCTTTAGGCGAGTTAACATTGGCGGGAATATCCAGCGGGCGGCTACCGGAAAACTCAATCGCGCCGAAAGGACACGCAATCGCGCACAGCTTGCAGCTGACGCACAGGCTTTCATTTAACTGCACCGCGCCATCAACGCGGTTGATCGCGTTCACCGGACAAACGCTCGCACAGGGCGCGTCTTCACAGTGGTGGCACTGCTGCGGCGCGGACTCTTTTTCGCTGCGCATCACACGCAGCCGCGGCATCGCCTGCAGGCCATGCGCACGGTGCGTTTCGGCGCAGGCAGCCTCGCAGGTATGGCATCCAATACATAACGCCGAATCGGCAATTACAAAACGGTTCACCAGCAAATCCTCAGGTGATTCACCCTGGTTACGGGCGGTCATTTATGACGAAACGTGTCGCGCGATGTGTCACTTCGACACATGTCGACACCCAAACTCAGGCCAGCGCAGGCGCGTGCGCGTGGCTGACAAGCGTGGTGAGATTGACCGGCGTATCCGCTTCCATTGCGGCATACAGGTTGTCGTAAACGGCGGCGATTTTGCCGAGATAATGCTCCAGCACTTTTTCACGATCGCGCACGCTGAACGCGCCATCGACCTTGCCATCGCTGGAGAGCTGCGCTTTGGCAATCACGCGTCGCTCGTCGCTCTCTTTATTGGCAATCGCATATTCAATGGTGTGACCGTTAAAGCCGCCGGTCAGGGTGATATAAACCGTGAAGTGTTCGAACAGCACAAAGCAGAGTTGCTGTTCCGGCGCACAGCCGATAGCGTGATGCAACCGCGCTCTGGAGAGCGTAACGCCCTGAACTAACGCGTTACAGTAGCTACGCCACTCTTCCTGCAGGCGGTGATGCCGCCCGGCAATGTAATCTGCCTTTTCGCTAATTTCCCAAATCGTCATGTCTGCTTATCCGGTTAATGAAAAACAACGGCGGTAAAGCATCATCCATGCCAAAATTTAATATATTGATTTAAAAAGAAATAAAAACAAAACGCTCACCCTTTCGACGTGTCATCTCGACATTGTCGACATCGTCACCGTGTCAAAAGGCGGAATGGCACTCTTATTGCATTAAGGGCGCAAAGTCATCAGGAGGCGTTATGCACGAAATCACCCTCTGCCAGCGTGCGCTGGAAATTATCGAACAACAGGCGTCAGCAAACGGCGCGCGTCGGGTCACCGGCGTGTGGCTGAAAGTCGGCGCATTTTCTTGTGTAGAAACGGAAGCTTTAACGTTTTGTTTTGATCTGGTTTGCCGCGGCAGCCTGGCGGAAGGCTGTACACTGCACATCGAACAACAACAGGCGGAATGCTGGTGCGAGTCCTGCCAACAGTATGTGACGTTACTTACCCAGCGAGTGCGCCGCTGCCCGCAGTGCCACAGCGACCAGTTGCAAATTGTCGCCGATGACGGCATGCAAATTCAGCGACTGGAAATTGAGGAGTAAACAATGTGTACAACATGTGGTTGTCAGGACGGTAACCTTTATATCGAGGGTGACGAACATAACCCGCACTCGGCGTTTCGCGGTGCACCGTTCTCCCCAGCCGCTCGCCCGGCGCTGAAAATCACCGGTATCAAAACCGACGATTTTCGTCCCACGCAACTGGAAAACGGCGACCTGCATTATGGTCACGGTGAAGCCGGTACCCACGCGCCAGGCATGAGCCAGCGCCGGATGGTGGAGGTGGAAATCGACGTGCTGGAGAAAAACAACCAAATCGCCGCCCGCAACCGCGCCCGTTTCGCCGCTTCGCAACACCTGGTGCTCAACCTGGTCTCCAGCCCCGGCTCCGGCAAAACCACCCTCCTTACCGAAACCCTTAAACGCCTGAAAGCGCGCGTCCCTTGCGCGGTGATTGAGGGCGATCAGCAAACCGTTAACGATGCCGCACGCATTCGCGCGACCGGCACGCCGGCGATTCAGGTTAACACCGGCAAGGGCTGCCATCTTGATGCGCAGATGATTGCCGACGCCGCACCGCGACTGGCGCTGGAAAATCGCGGCATTCTGTTTATCGAAAACGTCGGCAACCTGGTGTGCCCGGCGGGTTTCGATCTTGGCGAGCGTCATAAAGTGGCGGTGCTGTCGGTGACAGAAGGCGAAGACAAGCCGCTGAAATACCCGCATATGTTCGCCGCTGCCTCACTGATGCTGCTCAATAAAGTGGATTTGCTGCCCTACCTCGATTTTAACGTCGAGCAGTGCATCGCTTATGCCCGTGAAGTGAACCCGACCATTGAAATCATGCTGATTTCTGCCACCAAAGGCGACGGGATGGACGCCTGGCTTGACTGGCTGGAGACGCAACGATGTGTATAGGCGTACCGGGGCAAATTTGCGCCATTGATGGCCTGCAAGCCAAAGTGGATGTCAGCGGCATTCAGCGCGATGTCGATTTAACGCTGGTCGGCAGCATCGACGAAAACGGTCAGTCACGCCTCGGCCAGTGGGTACTGGTGCATGTCGGCTTCGCGATGAGCGTGATTAACGAAGAAGAGGCGCTGGATACGCTGGCGGCGCTGCAAAACATGTTCGATGTCGAACCCGATGTCGGCGCGCTGCTTTACGGCGAGGAGAAATAATGCGTTTTGTCGATGAATATCGCGCCCCGGAACAGGTGATGCAACTGATTGATCACCTGCGTGAACGGGCAGCGCACCTCTCTTACACCGCCGCGCGTCCGCTGCGCATTATGGAAGTGTGCGGCGGGCACACACACGCTATTTTCAAGTTTGGTCTCGACCAGCTACTGCCGGAAAACATTGAGTTTATTCACGGTCCCGGCTGCCCGGTCTGCGTGTTGCCGATGGGGCGAATTGATACCTGCGTGGAGATCGCTCAACACCCGGAGGTGATTTTCTGCACCTTTGGCGACGCCATTCGCGTGCCGGGAAAAAACGGCTCGCTGCTGCAGGCAAAAGCGCGCGGCGCGGATGTGCGGATTGTCTATTCACCAATGGATGCGCTGGCGCTGGCGGAAAAAAATCCGCAGCGCAAGGTGGTGTTTTTCGGCCTCGGGTTTGAAACCACCATGCCTGCCACCGCCATCACGTTGCAGCAGGCAAAAGCCCGTAACCTCGATAACTTCTGGTTTTTCTGCCAGCACATCACGCTGATTCCAACGTTGCGCAGCCTGCTGGAGCAGCCGGACAACGGCATCGACGCGTTTCTCGCGCCGGGTCATGTCAGTATGGTGATTGGCACCGACGCCTATACTTTCATCGCCGATACTTATCAGCGCCCGCTGGTGGTCGCCGGTTTTGAACCGCTCGATCTGTTGCAGGGCGTGGTGATGCTGGTTGAGCAAAAAATTGCCGCCCACAGTAAGGTGGAAAACCAGTATCGCCGCGTGGTGCCGGACGAAGGCAACCGGCTGGCGCAGGCCGCCATCGCCGAGGTGTTTACCGTACGCGGCAACAGTGAATGGCGCGGCCTGGGCATGATTGGCGAATCCGGCGTGCATCTGACGCCTGCATATCAGCGCTTTGACGCCGAAGCGCATTTTCGCCCGGCGGTACAGCAAGTGTATGACGATCCGCGCGCCCGCTGCGGTGACGTGCTGACCGGCCGCTGTAAACCGCACCAGTGCCCGCTGTTCGGTAACACCTGTAACCCGCAAAGCGCGTTCGGCGCGCTAATGGTTTCATCAGAAGGTGCCTGCGCGGCCTGGTATCAATATCGTGCTCAGGAGTGTGAAGCATGAATGAAGTGCAGATGGCGCACGGCAGCGGCGGCCAGGCGATGCAACAGCTTATCAGCCAGCTTTTTATGGAGGCGTTCGATAACCCCTGGCTTGCAGAGCAGGAAGATCAGGCGCGTATCAATCTGGCAGAGCTTACAGCAGGCGGCGATCGGCTGGCGTTTTCCACCGACAGCTACGTTATCGATCCGCTGTTCTTTCCCGGCGGCAATATCGGCAAGCTGGCGGTATGCGGCACGGCAAATGATATTGCCGTTAGCGGCGCAACACCGCGCTTCCTCTCCTGCGGTTTTATCCTTGAAGAGGGGTTGCCAATAGCAACGCTGAAAACCCTTGTAGAGAGCATGGCCGACACCGCCGGCAGCGCCGGTATCGCCATTGTTACCGGCGATACCAAAGTGGTGCAGCGCGGCGCAGCCGATAAGGTATTTATCAATACCGCCGGCATTGGCGCTATCCCGGCGTCGGTTCACTGGGCGGCAAACTCCCTGCAACCCGGCGATGTGCTGCTGGCAAGCGGCACACTGGGCGATCACGGCGCAACCATCCTTAATCTGCGCGAAGGCTTAGGGCTGGATGGCGAGCTGACCAGCGATTGCGCGGTGCTGACGCCGTTGATTAGCCAACTGCGCGAGCTTCCCGGCGTAAAAGCGCTGCGCGACGCCACGCGCGGCGGCGTTAACGCCGTGGTACATGAGTTTGCTGCCGCCTGCGGTTACGGCATTGAGTTAAAGGAACGAGACTTACCGGTAAAACCGGCGGTGCGCGGGGTTTGCGAACTGCTGGGGCTGGATGCATTAAATTTTGCCAACGAAGGCAAACTGGTGATTGCCGTACAGCGCGAAGCCGCAGAGCAGGCGCTGGCACAATTACGCGCTCACCCTTTAGGGCGCGACGCCGCAATAATTGGTGAAGTGGTCGAACGCAAAGGTGTACGTCTGACAGGCCTTTATGGAGTGAAGCGCCTGCTGGATTTGCCCCATGCCGAACCCTTGCCACGGATTTGTTAACCTTTTATTTTTATTAATTTTTTCACACCTTCTGCGTGTGTTCCTGGAAAAGCAAAATGTCGTATACACCGATGAGTGATCTCGGGCAACAAGGATTGTTTGATATAACGCGGATGTTATTACAGCAGCCCGATATGGCCGCGCTTTGTGAAACGTTAACCCGGTTAACCCGCCAGGCGGGTCTCGCCGACAACGCCGCGATTGTGCTGTGGCATGCCGACAGCCATCTCGCCAGCCGTTACGCCGTGCAAACACCCGACAACTGCGCCAGATATAACGACCAGGCGCTGCTGGCGGGCGGCCCGGTGCGGCATATTCTCTCTCACCCGCAGGCGCTGCGCTGCACCGCGCAACTCTTTAGCGAGACCTGGCCCGCCGTTGCCGAAAGCCGGATCTATCCGGCATTCGCGCATTACAGCTTGCTGCCGCTCGCCGCCGAAGGGCAGATTTTTGGCGGCTGCGAATTTTTTCGTACCAGCGACAGGCCATGGAGCGACAAAGAGACCGAGCGCCTGCATACGCTGACGCAGATCGTTGCTGTCGTTGCCGAGCAGTTGCAAAGCCGCGAGCACCCCACGCCGGACTACGAGCTTCTGTGCCAGGAGCGCGACGATTTCCGCATCCTGGTGGCCATCACCAACGCGGTGCTCTCCCGGCTGCATATGGATGAGCTGGTCAGTGAAGTGGCAAAAGAGATCCACTACTACTTCGGCATTGACGCCATTAGCCTGGTGCTGCGCGGCAGCCGCAAGGGCAAACTGACCATCTACTCGACGCATTATCTGGATGAAGCCGACCCCGCCCATGAAACGCAGGAAGTCGACGAACAGGGAACACTGACCGAGCGGGTATTTAGCAGCAAAGAGATGCTGCTGATTAATCTGCATGAGCGTGACAAACTCGCCCCTTACGAGCGGATGCTGTTTGAAACCTGGGGTAATAAAATTCAGACCCTGTGCCTGCTGCCGCTGATGTCCGGCAAAAATCTGCTGGGCGTGCTGAAACTGGCGCAGTGCCAGAAAGAGGTGTTTACCCCGGCGAACCTGAAGCTGCTGCGCCAGATTGCCGAGCGTATCGCCATTGCCGTGGATAACGCGCTGGCCTACCAGGAGATCCACCGTCTGAAAGAGCGGCTGGTGGATGAAAACCTCGCCTTGACCGAACAACTCAATAATGTCGACAGCGATTTTGGCGAGATCATCGGGCGTAGCGATGCCATGTTCCGCGTGCTCAAGCAGGTTGAGATGGTAGCGCAGAGCAACAGCACGGTGCTGATCCTTGGCGAAACCGGCACCGGGAAAGAGCTTATCGCGCGCGCCATCCATAACCTGAGCGATCGCAACAGCCGCCGGATGGTGAAGATGAACTGCGCGGCCATGCCGGCCGGGCTGCTGGAAAGCGATCTGTTTGGCCACGAGCGCGGCGCGTTTACCGGCGCCAGCGCCCAACGCATCGGGCGTTTTGAGCTGGCGGATAAAAGCTCGCTGTTTCTTGACGAAGTGGGCGATATGCCGCTTGAGCTACAACCCAAGCTGCTACGCGTGTTGCAGGAGCAGGAGTTTGAGCGCCTCGGCAGCAACAAGCTGATCCAGACCGATGTGCGGCTGATCGCCGCCACCAACCGCGATCTTAAACAGATGGTCGCCGACCGGGAATTTCGCAGCGATCTCTATTACCGCCTGAATGTTTTCCCGATCCACCTGCCGCCGCTGCGCGAGCGCCCGGAAGACATTCCGCTGCTGGTAAAAGCCTTCACCTTTAAAATCGCGCGCAAAATGGGGCGCAACATCGACAGCATCCCGGCGGAAACCTTGCGCGTGCTGAGTGCGATGGAGTGGCCGGGGAATGTGCGTGAACTGGAGAACGTGATCGAGCGTGCAGTGCTGCTCACGCGCGGCAACGTGCTGCAACTGTCGATGGCGGAAATCGCCGTGCCCTCCGTCGCGCCTGAAACGCCCGCCGAAGTGGCGCGCGAAGGGGAAGATGAGTATCAGCTGATTGTGCGCGTACTGCGGGAAACCAACGGCGTGGTGGCCGGGCCAAAAGGCGCGGCGCAGCGTCTGGGACTCAAACGCACGACGCTGCTCTCCCGAATGAAACGATTAGGTATTGATAAAGAGGCGTTATAGCCGCAGACCCGACGGGCGTTTTCGCGCGTCGGGCGTTTCTTTGCGCGTCAACAGCGCCGTAAAACCGCTAATCCGGCAAACGCGTAACCCACCTTCGTTCCCCACCTTTACCGAATACGCATCCTGCTTTTTACCTTTACACGCTATTTGCGCCGGTACTTCTCCGGCAGCTCCGGCACCGGGCGTTTATCATCAAGCAAATGGCGCACCGTCAGCACCGGGTGACGCCACAGCATACGCGGCCCCGCCCAGCGCATAATCTGTTTCATCTCTTCGCGTTTCGCAGGCTGGTAACAGTGCACCGGGCACTGCTTACAGGCCGGTTTCTCTTCGCCGAACACGCATTTATCCAGCCGCTTTTCCGCATAAGCGTACAAATCCGCGTAGTGCGCCGCGCTGCTTACCGCATCCGGGCAGGCGCGTTGATAAAGGGCAATCATTTTGCGGATAGTCAGTTTTTCTCGCAGGATCCGGGGGCCAGCCATACACGTCACCAATAATTAAGATGCATAAATAATACAACTTAATAGAATCGCAAAAAACCACGCCCGCCGCGTTTTTATGTAAAGGTCAGACCTCAGGTGCCGATACCCGTTTATCAACGTGGAAATGATCATCGCCGGGGGAATGGTGCGTAAATTAATTGTTATTGTTTCGTTATTTTTATTGGCGGGATGTATCAGTAAAAATAACCCGTTTTTCCCGGAACAGCCTTTTTATTACCCGCCATTAATGACGGATGATGTCGCGAAAATTCGCTTAATCGGCGCAACGATGACCTACGCCATTTATCAAACGGATACCAGCGGGCAGAAATTTGGCGGCTGGGTACAAAAACATGATCGCTTTATTAATAAGGCTTATGGTCCAACCCAGGATATGGGTTTTCCAAAGTTGAAGAACAAAAAATACAGTGACGCTTTTTTTGAAACCACGCTGCTGCCCGATTTGCCGACAACCATTCACCATGAGGCTTACAAAGGGTGCAGCGTAGATATTCACTTCACGCCGAAAAAAGGGGCGTTGTATGAAGTGCATTATGACTATGGCACTGATACCTGCGTCATTTATGTCGCCCGGCTGAAATACAACCCGGCCTCTGCGGAATACGAAGAAATAAAGCCGTAAAAAACACGAAATTAAAACGTAAGGACACCGATGAAACAGTTAATTATGCCGCTGGCGCTACTCACGCTGGCAATAACCGGCAGCGCAAAGGCGCAAACGCTGACCGAAAGTTTACTGCGTTGCGACAGCAGCTTTTTCAGTGAACTCTACAAACAGCGAGCCACACTGGCGCACACCGCGCCAGTGGTGACAGATAAGCAGCATCACGCCTGGTTTGCCGCGCCGAAAGACGGCTCCGATACCGTCTGGTTTAGCAAGCCTCTGCGCATCAATCAGCTCACTATTTCTGGCTTTGACAGGTCGCAGGAGTCACTGGGCAAATTGGGTGATTATTACTTCTGGGGATGGGTGATCGAAGAGCCCATGTCTGCGGTGATAGCTGCGTTGCCTGACATTCACTGGCAGAAAGTCACGGACGGGTATTACGCCAATCCGCTGATCAAACGCGCCGGTGAGACCACATGGCGGGTCAACAAAACCGCCGTCAGCGGTATTGCTCCGGCCGCGGATAGCGTGGAAAAACTCGCAATGCTGGAAGTGAGTGAAGGCAAAACCTTTTTGCGCTGCTCGATTCAGGGCAAGGTCAGCAAGGACGAGTTACTGGCGGTGCGCCCGGATCTGCAAGGAGAGCAAAAATGAAAAAATCCCTGTTTCTTGGCTCAGCACTACTGCTGATGTCCGGCTGCACCAGCCATCCGGGTGCCAGCGTTACGCAAGAGGAAACCCCGCCCAAGCGGGTCGTTAAGTTCGTGACACTCAGTAGCGGCGTCAGCTATCTGGATTTTCGTACCATTTCCCTTTACGACGGCAATCCCTATTTGCGTCGTATTGACGTGATTCATAACTACACCAAAGGCATGCCGGTGAAAAAGAATCCGCTGATGATGATCCGCAGCGAACGCCAAAGCCTGGTCGTGAACTGTGATACGCACCAGTTCACCCATGTGCATAAGATCTACTTTTCAGAACATTTTGCCACTGGCGACAAAATCGCCCGCATGAACACGCCAGGACAGTGGCAGGATTACCCGCCAACATCCTTGATCGGCCTGACGGCAGGCTTGCTGTGTAAGCTCCCGGAAGATCGCCTGGCCGCAGAGCCTGCACGCGATACGCAAACACCGCTGTTATACACGCTGATACAGAACGGCGCGTAGCCGCACACAATCGGGATACAGTGATCCCTTGCAATAGCGGGTGGATGGCGCAGGACGCCATCGCCCACTTTTTTGCAGGAGTGACTTATGTCATCGATTGAAAATCCGCAACGCCGCCTGCTGTTGCAGGCCACCGCCGCAAGCCTGGCCGCACTGGAACTGGGGCTCAGCGCCCTTCCCGCCCAGGCCAGCGCACCGCCCGCCGCCCTCACCACCACACCGCGCAACCTGACGCCGCTACCGCCCATTAAGCAGATTGACGCAGGCGTGCTGAATATCGGGTATATCGACACCGGGCCGGAAAACGGCGAACCGATGCTGCTACTGCACGGCTGGCCGTATGACATCTACAGCTTTGCCGATGTGATCCCGCGCCTTACCCGTGCCGGGTTTCGCGTGCTGGTGCCGTGGCTGCGCGGCTATGGCAGCACCACATTTTTATCAGCCGACACACCGCGCAACGGCCAGCAGGCGGCGCTCGCCGTCGATGCGATTGCCTTTCTTGACGCGCTCGACATTAAACAGGCGGTGATCGGCGGTTTTGACTGGGGCGCGCGTACCGCCAATATCCTTGCCGCGCTGTGGCCGCAGCGCTGCAAAGGGCTGGTCTCGGTAAGCGGATATCTGATTGGCAGCCAGCAGGCGAATAAAAAACCGCTGCCACCCGCGGCGGAACTCGCCTGGTGGTATCAATTTTACTTTGCGACCGAGCGCGGCGAAGCAGGCTATCGCGAGCACACCGATGAGTTTGCGAAACTTATCTGGCGAACCGCCTCGCCGCAATGGCGCTTTAGCGAAGCGGAGTTTGCCCGCTCGGCGCAGGCATTGCACAACGCCGATCATGTCGCCATTACGCTGCATAACTATCGCTGGCGGTTGGGAATTGTCAGCGGCGAGCGCCGTTTCGACGCGCTGGAGCAGCAACTGGCAAAGGCACCGGTAATTACGGTGCCGACCATTACGCTCGAGGGTGACGCAAACGGCGCGCCGCATCCGGATCCTGCCAGCTACGCCGCCAAATTCAGCGGCCGCTACCAGCACCGTACCGCCACCGGCGGCATTGGTCATAACCTGCCGCAAGAAGCGCCCGCGTTTTTTGCGCAGGCGCTTATCGACATTGCACGGCATTAAACAGCACGCGCCTTCGGCTGAATCAGCGAAGGCGCTTTTCCCTCATGAATGGGCTTCGGCCAGCAGTTTCTGAATAAGTTGCTCCTGCTGTTGATACTCCCCTTCCCCAAAGTACATCTGCCGCAGTTGCCCTTTGGCATCAAAGTAGTAATGCGCAGGCCAGTACTGGTTCCCAAACGCATTCCAGATGGCGTAGTTATTGTCTACCGCCACCGGGAAGCGGATATTCTCTTTGCGTACCACGTTTTGCAGCGACTGTATGTTCTTCTCGAACGGATATTCCGGGGTGTGAACACCAATCACCACCAGCCCCTGGTCACGGTATTTTTCCGCCCACGCGTTGACATACGGTAGCGTGTGCTGGCAGTTAATACAGTCGAACGTCCAGAAATCCACCAGCACCACTTTGCCCTTCAGCGCCTGCGCAGTGAGCGGCGCGGAGTTAAGCCAGCTCACCGCCCCTTCCAGTGACGGCATGCTATTGCGCACCAGCGGCTCGCTGACCGGCTGCAGCGTGACGGTAGGTTGCGGTGATGTCCGCCAGCTCAGGAGTTGTTGTTCCAGCCGCGTTGTCCACGCACCCGCCCCCTGCAACGCAGACGTCGCCCCGCTGCCAATCAGCACTACCGCGCCCAGCATGGCGACGCCCGCCCCCTGACGCAGCCGCTCGCTGAAGGGCAGACTGGCGCGCAGGCGGGAAAAAAGCCGATCGCCACACAGCCAGAGCAGCGCCAGCATCGCCGCCGCGCCGCTGCCGTAAGCCGCCAGCACCAGCGCCGTCTGCCCGCTTGCGCCGTTAAGTATGGCGGTGCTCAGAACCGCGCCCAGGATCGGCCCGGCGCACGGCGCCCACAGTAGCCCGACGGATAACCCCGCCAGCAGCGCCGAAAGAACACCGCCCGAACGGCGGCTGCGGTTATCGAGCCGTTCACCGGCGCGCACAACAAAGTACATCACCGTGCTGGCAATGCGCGGCGAAATCAGCGCCAGCGCCATCACCGCCAGCAGACCGAGTGCCAGCCAGCGCCCCCAGGCATTGGCCTGGATTATCCACTGCTGCGTGGCGCCCGCCAGCAGTGCCACCAGCGTAAACATCGCCACCATTCCCGCCAGCAGTGCGGCAAGATGACGTTTATCGCGGCCAAAACTTGCGAACAGTAGCGGAATAACCGGCAGCGTACAGGGGCTGAGCAGCGCCAAGCAGCCGCCTAAAAAAGCAATGATCACCATAACAAGCTCCTTGATTCGTTGAGGAAACAGGCGCATTACACCGCCGCGGTGTATCGCGGCGGTGTCGGTGATGGCGGGTTTTGTCAGCCGGTGTTGCAGGCCGGAGAGCAGATACGCAGAGATACAAACTTAGTGCGGCAATAGCACGCAGGCATCCAGCCCGCCCTGCGGGCGGTTGCTCAGGTGCAATTGCCCACCGAGTTGCGACACCAGTTGCCGGGCAATCGCCAGCCCCAGACCGGTGCCACCGGTGCCGCGATTACGCGAGGTTTCCAGCCGGTAGAAAGGCTCCAGCACCGCTGCCAGCGCCTCTTCAGGAATGCCGGGGCCGTTATCAAGCACATGGATCGCGAGCGGCGCATCTGGCGTAAGTACAATATCGATGTCTGCTTGGCCGGCGAATTTCAGCGCGTTATCCAGCAGATTGGTTAATATGCGCCGCAGCGCCTGCACATCAATGTGCAGCGTGAGATCCGGCGGGCAGCGCAGCAGCGTTACCCGCTTGCCAACGTCGACATAGTCACACACCAGGCTGTCGATAAACGGGTGCAGCGCCAGACGCTGCGGTGCGAGCGGCGGCGCATCCTGTGTGCGGGCATAAGCGATCCCTTCACGAACCAGCCGGGACATCTCATCCAGATCCGCCAGCAGTTTGTCGCGCAGCGCTTCGTCGGCCGCCATTTCGCTGCGCAACCGCATCCGGGTGATCGGCGTTTGCAGGTCGTGCGAAATCGCGGCGAGGATCTGCGCGCGCGAACTCAGATGATGAGCAATACGCGCCTGCATGGCGTTAAAAGCGCGCACCGCGTGCTGCACCTCCGTTGGGCCGTTTTCGATCATCACCGGCGGGGGTTCGGGCGATGGGGTGAGCGCATCAAGCGCACGGGTAAAGCGGGTCAGCGGCTTCACAGCCAGGCGTACCGCCAGCCAGCAGCAGATAAGCAATAGCAGCAGTTGTGCGACCAGCACCGCAGGCAGCCAACGGGCGATAGGCGTTGGACGCGGGGTGATATCAATGGTCAGCGGCGCGCCATCATGCAGGCGCAAATGCGCCTGCAAATGTTCCTGCGGGCCTGGGACGGCATTGATTTTCAGGGCATATTGGCTGCCCAGCGCCTGTTCAAGCGAGCGTGCGGTATCTTTCGAACGCCAGTTGGTGGGGTAGCGCCCGCCTTCACCTGCGCTCAGCAAGTAGCGATAGTTACCGCGATCGATACGCGCCAGCCATGCAGGGCGCTCGCTGGCGGGTAAACGGTTGAGGATCGCCACGCTGGTCGCCACATCGTATTCAAGATTGCCCAGCATTACCGAACGCGCGGTGGTGATGCGTTCATACAGCAGCAGGCTAAGGGTTAACGCGTTCGCCAGCAGCAATCCCACCAGCACAATCACCACTAAACGTGACAGCAGCGAACGCGGCCACAGCCTCATTCCCGCGCCTCTGTGATAACCACCGGCATTGAGAAAACGTAGCCCTCGCTGCGCACGGTTTTGATGTAAGCCGGTTCACGCGCGTCGTCGTTCAGGCGCTGGCGCAGGCGGCTTACCAGCAGATCAATGGAACGTTCGAAAAGCTCCGCGTCGCGCCCCTGCGTAAGGTTCAGAAGCTGGTCACGGTTGAGTACGCGCTGCGGGTGATCGAGAAACACGCGCATCAGGCGATACTCCGCGCCGCTCAGCGCCACCACGGTCCCCTGCGCATCCACCAGATGACGCGCCGAGGTGTCAAGCTGCCAGTCGCCAAACGCCAGGCAACGTCCCGCTTCGGTGATTTGCAGGTTCGGCGGCAACATGCGCGTGCGGCGCAAAATGGCTTTAATACGCGCCAGCAGTTCGCGGGCAACAAAGGGTTTTACCAGGTAGTCATCCGCGCCCATCTCCAGACCGACAATGCGATCGGTCTCTTCGCTGCGCGCGGTCAGCATCAGCACCGGCACGTTTTTATGCGCGCTGCTGCGCAACTCGCGGCACAGCGTCAGCCCGTCCGTGCCTGGCATCATGATATCCAGCACAATCAAATCCACCGGCGTGGTTTCGAGTAACTGCCGCATCTGTTTGCCATTCGCGGCAACGCTTGCGCGCAGGCCGGAGCGGGTCAGGTAATCAGCAAGCAGCGTGCGAATTTCCCGGTCATCATCAACAACCAAAATATGGTCAATATGTTCCATCCAAAAAGCCCTGGCGGCGGGTAACGGTAAAATGAGTGTATCCTGGTTACGCGCGCCCCGGGCGTTGGCTTTGTATCACACTGTACAACGCTTAATAGACATCGCGCTGATAGCGATTTTCCCGCGTCAGGGTCGCCAGCCAGGCGTCCGCCGCGTCAGCGCTCATGCCGCCAAAGGTTTGTGCCACCTGCTTTAAAGTGTTTTCGACATCTTTCGCCATCTGGCTTGCATCGCCGCAAACATAAAAGTGCGCCCCGGCGGCTAACCAGCGCCACAGCGCTTCGCCCTGCTCCAGCATGCGGTGCTGAACGTAGATTTTCTGCGCCTGATCGCGGGAAAACGCGGTGGTGAAGCGCGACAACACGCCGTCGCGCTGCCAGGCCTCCAGCTCCTCACGGTAATAAAAATCCGTGGCCGCATGCTGCTCGCCAAAAAACAGCCAGTTATCGCCTCTCGCCCCTGTGGCCTGGCGCTCCTGCAGAAAACCGCGAAACGGCGCAATGCCGGTGCCTGCGCCGACCATGATCACCGCCGTGTTTGGATCGGCTGGCAGGCGAAAATGCGGCGAACGCTGAATAAAGATCGCCACGCGTTCTGCGCGATCCGCCAGAAAGGTCGAACAGACGCCGCCGCGTTGCTTGCTGTCGCCATAACGCACGGTGGAGACCGTCAGTTCAACGCGCTGCGGGGAAACTTTCGGGCTGGAGGAGATGGAATAGAGTCGTGGCTGCAAGCGACGCAGCGCCGAAAGCCACTGTTCAGCCGCCAGATGTACCGGGAAACACTGCAACAGGTCGATAATCTGCCGCCCCCACAGCCACTGCGTAAGTTCGGTACTGTTTTCACTGGAGAGCAGGCTATGCAGCGTTTCGTTTTGCGCATGGTCAGCCACCAGGCGCAGCACCTCCGGGGTGATGCGCGTGATGTCAAAACAGTCACAGAGCGCCGCCTGCAGCGTCATCTCGCCCACGCCGCTAACCTGCACCCTGCTTTGCCCATCCAGCGCCAGCAGATCGAGGATATCGGTGACCCGCTGCGGGCAGTTGCGCGGCCAGACACCGAGCGCGTCGCCCGCTTCGTAGTGCAAGCCGCTACCCTGCAGATCAAACGCGAACTGGCGGATCTCTTTTTCAGCCCCCGGCGCGCTCAGCAGTTGATTCGTGACCAGTGGCACGCTGACGGGATCGTGGCGGCTGAACCCAGGTTTTGCCGTGGTTTGCGCCGTGCTTTGCGGCGGCGCGCCGAGCCGCAGAATGTCAGTGTGGATCGCCGCCAGCCACTGCTGCGCCGCGTCAATATCGCCCGCATCGCACGCCTGGCACGCCAGCAGCCGCTGTGCGCCAAGGGCGGCCAGCCGGGCATCGAGCTTGCGGCCAAAACCGCAAAACTGCGCGTAACTGGCATCGCCAAACGCCAGCACCGAAAACGCCGTCCCGCTCAGCACAGGCGCGTTTTCGGCGCTCAACGCCGCCCATAACGCCGCGCCATTAGCGGGCGGATCGCCATCGCCAAAGGTGCTGGCGAGCAGTAACACGCGCGGCACGGCGGCCATATCGTTCACACTGACGCTATCCATGGCGCGCAGTTTTACCGCCAGCCCGGCATGCAGCAGCTGTTCGGCACAGCGTCGGGCAAACGTCTGCGCATTGCCGGTCGTGGAGGCCCACAGCACCAGCACTAACCCGCTGTCTTCATCCGTTGCGGGTGCAGCGGCGGGCGCGGGTTGCTGTTGGCTGCGCACCAGCGCGATGGCGCAGTGTTTCAGCTCGGGTTGCAGCGAAACGGGATCCAGCGCATCGCTGGTCAGGGCGTTGATCGCCAGCTTGTCGCCAAACAGATCGTTCCAGTGAAAGGGCGCAAAGCTGTTGCCGGGTCGCACACGGTCAGTCACCACCGCAGGCAGCCGTGCCATACCGCGCCGCGAGCGGATATCCACCCAGTCCCCCTCGTTTATCGCCAGCCGTTGTGCGTCTGTGGGGGAGATTTCGATAAACGGTCCGGGGTTGAGCGTATTAAGCAGCGGGATTTTGCCGGTCTTGGTCAGCGTGTGCCACTGGTGCTGCACGCGCCCGGTGTTGAGCACCAGCGGGTAGTCGTCATCCGGCATTTCGGCAGGCGCGAGATCCGGGCGGGCAAAAAATTGCCCCTTGCCGCTGGCGGTAGCAAAACGCACGCGCCCGTTAGCCTGCAAATAGCGAATGGGATGACGGGGTTCATCATCCTCCGGCGCGCACGGCCATTGCAACGGCGTCTGGCGCAGCCGCGCATAGCTCGCGCCGCGAATGTCGTAGCCGGTTGCCGGGTTGTGAGCGGCGCGGATTTCATCAAACACCGCGGCGGCGCTGGCGTAGCGAAAGCCCTCCGCGTAACCCATTTCACACGCCACACTGGCGATAATTTGCCAGTCGGCAAGCGCATCGCCCGGCGGAGATACCGCCTGCTGCATCAGCGTCATGGTGCGTTCGGAGTTGACCATCACTCCTTCGGCCTCCGCCCACAATGCACCCGGCAACAGGATATCGGCGTAGCGGTTGGTTTCGGTATCCAGAAACGCATCCTGCGCAATCACCAGCTCGGCGCGTTCCAGCCCGGCGATCACTTTTTCGCGGTTTGGCACAGTGGCGACCGGGTTGGTGCAAATTATCCAGCAGGCTTTGATCTCGCCTGCGCTCATCGCGTCAAACAGCGCGACCGTACCGCCGCCCACCTCGCCACGCAGCGTGCCGGCAGGACGTTGCCATAGCTGTTCGACGAACGCGCGATCTTCATCCACCAGCACCGATCGCTGACCCGGCAACCCGCCGCCCATATAACCCATTTCCCGCCCGCCCATCGCGTTCGGCTGGCCGGTAAGCGAAAACGGCCCGCTGCCGGGGCGGCAAATCGCGCCGGTCGCCAGGTGTAAATTACACAGCGCGTTGGTGCTCCAGGTGCCGTGCGTGCTCTGGTTTAGCCCCATCGTCCAGCAGCTCATCCATTCCCCCGCCTCGCCAATCCACTGCGCCGCCTGGCGAATGTCGGCTTCACGCAACCCGGTGCGCTCGGCCACCTGCTGCGGCGTATAGTCCAGCAGAAAATCCGGCATCGCCTGCCAGCCTTCGGTGTGCCGGGCGATAAAATCGTTATCCAGTTGGCCGTTTTGCACCAACAGTGCCAGCAAACCGTTCAGCAACGCGAGATCGGTGCCGGGTTTGATCTGCAAAAAGAGCGAGGCTTTCTCTGCCGTGGCAGTGCGGCGAGGATCAACGACAATCAGTTTCGCCCCGGTATTGACGCGCTCCATCATGCGCAGAAACAGGATTGGGTGGCAGTCGGCCATGTTAGCGCCAATCACCAGGAACAGATCGGCGCGCTCGAAATCGTCATAAGAGCCAGGTGGCCCATCCGCGCCGAGCGAGAGCTTATAACCGCTGGCGGCGCTGGCCATGCACAAACGTGAGTTGGACTCGATGTTGTTGGTGCCAATAAACCCTTTCGCCAGCTTGTTCGCCAGGTATTGCGCTTCTAAAGACATCTGGCCGGAAACATACAGCGCCAGCGCATCCGGGCCGTGCTTATCGATAATGCCACGCAGCCGCCGGGCGGTTTCACGGATGGCGTCATCGATTGCCGTACGCACCGGCTCATGCTGACGCGATGTGCGGAGATACGCGCTATCCAGCCGGCCAGTCGCCGTTATCGCCCCGGCACAGCTTTTACCTTTGGTGCACAACCGCCCCTGGTTGGTCGGGTGGGATTTATCGCCCACCACACTGATGATGCGCTGGTTTTCCATCTGCATCACCAGCCCGCAGCCCACCCCGCAGTAGGGGCATACGCTTTTGATCTGCTCCATTTCGCCCCCGGATCTGTTTAAGACGCTTCGGCAACTGCCGCCAAGGTGTTCTGCGCGGCGGGCGCGTGCTGCACCCAGATTTGCCCGTGCAGGATTTTCACCGGCCAGACGCGCAGACGCAGCCCGGCATCGTCCAGGCTCTGCCCGTCGCGCAGGCGAAAACGCTTTTTATACAGCGGGGAGATAACCATCGGCTCACCGCTTGCGTCGCCCACCAGCCCGCGCGCCAGCACATTCGCCTGGCTGCCAGGTTCATGGTTTTCGAGCGCGAATACTTGCTCCTCGCAATCAGGCAGGTGAAACAGGGCAATCTGCTGCTGGCCAAGACGCGCGGCCATGCCGGCGTTCGCCGGAATATCAGCCAGCGCGGCAATCTGCTGCCACTCGCCATCCCCCGTGTGCGGCTGGTTCTGCATTGGCAGTTTTTCCTGTGCCGTTGCCGGGCGGATCTG
The DNA here is from genome assembly GCF_003337365.1 of Kosakonia sp. AG348. Lineage (NCBI taxonomy): Bacteria > Pseudomonadati > Pseudomonadota > Gammaproteobacteria > Enterobacterales > Enterobacteriaceae > Kosakonia > Kosakonia sp. AG348. The sequence goes on from NZ_QPJR01000009.1 coordinate 188,238, forward strand.
CCCGCGCTCCGGCACCATCACCACCGCTTCATCCGGTTGATCGCTATTGAGGAAGCCCCGGAACAGCAGACGGTTTTGCGGGTTATCGAGGGTGGTTTTCCACTCGCACTGGTAGCTGTCGACCACCTGCTGCATTTCTCGCTCCAGTTCAGCGCCAATATTGAGACTGTCTTCCAGTACCACCTGTTTGAGGTAGTCCAGACCGCCTTCCATGTTGTCCAGCCAGGTGCTGGTGCGCTGTAGCCGGTCGGCGGTGCGGATGTAGAACATCAACACCCGGTCGATGGTGCGGATCAGCGCTTCGCTGTCGAGATCGCTGGCAAACAGATCGGCGTGGCGCGGCTTCATACCGCCGTTGCCGCAAACATACAGGTTCCAGCCTTTGTCGGTGGCAATCACGCCAATGTCTTTGCCCTGCGCTTCCGCGCATTCACGGGTACAGCCGGAGACCGCCATTTTGATTTTGTGCGGCGAGCGCAGCCCCTTGTAACGGTTCTCCAGCGCGATCGCCATGCCGGTGGAATCCTGCACGCCGTAGCGGCACCAGGTGGAACCGACGCAGGATTTCACCGTGCGCAGGGATTTGCCGTAAGCGTGGCCGGTTTCAAACCCGGCGGCGATAAGTTCCTCCCAAATCGCGGGCAACTGCTCAAGCCGTGCGCCAAAGAGATCCACCCGCTGCCCGCCGGTGATTTTGGTGTAGAGATTGTAGCGCTGCGCCACTTCGCCGATGGCGATAAGCCCCTGTGGAGTGATTTCGCCCGCCGGGATGCGCGGCACCACCGAGTAGGTGCCATCTTTTTGAATGTTGGCAAAAAAACGGTCGTTGGTATCCTGCAATGGCAGGTGCTGCGGTTTAAGCAGGTAGTCGTTCCAGCACGAAGCGAGCATGGAGCCGACCAGCGGTTTGCACACTTCGCAGCCGTGCCCCTGGCCGAACTGCGCAATCAGCGCGTCGAAAGTGCGGATATCGTGCAGGCGGATCAGGTGATACAGCTCCTGACGCGACCAGGCAAAGTGCTCGCAGATATCTTTTTTCACCTCCACGCCAAGCTGTTGCAGCTCGTGCTCCATCACCTGTTTCAGCAGCGGCACGCAGCCGCCGCAGCCAGTGCCCGCTTTGGTGCAGCTTTTCAGTGCTCCCAGTTCGCTGCAACCGCCCGCCACGGCGGCGGCGATATCGCCTTTGCTGACGTTATGGCAGGAGCAGATTTGCGCGCTGGCGGCGAGCGCCGCCACGCCCAGCCCTTTTGGCGCGTCGCCGGAAAGCGCAGGCAGGATCAGCGTTTGCGGCTGCGCGGGCAGCGGCATGTCGTTAAGCATCATTTGCAGCAGCAAGCTGTAATCGGCGCTATCGCCAATCAGCACCGCGCCGAGTAGCCGTTTGCCATCGGCGGAGACAACAATTTTCTTGTAGATTTCGCGCGGGCCATCGGTCCACTGGTAACTCTGGCTGCCGGCGGTTTTGCCGTGCGCGTCGCCAATAGAGGCCACCTCGACGCCCAGCAATTTCAGTTTGGTGCTCATATCCGCGCCGGTAAACGGTGTGTCGCGTGCCGCGAGCTTGTCCGCCACGCTGCGCGCCATCTGGTAGCCCGGTGCGACAAGACCAAAAATCTGCCCGTTCCACAACGCGCACTCGCCAATAGCGTAAATGGCTTCATCGGAAGTCTGACAGTGATCGTTGATAACAATGCCGCCGCGCGGCCCTTTTTGCAGCCCAGCGCTTTCCGCCAGCTCATCGCGCGGGCGGATGCCCGCCGAGAACAGCAGCAGATCGGTTTCCAGAAAACTGCCGTCGGCAAAGCAGAGGCGGTGGCGCGCCTGCTCGCCGTCGATGATTTCCCGCGTCTCTTTGCGGGTGTGAACCTGCACGCCAAGCGCTTCGATTTTGCGTTGCAGCATCATGGCGCCGCCCTCGTCGAGCTGTACCGCCATCAGGCGTGGCGCAAATTCAACAACGTGGGTTTCCAGCCCTAACTGACGCAGGGCGTTGGCGGCCTCAAGCCCCAGCAAACCGCCGCCAATCACCACGCCGCGTTTCGCGTTCTTCGCCTGCGCGGCGATGGCGTCCAGATCGTCGAGCGTGCGGTATACCAGGCAGCCAGGGCGCGTATTGCCGCTGATCGGCGGTACAAAAGCATACGAACCGGTGGCGAGCACCAGCGTGTCGTAATGGGTTTCCACACCCTGCGCATCGCGCACACAGCGTTGCTGGCTGTCGATAGCGACAATTTTGCTCGCGCAGTGCAGCGTGATGCCGTTATCGGCAAAGAACCCCTCGCTTACCAGCGACAACGACTGCGCGCTGCGCCCGGCAAAATATTCCGAAAGATGTACGCGGTCATAAGCAGGCAGCCGCTCTTCGCCAAACACCACGATGTCGTAATGCAGGTGCAGTTCGCGCTCCACGAGCTGTTGCAGAAAGTAGTGGCTCACCATGCCGTGGCCGATCACCGCTAAAACGGGCTTTTTCATAACCTGGATCCTTAATGCGCAAGAGAAAGAGAGGTCAGGCCGCTTTGGGCTGTTTCTCATACAGGAAATGCAGCACTTGCTGGCGATAGCGCTGATACTGCGCGTCGTCGGCCAGCGAAACGCGCGAGCGCGGGCGCTCCAGCTCTACCGCCATGATTTCGCCAATGCTCGCCGCCGGGCCGTTGGTCATCATCAACACGCGGTCAGAGAGCAGCACCGCTTCATCCACGTCGTGGGTGATCAGCACAATGGTGGTGTGCAGGCGCTGTTGGATCTCCATCACCGCATCCTGTAAATGAGCGCGGGTTAAGGCGTCGAGCGCGCCAAAGGGTTCATCCATCAGCAGTACGCTCGGTTTCATCGCCAGCGCGCGGGCAATGCCGACACGCTGCTTCATGCCGCCGGAGATCTCGTGCGGGCGCTTATTCCACGCGTGGGACATATGCACCAGATCCAGGTTGTGCATGATCCATTCATGCATCTCCACTTTGCTCATTTCGCCGCGAAACACCTGGCGCACCGCCAGCCCGACGTTGTCGTACGCCGTCAGCCACGGCAGCAGCGAATGGTTCTGAAACACCACGCCGCGCTCCGGCCCAGGGCCGTCGATTTCGCGGTTGTTGCACAGCAGACCGCCGCTGGTGGGCAGCGCCAGCCCGGCAATCAAATTCAGCAGTGTGGATTTGCCGCAGCCGGAGTGACCAATCAGGCTGAGGGTTTCGCCGGGGTGAATGTCAAAGCTAACGTTATCAAGCGCCAGAAACTCGCCGCTGCTGGTGTTAAAACGCTGGCTCACCTGCTGAACCTGGATAATCGGATTGGTACGCATCAGAGCCCCCTAGCGGTTGGTGTAGTTAAAACGGTTAGCAATCCACATCAGCGCCTGTTCGAGCAGCAGGCCGACCACGCCAATCACCACAATGGCGATGATGATGTGTTCCACATTCAGGTTGTTCCACTCGTTCCAGATCCAGAAACCGATGCCGATACCGCCGGTCAGCATTTCTGCCGCCACAATCACCAGCCAGGCGATGCCAATCGATAACCGCATGCCGGTGAGGATGCCCGGCAGCGCGGCGGGCAGCAGGATTTTGCGCATGATGGCGAACTCGGAAAGTTTCAGAACCCGCGCGACATTCAGGTAATCCTGCGGGATCTGCCGCACGCCTTCGGCGGTGTTGAGGATCATCGGCCAGATGGAGCAGATGAAAATCGTCCAGCTTGAGGCCGGTTCCGCACGCTGGAACAGCAGCAAACCTATTGGCAGCCAGGCCAGTGGACTGACCGGGCGCAGCAGGGAGATGAGCGGGTTGAGCATGCTGGCGACAAAACGAAAGCGGCCAATCAAAAAACCGGTGGGAATACCGACCAGTGCGGCAAGGCCAAAACCGGTCGCCACGCGCTCTAATGAGGCCAGCACGTTCCAGCCAATGCCCTGATCGTTCGGCCCGGCGACATAAAACGGATCGGCGAAAATCTCCAGCGCCGCCAGCCACGTTTGCCACGGCGTGGGGAAGTTTTTGCTGTTCAGCGCCGCCACCTGCCACAGGCAGAGCAGCAGGCCGATGCCGAGCAGCGCAGGCACCACGCGCTGCATCAGCGGGCGAAACAATGACGGGCGGCGACGTACACGCACTTTGGCGGGCAGCGTAACGATCTCTGCCTGCTGGGGAATTTTCGCCGCTTCGTCCAGCGGGATCGGGATAACTTGCGCCTGGTTTTTCATCAGCGACCTCTCATTTTTTTACGCTAAAGCCGTTGGCGTAGGCGGCAGGGTTACTGCCGTCCCAGCGAACGCCATCCATCAACACGCTGCTGCGCATATCGCTGTCCGGCAGCGAAACATTGCCCACGCTGGCGGCGGCCTGTTTGTAGATATCAATGCGGTTCACCTGGCGGGCGATGGCGAGATAGTCCGGGTCGCTGTCGAGCAGTCCCCAGCGCTTGTGCTGGGTAAGGAACCACATGCCATCAGAGAGCCACGGGTAGTTGACCGAGCCATCGTGGAAGAAGCGCATCGCGTGCTGATCTTTCCAGCTTTTGCCAATGCCGTTGTCGTACTGGCCGAGCATGCGGCCAACGATGGTCTCTTCTTTCGTGTTGAGATAAGCGCGCCCGGCAATCACCTTCGCCGTTTCGCGGCGGTTATCGTCCGAGGCGTCAATCCAGCGTGAGGCTTCCAGGATCGCGGCGGTCAGCGCGCGGGCGCTGTTGGGGTTCTTTTCGACCCAATCGGCGCGCGTACCGAGCACTTTTTCCGGGTGTTCCGGCCAGATATCCTGGCTGGTCGCGGCGGTAAAACCGATACCATCGCTGATCGCGCGCTGGTTCCAGGGTTCGCCAACGCAGTAGCCGACCATGTTGCCAATTTTCATGTTCATCACCATTTGCGGCGGTGGCACCACCACGCTGCGGATGTCGTTGAGCGGGTTAATACCCGCGCTCGCCAGCCAGTAGTTGAGCCACATGGCGTGGGTGCCGGTCGGAAAGGTTTGCGCAAAGGTGTACGTGCCTGCGGGACTGGCGGCGAGATGCTTCGCCAGCGCGGGCAAATCGGTGACACCCGCCTCGTGCAGCGCGTTAGCGAGCGTGATCCCCTGCCCGTTCTGGTTGAGGGTCATCAGCGCCGCCATATTGGTTTGCGGCGCGGAAAGCCCCATTTGCAGACCGTAAAGCTGGCCGTAGAGAATGTGCGAGGCGTTCAATTCACCAGAAAGAAGTTTGTCGCGCACCGACGCCCAGTTGGCTTCTTTGCTCGGCAAAATGGTGATGCCATATTTTTTGTCGAAGCCTTTCACCGCCGCCATTACCACCGAGGCGCAGTCGGTGAGCGGAATAAAGCCCACGCGGATCTCTTTAAGCTCCGGTGCGTCAGAACCGGCGGCCCAGGCGCGGTTGATGACGCCCGGCACCAGCAGACTGCCGCCGAGCGCCGCACTGCCCAGTAAAAACTGACGGCGGGAAACCGTCATACCTTTCGTGTTGTTATCACTCATGCCACCCTCGCGCTGCTCACCGTTGTGGGATGCAAAAAAAAACGGCGTCCATAAGCCTGTGCAAAGCTGCACGCTTATGGACGCCGTTGTCCGCTTAACGCTAAACCGACCGCCGTTGGCCGGGTGCGCGTTGTGATTTTTTCTGTCCGGGAAGGTTAAAGCAAAGGCTGTGCCAGAATTGAAAGCGGCGGGTTTCGCGGCACATTGCCGCTAACAACCCAGCGCGGCGCACTGCGGAAGGGCACTTTTCGCACTGGCAATGTGCAGCTACTCCTTAAGGGTTAGCCTGAAAAACATCGGCCACCGCCAGCATGGCGCTGGCGATTTCTATCAGCTTTTTGTTCTGGTTCATCGCCATACGCCGCAGGGTTTTGTAAGCCTCTTCTTCGCTGATTTGCCGGTGCTGCATCAACATGCTTTTCGCGCGCTCAATCTGCTTGCGCTCGTTGAGCGTTTCGCGCAGCGCCGCCAGTTCTGTGTCCAGCGCCTGCAAGCGCCGAGACTGCTGCTGCACCAGCACCAGCAGTGAACGGCCAAGCTGCGGGCGAACGCCGCCGCTCTCCAGCCAGCCGTGGGCGTCGCTAAAGACTGAGTAACTGCTCTCTTCGTTCTCGTATGCGGGCATCAGGCTTTCGATATCGGCGAGTTGCTCATTATTGGCCTGCTCGGTGGCGGCAATGCGTGCGCGGCAGTGCGCCATCAGCGTTTGCGCCAGCGCATCTTCCAGGGTTTTCATCTCATCAATGCGCTGGGTGGCAAGGGAAAACCAGCGCAGGCAACTGTCGGCGTCGTAAAGCTCACGCCCGGTGCAGGCAATGCGCCGCAGCCGTTCAAACTGGCTGTCGGTCGCCATCTGCTGCCAGCGCAGGCGGTGTTCATCGTCGGCGAAATCGGTGAAGGTGGCGAAACAGCGCTCCTGGCGTTCAATCAGGCTGAGCAATTTCTGCTGCGTCTCTTCGCTGAATGTACCAGCGGCAAAGGCCGCCGCACCGGTCGCCCGCTCCTGGCCTGCGTACTCTTTGCCCTGCATAAAGCTGAACATGGCGATCAAATGCCTGGAGATGGCCGGTTCGGCGGCGGTGTCAGACAGCTCAAACACCAGCGACAACAGATGGCGAATGATGTCGTTAAAGAAGCTCATCGCCTGCGGTAAACGCAGCGTGCGCTGGCGGATTTGCTGGCGTAACGCAGGTAGCAAACTCAGGGCGTACACGACGCTGGCGACGTGGCTGAACAGACGGCTGGCCAGCGGCAGCGCGGCAATCTGCTGCTCCAGCGTGTCGAGTTGCGCCATCAGCGGTGCTTGTGCCTGCGCCACCTCTTGTTCGCGCAGGATCAACTCATCAGCAAATTGCCCCTTGCTTGCGCAGAGGAACATATTGGAGGTTCCGCGCTCGCGTTGCAGCATGTGTACAAGCTGGCTGATCTTGCCCACCAGCTCGCCGCTTTGCAGCAGATAACGCAGGCTGTTGAGCTCACACTGGCGCGAGGCGAGCAGGAAACGGATGGTGGTCGATGAATTGGCTATCATGCGTATGCTCCAGGAAAGTCCTGCTTCCCTGATGCAAGGCGCGCGCCAGGTAGAACGGCTTTAGCCGCGCGGCAGCGTCGCCCGAACCATGGCGATGATGACCGCACAAAGTTCCTCTTTCGCCTGCGACTCGCTAATCGCCCCCTGCACCGCCGCCCAGGCGAGCCCTTCGGCGGCACCCAGCATGGCCCACAGAGGCGCATCGCGCAGCGGTTCACCGCAAAATGGCGCAAACAGAGTGCGGCACTTGCCGATGAAATCGACGGCGTATTCGCGGCGGATAGTTTCCAGTTCCGGCGTACCGGCGAGCGCCGCCAGTAAACTTGGCATTTCGCGGCCCTGAAACAGCACGCACTCAATATAAGCGGTGGCGATAACCGACGCGCGCGCGGCAAGTTCCGGCGCGGTCTTTGCCAGCGCATCATCCATTTTGCGGTTCTGGCGTTGATCATATTCGCGATAGAGCGCCGCCAGCAGCCCGGAACGGCTGGTGAAATGATCGTACACCACTGGCTTTGTGACACCGGCTAACTCCGCCAGATGGCCGAGCGTCAGTGCTTCGGTGCCCTCTTGGCGAATAATGTGCCACGCGACATCCACAAGCTGCGAATAGCGATCTTCCCGCGACAAACGCTGACGCACACGCGTTTCCGCCATGATGTTTCTCCCTTGACAGGCTTATATACTAAAAGTAACTTACTAATGGTAGGTTACTGTTCGTATATAAGACTACGTCCGTTAACGGCGGATGGCAATCCTGGAGGTTCAGATGCATGCGTTAATCGTGGTTTCGCACCCTTTAGCAAGCTCGTTAACCCACAGCGTGGCAAAAGCTGTTGCACAGGGGATAACGGATAAAAACGGGGAAAATAGCGCAGAATTTGCCGATCTGACGCAAGAAGGCTTTAACCCGGTGTTTAATGCGGCAGATTACACCGCCTTTGCCGAAGGCGCGCCACTGCCCGCCGATGTGCTTGCCGAGCAGGCGCGCATTGAGAAAGCCGATGCGCTGGTGCTGGTGTTCCCCATTTACTGGTGGACCATGCCCGGCCAGTTAAAAGGCTGGATTGACCGGGTGTTTTCCAACGGCTGGGCCTATGAAGAGGGCGCAAACGGCAAGGTCTCCGGCAAACTTGGGCATTTACCTGTCCACCTTATCGCGCTGGGTGGTTCAGACATGAAAACCTTTGAAAAGCATGGCTATGCACAATCCTGGAAGACGCAGATCGCCCACGGCATTTTTGATTATTGCGGCGCGCCGGTGCTCACCAATGCCACGCTGATGCTGCCTGATTTCGGCACGCCGGAAGCGTTATTACGTGAGGCGCAAAAAATTGGCGAGCGGATATTTACTCACCAGCAGTAAATTTCTCACTTTACCCGCGAAAACCCGCCATCCAGGCGGGTTTAAAAGGGCACCGTTATCCACGCACTGAAGAACCAGCACTGCGTTACATTGCTTTTTATCGACCTTAAGCAAAATAGCCATGCCGGTACGCTTTATTAGCGGTTATTTCTCTTTTTATCCTGCCGAACAAAGGCGGAAAAAAGAGCCTGTGGCGAAACTATCGCCACAGGCAATTATTTGCTGCCACCACCATTTTGCCGCGGTTTACTGGCCGGAAAAGTAGCGGCGACGCAGGGCGCGGTCGCTACCGGCGACAAAATACCCGGAAGCGGCATCAATCCACTGCGTGGTTTCGTACAGGTATTTTGGCGACACCGCGCCTGCAACGATGCGTTGTTGCGAGCGCGCCACCGATTCACGAAACGCATAGTGGGTGAACAGACGCATAAACTCCCCAAGATAAACATCTGCCACGGCAGCGTTGCCCTTGATCACCAGCATGTTTTCATCATTGGTGTCGGTGGACGCGGCGGAAAAATTCGCCGAACCGATAATCACAATCGGCTCCGGGCCAAGCGGGTCGATCAACAAATATTTGGTGTGAATGTACGTGACGTGCGTCTCTTCTACCGGGCTTTCGATCTCTTTCAGCCAGCGGTCAAAGGCGTTCAGCACCAGGTTCTGCCCAACGGCGATGGTGACATTTGGATGTTTGCGGATACGGTCGATTTCCGCCGCTTGTTGCTTGTACTGACTGCCGGAACCTTTTTTCTCCAGCAAGGCGAAGCGTAACACCTCGTCGGTGCGATCCCAGGCGGGGACAAACAGTTTGTTCATGCCGAAAGCGAAAGTGCCGAACAACGCGCGTTGCGCGCCCGCAGCCAGTTGAGCATACCACTCCAGCGCGGTGAGCGAGGTGCGCGGCGAAAAGACGGTACTCACTTCATCGCGCCACGGAACCGGCGGCGCGGCGGTGATCGTTTCGACTTTTTTCGCCGTTGGCGCCCGGGTTAAATCCTGCAACAGCAGTTGCCAGTAGGTTTCGTACTGCTCCGCCACGCGAGGATCGCGAACGATGTGCGCATTATTCGAGTGACCGAAAATGCCGTTTTCGCTGAGATTAGTGGAACCGGTCCAGACCTGCTGCGACACACCCTGGCGCCGCAAGACAAAGAACTTGTTATGCATATAGCGACCGGAGTGGATGCGCGGGTGCGTCAGCGCCTCGATGCCGCTGTGCGCCAGATGTTTTTCATTGGACTCACGCTGCGAGTCGCCGTCGTAAATCACGCTCACGGTCACGCCGCGCGCGGCAGCGCTTTTTAACGCGTCATAGATGCGGCTGTTTTTGAATTCAAAAATGGCACCGTGCAGCTCATCACCTTTATCAGCCTGGCCTATAAACCGCTCCAGCCCTTCCAGCAGGCCGCGCGACAGCCACTTCCAGGCCGCATCGCCAATCTCCGCCGGGCTGGCATTATGAAAGCGCCGGGCATACTCCTGCGAGGCAATCGCTCCACGGTTGAAGAAAATCGCGTGCTCGCCGTTATCCACCGGCTCGGTTAGTACCGTCAGTTGCACCGCATCGCCCGGCGTTAACGCCCCGGCAGGCCCGCGCATGGCGACAATGTCGTAGCGATATTCCGCGTTGGGCGCAACGCTGTAATCAGACCATTGAAAGGTCTGGAAAGGGTGTCTGAACGAGGAGACCGGCACGCCCGGCGCGGGCGTCGGCTCGACGCTGGCGAAGGTTTTCATACCGTTTAGCCAGATAACCTCCCCGTCGCTTTTTCGCGTGCGCTGAATGGCGAAACCGAGAATATTACCGGCGAGGATATGCTGCTCGGGCATATCCCAGCCCAGCAACACCACATAGCTGCCCGCCACCGCTAACGCCGTTAACTCACCTTGCTGCCCGCTAACACGCATGGTTTACCCTCCGCCGAATCAGAGACTCACACTCCCGTGACACGCCGTATCAAATTATAAACCGGATGTATGACGTAACGGTGATGTCGCCAGCATCAGCAGCGCCTGGCGGGAAACGTGATTTTTTTCGAATAGAAATCGCCATTGCGGCGTTAACTCACTACTCACGCTACCGAAGGAACTCAAAATGAAAACGCTCGCCCCGCTGTTGCTGTCGCTATTTTTGTTGCCTGCCGCGCAGGTTTTCGCCGCCGGAGACGATAATACCAACAGTAAAACGCCAGACTGCCCGAGCGGGCAGGTTTATGACAGCACACTCAAACAGTGTGTGGCGGAAAAAAGCAGCAGCCTCAGCGACGACGATAAAACCCATTACGCTTATCATCTGGCGAAAAAAGGGGAGTATCAGGCGGCGCTAAATCTGCTGGATACGCTGAAAAACGCCAATACCGCCGAAGCCTGGAACTACCGGGGTTACGCCACGCGCAAACTGGGTCGCACCGATGAAGGCATTGGCTATTATCAGCGTTCGCTGGCGCTCAACCCGCAGTATGCGAAAGTGCGGGAATATCTCGGAGAAGCGTGGCTGGTGAAAGGCCGCCCGGATCTGGCAAAAGAGCAACTGAAAACCATCGCCACGCTTTGCGGTGTGCAATGCGAAGAGTATCGCGATTTGCAGGCGGCGATTAATGGTCACCCTGAGTTCTGACGACCGGTGCGAGGAGCGCAAAATCACCACCAGTGACGTTCGCCAGCAACTTGCTGCACATCTGACACGCCTGTGGCGCTATGGGCTGGTTCTGTCGCGCAACCGCGAGGTTGCCGAAGAACTGGTGCAGTCGACCTGCGTTCGCGCACTCGAAAAGAGTGCGCAATTTACCCCCGGCACGCGCATAGACAGCTGGCTGTTCGCCATTCTGCACTCGATCTGGATCTCCGATCTGCGCGCGCGTCGTGTGCGGATGGGGCAAGGTTTTGTGGAGAGTGATGAACTGCTGGCGGCGGATACCCACGCTCAGGATGACGCGCGGCGGCATTACGCGAAAGTTATGCAGCACGTCAGCGCGCTGCCGGAGGCGCAGCGCAATACCGTATTTCTGGTTTATGTCGAAGGGTTTACCTATCAGGAAGCGGCAGACACGCTCGCAGTGCCTATCGGCACGATCATGAGCCGGCTGGCGAGCGCACGCGCGACGCTGGCGAAAAAAGCCACTACGCCGCCAAAACCCCAGGAGAAACGCTCGTGAAACCCAGCATGTTTACACCGCCTTACCAGGATGACGCGATTGTCGCCTGGCTCGATGGCGAGATGAGTGAAGCGGATGCGCAACAATTTGAGAGCCAGCTTGCACAAGACGAACAGCTCGCCAGCCGTACCGAGGCGCTAAAACAGGATCGTGCGGATTTCACCGAGGCCTTCGCACCGCTGCTTCATGAGGCTCCCGAAGCGCGCATGCAGGCGCGGTTGAACGAGCTTCTGGATTCGCCCCGCTCATCCACAGGCATCAGCCGCCGTTCGCTGATTGCCGCGTCGCTCAGTTTTCTGGTCATTGGCGGCGGGCTTGGCTATTTCGCAAGGCCACTGGCGCTGGCGCGTGATGAGAGCGAGAAAATCCGCGATCTTGAGGCGCAATACATGTCGCTGTATAGCGCGGAAACGCTGCTGGATGCGGACAGCTCACCCACGGCATTGCAACGCGGGCTGGCACGCACAGCGCAGGATATTGGCTTAAACATGAAGGTGGCGCAACTTGCCCTGACCGGCGCAGAACTGAAGATGGTGCGCATGCTGCGTTATGACAGCACCTCGATTGCGCAAATCGCGTGGATGGATGCGGAATATGGCCCGATGGCGCTGTGTATTTCGCCTGAACGACATGCCCAAACGCGCGCCTTAACGCCTGAACATCGCCACGATATGCACCTCGTCTGGTGGCAACAACGCGGCTATCAATTTGTACTGATAGGCCGCAACCCACCGCCGCAATTATCCCTACACGCGCAGGCGCTGCACGCCGCGCTGTCATAAGTCGCGCCCGCTACGGTTTACGCTGGCTGGCGGGCTTGGGCTTGGGTTTGGGTTTGGGCCTGGGCTTGAGCTTGGGCTTGGGCTTGGGTTTGGGCTTGGGCTTGGGCTTGGGTTTGGGCCTGGGCTTGGGCTTGGGTTTGGGTTTGGGCCTGGGCTTGGGCTTGGGCTTGGGCTTGGGCTTGGGCTTGGGCTTGGGCTTGGGTTTGGGCTTGGGCTTGGGTTTGGGCCTGGGCTTGGGCTTGGGCTTGGGCTTGGGCTTGGGCTTGGGCTTGGGCATGAGCTTGAGCCTGGGTTTGGGCTTGGGCCTGGGCCTGGGCCTGGGCCTGCGCATGGATTTCAATATTTATCGTTACCGTGTCGTCCACCAGCATGGCGAACTTATCCATGTTAAATGCCGAACGGGAGATCGCGGTGGTGGCATGGAGTGATAGTTGTCCCGAATCCGCCCGGCCCTGTTTTTGCAGCGTGGCGTCGAGGATCACCGGGCGGCGAATATTTTTTACCGCCAGGGAGCCAAAAACCCGGAAATGCCCGTCGCCTAAATCCACCACCCGGCTACTGCTAAAGGCGATTGTCGGGTAGTGCTCCGCATCAAAAAACAGGCTGCTTTTCAACTGGTAAGTCAGCAGGCTGTTAGAGGCGATAAGTGTCGCAACGGGGATCGTCACGTTGATGCGATCCTCCCTCTCCTGCGCCGGATTCAGCGTTACGTCGCCACTTACGCCATCAAGATGCGCCTGTGACACGCCGCCAAAGGCGTGCCAGGAGAGCGCAACCGTGGTTGCCGGCGTGGCGATACGGTAGCTGAGCGGCATCGCCTGTGCTCCCGGCGCGCTTAAAAGGCCAATCATCATGGCTGGAATGATGCGTTTCATAAATGGATTCTCCGGATTGCAGATATCCCGTAAACGCACCAGGCGGGAATTTTATTCGTTATAACGTCTTTTGCTTACAAAATTGTCAGTTAACGGTCAGGCAATTGTTAGCGGCAACGCTTTATATTATTGACGTCAGTTATAGGTAATCATCAGGGCCTGGGTCATGAAACTCCTTTTAATCGAAGATGAAGAGAAAATTTCGTCTTACATCAACACCGCGCTTCGCGAGCAAGGTTACAACGTCGATGTCTGCGCCGACGGGCGTGAAGGGTTATTCCTGGCAACGGAGATGGACTACGACGCCATTATCCTGGATGTCATGCTGCCGTCGATGGACGGATATGCCGTCATCACCAGCCTGCGCAAACTGAAACAGACGCCGGTGCTGATGCTTTCCGCGCGCGGTTCACTTGATGAGCGGGTTAAAGGGCTGCGACTGGGCGCGGATGATTACCTGACCAAACCGTTTTCGCTGATTGAGCTGGTGGCGCGCATTCAGGCGCTGCTGCGCCGCCGACCGACCGATGGGCTTGATATTTCACAGTTGCAGGTCCACAACCTGCAGCTCGATCTGCTCGCGCGCAAAGTGTACCGCAACGGTACGCGCATCGACCTGACGCAAAAGGAGTTTGCCCTGCTAAGTCTGCTCGCCAGGCACCAGGGGGAAGTGCTGTCGAAAATGATGATTGCCGAGCAGGTCTGGGATATGAACTTTGAAAGCGACGCCAATATTGTCGAAGTCGCGATCAAACGTTTACGCGCCAAAATCGACTCCCCGTTTGAAGAGAAGCTGCTGCACACCGTGCGCGGCATGGGTTACATCCTTGAGTATCGCGACGAAGATCCCGGCAAGATGAGTGCGTATGTTTAAACGTTCTATTTCCCGCAAGCTGGCGCTGACGTTTGCGGTGGTCACCTTATGTATTGCCCTCGCCTATGCGCTTTGCCTGCGGGAATCGCTGCGCGAATCGCTGAATAAACAGATGCATAACGAATTGATGTTCCGCTACTCGCTGGTGGAACCGTTGATCGTTTCCAAGTTTAATCACCATGAACTTGATGAACTCAAAACCAAGCTGATGAGCCTGAGTAACTCGGAAGGCGGGCGTGTTCACTACTGGATTTTAAGCAGCGATCCGGCGCTACAAGTGGGTGGCGAGCCGCCAAAAGAGATCGATCTCAACGCCCTTACCGATGGCTTCAGCCGCATTAACCGGGAAAAAACCGACCAGTGTCCGCTGTTTATTCTGACGAAAACCATTCGCTACCGCGATGGCGTGACGCCGCTGCATTTTGTGGTTTCTATCGACTCCACGCCGTATATGGGCACGCTGAATGAATTTACCCAGGTGCTGATTTTTATCACCACCATGGGCGTGCTGTTCGTGACCTTTTTAGGCTTTGTTATCTCCCGCCAGGGAATGCAACCGGTGGAACTCCTCAGCCAGCAGGCGCGTGAACTTGCGCCAGGGATTGACGGCCAGCGGCTGGACGCCACTGCGCTCCCGCAGGAATTGCAGGGTCTGGCGGAAGCCTTTAACGGCGTGCTCGCCCGCCAGCAAATTGCATGGCGACAACTGGAAAGTTTTAACGCCGATGTGGCGCACGAGTTGAGAACGCCGCTCTCAAGCATTCTCGGCCAGACGCAGCTAGCCCTCTCGCGCAAACGCAGCCATGAGGAACTCGAAGCCTGCCTCGAATCAAACCTTGAGGAGGTAAACCGCATGACGTCGATCGTCAACGACATGCTGTTCTTGTCCCATGCGCAAACCGGCAAACATCCGGCGCAGCTTGCGGAAGTGTCGCTGCGCGAGGAGGCGTTAAAAACGGCCGAATATACCGAACCTTCATTCACCGATCGCCATTTGCAATTACTGATCGAAGGTGATGTGACGATCTGCGTCGACAGGCGCTTATTTACCCGCTCGCTCGCCAATTTGCTGGAAAACAGCGCCCGCTACGCTTACGAAAATAGCCAGGTCACGGTCACGTTGAGCCGTAATGATCAGCATGCGACGGTGAGCGTTAAAAATTACGGCGATGCCATTGAAAGCCACCATCTGGAAAGATTGTTTGAGCGCTTTTACCGCGCCGATCACGCCAGAACGCAAAGCGATACCAACCACGGGCTTGGGCTGTCGATTGTCAAAGCAGTGGCGCAAATGCATGGCGGTGATGTGTTTGCCACCAGCCAGAACGGCGAAAATACCTTTGGCTTTACGCTGGCGCTAAATAAATAACGCCAGCTATTCCCTGACAGCTTTGACAGAGTGGTGTCATTCGGCCGTCAGGGTTCCGCCAATATACTGCTCATGCCCACTCATTGGTTTTTTCTTATTCAAGGAACCACGCATGAACAACCACACTATTATTATCATTGCCCGTATCTTAATCACCCCGCTGTTTTTATATAGCGGCAGCGGGAAAATAATCAACTTCACTGATAACGTGTTAAAAACGCCGTTTGGCGATATGCTTATTGGCAGACTGATGATTATTTTTGCCATTGCCATTGAGCTGGGTGGCAGCATTGCATTTATTGTTGGTTATCGGGTAAAAGAAATATCGCTGTTGTGGATCTTCTATATTTTTCTCACCAGTATTATGTTCCATCAATTCTGGGCGGCAAGTGGCCCCCAGCAAGCCGGACAAGTGATTCAATTCACCAAAAACATGAGTATTTGCGCCGGTCTGCTCTGTTTCTACCTGCTGGCGCGCGAACCACAAAAATCATAGCCAGCAAAAAGGCGCCCTGCGCGGCGCCCTTTTCAATGTCTGAATAATTACCCCCGGTCTTTAGCGAATGAAAGATCGGGGGTTATTGCACGCGATTATTTATACAGAATCGCATTACCATAAATATACTCATCGCCACCGGCGGAGATGATTTTATAGTATTTCGCATTATCTTTTTCAGCGGCTTGCTGAACTTGCGCTTCGAGATCTGCAACCGTATCGGCTTTGGCAATTGAAATGGTGCCCATCGGCACCAGGCCACTATCGTCGGTGACCGGTTGCGCGGCAAACGCGCCGAAAGAGATAGCACTAAACAGTGTTGCAGCAAGCACGGTGTTAATAATGGTTTTCATAATAAAGCTCCGCATAAAAGAGGGGGGAATAATGATGTTTCAACGTAAGCGATATTACGCAGAGCATGCTGACCAGCGGCTGACAGTTTTATAACAACTTTGTCAGACTGGCGTTATTTACAGGATTAGACATTTCTTTGAATAAAAGAAAAAATGGACCGCAATGCATAATAAAAAAATTCACCCACAGCGAAACGAATTAAAGAAAATAATTTGTGGTGTAGCGACGTGTAATAAAGTGTGAATGCTGTAACGCTTAGGCCTGGAGTTTTCCGACAATCCCGGTAAAGCCGATATTCATCGCTATGCTTACTGAACGACTTTTTCATTCAGTATGGCAACGGTAATGCCGCTGATAACGCATCACGACGGAGGTAACATGAAAATAGTAATGGTGCTGACATCCCACAGCGAACTGGGTAATACCGGTAAAAAAACCGGTTTCTGGCTTGAAGAGTTCGCCGCCCCTTATTACGTATTCAAAGACGCGGGCGCCGAGGTTGTGCTCGCCTCGCCCGCCGGTGGTCAGCCACCGCTCGATCCGAAAAGCGATCTGCCGGATTTTCAGACCGAACTGACCCACCGTTTTAAAGCCGACCCGGCGGCCCAGCAGGCGCTGGCTAACACCGTTAAACTCGATAGCATACGCGCCGGGGATTTTGACGCTCTCTTTTACCCCGGCGGCCACGGGCCGCTGTGGGATCTGGCGGAATCCGACACCTCGATTGCGCTGATTGAAGCATTTGAACGTGCCGGTAAACCGGTGAGTTTTGTCTGCCACGCGCCGGGCGTGTTGCGTCATGTGAAAACCGCCGCCGGCGATCCGCTGGTGAAAGGCCGTAAAGTGACCGGCTTTACTAACGGCGAAGAAGCGGATGTTGAGCTGACCAACGTAGTGCCGTTTCTGGTGGAGGACGAATTGATATCGCTCGGCGCGAAGTATGACAAAGGGCCGAACTGGGCACCGTTCGTCGTCGAAGACGGGAAACTGATCACCGGGCAAAACCCGGCCAGTTCCGAAGCTGTGGCGAAAGCGTTAGTCGCCATGCTGAGATAATGCGTGTTGCCGCCATTACCCGCAGCGTAATGGCGGCGCCTCGCAGCGCCTTTTTGCGCAGCTACGCAGTGCCATCCAGAAATAGTTGAACCGTACTTATCACCGCCTGACCCACCTCTTTAACGATAAATTGCCCAAAATGTGAAGGCCCGCAAAGCACCAGGTCAACCAGAGACAATTTTGGAGCCTTATGAAATACCCGCACCGATAACCCTCCCGTATACTTGTTTCAACCGAAGAAAAAAGTCATTTTGGTTAGGCGCACCGCCAGTACGAAGAGAGAGAAACGAGTCCGGCTGGCGGATCATCGGACAATGAGGGTCGTTTTTATGGAAAAGAAACATATTTACCTGTTTTGTTCTGCGGGCATGTCGACGTCATTGCTGGTGTCGAAGATGCGCACCCAGGCGGAAAAATATGAAGTCCCGGTCATTATTGAAGCATTTCCCGAGACACTCGCCAGTGAAAAAGGCCCGCAGGCCGATGTTGTTTTATTAGGTCCACAAATCGCCTGGATGTTACCGGATATCCAGCGTCTGCTTCCCAATAAGCCTGTCGAAGTGATCGACGCCTCGCTGTACGGCAAAGTCGATGGTTTAGGTGTTCTGAAGGCCGCCGTGGCGGCAATAAAAAAAGCCGCCGCCAACTAAACGTTTTGCGTTCGCTTATCACACAGTGATCCCACACATTCACCGCAATGTTGCATTGCGGTATTTAAGGGTATTTTTCTATGAGTAATGCCATTGCTTCACTTGAAAAGATACTGGTGCCTTTTGCGGTAAAAATCGGCAAACAGCCACATGTTAACGCCATTAAAAACGGCTTTATCCGCTTAATGCCGTTGACCCTCGCCGGGGCGATGTTTGTCTTAATTAATAACGTGTTCCTGAGTTTTGGCGAAGGATCGTTCTTTTATTCGTTGGGCATTCGGCTGGATGCCTCGACCATTGAAACGCTGAACAGTTTTAAAGGCATCGGCGGCAACGTCTATAACGGCACGCTGGGCATTATGTCGCTGATGGCCCCCTTCTTTATCGGCATGGCGCTGGCGGAAGAGCGCAAAGTGGATGCGCTGGCCGCCGGGTTGTTATCGATTGCCGCGTTTATGACCGTCACACCGTATAGCGTCGGTGAATCTTACGCCGTTGGCGCCAACTGGTTAGGCGGGGCGAATATTATTTCCGGGATTATCATTGGTCTGGCCGTGGCGGAAATGTTCACCTTTATTGTGCGACGCAACTGGGTGATCACCTTGCCAGACAGTGTGCCGGCTTCGGTGGCGCGCTCGTTCTCCGCGCTGATCCCCGGTTTTATTATTCTGTCGATTATGGGGATTATCGCCTGGGCGCTGAATCACTACGGCACCAATTTCCATCAAATTATCATGGACACCATCTCCACGCCGCTGGCTTCGCTGGGCAGTGTGGTCGGCTGGGCATATGTACTGTTTGTGCCGCTGCTGTGGTTTTTCGGCATCCATGGTTCGCTGGCGCTGACCGCGCTGGACAGCGGCATCATGACGCCATGGGCGCTGGAAAATATTTCTGTCTATCAACAATATGGCTCGGTTGAAGCGGCGCTGGCAGCGGGCAAAACGTTCCATGTCTGGGCGAAACCGATGCTCGACTCCTATATCTTCCTGGGCGGCAGCGGCGCAACGCTGGGGCTGATTATCGCCATCTTCCTCGCTTCGCGTCGCGCGGATTACCGCCAGGTGGCGAAGCTGGGTCTGCCTTCCGGCCTGTTCCAGATTAACGAACCGATTTTGTTCGGCCTGCCGATCATCATGAACCCGGTGATGTTTATCCCCTTCATTTTGGTGCAGCCGATACTTGCCGCCATTACGCTGCTGGCCTACTACACCGGCTTTATTCCACCGATCACCAACATTGCACCGTGGACAATGCCAACCGGGCTGGGCGCATTCTTTAACACCAACGGCAGTATCGCCGCGCTGCTGCTCGCGCTGTTCAACTTAGGCATTGCGACGCTGGTTTACCTGCCGTTCGTGATGGTCGCCAACAAAGCGCAGAACGCCATTGAGCAGGAAGAGAGCGAAGAAGATATCGCTAATGCACTGAAATTCTGACCGAACCCGGCGGGTGGCCCCCGCCGGAAACCACGCGAGGAGCAACGATGTTCGATTTCGATACCGTCCTGGAGAGCACCACCCCGGCCGATGAGCTGGAAGAAGTGGTGATGGGCTTAATCATTAACTCAGGGCACGCGCGCAGCCT
This sequence comes from Kosakonia sp. AG348, assembly GCF_003337365.1. Lineage (NCBI taxonomy): Bacteria > Pseudomonadati > Pseudomonadota > Gammaproteobacteria > Enterobacterales > Enterobacteriaceae > Kosakonia > Kosakonia sp. AG348. Next base: position 207,810 of record NZ_QPJR01000009.1, read on the forward strand.
GGCCTACACCGCGCTGAAACAGGCTAAACAGGGTGATTTTGACAGCGCAAAAGCGCTGATGGAGCAATCAAGGCTGGCGCTCAACGAAGCACACCTGGTGCAGACTAAACTGATTGAGGGCGATCAGGGCGAAGGCCGGATGAAAGTGAGCCTGGTGCTGGTGCATGCGCAGGATCATCTGATGACATCAATGCTGGCGCGCGAGCTGATAACGGAACTGATTGAGCTTCACGAAAAACTGAAATAACAAGGAGTGAATAATGCAGCCTTCGATCAACACGCTGGGGATCAAAACCGTTCACGAACAGCAGTTGTTTAACGGTAAAAATTTCCATGTGTTTATCTACAACAAGACGGAGAGCGCCAGCGGGCTGCATCAGCACGACTACTACGAATTCACGCTGGTATTAACCGGCCGCTATTACCAGGAGATTAATGGTAAGCGCGTGCTGCTTGAACGCGGTGACTTCGTTTTTATCCCGCTGGGTTCGCACCACCAAAGTTTCTATGAATTTGGCGCGACGCGGATACTCAATGTGGGGATCAGTAAACGCTTTTTTGAACAGCATTATCTTGCCCTGCTGCCATTTTGTTTTGTCGCCTCGCAGGCCTACCGCGCCAGCAGCGCTTTTCTGAGCTATGTGGAAACCGTTATCGCCTCACTCAATTTCCGCGAAACCGGGCTGGACGAATTTATCGAGGCGGTGACCTTTTATGTCATTAACCGCCTGCGCCACTACCGTGAAGAGCAGGTGGTGGATGACACACCGCAGTGGTTAAAAACCACCATTGAGTCAATGCACGATAAAACGCAGTTTGGCGAAAACGCGATGGAAAATATGGTGCAGCTGGCGGCGAAATCGCAGGAGTATCTGACCCGCGCCACCCGGCGTTATTACCGCAAAACGCCGATGCAGATTATCAATGAAATCCGCATTGATTTCGCCAAGAAGCAGCTGGAAATGACCAACTATTCCGTCACCGATATTGCTTATGAGTCGGGTTACAGCAGCCCAAGCCTGTTTATTAAAACATTCAAGAAAATGACCTCATTCACCCCCAATAGCTACCGAAAAAGGTTAACGGAAATCAACCAGTAACGGCGTGCGGGCTGAACGTTTTACACCACCGTGTCTGACACGAAGGGAGAAATCATGAAGCAGAAATTAAAAGTCGTCACTATCGGCGGCGGTAGCAGCTACACCCCGGAATTACTGGAAGGGTTTATTAAGCGCTACCACGAACTGCCGGTCACCGAATTATGGCTGGTCGATGTTGAGGACGGAAAAGAGAAGCTGGATATTATTTTCGATCTTTGCCAGCGCATGATTGATAAAGCCGGCATCCCGCTAACACTGTTTAAAACGCTGGACCGCCGCGAAGCGCTGCGCGAGGCAAATTTTGTCACCACGCAACTGCGCGTCGGCCAGCTTAAAGCCCGCGAGCTGGATGAGCGTATTCCGCTAAGTCACGGTTATCTGGGCCAGGAAACCAACGGTGCGGGCGGGCTGTTTAAAGGTTTGCGCACCATTCCGGTTATCTTCGACATCATCAAAGATGTCGAGGAGATCTGCCCGGATGCGTGGGTGATTAATTTCACCAACCCGGCGGGAATGGTCACAGAAGCGGTGTATCGCCACACCGGTTTTAAAAAGTTTATCGGCGTGTGCAATATTCCGGTCGGCATGAAGATGTTTATTCATGACGTGCTGGGTCTTAGCAGCAGCGATGATGTTGCCATGGATCTGTTTGGCCTTAACCACATGGTATTTATTAAAGATGTGCTGGTTAATGGTGAATCGCGTTTTGCGGAGCTGCTCGACGGTGTGGCCTCCGGCAGGCTGAAAGCCTCCTCGGTGAAGAACATTTTCGACCTGCCGTTTAGCGAAGGGTTGATCCGCTCGCTCAACCTGCTGCCCTGTTCTTATCTGCTCTATTACTTTAAGCAAAAAGAGATGCTGGCGATTGAGATGGGCGAGTACTACAAAGGTGGCGCGCGGGCGCAGGTGGTACAGAAAGTCGAAAAACAGCTATTTGAGCTGTACAAAGATCCTGAGCTGAAGGTGAAACCGAAAGAGCTTGAACAGCGCGGCGGCGCGTACTATTCCGATGCGGCCTGTGAAGTGATCAACGCTATCTATAACGATAAGCAAACCGAGCACTATGTGAATATTCCGCATCACGGGCATATCGACAATATCCCGGCGGACTGGGCGGTAGAGATGACCTGTACGCTGGGGCGCAACGGCGCAACACCGCACCCGCGCGTCACCCACTTTGATGAGAAAGTGTTGGGGCTTATCTACACCATTAAAGGTTTTGAAGTGGCGGCCAGCAAAGCGGCACTCAGCGGCGAGCTGAACGATGTCTTGCTGGCGCTGAGCCTCAGCCCGCTGATCCACTCCGATCGCGACGCGGAAATCCTGGCGCGCGAAATGCTGCTCGCCCACGAAAAATGGCTGCCAAACTTTGCCAGTACCCTTGCGCAACTGAAAGCTGAACATCATTAACCGGGACGGGCTATGGAATGCTTATTGATTGTTAACGCGGATGATTTCGGTCTCAGCAAAGGGCAGAACTACGGCATTATCGACAGCTTTCGCCATGGTGTTGTCACCTCAACGACCGCGCTGGTCAACGGCGATGCGGTGGAACATGCCGCCGGGCTGAGTCAGCGCGAGCCCTTGCTCGGCGTCGGCTTGCACTTTGCGCTGACGTTAGGTAAACCGCTGACGCCCATGCCCGGACTTACGCGTGACGGGCAACTGGGGAAATGGATCTGGCAGATGGCGCAGGAAGATGCGCTACCGCTGGAAGAGATAGCCGGTGAACTGGAAGCACAGTATCAACGGTTTATCGCCCTGTTTGGCCGGGAACCGACGCATCTGGACAGCCATCACCATGTGCATATGATCCCGCAGATCCTGCCCATCGTCGCAGCGTTCGCCGCACAGCGCGGCGTGGCGCTGCGCATCGATCGCCCTGCGTTGCCGCCAGATTTCGGGCTACCCGCCTCACTGCGCACGACCCAGGGTTTTAGCAGTGCGTTTTACGGCGAAGCGATTTCCGAAGCGCTCTTTTTACAGGCTCTGGATGCATCTAACGCACGAGGGGAAAGCTCGCTGGAGATCATGTGCCACCCGGCGTTTATCGATAACACCGTGCGCCAGAGCAGTTACTGTTACCCGCGCTTAATGGAACTGGACGTGCTGACCTCGGTGTCGTTGAAATATGCAATTGCCGAGCGCGGCTACCGGCTGGGGAGCTTTCTCGATATTTAACCCACGCGTTGCGGCGCGCCTTTGCGCCGCAACCTTGAGCTGTTACCACCACACTTCGGCCTGAACGCCCACCGCTAGCTGATCTTTTTTCTAGTCGCCAAACTGGAAATGGCTGATGCCATTATCCTGCGCGCGAAGATACGTCGTATAAAAACGGATCTCCGGTCGCGAAGCCAGCAGGCTGGTGTCGACTTTCAGCGCGTGGTAGAGCGTGGTTTTATAACCCTGCTCATGATAGTTCACGCCCTGCTGCTTGTTGGTCTGCGTAAACCATCCCAGCTCCACCCCGGTCTGGTTATAGCTGTCCCAAATCCACGCCGGGCGCACCACCGCACGGAAGCTGTGATAATCCGTATGCGCGCCGGTATCGTAACTGTAAATATCGTTACCCGCCGAGTAGATCAGCGCATGCGCCATTACCACGTGGGAGAACGGGTACGCTTCGCCCTGCGAGATCAGGCGAAACGCTTTACCGTAGCTGTGCTCGCCGTAGTAGTTGTCGCCATAACCATACGTTGGGCTGGGGCCAAATGGCTGAGCAAAGCCGCTGGCGAGCGAGTTATCCGCCGCCTGTACGGTAAACTCCTCAAAACCGCCCGCGCTAAGCGCCTGGCGAACAACCACACCGGCCAGCCACGCGTCTTTAATGCTGTAGTAACTGCCGTTATCCTCACGGTTTTTATAGGTGTCGGATTTGTTTGCCAGCGAATAACGGGCAAGCAGGGCCAGCGTCGCGTTATCCCACAGCGGGATATTGTTGTAGCGCACATCGAGCGTATTGGTATTCACCTGCAGCGCTTCGCTGGCGGCAGGATAGTTCACCGCATGGGCATTCAAATCCTGACGCACCAGCGCGGCATTGATCTGCCCTACGCCAAGTTGCCAGTTTTCAATGCCCACACCCGCGCCGCTCTCGGTGAGGTGGCTTTTCCAGTCCAGCATCTGGATTTCATATTTCGGTAAGTTGTGTTTACCGACCCAAAAGTCCGCTTCCGGCGCAAAGGGGAGAAACCCTTTGGTGGTCAGGTAAATATCAGAAAATTGCAGTCGGCTTTCTGCATCTTTATCAAACCAGGCGTCGCCATATTGCTCACCCACATTGCCGTCGAACAGCACCACCGCATGGGCTGTTTTTCCATTCTGGTCGTAGACGCGTTGTTTGAATTGCAGATCGAACCACGAGGAATATTCATTCCCAAATCGTCCGACGGATCCAACGGCATAAGGTTGTGGCGATCCATGACTGGCAGCGCCCCAACCGGAACGAAGATAGCCGGAATAGGTAAAACCGATATCTTCTTTGACAACATTGCTAATTTCTTTCAGCGTTGGCGCTGTTTTTTCCGCTGCTGTATTGTTTGTGATTTGTTTATTAACGACCGTCGTTACAGGTTTATTACTTTTATTTTCGGATTCACTTTCCTGATACTGTTTTAATGCCGCTTTGGTCTGTGATAATTCAACGGCATTTTCCTGTAACTTTTTTTCCAGCTGTGCCAGGCGCTGTTCAACCGTCAGGCTTTGCGACCAGGCATTACCGCAGATGGACGGGATAAACAGCACAAGCAATGTTTTCTTCATTGAAAATTCCCTTTGTAAATAGCAAGCAAATAAGTGAGTGGCATGCGTTACGTGAATAAATCCGCTTCTTCATAAATAAAAACCATGAAGAAGCGGGAGAACGCTTAATAAGCAAAATTCTAATTATTATCTCAAATATTCCCTGGAGATGACGCAGAGGTGCTACATCGATAACAATAGTCATGCAGAGCGAATATTGGTGTCCACTGTGAATTCCACTCTATTTGATCTATCTCGCAAAATTAATGCGAAAACAAAAAGATATTACATTGTTCTGTAAACGGGATTCCTAACAGGAAATAATATAATCCTAAAGTTTTATTTTATTATTAACCTGTCATTTAAAAGGCTCAGCTAATAATAGTGATAAATGGATTACGTAACGCGAAAGATTTATAGAGGCTTTATGAAATATCAGGAAATATAAGCAGCGTACTGGAATAAAAAACAGGGATAACTGCGTTGTCGCCAATATAACCATCCTGAAAAAATCCACGTGCCACCGTGGATTTTTCGCCAACGCTTAAATCCAGTCCTCTACCGCGCCATCGAGCGGACGCAGCGGCGGCGTAATCCGTTCAATCTCCTCTTCAATATCAAATTCTGTGAGATCCTCCGCCGTGGCTAACAAAAAAGTCTGGCCTTGCGGGGAGATCCATTCAGAGATGAAATATTGCTCCTTGCGTGACAGCTCGATTTTCTGCTGCCCTTCCCGGTCGAAAAATTGCCCGTAACGCTCATCATGCTTTGATAAGTTCAGCCCCATGGCCGGGTAAACACCGCGCCACACCTCGCCATGATGCTTTCCACCCAGCACCAGGTACTCCTGCATAATCTTCTTGCTCATCCGCGCTCCTCACCATGCTGTTTCTTTTAAGCGTAGACAACTCTCCGCCCGCCCTTTGAAAAGCGCACGCGACAAGCCTCAGGCTTGCAGTGAAAACAACACGGCGACAGACCCTGACCAGATGTCCCAAATCACGCCTATAAACGTCATTTAAGACATACAGGGTTTGCTTATGATGCTTCCATCGCATTCATTGCTGAACCCAAGGAGTCTCGCATGACCATCGCTACACAACCGCACAAAGGCACGGCTGTTATCACTGGCGCATCAACCGGTATTGGCGCGATTTACGCCAACCGCCTGGCCAGAATGGGCTATGACCTGATTATCGTCGCCCGTAACCAAAACCGCCTGAACCAGATGGCCAGCCACATCACGGCGGATACCACCCGCAATGTGGAAGCCGTCGCCGCCGATTTAAACGATGCCCAACAACTGCGGGCGCTGGAAGCGAAGCTGCGTGAGGATGCCAGCATCACGCTGCTGGTGAACAACGCCGGCGTCGGGACACACACGCCGCTGTTATCCAGCGATGTCGATCAGATGGAGGCGATGATTAACCTCAACGTTACTGCCCTGACCCGCCTCACATACGCGGTCGTTCCCGGTTTTGTGGCACGCGGCGCGGGCGCCATTATCAATATCTCCTCGATTGTCGGCATCGCACCGGAACTGCTGAACGGGGTCTACGGCGGGACGAAAGCCTTTGTGCTGGCGTTTAGCCAGTCGCTGCATCATGAGCTGGCGGAGAAAGGCATTCAGATCCAGGCCGTATTACCCGGCGCAACAGCAACGCCTTTCTGGGACAACGGCGGTTTGCCGCTGGAACAGCTGGATAAATCCATTGTGATGAGTGCTTACGACCTGGTCGACGCCGCACTGGTTGGCTTCGCGCAGGGTGAGCTTGTCACCATCCCCTCACTGCACAACGACGCGGACTGGCAGGCAATGGAACAGCGCCGACAGGCCATGCTGCCCAACCTCTCCAGCAACGTACCGGCTGAGCGCTACCGCCCGGCTACCACGCACTGAACATCCATTTCAAACCGAGGGCTTTCTTTATGAAACTGACAGGCAATACGATTTTTATTACCGGCGGCACTTCAGGCATTGGCCGCGCGATGGCGGAAAAATTTCACCAGTTGGGCAATAAAGTGATCATCTCCGGGCGGCGAAAAGCGCTGCTGGATAGCGTCACAGAAGCCAACCCAGGCATGGATTCCGTGGTGCTGGACGTCACGCAGGCCGCAAGCATCAAAGCGGCGGCGCATGAGGTGCTGTCGCGCTACCCGGCGCTGAACGTGGTTATCAACAATGCGGGCATTATGCCGTTCGACAACCCCGCCGGGGAACTTGATGACGCGATGGCCACCACGCTATTAGACACCAACTTGTTAGGCCCAGTGCGGGTAAGCGCGGCGTTTATTGAGCATCTGAAAAAGCAGCCGGACGCGGTACTTATCAATAACAGTTCGATTCTGGCGTTCTTACCGCTCGTCAGTAACGCGCTCTATTCGGCGACCAAAGCCGCGATCCACTCCTACACCTTGTCCCAGCGCTTCCTGCTGAAGGATTTTGGCATCAAGGTTATCGAAATTTCGCCGCCGTGGGTGGATACCGACCTGATCTATAAAAGTGGCGACACCCGTGCGATGCCGCTGCCGGACTTTATCCAGCAGACCTTCGACAAGCTGGGCACCGATACCATTGAAGCCATTGTCGATAGTGTGCTGCCCGCGCGCGCCAACCCTGGTGCGAACGAACATGAAATGGTCAACGCCTTTAACCAGGCGATGGTGGACAACCCGATCCCTGTGGCGTAATCGAATTGCGGGGCCTGGGCCCCGCAGCGGGAGTGAATGATGAATAATCGGTTATCTCTGACGCAACGACGCGCGCTGTGGGCGCTGAGCCTGGCGTATTTTATTCAGGCCACGGGGGCGCTATCGGTAGCGGGCAGCCTGAGCGCCATCTCCCATGAATGGGGGTTAAGCGATGGTCAAAGCGCGCGTTTACTCGCTATTTTCGGCCTGACTTTTGCCATCAGCGCACCGCTGGCGCAGGTGTTTCTGGGTCATATGATGCGCAAATACCAGGTGCTGGCCGGGATGCTGGTGTTCGGCCTCGGGGCGTTTATTTTCGCCATCGCCCCCGATTACACCGCGCTGGTTATCTCCCGTGTGGTGATGGGGCTGGGCGCATCGCTGATTGGCCCGGTGCTGGTGGCGCTCGGCGCGGAACTCGTCACACAACATGAACGCGGCAGCGCTATTGCCACGATCCTGCTCGGCGTCTCCATGGCGAGTATGGTCGGCATTCCGCTGGCGGCGTGGATCGCAAATGGTTGGGGGGCAAGAACGTTATTTGCCCTTGTCGCGCTGGTGAGTGTGCTGACCGCGCTGGCCGTCTGGTTCTCGGTGCCGAACATCGTTAAAGGGGTGGACATCCGTTTACGCCAGGTGGGACAGGTATTAATGGATGGCAAATCGCTGGCGGCATTTTTGGTGGTCTTTTTCATTACCTCCGGCGTGTATGACATGTATGCCTTTATTTCGCCGATGATCCGCGATCGCTGGCAGGGCGATACCGCCAGTGTTTCGGTTGCGCTGACGGTGATTGGTGTTGCCGGGATTTTGGGGAACTTGTTTGTTGGCCGCGCCGCACGACGTTATAGCGCCGAACGGTTACTGGTCACTGGCATCACTATGCTGGTGCTGGATATGCTGCTGCTTATGATCCTGCCCGGTAAGCTGGCGCTGCTCTATTTGTTACTGGTGCTGTGGGCATTTTCTACCGACCTTCTGTGGCCAACCCAGCAACGGCGGATTGTCGAGATCGCGTCGGCGGCAACACGCGGGATTTCGCTCGCCCTGACCAGCGCATTTATGTTTTGCGGCATTGGTTTTGGCTCGGCGGTCGCTTCATGGCTCTATCCGCTGTTCGGCTTTTATGGTGTGATGCTAAGCGCAGTCCTGTTTTTACTGTTGGCGCTTATCAGTTTATGGATCTCTGAACGATTACGCGTTCGGAGCCAGGCTTTGCAGGCCGCCAGCGCATGTTAAAGGGTGTCGTGATGCACAAAATTGGATTACTTATTTCCGACCATTTTCAGATGCTGGCGCTGTCCACCTTGACGGTGTTTGAGTTCGCCAACATGGTTGCCGGTGAAGCATTTTATCAGCCAACGGTCTACTCAGAATTCGGCGGCACTGTTTATTCCTCATCCGGTATTGGCGTCGAGTCCCGAGCGCTGGAAAGCGTCACGCAAATCGACACCTGGCTGGTCGCGGGTGTGCTGTCGCCCGTGGATGAACCGGCCAGCGCTGGCATTGTTCACTTTCTGCAAACCACCGCGTTACAGGCGCGCCGCATCGCGGGGATCTGCACCGGCGCATTTGTGCTGGCGCAGGCAGGTTTGCTGGAAAAAAAGCGCGCCACCACGCACTGGGCGCATGCCCGAAGCCTGGTGCTGCAACATCCTGACGTTCAGCTTGAAGACGATCGTATTTTTATCATTGATGATCGTATCTGGACGTCCGCCGGAATGACGGCCGGGCTGGATATGGCGCTCGGCATGGTGGAAAAAGATCTGGGCGCCGAGGCAGCCCGTGTCGTCGCGCACCGGCTGGTGATGAATCAACGCCGCTCCGGCGGGCAGACGCAGCACTCTGAAATGCTGGCGCTGGCACCGCGCTCGGATCGGCTGCAAAGCGCGCTGGAGTACGCCCGCAATAATCTGAAAAAAGCGCTGACGGTGGAACTGCTGGCCGATGCGGTTCACGTGAGCGCCCGCCAGCTCAGCCGCCTGTTTCGCCAGGAGACGGGTAAATCGCCAGCGAAAGCGATTGAAGGATTACGGCTGGAAGCGGCGAGGCTGATGATTGAGCAAAGCCGGCTTTCGCTGGATACAATTGCCCGTGAAGCCGGTTTTCGCGATCGTCGCCATATGCGGGAAGTTTTCGTGCGTGGTTACGGTATCCCGCCGCAGTCGCTGCGCACCGGCCGCTGAGGTTTCATACCGATTTTCATTCCTGCGGTGAAAGAGCTAATGCCAGAAATGGGTTTTTTATGCTGGCAGGCGGCGTAGACTAACCTGAACTTTCTCATGAAATCAGGAGTATAAAATGAACGATACCGTAACGGTTGTTGCGACCATTACCGCCCATGCCGGTAGCCGTGAAAAGGTGGCCGGGGCGCTTAAAACCGTTGAACGCGATGTGCAGGGCGAACCGGGTTGTCTCTCTTATCAGCTACACGTCAACCGTGAAAACGACCACCAGTTCGTGATGATTGAGCGCTGGGCATCGGCAAAAATGCTGGAGCAACACAGCCAGGCCGCGCCATTCAGGGCGTTAGTCAGCGCCATTGACGGGCTCGCCGATCTTAACGTCATGACCCTGAGCAGCGGTGCTTAATCATTGATGGTTTTCAGTGAGCAAAATCTTTAAACGGGTTGGCGATTTTTGCCAGCCCGTTTTTGCATGCACAGCCGCTATGGCTGAGGCGTTAGCAGATGGGTTCGGCTTTTTCGGTATTGCGCGGGGCTCACACCATACAGCCGCTTAAACCCTTTCGAAAACGAGGACAGCGAAAGAAACCCGCATCGTTCGGCGATGGCGTCGATAGTTAAACCCGCGTGCGTAATGAGTAACTGCGAGGCCATCGCCATACGCAACTGGGAAAGCCACGCCTGCGGCGTAAGCGGATAGCTGCGGGCAAAATAGCGGGCAAATGTCGCGCGGGATAAAAAGCATCGTTCGGCCATGGTTTCCAGAGTCCACGGGTGCGCAGGATCGGCGATGACGGCCAGCAACGCGGGAGCAAGCCGTTTATTGCTCATCAGCCTGAGCAGACCGGCGGGCGGCTCATGTAGTGCGAGCAACAGACGCAAGATCAGCGCCAGCAGCGTATCGGCCAGCCCTTTGGCAATCGTCGCATTCCCCGGCAACGAACCGAGACTTTCCCGCACCAGCATCATCAGCAACATTTCCAGTTCAGGACACGCCTGCCAGTGGTTTGTTTGCAGATGAATAAGGCGGCTTTCATGGGCAAACAACCAGCCGCTGTGCGGGCCAAAATCAAATTCACCGCACAGCACTTCCACCGCCGTGCCCTTCGCCGGGCTTCGGACTTCTGTCAGGATGCCGTTGTCATGCTTTAACGCCGGAACAATCTGCCCCCACTCGACCAGGCTCTGAAGCAGATGCGGCGAACCGTGGGGAAGCAGGAGCACATCACCTGCGCACACATCCACATTTCTGCCTTCTACCACCAGCCTCGCTTCGCCGTGCAAAACCACATGCCAGGGCACCACGCCAGGCGCGAGTTGTTGATGGTCGGCTTCCCACCGTCCGGCAAAGCGGCAGTGGAGGTTTACAGCGCATAGTGGCGCCAGCATCGCAAGCAGTTGGCTGAGGCTATCCACACTTCCCTCTGAGACGATAAGACAAAAAATAGAGACGATGTATAACAGTTGCCCGCAAGCTATCCCCCTATGATGAGCACATCGCCGATACGGCGGAACCATACACTGACAGGAGATAATCATGAGCCGTTTAACATCCATTCAACCCGAAAACGCTACCGATAAAACCGCCGATCTTTTCGGTGCCATTAAGAAAGCGATGGGTAAAGTACCTAATGCCTACCAGACCATTGGCATTGCCCCGGATATGCTTGCTCAGGCGTTACAACATAATGCCGCACTGGCAAAAAGTTCGCTGAATAAAAAAGAGCTGGAAGCAATCAACTTACTGGTCAGTGAAATTTCCGGCTGTGACTACTGCCTGGCCGCGCATACGTTAACAGGAAAAATGGCGGGTTATAGCGTGGAACAAACGCAACAGCTGCGCCGTGGCGAATTCCCTGAAGATGCGCACATTGACGCGCTGCTGAAATTCGTAAAAACCGTGGTCACCACGCACGGTACGCTGCCGGCAGAAAAGGTTGAATCGCTGCGCAGCGCCGGTTTCGCGGATCGTCAGATTGTCGAGATAATCAGCGCTATCAGCGCCATTCTGTTTACCAATATGATTAACCGCGTCAACGACACGGTTGTGGATTTCCCGCAAGCCGCCGCACTGTAACGCTCCGCCAGGCTTCCCCATTATGCGGGAAGCCTGGTTTTTACTTCCCGTTTCCAGGCCCCCATACGTCGTTATCATGCCGCCCTGGCAGAGCGATCGCGAACCACAACAACAAAAGACTCACTCATACCTTTCGCGATAATGAACATCCCTGACCAATGAGCACGATGTACGTTATGCGATCATCTGCTGAGTGCAAAAACGCCCATGACTAACGCAACGGCGAGTTAAAAAACCGGGCGCTGGTCAGCGAGTTTTACTCATTTTCCAGCCAGTCAATGAAGAACTGGGTAAAGGCGGTAACCGGCAGCGGCTGCAACCGTCGCTGCGGATAGACAAATTGCAGCCCGACATTTTTTTTATCAAAGCGGCTGAACCCAATAAAACTTTCAGCAAACAGCAGGTGCAGCCTCCCCTGTTCCACATCGCGTTTTACATCCCACCATGACTTGCTGGCAATCCCCGCATCCGCCAGCACCCACTGGCGGAGTAGCGCGCCATCGTCGCATACCATGGCTGGGGTAAAGCGTACTGCGCTCTGTTTACCGTCATGCTCAAAACGCCATTCGTTCATGACCATTCCGCGCAGTTCCAGCGCAAGGCATCGGTGGCTGTGCAAATCCTCAATGGCCGCTGGTGTGCCTGCCGTCCGGAGATAGTTAGTGGAAGCGACCAGTACCCTGTGATTCGGGCGGATATTTCTGACGACCAGGCTGCTGTCTGGCAGGTTTCCGAAGCGAATGCTCATGTCCAGACGATTGGCGACCAGATCGGCGACATTTTCGCCCAGGTATACCGAGCTTTTCACTGCCGGATGCAGCCGGGAAAAATCAAGCAGGGCCGGGCTGAGATACTGTCGGCCAAAATCGGAGGGGGCCGAAATGCGGATATTACCGCTGAGCACCCCTTCTTTTTGCGTAAGCAGTGACTCAGCATGGTTCATTTCATCCAGTACGCGCAGTGCCGCGTGATAGAACTCCTCACCCGCACGCGTCATGGTAATAGCGCGGGTGGAGCGGTGGAATAGCCGGGTCTGATAACGCTCTTCAATCGCCTTCAGCCTTGCGGTCATGGTTGCCGGCGAAAGCCCCATCCGGCGACCGGCGGCTGAAAGCCCGCCCGCCTCCACCACGGCAACCAGCAGTGCCATATCTTCAAGCTTTCCCATTATTCAGTAATCCTGAAAAGAGAATCATATTTTAATGCCATTATCAAAATATCTGACGCCGCGTAAAGTGCTTTTAAAGATTCATTACGGGGGACAGAAAATGGGAAATCGTACACTTTTTGAGAGCTACCACCTGAAGGCGCTCAGCCTGAAAAACCGGATCGTGATGGCGCCGATGACGCGGGCGCGGGCGTTACAGCCGGGAAACGTTCCTTCCGCATTAATGGCGGCTTACTACCAGCAGCGTGCCAGCGCGGGATTGATCATTACCGAAGCCACGCAGATTTCACCTCAGGGGCAGGGGTACTCCTGGACACCTGGTCTGCACTCCGCTGAGCAGGTTGAAGGATGGCGGCTCACCACCGAAGCCGTTCACCGTGCAGGCGGGATTATCTTCTCCCAGCTCTGGCACGTTGGGCGCATGTCATATGCGGGTTTCCATAAAGACGGCAAACCGGTCGCGCCGTCTGCGCTCGCGCCCGATGCCCAGGTATGGGTGGTGGATGAGCAGGGTGAAGGACATATGGTCGACTGCCCGGTGCCGCGGGCACTTGAGCATGCCGATATTCAGCAGATCATTGCTGATTACCGGCAGGCCGCAGTAAACGCCATTAACGCCGGTTTTGATGGTGTTGAGGTGCACGGCGGTAATGGTTATCTGATCGATCAGTTTCTTCGCCGGACATCAAACAAACGTACCGATGAGTATGGCGGCAGCCTGGCTAACCGGATCCGTTTCGCACAGGAGGTGCTGGAAGCCATCAGCGACGCTATCGGCAATACGCGCACGGGCATACGCCTTTCCCCGTTCATCACCCAGCGCGGAATGAACGATCCGCAGGTGACTGACGCGATCCTCGCGCTGGCGGCATGGTGTGAAAAGAGAGGTATCGCCTATATCCACCTGGCAGAGGCGGACTGGGACGATGCCCCGCAGGTGCCTGATGATTTTCGTCAAACATTACGCGCCACCTTCAGCGGCACACTTATCGTCGCCGGAAATTATACCCAGGACAAAGCGGACAAACTCCTTAAGGCGGGTCTGGCCGATCTGTTTGCCTTTGGCCGCCCGTTCATTGCCAACCCTGACCTGCCGTACCGGCTCAGGAATCACCTTCCCTTAGCGACCGTAAACAATCCCGCCACGCTCTTTGGCGGCAGCAGCGCAGGCTATACCGATTATCCGTTCTACAAAACCGACGAGGCGTAAAGTGATGGCGAAAAAAACATTAATCATCGGCGGGGCTTCCGGTATTGGCTTTGCTGTGGCCCGCGCGCTGGCTGAACAGGGAGGAAGCCTGATCCTTGCCGGAAGGAACAGTGAAAAGCTGGCGCGAGCCAGAGAGTTGCTGAGCCAGAAAAGCGCATCTGTGGATACTGTCGTCCTTGATATCAGCAAAGAGGAGGAGGTGATCCAGCTTAGCCAGACGCTCGGAGAGGTAGATAACATTATTGTGACGGCGGGATCGCATGCACCAGGCGGGGTGCTCACGTCACTGAATCTGAACGAGGCCCGGCTGGCTTTCGACACCAAATTCTGGGGCAGCATCCATGTTGCCAGGCATCTGAGTAAAAATATCCACGCCCGGGGCACCCTGACGCTGACCAGCGGCTTTGTTTCCCGCCGCACTGTTGCGGGCGCTATCGTCAAAACCACCATGAACGCGGCGCTGGAGTCAGCCGTTAAGGTGCTGGCGAAAGAGCTTTCTCCGCTGCGCGTAAATGCGGTGAGCCCGGGGCTGACAGATACCGAGGCGCATGCAGGCATGGAGCCTGCTGCCCGCGAAAAAATGTTGCTGTCTGCCGCTGAAAATCTGCCGGCAAAAGCCTTCGGGCGGGCAGAGGACATCGCAAAAGGCTATCTGTTCGTGATGGACAATCCCTTTGTCACCGGAACCCTGCTGGATATCGAAGGCGGCGCGCTAATTAACTAAACCTCACGTTTATCTGCGGGCGGCTGAAATGCGCCCGGATCACCTGTTTCTCTGAGGCTAAATAAAGGATCTTTTTATGAATAAGTTAAGGTTTTACTCTTCCCGACTGGCGACGCTTATGCTGCTTCCTGTGACCAGCGCTGTGTTTTCTGCACCGCTTGAGCTGGTGAAACCCCATGAATTGATTGCGGAAAGCCACTTATCATCCGCCCACGTAGCTGCACTTGAAACCGTCGCAAGGCGTTACGCAACATTCTGGGATACCGGCGATGAAGCCCTGGCCCGTGAGGCGCTGGCCGATAATTTTGTCGATAAGACACCGCCTGAAGGCCGCAAACAGGGACCGGAAGGCGCGCTTCTGGCTTCCCGCGCCTTCCGCACCGCCGTCCCGGATCTGCGTTGCGAGGTTGAGCAGATAATCGTTGCAGGCGATCGAGTCGTATCGCACCTTCATTTCCGCGGACATTTCACGGGAACCTTCGGCAAACTGAAAGGTAAAGGCCAGCAGGTGGATTTTATCGCGACGGATATCTACCAGGTCAGGAACAATAAAATTATCGCGAACTGGCATCTTGAAGATAATTTAACCCTAATGAAACAACTGGGTGCGTTGTAAATGGCTGCCGGGGAAGGATGATGCTGTCAGGCAGTAGGGCAAAGGCTGGAATATTTCATTAAACACCAGCACTTATTTTAAGCCTGCCGGAAATGGCAGGCGAAAGCGGTTATTCCTGATGATGCCTGAATAAGCTGCGGGTGCAGAGGCGTGCCGTGAAAACGATGCCGCCTGTTAAAGCCGGGCTACTGTCACCCGTAGGTTCAACGGGCAGTACCGACTACTCACTTTTGCGCGCTTCACGGATACTGCGAGCCGGTGGCTGACCGAACATGCGCGAATATTCACGTGTAAACTGCGTCACGCTCTCATAGCCCACACCGTGGGCAGCGGTGCTGATCGCAGCGCCTTGCGCAAGCATACGTCTGCGAGCTTCAACCAGACGCAACTGTTTTTGAAATTGCAATGGAGTGAGCGTAGTGACGTTGCGAAAATGCGTGTGAAATACCGAAATACTCATCCCCGCTGCATCGGCCAGTGTTTTGATTCGCAACGGCTGATCATATTTAGTCCGGATAATCTCGATAGCCCGGGCGATCCGACGGGCATGGCTATCAATATTTCCCAGGGCGCGCATAGATTTGCCATAGCGGCCGGACAGCAGCCAGTAATGCAACTCGCGCACTAACTGGCGACCCAGCATTTTCAACGCGTGCGGTCTGTCGAGCAATTTCAGCAGGTGTAACGCAGCGTCTGCAACGTCCTCTTCGATCTGGTCAACCCTTACAGGCAAATCCGGCATTACCTCCAGTTTTTCCATATCGCCAACCAGTTCGGTAATCACAGCGGCGTCAAGTTCCACGACCAGAGAATAATATGGGGCGGCAGCACTGGCGGTGATAACCTGGCTGACTGTCGGCACATCCATAGTAACCAGCAAAGACTCCCCCGCACCGAAATCGAACGTATGACTGCCCATCGTCACGCGCTTGCGCCCTTGCAGCACAAGTGCCACCAGCGGCTTAGTAATGGCGAACTGCAACAAGGAAGGTGCGGCTTCGCTTAAGATAAACACCCCCGGAATGGGGGTTGTTGCCACACCGTCTTTATTGAGGTGCGCGTCGGCATATTTCCGCGCCACCCGCAGGAGCGCCGCCGTCGTCTTTGCTCCGTCAGACTCATCTGTGCCAGAGACGCATTCTTCAGGTAATCGGGTCATCGCCGTCATATTTTTAGGCTAATAAATGTAATTTGAGCGTGCGCTAATCTTAGTGCAGTTCTGACTGAAGAGAAAATTCAAAATTATCAGGCAAGTTTTCGCGATTATCGGGCAACCTAAAATGCGCTGTGATGGATAGTATTTTATCTCCACATATCAGGAGATATTTTATGACAACCATTTCTCTTGTGACCGGTGCCAGTCGGGGCCTTGGTCGTAATACTGCACTGAACATCGCGCGCCATGGCGGCGATGTGATCATCACCTATCGTAATGGTAAAGAAGCTGCGGATGCCGTGGCGGCTGATATCCAGTCCCTTGGTCGTAAGGCAATTACCCTTCAACTGGACATGCGCGACGTGTTCTCCTTTCGCGATTTCGTGACCGCCGTCAGCGCAGCATTGAAAGACACCTGGGGGCGCGATACGTTCGACCATCTGATCAATAACGCCGGGCATGGTGAAATGGCCGACTTCGTGAATACCACAGAAGAGCAGTTTGACGCGCTCTTTAACGTCCACGTGAAAGGCGTATTTTTCCTGACGCAGTCACTTCTGCCGATCCTGGCCGATGGCGGACGGATCATCAATTTCTCATCGGGTCTGACGCGGGTGTCATTCCCTGGGTTCTCGGCCTACTCGGCTGCCAAAGGCGCGGTGGAAGTGCTCACCGTTTATATGGCTAAAGAGTTGGGCAGCCGCGGCATTACCGTCAATGCCATTGCGCCAGGTGCTATCGAAACGGACTTCCTGGGAGGCGCTGTACGTGACATTCCCGATTACAACAAAGCCTTTGCAGGCATGACTGCGCTGGGTCGCGTGGGACTGCCTGATGATATCGGTCCGATGATTGCCAGCCTGTTGGGTGAGGACAATCGATGGGTCACTGGACAGCGCATTGAAGTTTCCGGCGGGCAGTCGATTTAATCTCACGGGGATAGATTCCACTCCGGGTGGGATCTATCGTTTCTCCTGTCTGTCATCAGCATTTTTTAATACCTGAATCGATTATTGGCTCTCTTGCGGTGACGTTTGCGAATGCCTGGTTATCAAGCGTCACGCTATCTGAAAAACCATCCCCCAGAGTCCGTAAACACCGCAAGCGCCATAAGCCCCATCCACTGGCATAAAAACAGGTTACCCAGCTTTGTAAATTGCTGAGAGCGGGTTTTGCTGCTGAGGTTCAGTTCAGTCTTATGAAAATATGCGCGAATAGTCGCTTCCCGCTCATAGCATGCATGATGCTTTCCAGTCGGTCGCTATGCGCCGCGGATAACGAAAAAGTTATGGCATAAACCGGACAGAGAGCTAAAAGCGCATGATCTGCCTGGGCGGGATACATACCGTACGTCTGGCGACACGTAATCACGATTTTCGCCAATATCTACGTTATCTTTGTCACCTGGTTTCATCATTTCTATCCCTTTAAACGACAGTGGCTTTGCCTCTTGTTTTCCTGCCATAAAGACTCCGTTATCATGCTCCCCACGCCTTTATGAAGCGAAATGTAGGATTTCATGAGATCCAATGAGACAAAGTGAAACTCAATGAGAACAAAAAACATCACTAACTCATTAAAATTTAAGAAAATGGACATCATAAGCTGATGAGTACACTAGAGAATTTCGACGCCCATACCCCAATGATGCATTGGTGTTTTATTATTGATTAACATAGATATTTATTGAAATTTAATTAGAACCTACAATTCAACCTATAGTATATGCAAACAGTGCATACGAGATGCCCATAGTTTTCAGGATTTTTGTTCATGGCGCATCGCCAGATACTTACAAGCCCTATAAGACCCCCCTTCCCACTTAATGCCCTACAAAAAAACTTTCTGTGTACAGCATGTAAGCTCTACGAACGTCTGCTGGGTGCCAGTGGCGGACGTTGCTAAATGCGTAGTGTGTTAATCTGAAGGGCGCAGGTCAACCGGGCAGATAGCAAGAACTGAAAGGTTGCCTCTGTGGGGGCAAACATGCACGACTTGCAGTGGTTAAAACTGCTAAAACAGTTTAATCGGAGATGAAAATCAAAGGTAGCAGCATAACTACCATCATCTTGCCCTTTGTCATGTGAAAACGTGAAAACTCGGTAGACTCCGTTCACCGCCACCTCGCCTACACGAGAAAGGCAGCGGTTATTGGTGGATCTGGATACATGGATCGCTTGGGTGGCTCCTGCGAATCACTATTCTGACTTCAAGCTGATACTAATCAAAGGCCACTTATTGTGGCCTTTTCTCAAAATTAGGGATGCCTATGAAAAATGTTCTGGTGTTCTTCAATCGTCAGCCTGTGGTGGTTGTCAGGGTTGTAGATGGCACTACCACAATACTCCGTGAATACCCGAATGGTGAGGAAGCTCACCTTAAGATTATGTATGCGGGAGTTCATTCGCTAACTGGCGATCATACTGAGTTTTGTGTTGCCTCAGACAGAGAGGTTACATCACATGAAATCGTCGAAGCTGCAAACAAACTTTTGAAATAGCTTGAGCTGGTTAATTTCTGAAATTAAAAAAAAGCCCTCTAAGCGAAGGCAATCTTGAGGTACAGCATCGGTTCTTATTTTCAGTTCCCTCAGCTCCCGCTGAAGGTGTGGACTCATCCATAAGTCATTCCCTGGGTCGGGGTGCGCATCCTTTAAGAGCCTCTCCAAGTGTGGTCTACAAACCATTTACAACAAGCGTAAGCGGAAGAATTAATTAAAAAAAGTTTTATTAACGGCAGAGGAATGATTATTACGACATTACAACAGGCATTCACTGTGGGTCTGCGATAATGCCAGGAAAAAATCTGTCAAGCGTCGGCTGTGGCTCGACACCAGAGGTCCTGCGAACGAGGCGACCGACATCGACGGCGTGGGTATTGCAACCAACTCCCGATTTACCGGTGGCGTGAGGGAGGATTCCTGAGCGCACTCATGGAAGATACCCTATGATTTATAAAAGGTTGGGTATGAAAAAGGAGTACATATATGAAACCTGAAGAACTGGAGCGTAAAGCTGAGCAAGAAATTTCTGCTCTTATTACTAAAAAAATCGCTGAGCTACGGAAAAAAAACAGGCAAAGAAGTTTCTGAGATCGAGTTTATACCGAGTGAGACCATATCCGGTCTTGAGGGGTATAAAGTAAAAATAAAGCTTATGTAAAATAAATAGGTCGCTTAGGCGGCCTTTTTTTATTGCTCCCAATTGACCTGATCCCCATTTATTAACACGCGTCATCAACTATGGGATAAATTACGAACTTCTGCTGTTCGTTCTGAGCAGACATGGCTACCCCCTGATCGACTTTTTCGTGCCAAAAGCGGACATCGTTAACGTCGCGATGTGCTAACCAACAGGGAACAGGTCAAAGCTATGTCAGCTGCAGACATCAAATGATAGGCTGCATTAATATACCGATAAAAGCTTCATGATGATGTGGAGTTGGCTATTTTAATACACTTATACCGGAATGCTCCGCTTGATAAGCATCTGTATATGCTTCAATAATTACTTAAGGTTTATCGAGCCTGGGAATAAATAATCTTTGCCGCTACAGAAATGACCTAAATAATTAGAAAAGTGATGTATACTATTTCTTTATAGATTACACTCATAATGTAGTTAAATTTAATCCTTGAGGAATTTTATGTCAGACTTAATCAGCATGCTTAATAACATTCGTTCTCTTCGTACACAAACACGTGACCTTTCACTTGGAGAACTTGAGGCTATCCTGGAAAAATTTAGCACCATTGTTTCCGAAATACGAAACACTACTGCTGCAAAAGCAGAAGAAGAAAGTGGCCGAAAAGCCAAGCTGGAAAACCTTCGACAACTTATGCTCGCAGAAGGTATATACCCGGAAGAATTATTGAAGTTTTCAGAAAATACAAGTAAAAAAAAGTCAACTCGTATTGTAAGGCCCGCTCGATACAAGTATTTAGATGAAAACAATAAGATTAAAACCTGGACGGGCTAGGGGCGCATGCCAAAAACAATAGCTAAACAAATGGCTGAAGGAAAAAAACTTGATGAATTCCTCATTTAAACCTTAAGCTGAGCATTAGGTTTTCTGACAACTACGTCGTGGCGTTTCTCTCGTATTGTTAGATGCTTGCGATTCAGCACAATTATAATCGTTGAATCGCTACGGATAATATCAATACCTCCGAGAGGTTGATAATATCGACGCCCATCGTCTATAACCAGCATTGCTGGTATAAAGAAAAAAAAGCCTGCATTTTAATGCAGGCTATCAAAGGTTTTTACGTACTTTTTTATTTTCTCATCTGATTTATACGGGAAAACATAGTTTCTATAACCGCCAGTACACGATCAAACATGGATTAGAGGAATAAAAAACCTCACGGTTTGCTACAAATACTTTCTGGCAGCATCCAGTATTTCCTGTGATGTCAGTTCCCTGTCTGAAGCTACATGTACAATACCATGCTCTGTAGTCAACGAAGGAAAACCGGCAGACATTATCTGAAGATGTATTTCTTCACCGTTTGGGTACTCCTCGCGGATAGAGGTAATACCTTTAAGAACATTGATAACCTTGCACGGTTCGGCATTAAAAAAAACAATAACTTTTTTCATATGCCACCATAATTTTGTTAACTGGTTGTTCTGGAGATACCTGTGTCCGGATGTAAATATATACGTTCCCGTCATAATGACTTAGTTAAACATCCATGAACGGGCTGTTCCAAAAATTGAGAACATATTTTAGCTGCGCCCAAAAGGCTCTCAACTTCCCATACCCTATTGCAGTGATTTATTCAAATCAATACAACCATCCTAAAAAACTCACTCTTTCAAGGATGATGAGGGATAAAAGAATAATAATACCTGTTATGGGAATGTATTTTAGCAAAAAAACCACGTAAAATCGAAGAAGTGATGCTTGTGGAGGTTGTCTTACCTCTTACGCACTTTAATGTTTTTACAAGCAGTTAGCTTCTGCTTTTAGACTGTTCATGCAGCAGACCTGCACTTCATCACATCGGTAAGCACACTCATACATGAGCAAAAATGTACTAACCTGATGTTAAGAATAATCTGCCCTTCACTACCTTCACTAAATTAACCTATGGATCTGTCTACTCAGGAATGAACCCTCATCGTTGTCGCAGATCCACAAATATTTATTTATCGCAAAGTATTACGTTTGCAGCTGCCGGGCCTTTATCACCCGCGTGTATTGCGAATTCAACTTTCTGGCCTTCAAATAAAGTTTTGAAGTTATCACCGTTAAGCGCAGAAAAATGAACAAAGATATCTTTGCTTCCATCGAGTGGAGAGATGAAACCAAAACCTTTGTCTTCGTTAAACCACTTTACCAGGCCTTTAATTCTTGAGGTCATACTGACTCCCGTTACACATTAGTATTGATAGTAAACGTATAGTATTAAGCGTATGGACTCAAAAGAAGGGGATATCAGCGATAGCGCCT
The DNA here is from genome assembly GCF_003337365.1 of Kosakonia sp. AG348. Lineage (NCBI taxonomy): Bacteria > Pseudomonadati > Pseudomonadota > Gammaproteobacteria > Enterobacterales > Enterobacteriaceae > Kosakonia > Kosakonia sp. AG348. The sequence continues at coordinate 229,936 of NZ_QPJR01000009.1, forward strand.
GGTAATGAGGACTGCACGGAAAATGTTTTACGTTCGTTTGTACATCGAACTGATGAGTTCATTAAGGCACGGGGTGAATCGCCACGGGTTTAACAGACACCTCAGAGTCATTTAAGATGGCTTAAAGAGAGGTGCCCATGAGCGGTAAGCGTTATCCCGAAGAGTTTAA
>NZ_QPJR01000010.1:0-173838 GCF_003337365.1 Kosakonia sp. AG348
GTCGGCATGGTTCTAGCGAACAGATGTCACCGACAGAATATGAAAACCAGTATTATCAACGGCTCGGAAGTGTCTAGATTATCCGTGGCGATTCACGAATAACTCATCATCCTTTGATAACGTTATGGATAAAATTGAAAGACTGGCGGAGATGAAAGAAGAAGGAATTTTGACCGAGGAAGAGTTCCAACAACAAAAACAACGCATTCTTAATCCTTAAAATTATGCCGGTTAGAAAACTTTCAAACGGTCAATGGATTGCTGATTTCTATACCATTGACAGAAGCAACGGCAAAGAAGGCAAGCGCGTTCGCAAAAAGTTTGCAACTAAAGGCGAAGCGCTAGCTTTTGAAAATTACACGCTTCAGAAAATCGATGATTCACCCTGGCTTGGAGACGGTGAAGATAAGCGACGCCTGACGGATTTGGTTCACCTCTGGTTTGATCGGCACGGCATCACGCTTCGTGACGGTGAGAAGCGCAAAAAATCTATGCTTTGGGCGGCTGAATGCATGGGCTCACCACTTGCTTCTGAGTTTAGCGCCCAGCTTTTTGCGGCGTACCGGGCTAAACGGCTTGATGGTCATTTCGCTCGTACAAAACGAATCAGCAAAGTTTCGCCACGGACAATGAATCTTGAGCTCGCTTATTTTTTAGCAGTGTTCAATGAGCTTAAACGCCTGGGCGAATGGTCAGCTCCAAATCCCCTCGAAAATGTCAGGCATTTCCGTACCGATGAAAGCGAGATGGCATATCTTACAGGCGAACAAATCGATCAGCTTTTGCTAGAGTGTCGTAACAGTTCAGCCAAAGATTTAGAGATGGTCGTTAAAATCTGCCTGGCTACAGGTGCGAGATGGAGCGAAGCGGAAACTATTAAGAGATCGCAAATATCGGCTGGGAAAGTGACGTTTGTTAAAACAAAAGGTAAAAGAAACCGCACTATCCCCTTACATCCATCCTTAGTTGCTGAGTTACCCAAAAAGAACGGAGCACTCTTTACCCCCTGCTATTACGCATTCAGGAACGCACTTGAACGGGCGGAAATCGGTCTTCCACCTGGCCAGCTAACACATGTTTTACGTCATACCTTTGCAAGCCATTTTATGATGAATGGCGGGAACATCTTAGTACTGCAAAAAATACTCGGTCACACTGATATTAAAATGACAATGCGTTACGCACATTTCGCACCTAACCATCTTGAAGAGGCAGTGAAGTTTAATCCATTGGCAAGAAATCTTTAAGGAATGTCAGAATGAATGAAAATAACTTAGAAAATTTTTTGGATTATTATATTAGACTAAACGCACCTGGTTATGCTGTTCTAATAACGGGCGAGTGGGGTGCAGGAAAAACATACCAAACACTTCAATTTATCCCCAAGGAAATGCAGTGCCATATAAGTCTTTTTGGTATAAGCAACACTTCCGAAATATATAATAATGTATTTGCAAAAATGTACCCTGGGAAAAATCTTGCAAAAAAGGTAGTTAATGTAACTAAAGACGTAACAAGTGAAATTCAGGGGGTTACTTTCGGAGCCGGTGCCGTAATTGGCAATTTGTTAGGTGCCGTCATAAAGCAACAAGTTGATAAATCTAAAGTTATCATCTTTGATGATCTTGAGCGATGCCCGTTAAAAAACGAAGAAATACTGGGGGTAATAAATCAATACGTCGAGCATCACCAATGTCGCGTAATCATTATTGCTCATGATAAGAAAATTCATGATGACTTCGTTCAATCTAAAGAAAAAGTGATTGGACACACAATAAGGATAACACCTAAAATTGATGAGGCTGGAACTTATTTTTTTCAAAAAAAATACAGACTCAATAAATTCAACTCAATCAAGCCAGTAATTTTAAATGCATTCAAGAAAACAGAATGCCAATCCCTTCGAATTTTAAATTATATAATTAACGACTGCGACAGACTATTAAAATGCCTAGAGCCAAAGCACATAAAAAATACTGAAGCAATGGTATTATTATTTACTAACTTTGCTATTATTGATACAGAGTTTAGACAAGGAAATATATCCTTCTCTGACATTGAAAACCTTCAAAATCATTATTTTAACTACATTGCTTCTCAAACAAACAAAGACTTACAAAGTGACCGGTTGGATGAACACCAGAAGAGAATGGCAGTTTTCTTTGGTAAGTATAATGAATTTGATATAGCAACATCTCTCATAAACTATAACTTACTCGCTAAAATTGTCGACTCAGGCGATTATCCAATAAACGAAATACTGCAATCTATAAACTTCTCTCGTTTTTTCATTGCAGGGCAAAAAAACCGACCATGGCAAATAATTATTAATTTCGATAAAATGGATGACGCGATTGTTAACAAAGCCATTGAGGAAGCGTTTGATCAGCTTAGTCATTTTAAGATAATTGACTTAGGTGACTTATTGCACACATTTCATTTATTTTTTATGCTTTCAGATAAAAATGCTATTCCTCATCGTTTTGATCAATTAGTAGCGCTTGAAAAAGATTATATAGACTCTCTCCTCAAAAAAGGCCTACTTTCTCCTTCACCAATTATTAAAAATGTTCTGGATGAGGATATATACGAGCGTTCTCACGGGCATATGTATTGGTCATCTGACTCATATTATTCGGAGATTGATGAAGTTATTCAGTATCTTAAACAAAAAAGAGATGATGCGATGTTAGCTTTGTATCCTACATTTGCAGATGAAATTCTCAATGCACTAGAAACTAATATAGATAAGTTTAAGCACATAATAATTGGTGATAGCGGTGAGCAAGGGAAATACTCACAAATTGATATATTTCGTATTATCCCTCAAGAAGATTTTTTGATCAGATGGTTAATGCTACCAATCGAACAATGGGATAAAGTAAGAATGATTTTGAATATACGATATAGAAATGCAGCATATAACATGCTTCAGAACGAAAAATATTGGCTCTATGGATTGTGTGTCTCATTAAAATTAGAAGCTAATATGCAAACAGGTCTCGGCAGAAGCCGTATAGAGCGCCTAGTTCCGATAGCAGCTTTGAAAGCTTTCTAATGTCGCAAAAGTGTCGCACGAACAAAGAAATATTGCCCCATATTGCCTTATATAGACTTTTCAACTAACTGATTTTAAAATAAGTTATTGTTTTTTGGTTGCCCATAATGGAACTCATAATCGCTTGGTCGTTGGTTCAAACCCAACAGGGGCCACCAAATTTTAGATTTAAAATCATATAATTAAGCCACCTTTCACGGTGGCTTTTTTGTTTCAGATCATTGAGCGTCGCAAAAGTGTCGTACCATTTTTTTGGCAATCCCGCGATAAATGTGTAAATAAACCTGTTTTGGTTCCATGCATTTTTTGAGCTCCCGGACAGATAATATTGTTGATGAATGGGATGAGTCATGCAGACTATAGTGAGGGAAAGTAGTTGATACAGCATTAAAGGCTCTTTGCAGAAGTTTTTTAACAAATTCCCACAGTGAAAATAATAACAAATAGTTACTATTTGTTTGTGCAAGGCTTCTCAAATGTTCTTCTATTGCCGTCGTGATTTCCTTTTCTCAGGTCTGGGTTAATTACGCTATTGCCACTTAGATTAAACATTTGATGAACAAGCGCGCAATGCTTTTCCCGCCTCGCCTGCCCGCTTTATGGGTCGGTTTTAATGCAGTTGCACCTGGTCAATGGCTCCTTGCCAGCACTGGCATCAGACAGAATCAAAAACACTTCCCGCATGCAAAGTAATGCGCCTGATGCATGCGAGGGTATGAATGAAGTGGAAGCGTGTATATTAGGTCTTGATTAACTGCGGGATCGGGAAAAGCGCCGGTAAATTTTTGTTGTTAAGAAAATGGTAAGCACACCGAGCAATACAGACGTCAAACCAAGAAAAATCAGCACCGAGAGAATATTGCTGAAGAGCCCCCCGAGGCTTGTGAAATCGCTCAGCCGTGCGAACTGCTCAGGCGTCAGTGCACGTATCACTATTTCCGGGATAGTTAGAAAGCAAATAATCACGACCAAAATACTAACTGCCTTTTTTCCATTTTTTTTCATAACCTTCCTTGCCTCGTCAGTACATGGTCATTGATTACTTCAATCATGCTTAACCTGAGTTAAAGCACAATAAACTTTACCAACGACATACACGCCAATAATCCCGACAAAGATGGATGACAGACCAATGAAAATCATCGCCGAGAGGAATGGGCTGATTAAACCACCCAAACTTGTAAAATCGCTAAGTCTGGCAAGTATGTCATTCGGAACCTTCCTTAAGATAATCTCAGGAATTATTAGAAAGGAAATAATTGCCGCCATAACATAAATAAGGATTTTTCGACTTTTTTTCATTCTCAACCTTGCCCCTGTGAGCGACCATGATCAATCATTAAACATTAATGTTACAGCAAGGCAAATGGAAATGGCAGAAAACTATCTAAAATTGAAAGCGCAGTCAGATAGAAGGATGGCGATTGCTTTAACTAAAGCGTTAAGGGAGATCCATGCCAGTCATATGGAGACTATCGAAAACGTTAAACTTGGCAGTCAGCGGCTTATTAACTATGGCTCCTGCTTAGTGCCTGACGAATACTACGGAAGCACGTGCCATGAACAATGGAGTGAAGATAAGCGTTTGTATTTGTCTTTGTTGGAAATATACAAAAGAAATGATGTCGTTCTTGATATGGTTCAACTCTATTTCCAAAAAACCTTCAAGCGTCTCGGAGATGAGAAAAGCAATACGCTGGTGTCATATATAAAGCAGAAAATCGGAGAGAAAGCATACGAAGCAGCTGATCGTTCGAGTAAGCTGGCTATTTCACTGACGATTGCGAAATTGATTGTAAGCAGCGCTGATTTTCAGGAATCATATATTAAAAAAGTAAATGAAATGTCCACTTGGTTTGTGAAAGTGGCGGTATTCTATGCTAAAGCTCAGATAGCCGCACTAGCAGCAAACAAACTGAAATTTCAGGATGCGGCATATTACCAAATACTTTATCGTGAAAAACTAGAAATGCTTTACTTTCTTATAGAACCTCAAATGTCTAAAGTAATATATCAAGTCGAATCAGGCGGGAATAATGAGGAAGTCATTGGCGATGCTTTATATGAAATGTTGAAAAGATGAAGAAATTATTATTATTCCTGTGGGGAGCCCACTCACACCTAGTGCCCATCGCACTTATTCTTGCCGGGGCATTTTTGTTTATTCAATTCATCCCTGATTATTCAGGGATACTTACTTTTTTATGGTTTATTATCGTTTCTTATTTTTATATTAAATATAATCGTTGGTATTAGCACCGTACTCATCACAGCTAAAATGCTTCGTCAGGGGCATTTTTACTATTGTTAAAAAACTTCAAAACAGTGAATAATTTGAGCCATCATCCGGCACAGGAAGTTCGTCACGTTTTCATTCAGCAATTTTCTGAGCAAAAATAAAATCTAATCCCTGAGACAAGGGCATACATAGGTCTGTCAAAAAGAAATGCATTTACCCTCTGGTAAAAAAGTGGCTGCACTTTATCATCCTGTCAGCATACGTATGGTTCGTGTTCATCATGCATCACACACGGCAAACAACGGGGATAATTATGAAGCTGTGGAATAAACGTACTCTTTTCACTTTAGCCGTGTTGTCGTTCGCCAGAATTGCGCAGGCAGAAAGCATTCAGTGCCCGCAATTCCCCTCACTGACGATGAAGCAACATACCCTGACGGATGCCAGCTTGTTTGTCGGGCCGCCAAAAGAACAGGTCGAACTCATGCCGGATACGGATAAAGACACTGCCTGGACCCTGGCAGATTATCAGGACGAAGCAAGGCAGCATAAAACATCGCTCTACGTTGTTTGCCGGTATAAAAATACGCTGCAAACTGTCGAATTGGTGGTTCCGGCAACGGCGCAGAAATGCTCGGCCTCATATGACCAGCACAATAATCTGATCGCCCATTGCCAATAATCCCGCCACAGTAAGCGAGGAATGAAATAGTGGCGTTCGAAATGAGCTAAGCGCTGATTTCTTTGAATAATTGCCCCCACACGCCACAGCATATCGACCTGACTCGTGGCCCCGAATAACCTAATCAACAAGTTTCTCATCTCTTCGACGAGCAGCTTCTGCGCTTAAAAAAGTTAATCCTTCAGCCGCGTCTGTACCGGCGGAAATGCGCGGAATTTACCGTGCCGATGCAAAAAGAAAAGCGAAGTAAAAAGCCTGTCAAATTATCAACCTGCCGATTTGATATTTACTCACCCACCTCCTAATCTTCCTTCATCAGACCAATGAGCAATGCATTGGGCCATGCTACCGCAGAGGCGAAAACCGCTGCACAGAGTGGGAGAATTTGCCGTGAGTTTCCAGCCCAGATATGCCAGCAGTGAATCTCCTGATCCGGTCGAAGCCGTTGCCCAGTTTGCCGCCCAAATCGGTCATGACGATGTTGAAACCATCCTTTTCTTTTGCTCTCCGGATTACGATCTGGAGGTGTTAGGCCGCGAATTAAAAAACACCTTCTCCTGCCCCTGCATCGGTTGTACCTCTTCCGGTCATATTGGCACTGAAGGCTTTCAGCATTCTGGGCTGCTGGGTCTCGGGCTGAGCGATGGTTTTCACGCCCGCGCGTTTATCATTCATCCTCTGCTTGAATACACCTCGGTCATTACGGATATCGCAGAAACCATTCGCCGCGACAGCGAAGAGAGACCAAACCTGCATCGTTTTGGTCTGCTGCTGGTGGATGGTCTGTCGATGGCCGAAGAGCGGCTGGTGGCAAACCTTTATCAACAGATTGGTAATGTACCCCTCATTGGCGGCTCTGCCGGTGACGATCTGCGTTTCGAAAAAAGCTTTATTTATGATGGCGATGGTCATTTTATCTCTGACGCTGCCGTTTTCGCGGTTATCGAAACCAGTTCACCGGTCGCCACGTTTAAGATCCAGCATTTTGTACCCAGCGATGTTGAGCTAGTTATCACCGAGGCGGACGCGGAAAAACGGCTCATTATGGAGATCAACGGTGAACCTGCCGCGCAGATCTATGCCGAATCCCTTGGTCTTACCGTCGATGAATTGACACCAACTGTCTTTTCCCGCAACCCGCTGGTGCTCTCTTTCGGCGATGAGCCTTACGTCCGTTCCATTCAGAAAATGAACGACGATCTCTCGCTTACCTGTTATTGCGCTATCGAAGAGGGGCTGATCGTCTCGATCGGCAAAGCGGAAGATCCGATCCAGACGTTTAGTCAGGCGTTTGAAAAAGTGCACGAGACGATCCCAAATCCTGCCGTCATCATCGGCTGCGATTGTATCCTGCGCCGTCTCCAGTTCGAAAAAGAGGGGCTGGAACAGCAGATCGGCGAAATCATGGTGCAGAACCGGGTGGTAGGGTTTTCAACCTACGGTGAGCAGTACAACGGGTTGCATGTCAACCAGACATTTACCGGTGTCGCCATTGGAGGGTAAATATCATGTCGCTCTTTTCCGAAGCCTCTACCCCGCCTCTTTCCCCTGCTGACTACGAGCGCAAACTCGCAGCCAGGGATAAAACCATTGATGTGCTGAAACGCCGCATCGCCCAGGAAGCCCGGCACAGTCACGCCACACCATTTGCCATTCTCGAACAAAATGTCGGGCTGGAGAAAGTGGTCGCGCGTAAGACAATGGAACTCGAAAACGAACGGCATGAGCTGGAAAAGGCGCTGGCCGAGCTGCGTCTGGCGCAGACCCAGCTACTTCAGGCGCAAAAAATGGAGTCTATCGGTCAGCTCGCCGCCGGTATCGCCCACGAAATCAACACCCCGACGCAGTATGTTGCCGATAATGTCGGCTTCATCAAAGGTGCCACGGACTCGCTGCTAAAACTGCTGAATGCCGCCCTCGCGCTCGCGGACGTTGCGCGCAAAAAAATGGCCGATGATCCGGTGATGGCAGAGTTCGATACGACGCTCAAACGCACAAAAATTGATTTTCTGCGTCGACAAATTCCAGGCGCGCTGGACGAGTCTCTGGAGGGGCTTGAGCATATTGCGCGGATTGTCGCCGCGATGAAGGAGTTTTCCCACCCTTCGAAGAATGTGAAAGAGCGGATAGATGTGCGCGATGTGATTAATACCACGGTCACGGTGGCCCGCAACGAATGGAAATATGTGGCGGAGCTCGAAACTAACATCGCCGACAACTTACCGCAGCTCCCCTGCCTGCGTGACATGGTCGGCCAGGCCATTCTCAACCTGGTGGTCAATGCCGCCCATGCCATTGCGGATACCCTGCAGGAAGGAGTGAAAGAGAAAGGCCGCATCGTTATTTCAGCATTACAGAACGGCGACTATCTAGAAATCCACGTCCAGGATGATGGCAGTGGCATACCCGCAGCGATCCGCGACCGCATTTTCGATCCGTTCTTCACCACTAAAGCGGTGGGTAAAGGGACTGGACAAGGCTTAGCGATTGTCTACTCCACCGTGGTGGACAAACATAATGGGAAGATTCGCTGCGAGTCAGAAGAAGGCGTGGGTTCCACGTTTATCCTGCAATTTCCGCTCCATTGCCGCAACGAGGATGAGCCTGCATGCAAGTGATGTTCGTTGATGACGAAAGCCGGGTGCTTTCAGGCATTGAGCGCGCCATCATGTTGCAAGATATCGACTGGGAGTGCCGCTTCGCCAACAGCGGCCCTGAAGCGCTGACCATGCTGGAAGACACACCGGCGGATGTCGTGGTCTCTGATATGCGTATGCCCTTTATGGATGGCGCAGAGTTACTGGCGCAGGTGCGCAACCGCTGGCCGGGTACGATACGTATCATTTTATCCGGCTACTCAGAACCCGGTGCCACCCAGCGTATGCTGGAAGTTGCACATCGATTTGTCTCGAAACCCTGCGACAGCGCGACGTTAATAGCGATAATTGAAAGCGCGCTTTCTCTGCGCACCATGTTCAACGATCCGACGGTGCTCGACATGGTCGGTCGAATCAATCAGTTGCCCGCCGCACCGAAGGTGTTCACTGACGTTCAACATCTTCTCAATAACCCAGAGAGCGATACCCGACAGATGGCCGAATTGCTGGGCAGCGACCCGGCGCTGAGCGCCAAAATCATGCAGCTTGCGAATTCCGCCTGGTTCAACAGAGGTTCGCCAATCCACGATATCGGTAGCGCTATTACGCTTCTCGGCATGGATCAGGTGAAATTGCTGGTGCTGGCGTCACACTGTTTTACCGATGCGAAAAGGGATCCTTTGGTCAGCGAGTTACGCCGGGTCTCTCTTCTTGCCTCTTCACTCGCCGCCCGCATGACGGGCCATCAGGGGCTGGAATCCACCGCCGCGCTACTCGCGAATATTGCGAAGCTGATCCCCGAAATGAGCGAGATCGGTAGCGAAACAACCACATGTAATGCTATTCCCATGCATGCAGCAGTCGGCGCTTACCTGCTGGCGGTATGGGGATTACCGCTGGAGATTGTCGAAATAGTGGCGGAGCAGGCCCAGCCCTCACGTTTCGCACATGATGCATTCGGAGCGTCTGGTGTGGTGCATGTCGCTGTGGCGCTGGCCAACAACAGCCCCCCCGATCGCGATTATCTTGAAAAAGCAGGCGTGCTTGACCAGCTCCCCTTATGGCAACAGATGCTCGCTAACCTACAGGACACACTTCATGACTGATACCGCCTTGCCCAGGGTGTTGTGCGTAGATGATGAACCTAACGTGCTCGCCGCGATGGAACGAAACCTGTTTGGCGAATTTGATGTGGTGGTGGCCCCAGGCGGCGAAGCCGCTCTGGACGCTGTTCGTTGGGGAGAGCGCTTTGCGGTAATCATGTCCGACATGCGCATGCCCGGCATGGATGGCGCCACCTTTCTGGCAAAAGCGCGGGAACTCTCGCCCGATAGCGTGCGGATCCTGCTTACCGGGCAGGCCGATGTGGAGTCCTCTATCGCCGCCATCAATAAAGGCGCCATTTTCCGCTATCTCTGCAAACCGTGTCCGAAAGAAGAACTGGTCGCGGCGCTTAATGACGCTGTGCGCCAGTATCGTCTCGTCTGCGCAGAAAAAGAGCTGCTGGCAACCACCCTTACCGCTTCGGTCAAAACGCTGACGGAAGTGCTTGCCATGGTCGCACCGTGGGCGTTTCAGCGGGCGGCGTTCGCCCAATCTTGCGTTCGCCACGCGCTGCCGAAGCTGGAGTGGCCAGATGAGTGGATTTACACGATTGCCGCGTCATTAAGCCAAATTGGCTGCGTTGGTATTCCCGCCGATATCGTTCAGGCCGACGCCGCTCAGCGCAAACTCTCCGAGGAGGAGAAAAAACTGCTGCTGGGGCATCCCGACGTCGCGGGAAAGCTGGTGGAAAATATTCCCCGTCTTGAACTGGTCGCCGGGATCATTCGCCACCAGGCAAAAGAGCCGGCGCCGAATGTGCCGCTTGAGGTTTTACGCGGTGCCCATCTGCTGCGCGCAGCCCTTGAGCTGGAGCGACATGCGGCGCGGGGATGGAGCCTGGAGCGGCCATGGGAAATTTTACGGGCGGCGCACCCACCGTTACCTGAATACATCATTAAATCCCTGTCAGATTTCCGCTCCAATGTGACCGGCGTGCGCTCTGCGCGTATACGCGAGCTGATGCCGGGTTGGGTGGTAGACGAAGATATCCGCACCACCAATGGCTTAATGGTGCTGACCAAAGGGCACGAATTGACCGACACGGCGATCTCGGCATTACAACGCTTGCTCGCGGCTAATGCCATTGAGGAACCCATCCGGGTTCGCGGGCTGCCAGACAGCACCGCATCGGCATGATCGGTACGCGATTGGGAGAGGAATCGCGTCGTTATGTTGCAGAGAGGTAAATCGTTGCAGGCGGGGCAAACACCCCGCCATAAAGCAATTTTTTGCTCATTTCGCGGCAAAAAGGCACCATAAACGCAATTTTCACAGAAAGACTAACGCATTGAAATATGTCCCATGTAATATGGCTCCGGGCTATTGCGAGATTTGCATCCATGGTCCAGATTTGATGAATTAACAACTCCCTTTAACACACTCAACGCGCTTTGACGAAACGCCATGAACAAACCTATAAAACGGCTTGAAATCATCAAATACGCCATTGAACTGGAGGATGACGGCATCATCCTCAGCCAGCTTCCTTTACTCAAAAATGAAGTTACGGACCCGGAGTTAGCGTTTATCGTTCACGCACTTGAAGAGAAAAATTACAGCGAAGCGATGCGCGCCATCACCGTCTGGCTGCAAAACCAGCGTTCAGTGGTCAGCTGGCAGGATCCGCAAGTGGCCGCCAGCAAGCTGGAGCTGAAAGCGCTGGAAGAGCAAATGCGCGAACTCATTGATAAACGCAATGCGCGTATCCAGCTGCTGGATGAATTCAACGATCTCTACTTAACTCGCCTTGGGCCACTGATGTCGCAAATTTTGCGGCTGCGTAAAACGCTGGCTGAAGCGGCGGTGCGCCGCCAGGAAGCGGAAGCGCGCCGTCGCGAGGCGGATTATCTGCGCTGCCAGAAATACCTGTCGCAAGCCGTGGACGTTTTAGTGACCTTGACGCAACGCTGGCAGAGCATGCCACCGCACTCATTACAGGCGGCGGAAGCGCGCAAGCATCTGCAACAACAAAGCGAGCTGATTGCCTCGCTGCTCGCCGAAGCGCAGGAACTGGAGCGCGGCCTCACGCGGGAGGAAGAGCCCACGCGCCAGGCGCGCGACGAAGCGCGTCAGGAGTATGAAAGCTACCAGGAGCAGCAGCACGACGCGGAAAAACGCTTTAGCTTCGAGCAGAAGATGAGCGAAGACGAACGGCATGAGCTGAAACGCCTGTGGCGCCAGGCCAGTAAGCTCTGCCACCCGGACCTGGTGGATAACGAACTGAAAAACGACGCTCACAGCATGATGGTGCAGCTTAACCAGGCGCGCCAGCGCGGCGATCTGAGCGCCATCCGCTCGATTTTGACCCGTCTGCAAAAAGGGCTGGAGCCATTAATGGCAAGCGATCGTCTCAACGATCTGCAGCGTCTGCGCCAGCGCATTGTTGAAGTCAAACAGCATATTGCCAGCCTGATTGAAGAGCTGGCGACGCTGGAAAAAGAGGAATCCTGGCAGTTGATCTCCACGCTTGGCGACAGGGAAACCTACTTCCGCCAGCAGGAGAAAGCGCTGGCCGAGATCCGCCAGACGCTGGAGCAGCAGGTCAGCGAAGCCGAGTACGACGAAGTGGCCTGAGCGCAACGAGCCCGGTAATCGTACCGGGCTTTGTGTTTATTTCTTGTGCCAGTAGGCTTGCGCGCGCACCAGTTGTTGATCGATGTCGGCAGATTCAAAGCGATCCATCAGCGATTTCACTACCTCCCCTTCCCCGGTCAGCCAGATAAAATAGTCGTTTTCCGGCACGCTTATCGCCGCCAGTTTGTCGGCAACGGCCTGCGGGTGATGCCCCACCACCCACTGAATATCAAAGCCGTTTACATCCGCGAAATAATCTTGATAAGCAGCATCTGCAATGCTCACCACCGCTGTGACCTGCGGGCGTACAGCAAGCTGGCTGAGCGCTTCAAGGCGGCGGCGCAGCGCCGGCATACCGGATTCATCGCACACATATAACTGCCAGGCGTAATCTTCCGGCACCACCAGCGAACCGCGCGGCCCGCCAATAGTCAATTTATCGCCCACCTGCGCCTGCATCGCCCAGCTACTCGCTACGCCGCCGTCGTGAATATAGAAATCCAGCGCCAGTTCGTGGCGGCTGGCATCGTACAGCGGCGTATAGTCGCGGGAAGCCGGGCGCGGGCCATCGCCCCAGACGATACCTTCATCGGTCACGACTGGCGGTACAAAGTGCGAACCCGGCTGCGGAAAGAAGACTTTACTGTGATCATCAAAGCCGCGGGAGGTGAAGCCATCCAGTTGCTCGCCGCCGAGCACAATGCGCTGGAAGCCCGCACCTGGGCGTTCGACGCGCAAAACAGTTAACTCGCGAAAGCGCAGCTCATTGCGCACGCGCTGGGGATAGCGTTGAGAGTGGGTTGTCATAATCGGCCTTCGTGAACGTGAATACGATATATCTAAATGTTGTGCAAATGATAATGATTGTTGATTAGGCAGAAGGCAAGATCTTTTTAAGATATAGCCACACGAAAGCGCACCGGTTGCCAAACCAGGAAATAAAGTTATTAAAAATCATGTCATTAAATAAAAAACACCGTCAGCGTTGTTTAAGCAGGTTATTTTAGATATAAATTAGATATATCAAATTAAATGAGTAAGCAGCTATGCGTCATCATCACGGCAATACCGACAGGGAGCACCACCACGGACACGGCGGCCGACGCCAGCGCTTTTTCGGTCACGGCGAATTACGTCTGGTGATCCTGCATTTGCTCAGCCAAAACGCCAGCCACGGCTATGAGCTGATCAAAGCCATTGAAGCGCTGACGCAGGGCAACTACACACCCAGCCCTGGTGTGATTTATCCCACTCTGGATGCTCTGCAAGAGCAGCAGTTAATTACCGTTAGCGATGAAGAAAACGGACGCCGAATGATCGCCATTACGCCGCATGGCACGCAGTGGCTGGCGGAAAATGCGCCATCGCTGGCACAGATTGAAGAGCGGATTAAAGCACGCAACGTTGGCTATCAACTGCGCAAAAACCCACAGATGAAACGGGCGCTGGAGAACTTTAAAGCGGTACTGGATTTACGGGTGAATCAGGGGGAAGTCAGCGCCACGCAGCTTAAACAGATAATTGGCATTATCGACCGCGCAGCGCTGGAGATTTCACAACTCGATTAAACTACCTGTGGCACGTCGCGCAGGCGGAACACCTGCACCAGCTCGCGCAGATGTAACGCCTGATCGTTCAGCGCCGCTGCTGCTGCCACCGACTCTTCTACCAGGCTGGAGTTCTGCTGGGTGGTGGAGTCAATCAGGCCAATCGCGCTGTTAATCTGCGAAATACCATCGGTCTGCTCGCGGCTCGCCTGACCAATTTCGCGCAGGATAACATCCATCTCTTCCACATTACTGACCATACCGTTAATCAGCGCACTGGCTTTTTCGACCAGCGCCATGCCTTCACGAGTCTGGCTGGTAGAGCTTTCAATCAGATGGCGAATATCGTTGGCAGAGGAAGCGCTCTTCTGGGCTAACTGGCGAACTTCACCCGCCACAACCGCAAAACCACGCCCGTGTTCACCGGCGCGCGCCGCTTCGACCGCCGCGTTCAGCGCCAGAATGTTTGTCTGGAAGGCAATTGCGTCAATCAGGTTGATAATGTCGGACATACGATTGGACGTGTCGTTAATCACGCGCATCTTCTCGGTGACCTGCTTCATCATCTCGCCGTTGTTCTTCACGACTGTCGCCGCATCGGCAGAAAGGTGGGTCGCTTCGGAGGTGTGATCGGCGGTGTTTTTCACCGTCGCGGTGATCTGCTCCATGGACGCCGCCGTCTGCTCGACGGAGCTGGCCTGCTCTTCGGTACGCGCCGCCAGATCCTGGTTACCGGCCACAATCTGCGCCGCCGCGCTGGAAATACTCTCTGAGCCGTTTTGCACCTGATGGACAATCTCAACAAGACGGTTTTTCATCTCCATCAGCGCACGCAGCAGTACGCCGGTTTCATCGCGGTGGCGAGAATCGATGGTACGCGTCAAATCGCCATCGGCAATCGCTTCAGCAAAGGCAACCGCCTCACTCAGCGGGCGCGTGATCATCCGTACGATATACCAGCCAATCAGGCTGCCCATGCCGATGCTAACAATCGCCAGCAGAATCAGCATCAGGCGGTTAGAACTGAAATCGTTCTGCACCTGCTCGCCCGCCGCACGCATTTGCCCATCCTGAATGGCGATCAGCGCCAACACCCGCTCTTTATAAGCATTCTGGATGTTAATGGTTTTGGTCATCATCTCCTGAATCGCACCCGCGCGGTCATTATTTTTAACGGCATCGAGAATGCGGAAACGTGAGTCGAGGTACTGCTGGCGCACGGTGCGGATGTCGGCGAGGATTTTCTGCGATTTATCATCACGCAGGTTTTTTGATAAATCTTCCAGCAGAGCGGTAATGTGGGAGCTTATCTCAGCAAGCTGCTTTTGCGACTCACCGGTCCATTTGCCGTCGCTATCCAGCAGCATCAGTTGCTGGGTGCTGACAAAGGTCTGGAAATTATCAATAAGCTGATTCGCTTTTACCGTGGTTGGATAATCCTCGTACACAATCTCTTGCATTCCGTTATTCGCGCGGTTCAGGCTGAAGAGAGACAGACAGGAACTCACTACCATTAACGCAATAAAAAAGCCGAACGCCAGAAATAATTTCGTGCCGATTTTTACATCATGTAAAAACATATATTCTCCATGGGTTTGATTATTTTATTGACGAAAGTTCCGCGCCCTCACCCTAATGGCGCGCTTAAGTCCCTGGCGCAAATTAAAAGAATGCAGCCACTAGCCGTTATCGGTAACGTTAGCGCTAACTTTATGAGTTTGATCGTTTTTTTAGTTACTTAATGAACTTTCTGATAGCAATCAACTATTAATAATGATCAATCGATCGTTATATATACGAAAATAAAGATTAGTGCAGGGCATATTAATATCGCTACATCAGATTTAACTCTGCATAAAATAAGAGGCGCGAAAATATATTAATACTTCACAATGCGAACTGTGCTTAATATAAAATTAACAAAATATATATATCGCACTTACATGAAATCAAGCGCTTACCAATAAAAAAACCACCAGCGCGCGGCCAGTGGTTTTTTAAGAGCAAGCTAAGCTGTTAGTGCAAAACGGCGACGGCATCCTGCAGGCGGGCGGCGCGATGTTTAACCATTGCCGAAACCGCCGCGCTCTCCTCTACCAAACCAGCGTTTTTCTGCGTGATGGCATCCAGTTCCGCTACTGCGCGCGTCAGTTCAGAAAGCCCGGTAGCCTGCTCCGATGTCGACTGGCTAATCTGGCCGATCAGCGCAGTGACGTTTTGTACCTGATTAACAATATCTTCCATCGTGCGACCTGCGGCATGCACCTGGTCATAACCAGACTGCACTTTACTGGCACTGGCGTCGATCAGCTTACGAATATCATTCGCCGCGCTGGCGCTGCGGCTCGCCAGGTGACGAACTTCACCCGCCACAACAGCAAACCCTTTGCCCTGCTCGCCTGCCCTGGCCGCTTCTACCGCGGCATTCAGCGCCAGGATATTGGTCTGGAAAGCGATGTCATTAATCAGCTTGGTAATAGAGCCGATACGCCCGGTGCTATCGGCAATCTCGTCCATGGTTTTCACCACCGTCTCCATCGCCTTACCGCCGTGCGTGGCGGCGCTACTGGCGGAGCTGGAGAGCTCGTCTGCCGCCGATGCTGTTTGCGAGTTGTTTTGTACCGATGCCGCCATCTGGCTCATGGTGGCAACCGTCTGCTGCACATTCACCACCGTCTGGCGCGTGCGTTCATTAAGATCTTCATTACCTTTCGCCAGCGTTTCACTGCCGCTACGCACACTGTGAACCTGGGTTGAAACGTCATTGATCAACCAACGGCACATCAGCCCCAGTTGCCCGATCGCCCGCAATGTCAGCCCCAGTTCATCGCTGCGATTCAACGGTTGCACGCTATTGCGTTCCCCGGTGGCCACACTCAGCGCCTGACGCGCCACGTTTTCCGCCGGGCGAACGATTTGCCACTCAAATGTCAGGCAGCCCAGCAACATTGCCAGCGTGCTCACCGCCAGCGCCAGGCCGCCTGCACCGGTGAACCATAAGCCAGCAAATTGCGCAGCCCACAACAACGTCATGACGCTGCGGGCACGCCAGCGTAGCGGCATGCCCGCCAGTTTTCCCCACCAGTGCTTGCTAATGACTAGGCCTTTATAGACACGTTTGTTGCAACGCCCTTCATTTAACGCTTTGTACAGCGGCTCAACGGCGGCGATCTCCTCATCTTTCGCCTCGGTGCGAATCGACATGTAGCCAGTGACTTTGCCGTTGCGCACCATCGGCACAGCATTGGCTCGCACCCAGTAATGATCGCCATTTTTACGCCGGTTTTTGACGATGCCGCTCCACGGCTCGCCCTGTTTCAGGGTGTACCACATATCGGCAAAAGCTGCTTTTGGCATATCCGGGTGGCGAACAAGATTGTGGGGCTGGCCGAGCAACTCGCTGTGGGAGTAGCCACTGGCATGGATAAACGCGTCGTTGGCGTGGGTAATGTAACTTTGCTGGTCAGTTGTCGACATCAGCGTGGTGTCATCCTCCAGCATAAAGCGCTGTTGGCTGACATAAGGAGGAGAAGACATGATTGCGTCCTATGCAGGTTATATTGCTGTTAAAAATTACTGCGAATGTTATTTCGGCGATAATGGGTTTATCTTTAGTTGTTAAATTTGATTTAGATCGCAATTTGCAATAAAACCCTGTTTTTCGTGGGCTCGTTAACCCTATGATTTTAATAATTTCGTAGCGTTACCATCACGATTCCCTCATGAGAATGCATCATTATCGCGCATTTATTGCACTATATTGGCGCAACTTAGCCATCTCTCCGTCCGCAATGAATGATTTTTAACCACAAAAGATACAAAATATTAACGGGACGGCATGATTAAATTTTGTGCGCCTTCATTTTCCCCTGGCATTTATCCCGATTTATGCTCCCCGCACCGAAGTGGCGTAATCCCTGCAATACTTAAATCGGTATCATGTGATACGCGAGTCCCTGGAGCCCATTTTGAACAGGTTACCTTCCAGCGCATCGGCATTAGCGTGCAGCGCTCACGCACTGAATCTCATTGAAAAGCGAACGCTCGACCATGAGGAGATGAAAGCATTAAACCGAGAGGTGGTGGATTACTTTAAAGAGCATGTCAATCCGGGGTTTTTAGAGTATCGAAAATCTGTTACCGCCGGCGGGGATTACGGAGCCGTAGAGTGGCAAGCTGGCAGTTTGAACACGCTTGTCGACACCCAGGGGCAGGAGTTTTTAGATTGTCTGGGTGGGTTCGGAATTTTCAATGTGGGGCACCGTAATCCAGTTGTGGTTTCCGCCGTACAGAATCAACTCGCAAAACAACCTCTGCATAGCCAGGAATTGCTCGACCCGTTACGCGCCATGCTGGCGAAAACACTGGCGGCACTGACGCCTGGCAAACTGAAATACAGCTTCTTTAGCAACAGCGGCACAGAGTCCGTCGAAGCGGCGCTAAAACTGGCGAAAGCCTACCAGTCACCGCGCGGTAAATTCACCTTTGTCGCCACCAGCGGCGCGTTCCACGGTAAATCGCTGGGCGCGTTGTCGGCAACGGCGAAATCGACCTTCCGCAAACCGTTTATGCCGCTGCTGCCGGGCTTTCGTCATGTACCGTTTGGCGACATCGACGCGATGCGTACGCTGCTTAGCGAATGCCGGAAAACCGGTGATGATGTCGCCGCCGTGATCCTGGAGCCGATCCAGGGGGAAGGTGGCGTGATCTTACCGCCAGCCGGTTATCTGCCAGCGGTACGCAAGCTGTGCGATGAGTTTGGCGCGCTGCTGATTTTTGACGAAGTGCAAACCGGCATGGGGCGTACGGGCAAAATGTTTGCTTGCGAACACGAAAACGTGCAGCCAGACATCTTGTGCCTGGCGAAAGCGCTGGGCGGCGGCGTGATGCCGATTGGCGCGACTGTCGCTACCGAAGAGGTGTTCTCGGTGCTGTTTGATAACCCATTCCTGCACACCACCACCTTTGGCGGCAACCCGCTGGCTTGTGCGGCCGCGCTGGCGACCATCAATGTGCTGCTGGAAGAGAACCTGCCCGCTCAGGCGGAGCAGAAAGGCGACATGTTGCTGGACGGTTTCCGCGCACTGGTGCGTCAATATCCGGATCTGGTGCAGGATGCGCGTGGTCGCGGAATGCTGATGGCGATTGAGTTTGTCGATAACGAAACGGGCTACAACTTTGCCAGTGAGATGTTCCGCCAGCGTGTGCTGGTTGCCGGAACGCTCAATAACGCGAAAACCATTCGTATCGAACCGCCGCTGACGCTGACGATTGAACAGTGTGAGCAGGTGCTAAAAGCAGCAGCTAATGCGCTGGCGGCACTGCGTGTTTCTGAAGAACTGGCGTAAACAGACGCATAAAACCCTCTCCCGGCGGGAGAGGGTTTTTTATTGCTCACAGAAAATCCGGGATCATCAACACGCTCTGGTTTTCTGCCCTGCTGTCTTGCAATTTCACACTCTCGCAGAAATGTCTTTTGCAGGTGCGGTATGCGCTTTCAGGCGCAATGAATGCTGCCATGAAAGCGGATGTTTACTTCGGCAGTAAACCAATAAAGCTGCGTTTTTTGCGCGGCTCCGACATCAGTTCTTCCAGCTTCTCCACGCACGCCAGGTAGTGCGGTGTCTCCTTGTGCGCCTGGACGGCGGCGGCGTCCTGATACGCTTCATAAATAAAAAAGCGGGTTTTCACTTTTGGATCCTGTAATACATCAAAACGCAGATTCCCCGGCTCGCGGATAGCGCCTTCGTGATTGGCACGAAAGACCTGTAAAAACTCATCTACTCTGTCCGGTTTGATATTGATTTCCACCAGCGTCACATTCATGGTTGCTCTCCTTGTTTTTCCTCCAGCCAGAACTGGTACGCCTCACGGGCGTGCATGTGCTCGTGTACCACTTTTTTCACCGCCTTGAGCATGGCGAGCGGCGCGCTGGACTGGAAAATGTTGCGCCCCATATCCACGCCCGACGCGCCCTGATCAATGGCGCGGAAGCACATCTCCAGCGCCTCCTGCTCGGGTAACTTTTTCCCGCCAGCAATCACGATCGGCACCGGGCAACTGGCGGTGACCTTTTCAAACCCCTCTTCCACAAAGTAGGTTTTCACAAACTGCGCGCCCATTTCGGCGGCGATACGGCTGGCCAGCGAAAAATAACGCGCATCGCGCGTCATCTCTTTACCCACTCCGGTCACTGCCATCGTCGGCACACCGTAGCGGTTGCCCGCGTCCACCAGCTTGATGATGTTATTAATCGACTGGTGTTCATGTTCACTGCCGATATAGATTTGCGCCGCCACCGCACAGACGTTGAGCCGCAGCGCGTCTTCCATCGCCACCGCCACGCATTCGTTAGAAAGTTCGGCGAGGATTGAGTTGCCGCCAGAGGCGCGCAGCACCACCGGTTTATTGGTCGCGGGCGGCACCACACTGCGCAAAATGCCACGCGTACACATCAGCACATCGGTTTGTGCGAACAGCGGCGCAATCGATAGATCAATACGCTCAAGCCCGGTCGTCGGTCCCTGAAAATAGCCGTGATCGAAGGCCAGCATCACCGTACGGTTACTCTGTGGGTTAAAGATCCTTGCCAGCCGCGATTGCATGCCCCAGTCCAGCGCACCGCAGCCCTTCAGGGTGAAAGGCACATTTTGCTGCGCGGTGCCCAGGCCAAAGTCTTTGCCATCTTTGATGTCATCTACATCCGCCATCCTGCCTCCCGCAAAAAGCTGTGATAGAACAAGTGATTTTGTGACTGATGAATGTTCAAAAGCGTAGGCGCTGAACTATATTTACGACCGTACGAGGATCACAGTTTTATCTATGATGCTTGCGAGGGGGCAAAACCCATGAGTTACCTTTTAGCGTTAGATGCAGGGACTGGCAGCATTCGGGCAGTGATCTTCGACTTAAGCGGGCGGCAAATTGCCGTCGGCCAGGCCGAGTGGAAACACCTCAGCGTGGAAAACGTCCCCGGCTCAATGGAGTTCGACCTCAACACCAACTGGCAACTGGCCTGCCAGTGCATCCGCCAGGCGCTGAAAACCGCCGGTCTTAGCGGCGCGGATATCCAGTCAGTCGCCTGCTGCTCCATGCGTGAAGGCATTGTGCTGTATAACAATAATGGCGACGCCATCTGGGCGTGCGCTAACGTCGATTCCCGCGCCAGCCATGAAGTCGCCGAGTTAAAAGAGATCCATGACTGGCAGTTTGAAGCCGAAGTCTACAGCGTTTCCGGGCAGACGCTGGCGCTCAGCGCCATGCCGCGTCTGCTGTGGCTGGCGCACCATCGCCCCGACATTTACCGCGATACCGCCACCATCACCATGATCAGCGACTGGCTGGCCTCGCGCCTCTCCGGCTGGTTAGCGGTGGATCCTTCCAATGCCGGCACCACCGGTATGCTCGATCTTTTCACGCGTGACTGGCGACCCGACTTACTGGATATGGCCGGGTTACGCCCGGATCTGTTATCACCGGTGAAAGAGACCGGCAGCCTGTTGGGCGAAGTCACTCACCAGGCGGCGCAAGAGTGCGGTCTGCGCGAAGGCACGCCGGTAGTGATGGGTGGCGGTGATGTACAGCTCGGCAGCCTTGGCCTTGGCGTGGTGCGAGCCGGACAAACCGCTGTGCTCGGCGGCACGTTCTGGCAGCAAGTGGTGAACCTGCCGCAAGTGCGCACCGACCCGGAAATGAATATCCGCGTCAATCCGCATGTCATTCCAGGCATGGTGCAAGCGGAGTCGATAAGCTTTTTCACCGGCCTGACCATGCGCTGGTTCCGCGACGCGTTTTGCGCAGAAGAAAAGTTGATTGCCGAGCGGATGGGCATTGACGCCTACACCTTACTGGAAGAGATGGCAGGCCGGGTACCGGCGGGTTCATGGGGCGTGATGCCCATTTTCTCCGACGCCATGCACTTCAAGCAGTGGTATCACGCCGCACCGTCGTTTATTAACCTCTCCATCGACCCGGAAAAATGCAACAAAGCCACGCTGTTCCGCGCACTGGAAGAGAACGCCGCCATCGTTTCCGCCTGCAATCTGGCGCAGATTTCACGCTTTTCCGGCGTACAGTTCGACAGCCTGGTCTTCGCGGGTGGGGGTGCGAAAGGCGCGCTGTGGAGCCAGATTTTAAGCGATGTCACGGGCCTGCCGGTACGTGTGCCGGAAGTGAAAGAGGCCACCGCGCTGGGCTGTGCTATCGCCGCGGGTGTGGGTGCCGGGTTGTATGACGACATGGCAGCCACCGGCGAGCGGCTGGTACGCTGGAGCCGGGAATTTACGCCGAACCCGGAACATCGCGAGCTGTACGACACCATGATGCTGAAGTGGCAGAAAATCTACGCAGAACAACTCGGCCTCGTCGACAGCGGTTTAACCACATCCCTGTGGCAGGCACCCGGCCTGACAACCGGCGCCTGACGCGCTTTTCCCTCTCCCGTTGCGGGAGAGGGATATTTGAATCCCATCACAATCATTCGCTCCGCCTTTTCCCTTTTCTGCCGCGACGGCTAAAGTAGAACTCATCCGACCACATAACAATAATTTTACACTGGAAGAGAGCATGAGCCATTACCCGTCGCTGTTCACCCCACTCGATCTGGGCTTTACCACGCTAAAAAACCGTGTGCTGATGGGTTCGATGCACACCGGGCTGGAGGAGCGCCCGGACGGCGCAGAGCGGCTGGCGGCATTCTATGCTGAACGCGCCCGTCATGGCGTCGCGCTGATAGTCACCGGCGGGGTTGCGCCCGCACTTTCCGGCGTCACCATGGAGGGCGGCGCGGTGCTGAACGATACCAGCCAGCTTCCCCATCACCGGCAAATCACTGAAGCGGTGCATCAGGAAGGTGGCAAGATCGCCCTGCAAATTCTGCACACCGGACGCTACAGCTATCAGCCGCAGCTGGTCGCGCCATCGGCGTTACAGGCGCCGATCAACCGCTTTACGCCGCATGAATTGAGCCATGATGAAATTCTCACGCTGATTGATGATTTCGCCCGCTGCGCTGCGCTGGCACAGCAGGCCGGTTACGACGGCGTTGAAGTGATGGGTTCTGAGGGCTACCTGATTAACGAATTTCTCGCCGCGCGCACCAATCACCGTGAGGACGAATGGGGCGGCGATTATGCCCGGCGTATGCGCTTTGCCGTGGAAGTGGTGCGTGCCGTGCGCGAGCGCGTCGGCAGCGACTTTATTATTATCTATCGCCTGTCGATGCTGGATCTTGTCGAAGGCGGCGGCACGCTGGAAGAAACCATCGCGCTGGCGCAGGCGGTGGAAGCCGCAGGCGCGACACTGATTAATACCGGTATTGGCTGGCACGAAGCGCGCATCCCAACCATTGCCACGCCGGTGCCGCGCGGCGCATTCAGTTGGGTAACGCGCAAGCTGAAAGGCAAAGTGAAGGTGCCGCTTATTACCACCAACCGCATTAACGATCCTGGGGTGGCCGACGAGATCCTCGCGCGTGGTGATGCCGATATGGTATCGATGGCGCGCCCGTTTCTGGCCGATGCCGGGTTTGTGTCGAAAGCGCAAAATGGTCGCGCGGATGAGATCAATACCTGCATCGGTTGTAACCAGGCCTGCCTGGATCAGATCTTCGTCGGTAAAGTCACCTCCTGCCTTGTTAACCCCCGCGCCTGCCATGAAACGCTAATGCCAGTGCTTCCGGCTGTGCAAAAGAAAAACCTGGCGGTGGTCGGCGCAGGCCCTGCCGGGCTGGCGTTCGCCATTAATGCCGCGGCACGCGGGCATGGCGTAACGCTGTTTGATGCCCAGGCGGAGATCGGCGGGCAGTTTAATGTCGCCAAACAGATCCCCGGCAAAGAAGAGTTCTACGAAACGCTGCGTTACTACCGGCGGATGATCGATCTGACCGGCGTTACGTTATGCCTGAATCAACGCGTCGATCCGGCCACCCTACTGGGGTTTGACGAGGTGATCCTTGCCAGCGGCATTGAACCGCGGATGCCGCCAATCGACGGGATCGATCATCCGAAAGTGCTGAACTACCTCGATGTGCTGCGCGATAAAGCACCGGTGGGTGAAAGTGTGGCCATTATTGGCTGCGGCGGGATCGGCTTTGATACCGCAATGTATTTAAGCCAGCCGGGCGAACCAACCAGCCAGAACATCGCCGAATTTTGTGTGGAATGGGGAATTGATACCAGCCTGAATGAAGTGGGCGGTCTGCGCCCGGAAGGACCGCAGTTGCCGAAAAGCCCGCGCCGCATTGTGATGTTGCAGCGTAAAGCCAGCAAGCCTGGTGAAGGTCTGGGGAAAACCACCGGCTGGATCCACCGCGCCACGTTGCTGTCGCGTGGCGTGAAAATGATCCCGGCGGTCAGTTATCAAAAGATTGACGATGCCGGGTTGCACCTGTTGATCGGCGGTGAACCTCAGCTATTGGCTGTTGATCATGTGGTGGTCTGCGCAGGCCAGGAGCCAAAACGCGAGCTGGCGGAACCGCTGCGTGAAGCGGGCAAAACAGTGCATTTGATAGGTGGCTGCGATGTGGCGCTGGAGCTGGATGCCCGCCGGGCGATTGCGCAAGGGACAAAACTGGCGCTGGCAATTTAAAATAACTGGCTTAACGCTTTCCGGCCCCCCAGCCTGGCTGAAAGTTTTCTATGGATAACAAAGTGGCCCGCAAAGCGGGCCACTTTCCATTAGCGTTTCTTACGCACTTTCACCGCTTTCAGCACCACGAACTTGTTGTTAGTGGCGAGGGTTTCGCAGTTGCCAAATACGCGTTTTAGCTTGCGGAAATAGTCGAGGTGGCGGTTGCCGACAATGCGCAGCTCACCGCCATATTTCAGGCAGAAACGCGCATCGTTGAACATCTGCCAGGCAATATGATCGGTAATCGCGCTCTGCTGATGGAACGGCGGGTTACACACGATTGCGTCAAACCTGTCCGGCTCCACGCCGGACAACGAGTTGTTGATCATAAACTCGCTGCGTTCAACGGCTTGTGGCAGGTTCGCTTCCACATTCAGCCGCGCGGAAGCCACCGCCATCGCCGACTCATCGGCGAACAGCACACGGCTGTTCGGGTTCTGCGCCAGCAGTTTTAAACCAATCACACCGTTGCCGCAGCCTAAATCAACCATCTCACCTTCCACGTTTTCCGGCAGATGTTGCAGGAAAAATCGCGCGCCAATATCCAGCCCGCTGCGGGAAAAGACATTGGCATGGTTATGAATAGTCCAGTTCGTGCCGTCCAGCTTCCAGCTGGCGAGCACAGAACTCTCCTCAAGCGCAGGCGCGTTAAATGTGCAGTTGATGAGCCGGGCTTTTTTCCATGCCAGCGTGGTGGTGGTCGGCCCGAGAATTTTTTCAAACAGCGCTAACGTCGAGTTGTGGACATCGCGCGCTTTCGCCCCGGCGATAATCCGCGTGTTCGGCGTGACAACCTCGCGTAACGCGCGCAGTTGCTGCTCGAGCAGCGACAGCTGTTTTGGCACTTTAATCAGCACTAACGCCGGGTTTGCAGGCAGCGGGTGCAGGCTGTCTTGCAGCGTGACGGCGGTTTCGTCCAGATCGTTAATGCGCAGGTTATGCTGTGTCGCCAGCTCTGCTATATAGGAGTCGTTGACGGAAACCGGGCGATGCGACGCCAGCGCACAGGCCAGCGCGCCGAAGCTGTCATTAAAAATCAGAACCGGGCCATCGACCTCATTCACCTGTTGCAGCAGATATTCATCCGCCGCGTCCCACGCCTGTAGCGACGCCTCTTCCACGCCGACAGGGAATCTGTCTAAAGTGAATGATTGTCCGTTTAACTCAACCTGGCTCATCGCCCCTCCGCAATGCTAAAATTCGCGCGTTTTATCGCTTAATTATCCGGAGATGTAAACACATTTCGCCATGAACAAGCTGACCTATCTTCAGGGCTACCCTGAATCCCTGCTGACGCAGGTTACCGCCCTGATTGAACAGAACCGGCTGGGCGAGGTGCTGAAAAAGCGCTATCCGGAAAGCCACGACATCACCACCGATAAAGCGCTTTATCACTATACGCAAACGCTGAAAAATCAGTATCTGCGTAACGCCGCGCCGGTGAATAAGGTGATGTATGACAGCAAAATCCACGTGTTAAACAATGCACTCGGCTTACATACGGCGATCTCCCGCGTCCAGGGCGGCAAGTTAAAAGCCAAAGCGGAAATCCGCGTCGCCACGGTGTTTCGCGACGCGCCAGAAGCCTTCTTGCGGATGATCGTGGTTCACGAACTTGCGCATCTGAAAGAGAAAGATCACAACAAAGCGTTCTACCAGCTGTGCTGCTATATGGAGCCGCAGTACCACCAGCTCGAGTTTGATACGCGGTTGTGGCTAACGCATCTGACGCTGGATAACGGGTGAGATTTTCGCCATCACCTTTTGTGCTTGTGCGGGGCAGTGCACTGGTTTTGTCATCTCGTCGTGCTAGAGTGATCGAAGACCCCCTTACGGAGAATTAGCGCCTGTATGATACGTTTCGCTGTCATAGGTACGAACTGGATCACCCGCCAGTTCGTCGATGCCGCCCATGAAACGGGCAAATATAAACTCACCGCCGTTTTTTCCCGCAGCCTTGAACAGGCGCAAACGTTCGCCAACGACTACCCGGTCGAACATCTGTTTACCTCGCTTGAAGATATGGCACAAAGCGATGCGATTGACGCGGTTTATATTGCCAGCCCGAATTCCCTGCATTTCCCACAGACGCAGCTTTTTCTGCGTCACAAAAAGCATGTGATCTGCGAAAAACCGCTGGCCTCCAACCTGCGTGAAGTGGAAGCGGCCATCGCCTGCGCGCGGGAAAATCAGGTGGTGCTGTTTGAAGCGTTCAAAACCGCCAGCCTGCCGAATTTTATTTTGCTGAAACAAACGCTGGCCAAAGCGGGCAAGCTCCGTAAAGCCTTTATCAACTACTGCCAGTATTCGTCGCGCTACCAGCGTTACCTGGACGGAGAAAACCCGAATACCTTTAATCCGGCGTTTTCCAACGGCTCGATTATGGACATTGGCTTCTACTGCCTGGCGTCCGCCGTGGCGCTGTGGGGCGAGCCGCACAGCGTTCAGGCCACCGCCAGCCTGCTGGAAAGCGGCGTGGATGCCCACGGCGTGGTGGTGATGGATTACGGTGATTTCAGCGTCACGCTGCAACACTCGAAAGTGAGTGATTCCGTGCTGCCGAGCGAAATTCAGGGCGAGGCCGGATCGCTGGTGATCGAGAAAATCTCCGAATGCCAGAAAGTCTCGTTCGTGCCGCGCGGCGGCAAAGCGCAGGAACTGACACAGCCGCAGCACATCAATACCATGCTGTATGAAGCTGAAACCTTTGCCCGCCTGGTGGAAGAGAACGAAGTCAACCACCCGGGGCTGGACGTAAGCCGGGTCACGGCAAAACTGCTGACCGAAATTCGCCGCCAGATCGGCGTCGTTTTCCCGGCGGATGACATCGGCGAACAGCTGCCGGCGTAAAGGTTCGTAAAGCATAGATGGCTTCACATTGACGGAATCAATATGCTGACATATTTTGTTACCTGCAAAGGGGAGTAACTTCATTGCCGGTGGATCGTCATTACGATGCGTATATGCATCCGGTCGCCGGGCGTCTTCACAGACGTAAGTGAGACCTTGCCGGAAGGCGAGGATCCATTGCACCTAAAGCAAACGGCTAACCTCTTCCGACGTTAGCCGTTTTTGTTTTTAGGTAAGGATTCACACAATGAATACTGTCGGTACACCGATGTTATGGGGCGGCTTCGCGATTGTGGTCGTGATTATGCTGGCCGTCGACCTTCTGCTTCAGGGGCGTCGCGGCGTCCATACGATGACCATGAAGCAGGCGGCCGCCTGGTCTGTGGTTTGGGTCAGCCTCTCCCTGCTGTTCAATGCCGCCTTCTGGTGGTATCTCACGCAAACCGAAGGACGCGCTGTTGCCGACACGCAGGCGCTGGCGTTCCTCACCGGTTATCTGATTGAAAAAGCGCTGGCGGTCGATAACGTCTTCGTCTGGCTGATGCTGTTTAGCTACTTCTCCGTGCCTGCCGCGTTGCAGCGCCGGGTGCTGGTTTACGGCGTGCTCGGCGCGATTGTGCTGCGCACGATTATGATTTTCGCTGGCAGCTGGCTTATCACCCAGTTCTCGTGGCTGTTGTATGTTTTTGGCGCATTCCTGCTGTTTACCGGCGTGAAAATGGCGCTGGCGAAAGAGGACGAAACCGGGATCGGCGACAAACCGCTGGTGCGCTGGCTGCGCAGCCATTTACGCATGACCGATACCATCGAAAATGAGCACTTTTTCGTGCGCAAAAATGGCCTGCTGTTCGCG
This sequence comes from Kosakonia sp. AG348, assembly GCF_003337365.1. NCBI lineage: Bacteria > Pseudomonadati > Pseudomonadota > Gammaproteobacteria > Enterobacterales > Enterobacteriaceae > Kosakonia > Kosakonia sp. AG348. The sequence continues at coordinate 28,134 of NZ_QPJR01000010.1, forward strand.
ACGCCATTATTGCTGGTGCTGATTCTGGTCGAATTGAGCGATGTGATTTTTGCGGTCGACAGTATCCCGGCTATTTTTGCCGTGACCACCGATCCGTTTATCGTGCTGACCTCAAACCTGTTTGCGATTCTGGGCCTGCGTGCGATGTATTTTCTGCTGGCGGGCGTGGCGGAGCGTTTCTCAATGCTCAAATATGGTTTGTCGGTCATTCTGGTGTTTATCGGCATCAAGATGCTGATTGTCGATTTCTTCCATATTCCGATCGCCGTCTCGCTTGGCGTGGTAGGCGGCATCCTCGTGCTGACCATGCTGCTCAACGCGTGGGTTAACCACCAGCACGACAAGAAAAACAGGGCGTAAGCCGTAAATGGCCGCTCTGCCAGTGCGCAGAGCGGTCATTTCATCAGCCTTGTCGCCTTTATCACAAAACGTTAACACAAAAAATCAAAAAGCCGCGCCAGGCTGGAAAAGTTCTTCTTCTCCCCTTTCTTGTTGCCGCAGAGTCCATATACTGCTTTCTGCAAACAAATGTTACATCCTGACAAATGTCACCCAAAAAGGCATGCGGGATGCAACTCCACAACACGAAAGGAACATGGCATGACAACGCACCGCTCCACCGGGTTACTGCAACGCTTGATTGATGGCAGTCTGGTGAAACAGATTCTTATTGGTTTAATTCTGGGTATTTTACTGGCGTGGATTTCGACGCCCGCCGCTATTGCGACCGGCATTCTGGGTACGCTGTTCGTCAGCGCGTTAAAAGCGGTGGCACCAGTACTGGTGCTGATGCTGGTGATGGCCTCTATCGCTGGTCATCAACAAGGGCAAAAGACGCGTTTGCGCCCGGTGCTGGTGCTGTATCTGTTAGGCACGTTCACTGCCGCGCTGACCGCCGTGCTGGTCAGCTTTCTCTTCCCTTCGACGCTCCAGCTTGTGCCGGGCGCCAATGATGTCACGCCGCCATCCGGCATTGTCGAAGTGCTGCGCGGTTTACTGACCAGCATGATCGCCAATCCGGTGACGGCAATCATGAACGCGAACTACATCGGCATTCTGGTGTGGGCTGTGGGGCTGGGCTTTGCGTTGCGCCACAGCAATGAGAGCACCAAAAATCTGGTGCAGGATATGGCCAGCGCCGTCACCTTTATGGTGCGCATCGTGATCCGCTTTGCGCCGATCGGCATTTTCGGCCTTGTCTCCTCTACCCTTGCGACATCCGGTTTTGGCGCACTGTTAGGCTATGCACAACTGCTGGTGGTGCTGGTGGGCTGCATGGCGTTTGTCGCGCTGGTGGTTAACCCGCTGCTGGTGTACTGGAAAATCCGTCGCAACCCGTTCCCGCTGGTCTTTACCTGCCTGCGTGAAAGCGGCGTCACCGCCTTTTTCACCCGCAGTTCAGCGGCGAATATTCCCGTGAACATGGCGCTGTGTGAGAAGCTGAATCTTGACCGCGATACCTATTCGGTTTCTATCCCGCTGGGTGCCACCATTAACATGGCGGGCGCGGCAATCACCATTACCGTGCTGGCGCTGGCGGCAGTGCATACGCTGGGCATTACGGTTGATGTGCCAACGGCGCTGCTGCTGAGCGTGGTGGCGTCGCTCTGTGCCTGTGGCGCGTCCGGCGTGGCGGGCGGTTCCCTGCTGCTGATCCCGCTGGCCTGTAATATGTTTGGTATTTCCAACGATGTGGCCATGCAGGTGGTAGCGGTCGGCTTTATTATTGGCGTCTTGCAGGATTCCTGCGAAACGGCACTTAACTCCTCCACCGATGTGCTGTTTACCGCAGCGGTGTGCCAGGCGGAAGATGAGCGCCTGGTGAATAACGCCCTGCGTAACTGATCTTTTTGGCTGCCTTCACCGGACAGCCGGTTTCTCTTGCCGCGCGGTTTCGACTTTAAACGGGTCGATACCGCGTTTTTGCATGCGCCAGAAGCGAATAATGTTCAGGCCATTCATCACTAAAAAGCTGCCTTCGATCAGCGAACCGCCAATCGATCCGAGCCAGATATTGTGGATTACCCAGCAGCCGGTTGAGCACCAAATCACGCAGCGCATCGGCAAGCCTTTAAAACGAAACAGCGCCCAGGTGCTGACGATCGTCCCGGCAACCGGTAACAACTCCATGGGATGGTGAAATTTCGCCAGTCCTAACCCGCCGGTAAGCACAATAAACAGTGCCATGACCCACAGGCTACGGGTACGCAGAGTAATCAGGGTGCGGATGGCGTTAAGCATGGCGCTGGAGCCCGCCGGGAACGCGCCCATCAGAAAGAAATGCACGCCGATAATGGCGCTATAGACTGAGAGTTGCTTTTTGAAGCGCCGTTCATCACGGTTGATAAACGTGGTAATACCAATCAGAAAAGCAATCACACCAACGCCCTGGGCAAGCCAATACGTGGTCATGGAAATTCCTTGTAGGATTTGGGATAAAGCGACACATCACTTAATGCCTGCGAGGAGGCTTGACCCAAAAATTTCGCGCCAGGGCAAGGCGGCAAGCTCACAAATCCCCGGGAGCTGACCGGGGTGAATGAGCGCAGCCAACACAGTCATGGCGCGAAAGATAAAGGTAAATTAAAGCGTTACGCCGCTTTTGAAGATAGCCAGTTCGCGGAAATCGTTTTTCTCGTTACAGGTCTTTTTGCCGTTGGCGATATCGACGATCACATCCACAAACTCGCTCAGCAGTTGCGGCATCGCTTTGCCGTGAATCAGCTGACCGGCATCGAAGTCAATCCAGTGTTTCTTCTTCGCCGCCAGTTCGCTGTTGGTAGCAATTTTCACCGTCGGAACAAAACCGCCGTATGGCGTACCGCGACCGGTACTGAACAGCACCATATGGCAGCCTGCCCCGGCCAGCGCGCTGGTAGCAACCGCATCGTTACCCGGTGCGCTTAGCAGGTTCAGACCGTGGGTTTTCAGACGCTCACCGTAACGCAACACGTCCACCACCTTGCTGGCACCCGCTTTTTGCGTGCAGCCCAGTGATTTCTCTTCCAGCGTGGTGATACCGCCCGCTTTGTTACCCGGCGATGGGTTTTCGTAAATCGGCTGATTATGCGCGATAAAGTACTGTTTGAAGTCGTTGACCATGGTGACGGTCTTCTCAAAGGTACTTTCGTCGCGGCAGTGGCTCATCAGAATACGTTCCGCACCGAACATCTCCGGTACTTCGGTTAACACAGTAGTGCCACCGTTGCCGATTACGTAGTCCGAGAAACGGCCCAGCATCGGATTGGCGGTGATGCCAGAAAGGCCATCAGAACCGCCGCACTCAAGGCCGAATTTCAGCTCGCTCAGTTTGCCCGGTTCACGCTTGTCGTTGCGCATTGCCTGATAAAGCTCATGCAAATGCTCAAGACCGGCTTCCACTTCGTCATCCTGGTGTTGGCAGACCATAAAGTGGACGCGTTCCGGATCGAATTCACCGAGCGTCTGACGGAAGGCGTCGACCTGGTTGTTTTCACAGCCCAGACCAATCACCAGCACCGCACCCGCGTTCGGGTGACGCACCATATTTTGCAACATAGTGCGGGTGTTAATGTGGTCGTCACCCAGTTGGGAACAACCGTAGGTGTGGCTGAACAGGTAAACGCCGTCGATATCTTCGGCGTCCTGCGTCTCTTTCAGGAAACGGCTCTGGATCTGACGGGCAATGCCGTTCACACAGCCGACCGTCGGCAGGATCCATAACTCGTTGCGGATCCCGACTTCGCCGTTAGCGCGGCGGTAGATCTGAATGTCACGATCCGCAGCCTGTGCGCCTTCCTCCTGAAAATCAGGTTGATAGCTATACTCGTCCACATCGCTCAGATTGGTACGGGCATTATGGGAATGGATGTATTCGCCCGACGCGATATCTGCTGTCGCATGACCAATTGGCAGACCATACTTGACAACATTTTCACCTTTGGCGATGGGTTGCAGGGCAAACTTATGCCCGCGAACCACCGCCTGGCGCAGCCGAACGGTTTGGTTGTCGATAACGACTTCCGCGCCTTCAGCGAGATCCGCCAGTGCTACCGCAACGTTATCCAGTGAATGGATCTTGATGTATTGCATATCAACCTCAAACGGCCTTAGTTCAGTTCAATCGCGAAGTAATCACGCGCATTGTTAAAGCAGATGTTTTTCACCATTTCGCCCAGCAGCTGAATATCCGCCGGGGCTTCGCCCGCTTCGACCCAGCGGCCAATCATCTGGCACAGGATGCGACGGAAATATTCGTGGCGGGTGTAAGAGAGGAAACTGCGGCTGTCGGTCAGCATGCCGACAAAGCGGCTCAGCAGACCCAGTTGCGCCAGCTGCGTCATCTGACGTTCCATGCCATCTTTCTGGTCGTTAAACCACCAGCCGGAACCGAACTGCATTTTGCCTGGCATACCTTCGCCCTGGAAGTTGCCGATCATGGTGCCGAGCACTTCGTTATCGCGCGGGTTCAGGCAGTACAGAATGGTTTTCGGCAGCAGGTTCTCTTCATTCTGCTTGCTCAGCAGTCTGGAGAGCTCTTCTGCCAGCGGACGGTCGTTGATGGAATCGAAACCGACGTCTGGCCCCAGCAGTTTGAACTGACGCAGGTTGTTATTACGCAGCGCGCCAATGTGGTACTGCTGCACCCAACCGCGACGGGCGTATTCCGCACCCAGCCAGACCAGCACTGCCGTTTTGAACTGTGCGACTTCTTTTTCGCCGAGCGTCTCACCCGCCAGGCGACGCGCCAGGATGCTATCCAGTTCGGCTTCGCTGGCTTCAGCGAAGAGCACCACGTCCAACGCATGGTCAGAAACTTTACAGCCGTGCGCCGCGAAGTGATCCAGGCGTTTGCTCAGCGCCGTCTGCAGATCGGCAAAACGACGAATGTCGGTATCAGAGACTTCGCCCAGCTTCGCCATGTAATCGTTGAAAGTGGCTTGTTCAATGTTGAACGCTTTGTCCGGGCGCCAGCTCGGCAGCACTTTAATGTGGAAGGTGCCATCTTTGGCGATCGAAGCGTGGTGTTCCAGCGAGTCAATCGGATCGTCGGTGGTACCCACCATTTTCACGTTCATCTGCTGCATGATGCCGCGCGCGGAGAACTTATCCTGCGCCAGTAGTTCATTACCCCGGTTCCAGATTTCGTCGGCGGTAGACGGCGACAACACCTTACCTGTAATACCAAATGGACGACGCAGTTCCAGATGCGTCCAGTGGTATAACGGGTTACCAATGGTGTGCGGCACGGTTGCGGCCCAGGCGTCAAACTTCTCACGATCGGAGGCGTCACCGGTACACAGGCGCTCAGGTACGCCGTTGGTACGCATGGCGCGCCATTTGTAGTGATCACCTTTTAACCAGATGTCATACAGGTTTTTAAAGCGGTAGTTGTCAGCGATCTGTTGCGGCGGCAAGTGGCAATGGTAGTCAAAAATCGGCTGGTCTTTTGCGTAGTCGTGGTACAGACGGCGAGCAAATTCGGTATATAACAGAAAATCTTCGGTCATAAACGGGGTCATTATCGTCTTCCTCTAAACGAGTGCGTCTGATGCTTACCTTTAATGCTGACAAAGTTATCACACCAATTTCTATAGACCGAAGATATTTTCGTGAGTTGGATCAATAAAAGCAGACAAAAACTGACAATCCAGGCGCCTGAATATCCCGCTAACCCGCGCCGTTTCTGGCTTATCCCGGCAAAGTTAAAGACCACACAAAGAAAAACACTTTTGTGATGTCACTCACCTTTTCAAGTTGTATGACAAGTTATCTTTCCTGCCGTCGAACACATAAGCCGACGGAATGCATTCCCGATAAAAAGTTAATCGGATTTTTTGGGTACGGATACCGACTTAAACACGCTTACTTATGGCAAGGTTTGGGCCGTACCGGGAGTTCTCCCGGGTACGTCCTCCCCGTTTCATCCTCCGAACGCGATCGAAGGATGGCCGCGCAGGCGGTAATAACATAACGATGAGGTTTACATGCGTAAAATCAAAGGATTACGTTGGTACATGATAGCACTGGTGACGGTCGGCACCGTGCTGGGCTACCTGACACGTAACACCGTAGCGGCTGCCGCTCCAACCTTGATGGAAGAGCTGCACATTTCTACTCAGCAATACTCTTACATCATTGCGGCTTATTCCGCGGCTTATACTGTTATGCAGCCTGTTGCAGGCTACGTACTGGACGTTCTGGGCACCAAAATTGGTTATGCCTTCTTTGCGATTACCTGGGCGGTATTCTGCGGCGCGACTGCGCTGGCAGGCAGCTGGGGTGGTCTGGCACTGGCGCGTGGCGCGGTGGGTGCCGCTGAAGCAGCGATGATCCCGGCAGGTCTGAAAGCGGCGTCCGAATGGTTCCCGGCGAAAGAACGTTCTATCGCGGTGGGTTACTTCAACGTCGGTTCTTCTATTGGTGCGATGATTGCGCCGCCGCTGGTGGTGTGGGCAATCGTGATGCACAGCTGGGAAATGGCGTTCATCATCTCTGGTGTGCTGAGCTTTGCCTGGGCGATGGCCTGGCTGGTTTTCTATAAACACCCGCGCGATCAGAAAAAACTGAGCGAAGAAGAACGCGAGTACATCATTGGCGGTCAGGAAGCACAACACCAGACCAACAACGGCAAAAAAATGTCCGTCTGGCAGATTCTGGGCACCCGTCAGTTCTGGGGCATCGCGCTGCCGCGTTTCCTGGCAGAACCAGCCTGGGGTACGTTTAACGCCTGGATCCCGCTGTTCATGTTCAAGGTTTACGGTTTTAACCTGAAAGAAATCGCCATGTTCGCCTGGATGCCGATGCTGTTCGCTGACCTGGGTTGCATCGTCGGTGGTTACCTGCCGCCGCTGTTCCAGCGTGTCTTCGGTGTGAACCTGATTGTTTCCCGTAAAATGGTAGTGACCATGGGTGCGGTACTGATGATTGGCCCTGGCATGATCGGCCTGTTCACCAGCCCGTATGTGGCAATCGGCCTGCTGTGTATCGGTGGTTTTGCTCACCAGTCTCTGTCCGGTGCGCTGATTACACTCTCTTCTGACGTATTCGGTCGTAACGAAGTGGCAACCGCGAACGGTCTGACCGGTATGGCGGCGTGGACAGCAAGTACCCTGTTTGCCCTGGTAGTTGGTGCGCTGGCGGATACCATCGGCTTTAGCCCGCTGTTCGCTGTGCTGGCTCTGTTCGACCTGATGGGTGCCGTGGTTATCTGGACGGTGCTGAAAAACAAATCAGCCGAAGAGGTGGTGAAAGAGCATTCACTTGGTGGCCCGGCAGCACAAAGTTAAACATCAATTTTGATACTTAAAAAAGCCGCCTGGTGCGGCTTTTTTACTATCTGCGATGGTGAGAAAGCAGTAAAAGTGGTATAACAAATCTATTATTGCCCTTCTTTTTCCTGGAGCTCACATATGGAAATCTCCGAGTCACGACGTTTGTACCAACAGCTTGCCGCGGAGCTTAAAAGCCGTATTGAGCAAGGCGTCTATCTGGTGGGAGACAAACTGCCCGCCGAGCGCTTTATCGCCGATGAGAAAAGCGTCAGCCGGACCGTGGTTCGTGAAGCCATTATCATGCTTGAAGTAGAAGGGTATGTTGAAGTTCGCAAAGGCTCCGGCATTCATGTGATCTCCAACGTGGCACGCCACACCCAGGCGCCGGATGAAAACCTTGAGTTCGCCAATTACGGCCCGTTTGAGCTGCTGCAGGCTCGTCAGCTGATCGAAAGTAATATTGCTGAATTCGCCGCCACCCAGGTGACGAAACAGGACATCATGAAGCTGATGGAAATTCAGGATAACGCGCGTAAAGAGAAGTGTTTCCGCGATTCTGAGTGGGATTTGCAGTTCCATGTGCAGGTTGCGCTGGCCACACAAAACACGGCGCTGGCGGCCATCGTTGAGAAAATGTGGACACAGCGTGTTCACAACCCATACTGGAAAAAACTTCACGATCACATCGACTTACGCACCGTGGATAACTGGTGTGATGATCATGACCAGATCCTGCGCGCGCTGATTCGCAAAGACCCGCACGCGGCGAAACTGGCGATGTGGCAACATCTGGAAAACACCAAACAGATGCTGTTTAACGAAACCAGCGATGATTTCGAGTTCAACGCCGATCGCTATTTGTTTGCGGAAAACCCGGTGGTGCATCTCGATACCGCCGCAACCGGCAGCAAATAAAAAATGTCCTGTAAGGCGCACACTTACGCTGCGCCTGCCCGGTTTTAAGGTAAGTAAACCGTCTAGAGTGTCAGCCTTTGTAAATAGCCTCGCCTCCCCCTGCCGCGACAAGCAAAATCATCACCGAAACTCATTTTTCTGACTGACTCATAACGTCGGCATTTGTTACAATTGGATGCATTTGTCATCATATAAGTTAGTGCTTGCTCACAACGTCTGTTACCTGAATATGCCGTATCGAGTGTGCCACGAGCGACCATAATGTATTAAAGATAATCGCCGTGCTGTTCTGGGCGTGACGTAAACCGATGTACCAGGAATACTGAATGGAACTTTTAAGCCAATTACTCCATGCCCTCTGGAGCCAGGATTTCGCGACACTCTCGCAGCCCGGTATGATCGGCATGCTTTATTTTGTTTTATTTGTCATTTTATTTCTTGAAAACGGCCTGCTTCCGGCAGCGTTTCTTCCTGGCGATAGCCTGCTGGTACTGATTGGCGTACTGATTGCAAAAGGCGCGCTTGGATATCCACAAACCATTTTATTACTGACAGTGGCGGCAAGCCTGGGATGCTGGCTCAGTTACATTCAGGGGCGCTGGCTGGGTAATACGCGCATCGTGCAAAACTGGTTATCGCATCTTCCCGCACATTATCACCAGCGCGCGCACCATCTTTTCCACAAACATGGCCTTTCTGCCCTGTTGATTGGTCGTTTTATTGCATTTGTTCGCACCCTGTTACCAACTATTGCCGGACTTTCTGGTCTGAGTAATGCCCGCTTTCAGTTTTTCAACTGGATGAGCGGCCTGCTGTGGGTGCTGATACTGACCACGCTGGGTTATCTGCTGGGCAAGACGCCGGTGTTTCGTAAATACGAAGATGCGCTGATGTCCTGCCTGATGTTGCTTCCGGTAGTATTGCTGGTGATTGGCCTTGCCGGCTCACTGGTGGTGCTGTGGAAGAAAAAATACCGCAATCGGGGTTGAGACCATGGAATTGCAACGTCCCTTTTTACGCTGGTTACTGATGGGTGTCGCGGCGATGACCGTTTTCAGCGTGATGTTTTTCGCCTGGACGACGCTGCAAAACCGTGAATCAACGCTGGCGATTCGCCCGCTCACGCAAAATGTCAGCGTGCCGGATGGTTTCTCTGTCTGGCATCATCTGGATGCCAACGGCATTCATTTTAAAAGTATTACGCCGCAGGACGACACGCTGTTAATTAAATTTGAATCCAGTGAGCAGAGCGCGGCGGCGAAAATCGTGCTCGATCGCACCTTACCTCATGGTTACATCATTGCCGCTCAGGACGATGATAACAGCCAAACTTCCGCGTGGCTGACCCGCCTGCGCAACAGCACACATCGATTCGGTTAACCTTTCCAGGATTCTGAATCTTTTCACTCACTTTGGTGTTTGGCCGTTTACTTACTATGCTTGAGTACACGGAACCAGAGTTCGCTTTATGTCACTGGACGCTGGCGTAACCATCGTTTCGCTGGCCAACAATGGAAGGTTCTCGATTATGAAAAACCGCATCGCACTGGCGCTGGCCCTTTTTTCGCTTAGCGCATTTTCCCAGGCGGCTTCGCCCTGTCAGGAAAAGGAACATGAGATCCAGCGTGAAATCAGCTATGCCGAAAAGCATAACAATCAGAGCCGAATTAACGGCCTGAACAAGGCGCTGCGAGAAGTACGCGCCAATTGCTCTGACAGCAAGCTGCGCGCCGCCCATCAGAAAAAAATCGCTGAGATGAAAGAAGAAGTAGCCGGGCGCCGCCACGATCTCAATGAGGCAAAGCAAAAAGGCGATGCGGAGAAAATAAGCAAACGCGAGCACAAGCTGAAAGAGGCGCAGGCCGAACTGAAAGCCCTGGAAGCGCGTGACTACTGATTTAATGGAAATAACCACTCACTCACCTGGAGAGAATTATGTCGAAAGATAATGCTGACAATTTGCGCGCAGAGTTGAAATCCCTGGCGGATACGCTGGAAGAAGTGCTGAGCAATTCCAGTGATAAGTCGAAAGAAGAGCTGAGTAAATTACGCACCAAAGCGGAACAGGCGCTGCGCGACAGCCGTCACCGTTTGGGCGAAACCGGCGATGCGCTCGCCCGCCAAACCCGTGAAGCGGCTGCGCGTACCGATGAGTATGTGCGTGAAAACCCGTGGGCCAGCGTAGGTATCGGCGCCGCCGTCGGTGTGGTGCTGGGCGTACTGCTGTCGCGTCGCTAAGATGACGGATTTGCGAAACGCGCAAGGGCCGGGCAAAAGCGTACTGGGGATTGGTCAACGCATTGTGACCATTCTTGTTGAAATGGTTGAGACCCGCCTGCGGCTGGCGGTTGTCGAGCTGGAAGAAGAGAAAGCGAACTTATTCCAGCTGCTGCTTATGGTAGGGCTAACCATGCTTTTCGCCGCATTTGGCCTGATGAGTCTGATGGTGCTGATTATCTGGGCCATCGATCCGCAATATCGCCTCAACGCGATGATTGCAACCACCGTCGTGTTGCTGGTGCTGGCGTTGATAGGCGGCATCTGGACATTGCGTAAAGCGCGGGCCTCGACGCTGCTGCGTCATACTCGCCAGGAGCTGGCAAACGACCGTGCCTTGCTGGAGGAGGATAAGTGAGCGGCAAAGCGGAACGTCTGAAGCGCAAAGCACGTTTGCTCAGTGAGATCCAACAACAACGCCTGGATCTCACCGCCAGCCGCCGTGAGTGGCTGGAAGCCACCGGAGCCTACGATCGCGGCTGGAATACGCTGCTCAGCTTGCGCTCCTGGGCGCTGGTGGGCAGCAGCGCGATGGCGATATGGTCCGTGCGCCACCCCAATATGCTTGTGCGCTGGGCTAAACGCGGTTTAGGCGCATGGAGCTTATGGCGGCTGGTCAAATCAACGCTCAACGCAACGCACTGATACACAATCACAGCACGGCTTACGCGGGCGATGGTTATCCATCGCCCGTTTGCTTTGGTGCTTGCTCAGTTTTTTTGAAAAAATTCGACAGTTTTCCTTGCTAACAATCTTTTCCCGTCACGATTATTATCCTCTCCATCGACAGCAAGCACGCGGCACACGCCCGTAATTGCAGACCTTTTACTGAAAGCCGCTATTGTGGTTCCCTGGAGAGAAAGATGAAAAAATTAGAAGATGTTGGTTTCCTGGTTGCTCGTATCCTGATGCCGATTCTGTTTATTACCGCAGGCTGGGGCAAAATCACCGGTTATGCAGGCACTCAGCAATATATGGAAGCGATGGGCGTGCCGGGGTTCTTCCTGCCGCTGACCATTCTTCTTGAGTTTGGCGGCGGTCTGGCGATCTTGTTCGGTTTCCTGACCCGTACTACAGCGCTGTTCACCGCAGGTTTTACGCTGCTGACCGCGTTCATCTTCCACAGCAACTTTGCAGAAGGCGTGAACTCGCTGATGTTCATGAAAAACCTGACCATCGCTGGCGGTTACTTGCTGCTGGGCATTACTGGTCCGGGCGCCATCAGTATCGACCGCGTCCTGAATAAAAAATGGTAAGCGCTCTATACTGAGTGAAGAGATCAAAGCGAGGAGACCACTCCTCGCTTTTGCTATTCAGAAGGAGGAGACAAAATGGGACAACTGATTGACGGCGTCTGGCACGACAACTGGTATGACACCAAATCCACCGGCGGACGTTTCCAGCGCTCGGTATCCGCATTTCGCAACTGGCTTACCGCAGATGGCGCACCAGGTCCTTCTGGCGAAGGTGGCTTTGCCGCCGAGAAAGACCGCTACCACTTATATGTTTCACTCGCCTGCCCGTGGGCGCATCGCACGCTGATCCTGCGTAAACTCAAAGGCCTTGAGCCGTTTATCTCTGTTTCCGTGGTCAACCCGTTGATGCTGGAGAACGGCTGGACATTTGACGATGACTTTCCGGCGGCAACTGGCGACACGCTGTATCAACACGAATTCCTTTATCAGCTCTACCTGCACGCCGACCCGCACTACACCGGGCGCGTCACGGTGCCTGTGCTGTGGGATAAAAAGAATCACACGATTGTCAGCAATGAATCGGCGGAAATCATCCGCATGTTCAATACCGCTTTTGACGGTCTGGGCGCAAAAGCGGGCGATTACTACCCGCCAGAATTACGCGACCAGATCGATGAATTGAATGGCTGGATCTACGACAACGTGAATAACGGTGTCTATAAAGCCGGTTTCGCCACCAGCCAGCAGGCGTATGACGAAGCGGTGGTCAATGTTTTCAATGCGCTGGAACGCCTTGAGCAGATCCTCGGACAGCATCGTTACCTGACCGGTGACCGGCTTACGGAAGCGGATATCCGCCTGTGGACAACGCTGGTGCGTTTCGATCCGGTCTATGTCACTCACTTCAAATGCGATAAGCACCGCATCAGCGACTATCTGAATCTGCACGGCTTTCTGCGCGACATTTATCAGATGCCGGGCGTTGCGGAAACGGTCGATTTCGCCCATATCCGCAACCACTATTACCGCAGCCACAAAACCATTAACCCGACCGGAATTATCTCTATCGGGCCGTGGCAGGATCTGGATGAGCCACACGGACGCGACCTGCGTTTCTCCTGATCTTCCGGGCGCGTTTCATCGCGCCCAAATTATTTCTCGCCGGGTTTTCGCTTTGTATTTTTGCCGTCTATTCTTACAGGGATCGTTGAGAAAACAACGGATTGACCGTTGATCGAGGTGGGAAATGGACTGGTATTTTAGGGTACTGAGCAACTACGCGACATTTCATGGACGCGCGCACCGCCGCGAATTCTGGATGTTCACACTGGTCAACCTTATCCTCTTTGGCGTGCTGTATGTGGTCGACAGGATCATCGGCTGGCACCTGTTAAGCCAGATTTACGCCCTGCTGGTGCTGGTGCCAAACCTGGCGGTTCAGGTACGCCGCCTGCATGATACCAACCGGAGCTGGCGCTGGCTGTTGCTGCTGCTGTTTCCGGTGATTGGCTGGTTGATGCTGCTGGCGTTTTACAGCCAGCGCGGCACGCCGGTAGAAAACCCCTTTGGCCCCGTACCGAAAGCGTTCCCCTGAATGGCATTGCTCCACCAATGTGGAGCAATGACTTATTTACCGGCAAACAGCTTGGGAATTTCCCGCAGACACCAGGCTTTCGCTTCGCCCATACTGTCGCGACGCCAGGCCATAATAATATCTACCTGGCTGGTATATTCCGGGCTCACAACACGTAAGCGACCTTCGGCGATATCCTGTTCCACCAGTGGATAAGGCATCGTCGCCACGCCCAGGCCGGACAGCAGCGCCTGGCGTTTATCCTCGATGGTACTCACCGTCAGCCTTGGCTGCTTATCCAAAAGCTGTACCGTCAGCACCGGACGCTCGCGGGCGGTATCGGCAACAGCCACGCCGCGGTATTTCACGCGCGTCACTTCCGAGAGCGGTTCCGCTTCCTGGTGGATCGGGTGATCCGGCGCAGCAACGTAGACGTTCATCACCGAGTAAAGCTTGCGTGAGTTGATTTCCGACGAGGAGCGAAAATGCATATCCGGAGCGACGACAATATCGGCACGCCCCTGCTCCAGCCGCTCCCACGCCCCGGCCAGCACTTCAGTAATGATCGATAACTGCGTATTGGCTTTTGCCGCCAGCCGGTCGACCAGCGGAAACAGCTCGACTGTCGGCACCAGCGCTTCAGTGACCAGCGTCAGATGCGTTTCCCAGCCGCGCGCCAGCGCTTCTGCGTCGGTTGTCAGTTTATCGGCGGCTTCCAGCAATACGCGACCGCGCTCCAGCAGCATTCGCCCGACATTGGTGAATTTCGTTCGGTGCCCGGAGCGGTCAAACAGCACGACATCCAGCTCTTCTTCAAGTTTTTGCATGGTATAGCTGAGCGCAGAAGGCACGCGTCCCAACTCATCCGCCGCCGCGGCAAAGCTTCCACGCCGGTCAATCGCATCCATCACGCGTAACGCTTCGAGCGTCAGCGCCCTTTCTTTGGCCATGAGTGTTCTCATTCAGGAAATTTGAACATACCGGGCAGAATATCTGGCTAACAATGCAGCGTCCATACCTTTAACATTGTTTTAAGTAAAGAGAGGTCGACAATTATGATTACTACCCGTACTGCGAAACAATGCGGACAAGCTGACTTCGGCTGGCTTCAGGCCCGCTACACTTTTTCTTTTGGACATTACTTCGACCCGAAATTACTGGGCTATGCCTCCCTGCGTGTGTTGAACCAGGAAGTGCTCGCCCCTGGCGCATCGTTCCAGCCACGCACCTACCCGAAAGTGGATATTTTAAATCTGATTCTGGAAGGCGAAGCGGAGTATCGCGACAGCGAGGGCAACCATGTCCAGGCGAAAGCCGGTGAAGCATTGTTAATTGCCACCCAGCCCGGCATCAGCTACAGCGAACATAACCTGAGCAAAGACAAATCGTTAACGCGTATGCAGTTATGGCTGGATGCCTGCCCCGAGCGTGAAAACCCGCCGGTGCAAAAAATGACCATTGCCGATGTGGCGCAGCAACTGCTGGCTTCCCCCGATGGCAGCCAGGGAAGTTTGCAGCTCCGCCAGCAAGTGTGGCTGCATCATATCGAGCTTGCCAAAGGCGAAGAGTTACAGATTCAACTGCATGGCCCGCGCGCCTATTTGCAATCGATTCACGGTACGGTACACGCCGTGACACATTGCGAAGCAAAAGAAGCGCTCACCTGTGGTGACGGTGCGTTTATTCGTGACGAGGCTAACATAACCCTGGTTGCGGATACGCCGTTGCGCGCTTTGCTGATAGATTTACCCGTGTGATAGTTGCGTTACGTAAGTGAGTAAATGAAATGAGCAGCACAATGAATTTTATGACAGACCCTACACAGCAAACCCCACTCCCCGCCCTGGCTGGATTCGGTTATGAAGAGATGCTGACAGAGCTGGAAGCAATCGTCGCAGAAGCCGTTGTCCGACTGGCGGAAGAAGAAGCCACCGCCTGACCCATAAGCCCCGGCGCATCAGACCGGGGCAAATCTCTACTGAACCCTATTGTCGTTCTTCGCGAACTTAGCACGCCCGGTTTCGTGCCTGAAATTGCCCCGGCGTGCTGCCAAAGCGCAGCTTAAATGCGGCGATAAAAGCACTGACATTATCGTACCCGCAGCGTTCTGCCGTCTCACTTACCGACACCCCGCGCAGCAGATGCGCCATCGATGCCAGGACTTTTGCCTGCTGCCGCCACTGGCTAAAACTCAGCCCGGTTTGTTCGCTGAACAAGCGGCTTAATGTTCTGACGCTCAAGCCAAAGAGCTTAGCCAGTTGCGCCTGATTTGCCACATGGTGTGGCTCCGACAACAGCAGTTCAGCCACCCGTTTCGCCCGACGATCCTGCGGCAGGGTTAACTGCAACGGCGCGCCTGGTGCTACGCGAATCTCCTCCATCATCACCGCCAGAAGCGATGCCTGGCGAGACGGGTCGCACTGCGTTATACGTTCCATCAAAAGCATCATAAACGGATCGGCAGGCCACACTCCCGCGAAAGCGGGGGCATCATCGTGGTTGAGTTGCAGGCTATGTCCTTCTACCTCGCCCACGCTCCAGGCGCAGTGGCGCATCTGTGCAGGAAACCAGCCGACAGTCGCGGGCGTTAGCGCCCATTGCGCCTGCTCCGTTTTCACAATCATCATCCCCCGCTGAATGCAAAACAGCTGCCCGCTGGCATGCTGGTGCCACGCGGTGATGTGCTTGTTTTGATGCGTGAGTCGCTGCTTTTGTACGATTAACATGGCTGATAAACCGTATTTGATGTCCTGATACGGTTAATATACCAACGCGGTGTAGCGATATCCTCTCTAACAGGCTCAAATGAGGATAACCATGATGGACATCACCCAACATATCACCCTGGCTTTACAACGCGTTGTTTGCCACCCTGACCATAACGAAGCGAAAATTCGCCAATTCTTCTCGCCGGATTATCAACAAGTTGTCGACGGGCAGTCGCTTGATTTCACGGGATTTGTCGAAC
This sequence comes from Kosakonia sp. AG348, assembly GCF_003337365.1. Lineage (NCBI taxonomy): Bacteria > Pseudomonadati > Pseudomonadota > Gammaproteobacteria > Enterobacterales > Enterobacteriaceae > Kosakonia > Kosakonia sp. AG348. Next base: position 44,316 of record NZ_QPJR01000010.1, read on the forward strand.
ACATGGCGAAACTCAAACATCTGACGCACGCCATTGACGTGACTGTGGTCGCCATTGCCGGGCAAAACAATGACGTATTGACGCACCATCTTGTGGCGGTGAGTAAGAAAGATGGCTCTCAGGCACACATTGACGTGTTTGCGCATTTCACGCTGGAGAACGGGCTAATCACCCGTTGCGAGGAGTTAACCCGGCTGGTGCGTGGCACGGCGCAAGACCGCTCACTGGGCAGCGTTAGATAACCGCGTCTTGTCGCGCTCGGTCACTTCCTGCACGAAACGGCGCAGGATCTCCGCCGCGCCCGGCGCGGGCAGCACGCTGGCGACTAAGCTGTCGGCATCGGTGCCCTCTTTTTCGATGTGCGCGCGATTCAAACGCAGCAGATCGGTCGCGATTTCCGGCGTCATTTCCGGGTGGAACTGCACCGAAATGGCCCGTGGCCCGTAGCGAACGATCTGATGATTATCATGGGCAGAAGAGGCCAGCACCGATGCGCCTTCAGGCAGCCGCGTTACCGTTTGCCGGTGCGTCAGGTGCGCAGGGAAACTTTCAGACAGGTGGCTGAGTAGCGGATCGTTGTGCGCCGAGGCGTTCAAATAAACGGTTTTTGTCCCCGCTTCACGGCCCTGCGGATGGTATTCAACATTCCCGCCCAGGGCCCAGGACATCAGTTGATGACCATAGCAAACGCCAAAGAGCGGCATCTCAACCGCAATGGCTTCGCGGATCCATTCTGCGGTCTTCTCGCTCCACGGCAGCCTGTCGGAAACCATCGCCCATGAACCGGTAATGATCGCTGCCCGGCGCGCATCCGGGGCTGGCAGCGTTTCGCCTTCAAAAACGCGAACCACGTCCACCTCTTCAGGAGCACACCCGATAGCCCGGCAAAACCAATGCGGAACATCCCCGTGGGCGTCACGTAAAGGCTTCGGGGCATCCCCCATCTGAATAATGATCAATGATTTTTGTTCCATGACGGCAGCGACTCCCGCGATGCTAGTTTCAAAACCGTTTAAGAACATGTTAGCGCTTTTCGACAGCCTTCCGACGGGATATTTATTTATAAGGTTAGAAGTGCCGGTGCTTAACGGTACGGCGCGCGCAACAGCAAAAAGCCTGCAAACTGCCTCTATCAAAAAAGCAAACCCCCGCCGAAGCGGGATCTTACCTGCACAGTCGAAACTGACCAGTCAGCCGCGTTCTTTCATCGAAAGCGGAGTGGACAGTCATTCAGCTTTAGCCGCCAGAAAGCAAAAATCCCGCCGAAGCGGGTTCTTATCTGAACAGTCGAAACTGACCGGTAAGCCGCGTTCCTTCATAGAAAGCGGAGTGGACAGTCATTCAGCTTTAGCCGCCAGAAAGCAAAAACCCCGCCGAAGCGGGTTCTTATCTGAACAGTCGAAACTGACCGGTAAGCCGCTTTCTTTCATCGAAAGCGGAGTGGACAGTCATTCAGCTTTAGCCGCCAGAAAGCAAAAACCCCGCCGAAGCGGATTCTTATCTGAACAGTCGAAACTGGCCGGTAAGCCGCGTTCCTTCATCGAAAACGGAGTGGACAGTCATTCAGCTTTAGCCGCCAGAAAGCAAAAATCCCGCCGAAGCGGGTTCTTATCTGAACAGTCGAAACTGGCCGGTAAGCCGCGTTCTTTCATCGAAAACGGAGTGGACAGTCATTCAGCTTTAGCCGCCAGAAAGCAAAAATCCCGCCGAAGCGGGTTCTTATCTGAACAGTCGAAACTAGCCGGTAAGCCGCGTTCTTTCATCGAAAGCGGAGTGGACAGTCATTCAGCTTTAGCCGCCAGAAAGCAAAAACCCCGCCGAAGCGGGGTTTTATTAATAGTCGAAACTGACCGATAAGCCGGGTTCTGTCGTGGACAGTCATTCATCTAGGCCAGCAATCGCTCACTGGCTCAAGCAGCCTACCCGGGTTCAGTACGGGCCGTACCTTGTGAACCCCTATTTGGCCTTGCTCCGGGTGGAGTTTACCGTGCCGCGAACTGTTGCCAGACGCGCGGTGCGCTCTTACCGCACCCTTTCACCCTTACCTGATCCCACTTGCGTGGGCCATCGGCGGTTTGCTCTCTGTTGCACTGGTCGTAGGCTTGCGCCTCCCAGGCGTTACCTGGCACCCTGCCCTATGGAGCCCGGACTTTCCTCCCCTCCGCCCGTCTCCCCCGAAGAGGACGACGACGAAGCGGCGACTGTCTGGTCAGCTTCGGCGCGCAGTATAGAGGGTTTGCTTGCGCCTGTCACCCTTCCGTCAACATTCCCACTTGCAAGGTGGCGGCAATATTGCGCGATGCGCGATAAATATTGTCAAACGCGCCACGAAACGCCTCTTCCAGCGTACCGATGCTGGTCAGCACGCTAAATACGGCGTCAATGCCGTACTGGTGAACCACGCCCACGTCGCTGGTCAAACTCCCGGCGATACCGATCACTGGCTTGTGGTATTTTTTGGCGACATGCGCCACGCCCACCGGCACTTTTCCGTGGATACTCTGGCTGTCGATGCGCCCTTCGCCGGTCACTACCAGTGTGCAATCGTGAATATGCTCTTCAAGATTGAGCGCCTGCGTCACGATCTCAATGCCGCTGCGTAATTCCGCGCCGAGAAAAGCCATCAATGCCGCGCCCATCCCGCCTGCTGCGCCGGAGCCCGGCACGTTTTTCACATCAACGCGCAGCGATTTTTTAATAACATCGGCGAAATGACTCAGGTTGCGATCCAGCTCGACAATCAACGCTTCCGTCGCCCCTTTTTGCGGGCCAAAAATGCGTGATGCGCCCTGCTCGCCGATCAAAGGGTTAGTGACATCGCAGGCGACACGCAGCGTGCAGTGTTGTAAACGCGGATCGAGCCCGGAAATATCAATGCCGTTCAGGCTTATCAGGCTACCGCCGCCGTAGCCGATTTCCGTCCCGTTAGCATCGGTCAGTTTCGCGCCCAGCGCCTGCACCATACCCGCGCCGCCGTCGTTAGTTGCGCTACCGCCAATGCCGATAATAATAGTGGTCGCCCCCTGTTCCAGCGCGTGCAAAATAAGTTCCCCGGTGCCGCGCGAAGTGGTAATCAAAGGGTTACGTAATTCAGGTGGAACCAGCGCCAGCCCGCTCGCCGCCGCCATTTCAATAAACGCGGTTTTTCCGTCGCCCGACATCCCCCAGCAGGCTTCAACATGTTTCCCCAGCGGTCCAGTGACGCGCGCGGTATGCACCGTGCCATTCGTGGCGGCAATCATGGCTTCAACCGTACCTTCGCCACCATCCGCAACCGGAACGGAAACATATTGAGCATCCGGGAAAATCTCCCGAAATCCTTTTTCTATCGCCTGCGCTACTTCAGTAGCTGAAAGGCTTTCTTTGTAAGAGTCTGGGGCGATTACGATTTTCATAGTTGTGAGCCTGATAGTGCCGCGCACTTCACCCTTCAGGCCAATAGCGGCCTGAAGAAGTGGATAAATAAGGAGTCAAGGGCGCAGCGCCGCGCCCTTTTGATTAACGAGTTACTTCGATCTTCGCCAGTTTCTCGTAATAGCATGCCAGCGCGCTGTGGTCGGCATTGCCCAGACCGTCTGCACGCAGCGCCTGCATCATCTCCATCACTGCGGCTGTCAGCGGCAACTGCGCGCCAACGCCGTGCGAGGTATCCAGCGCGTTGGAAAGGTCTTTGATATGCAGATCAATACGGAAGCCCGGTTTGAAGTTGCGATCCATCACCATCGGCGCTTTCGCGTCCAGCACGGTGCTGCCCGCCAGCCCGCCACGAATCGCCTGGTAGACCAGATCCGGGTTAACGCCCGCTTTAGTCGCCAGCGTCAGCGCTTCAGACATCGCGGCAATATTCAACGCCACGATCACCTGGTTCGCCAGTTTGGTCACGTTGCCCGCGCCGATATCACCGGTGTGCACCACAGAACCCGCCATCGCTTTCAGCAGATCGTAATATTTGTCGAAAATCGCTTTGTCCCCGCCCACCATCACCGACAGCGTGCCGTCGATGGCTTTCGGCTCGCCGCCGCTGACCGGCGCGTCCAGCATGTCAATGCCTTTCGCTTTCAGCGCCTCGCTGATTTCACGGCTGGCCAGCGGTGCGATGGAGCTCATGTCGATAAGCACAGTACCAGGCTTCGCGCCTTCGATGATGCCGCCTTCGCCCAGCGCCACTTCTTTTACGTGCGGGGAGTTCGGCAGCATGGTGATAATCACATCGCACTGCTCAGCAACGGCTTTCGCGCTGGTTACGGCTTCAGCGCCTGCGGCAATCACTTCAGCCACGGCGTCCTGGTTACGATCCACGACCACCAGTGAGTAACCGGCTTTAATGAGGTTTTTACTCATTGGTTTACCCATGATACCCAGGCCAATGAAACCAACTTTCATCGTCATAATTGCGTCTCTCTCTTTAATGGTGGTTTGATTATTTCTTAAAGGTGTCGGCCAGCTTCTGCGTGGCTGAGCGGAACACGCCAAGGTCGCTGCCAACGGCTACCACGGTCGCGCCCCATTCGAGGTAGCGGCGTGCGTCGGCTTCAACCGGCGCCAGAATACCGCTCGGTTTGTTGTGCGCTTTGGCGCGCGCAAAAATGTGTTGAATGGTGCGCTGTACTTCCGGGTGCGCGGCATTGCCGATGTAACCCAGCGTGGCGGCCAGATCGCTTGGGCCAACAAACACGCCGTCTACGCCGTCGGTTGCCAGAATGGCATCGAGGTTATCCACCCCCGCCTGGCTTTCGATCTGCACCAGAATCGTGATATTGGCGTTGGACTGGCGGAAGTAATCCGGCACGGTGCCGAACATATTGGCGCGGTGCGAAACAGAGACACCGCGAATGCCTTCCGGCGGATAGCGGGTCGCCGCCACGGCGTTTACCGCTTCTTCTTCGGTTTCGACAAACGGGATCAGGAAGTTATAGAAACCGATATCCAGCAGGCGTTTGATAATCACCGGATCGTTGGTCGGAACCCGTACCACCGGCGCGCTAACGCTGCCCTTTAATGCCATTAATTGCGGTACAAAAGTGAGCACGTCGTTTGGGGCGTGTTCGCCGTCCAGTAACAGCCAGTCAAAACCCGCCAGGCCCAGAACTTCAGTGCTGATATGACTACCCAGCGCAGACCAACAACCGATTTGAATCTGTTGCGCCGCCAGCGCGGCCTTGAATTTGTTTGGGAAGATATCGTTATTCATCTTTTGTACCTTAATGAGTTGTTGCTTATTTCTTCAGTTCCATACGTTTGATGTCGCCAACCACGAACAGGTAGCAGACCATCATCATCAGCGCTGAACAGCCTACGAACACCAACGCACCGTTGAAAGAATGCAACTCTTTAACCATGTATCCGATAACCAGCGGCGTCACGATAGAGGCCACATTACCGAACACGTTGAAGACGCCACCGCACAAGCCCACAATCTCTTTCGGCGCGACATCGGAAATAACCGGCCAACCCAACGCGCCAAAACCTTTACCGAAGAATGCGAGCGCCATCAGGGCAATAACCAGGGCGGTGTTATCGGTGTAGTTACACAGAATGATGCTTGAAGCCAGTAACATCCCGACCACGATAGGGAATTTACGTGCCACGGTCAGCGAGGAACCGCGCTTAATCAGGTAATCAGAGAAAAATCCGCCGAGCACGCCACCGGCAAAACCGCACAGCGCCGGAATGGAGGCAACAAACCCGACTTTGAGGATCGACATACCTTTTTCCTGCACCAGATAAATCGGGAACCAAGTCAGGAAGAACCAGGTAATGGTGTTAAGGAAGTACTGACCAAAAAACACGCCAAGCATCATACGGTTGCACAGCAGTTGCTTGATGTAATCCATTTTAGGACCGGCGTTTTTACTGTCGTCCGTTTTTTTGTGGTCCATATCCACGACCGCGCCATTCTGCGCGATGTACTCCAGCTCTTCGCGGGACATACGAGGATGGTCAGTTGGGTTGTGGACAAATTTCACCCAGGCGAAGGTCAGCACAAAACCGATCGCGCCCATCACGGTAAACACATGCTCCCAGCCCCAGGCGAAAGTCAGCCAGCCCAGCAGCGGTGAGAATAGCGCCAGAGAGAAATACTGCGCAGAGTTAAAAATCGCAGAAGCTGTACCGCGCTCTTTTGCCGGGAACCAGGCCGCAACGATGCGGGCGTTCGCCGGAAATGATGGCGCTTCTGAGAAGCCGAGCATAAAACGCATGAAAAACATGGAAATCCCGGCCCAGGCGATCGGGAAAACATCAACAAAACCCTGCAAGAAAGTGAAGAGCGACCAGAAAAACAGACTCCAGGTATAAACCTTTTTCGAACCGAAGCGGTCAAGCAACCAACCGCCAGGGATTTGCATCAGCAAGTAAGCCCAACCGAATGCTGAAAAGATGTAGCCCATTGAGACAGAATCAAGTTGCAGCTCTTTCGCAACCTCTGTCCCGGCAATGGATAGCGTAGCGCGGTCTGCATAGTTAACAGCAGTAACAATAAATATAATTAGCAAAATTAAATAACGGGTTGGTAAGCCCCGTTTTGTTTCAACGGCATGTTCAACAGTCATTTTAATTTCCTTGGGCACCGCCAAATTTAAAATATAATTATTGTGATGTTTCTTATCTGATTTAATTTAAGCACCCGAACTTATATCAGATAATTGGCACGTCGATTTTATTAGCGCTCAGTATAATCAGCGTCATCATGTCACACACTGGAGGGTTGCTCAATTTTAACCTTGTACAAAAAGAATAATTTGAGCATATGCACATACGCCTGGGCGCTAATGCACAGTTCTTGCAATAGACAGCCGCACCAGACGGGAGATCACAATAATAAGTGATGCAGATCACATTTTATTATTTAAACTCCTGACATCCTTATTTCAGCAAATGAGATTTTTATTTCTGATATTAATTACAGAATAAAGAATGGTTCCTCTTTTTATTGAGTAATGCATCGTACAGCTAGCTGGAGATTACTTAACAATGTCCGACATTGAAATTAGACAGCAACCGCCAGGGGCGTTTTATATTAAGGTACACGACACGGATAATGTCGCGATCATCGTTAATGACAATGGCTTAAAAGCGGGAACCCGTTTTCCGGATGGACTTGAGCTGATTGAGCATATTCCGCAAGGCCATAAAGTGGCGCTGGTGGATATTCCCCATCACGGTGAGATTGTGCGTTACGGCGAAGTGATTGGTTACGCTGTACGCGACATTGCACGCGGTAGCTGGATTGATGAATCCACCGTTGAACTACCAAAAGCGCCGCCGCTGAATACGCTGCCGCTGGCGACCAAAGTCCCTGAGCCGCTGCCGCCGCTGGAAGGTTACACCTTTGAAGGCTATCGCAATGCGGACGGCAGCGTCGGCACTAAAAATCTGCTGGGCATCACCACCAGCGTGCATTGCGTGGCGGGCGTTGTCGATTATGTCGTGAAGATTATCGAACGCGATCTGCTGCCGAAGTACCCAAATGTGGACGGCGTCGTCGGTCTGAACCATCTCTATGGCTGCGGCGTGGCGATTAACGCACCGGCTGCGGTGATCCCCATTCGTACTATCCATAACCTCGCGCTGAACCCGAACTTTGGCGGTGAAGTGATGGTGATTGGTCTCGGTTGCGAAAAATTACAGCCGGAACGTCTGCTGCAGGGCACTGAAGATGTGCAGGCCATTCCGGTCGACAGCGCCAGCATTGTGCGTTTGCAGGATGAGCATCACGTGGGTTTCCGCTCAATGGTGGACGACATTCTGCAGGTGGCTGAACGCCACCTGGTGAAGCTGAATCAGCGCAAACGTGAAACCTGCCCGGCCTCCGAACTGGTTGTCGGCATGCAGTGCGGCGGCAGCGATGCGTTCTCCGGCGTTACCGCTAACCCGGCGGTTGGCTTTGCATCTGACCTGATTATTCGCTGCGGCGGCACGGTAATGTTCTCAGAAGTGACCGAAGTGCGCGACGCGATACACTTACTGACCCCGCGCGCCATTAACGAAGAAGTGGGCAAACGTCTGCTGGAAGAGATGGCCTGGTACGATAACTATCTCGATATGGGCAAAACCGACCGCAGTGCCAACCCCTCTCCGGGGAACAAAAAAGGCGGCCTGGCGAACGTGGTCGAGAAAGCGCTGGGGTCAATTGCGAAATCCGGTAAGAGCGCCATTTCGGAAGTGCTCTCTCCCGGCCAACGCCCGACCAAACGCGGCCTGATTTACGCAGCAACGCCGGCGAGCGACTTCGTCTGCGGTACGCAGCAGGTCTCTTCCGGGATTACCGTACAGGTCTTTACCACCGGTCGCGGTACGCCTTACGGCCTGGTTGCAGTGCCGGTGATTAAGATGGCAACACGTACCGAGCTGGCGAACCGCTGGTATGACTTAATGGATATCAACGCCGGGACGATCGCCACGGGCGAAGAGACGATTGAAGATGTGGGCTGGAAACTGTTCCACTTCATCCTGGATGTCGCCAGCGGCCGTAAGAAAACCTTCTCGGATCAATGGGGCCTGCACAACCAACTGGCGGTGTTTAACCCGGCTCCGGTGACCTGATTTTTATAAGAAAAGTAAACCTCACTTTTTAAGCATGGCGCAGGCCATGCTTTTTTTTCGTTCGGTTTGTCGCTCAGCCGTTCTGCTGTTCCAGCGCGTATTTATACAACGCGTTTTTCTTCACGCCGTGGATTTCCGCCGCCAGCGCGGCCGCTTTTTTCAGCGGCAGCTCGGTTTGCAGTAACACCAGCGTGCGTAACGCATCGGCGGGTAACTCATCTTCCTGCGCCTTGTGCCCTTCGACGATCAGTACCATCTCGCCTTTGCGGCGGTTCTCATCCTCTTTAACCCATGCCAGCAGCTCGCCCACCGGCGCCCCGTGAATGGTTTCCCAGGTTTTGGTCAGCTCGCGCGCCAGTACCACATAGCGGGATTCCCCCCATACGGCGACCATATCTTCCAGGCTTTCCAGCAGACGGTGAGTGGATTCATAAAAAATGAGCGTACGGCTTTCGGTTTCCAGCCCTTTGAGCGTATCGCGACGCCCTTTCGATTTGGCGGGCAGAAAACCTTCGTAACAGAAACGATCCGATGGCAGCCCGGCGGCGCTTAACGCGGCGATGGCCGCACACGGCCCCGGCAACGGCACCACGCGGATACCGGCCTCGCGGCAGGTACGCACCAGATGGTAGCCCGGATCGTTAATCAGCGGCGTTCCGGCGTCGGAAACCAGCGCAATGTTCTGCCCCTCTTTTAATTTCGCCACCAGCGTTTCGGCTTTTTGCTGCTCATTATGGTCGTGCAGCGCAAACAAACGGGCATTAATGGCGAAGTGCTGGAGCAGTAAACCGGTGTGGCGGGTATCTTCAGCGGCAATTAAATCAACGGCTTGTAACACGTTAAGCGCGCGCTGCGTAATATCAGCCAAATTCCCGATAGGAGTAGGTACAATATAGAGCTGACCTTGAGAATTCTCCGCCGATTCGTGTTGTTTCATTGTTTCATCCGTATTGCCGATTTAATATTGAGCATTGCGTAAAAATTATCACTGGATACAGTATGCTACCGTCAAGATTTCTACGTTCGAAAGCCACGCGCTGCCTGCCTGTGGTGCTCGCCGCCCTGCTGTTTGCAGGCTGCGGCACGCAATCGACAGACCAGAGCGCCTCGCATATGCAGGGCGAAGCGCAGGCCGATTCTGGCTATTACCTGCAGCAGATGCAGCAAAGCACAGATGATAGCAAGACCAACTGGCAATTACTCGCCATTCGTGCACTGCTGAAAGAGGGAAAAACCCAGCAGGCCGGCGAACTGTTTGCCCAGCTGCCGCAGGATCTGAGCGATAATCAGCGCAAAGAACGCACGTTGCTCGCTGCCGAAATGAAACTGGCGCAGAAGGATTTTGCCGGTGCGAAAGCGCAACTCAACGAACTCGATCCCGCCGATCTTGAGCAGAACCAGCAAGCGCGTTACTGGCAAATTGGCATTTCCGCCTCGCAAGGCAAGCCTTCTCTGACGCTGCTGCGCGCGCTCATTGCCCAGCAGCCGCTGTTGAGTAAACCGGAAGAGAAGCAGAAAAACATCGACGCCACCTGGCAAGCGCTGGCCTCTATGACGCAAGATCAGGCCAGAGCGCTGGTGATCAACGCCGATGAAGTGACGCTGCAAGGCTGGCTCGACCTGCAACGCATGTGGTTCGACAACCGCAACGACCCCAATATGCTGAAAGCTGGCATTACCGACTGGCAAACGCGCTACCCGCAAAACCCGGCGGCGAAAATGTTGCCTGGCCAGTTGTCGAACTTGCAAAACTTTAAACCAGCAGCAACTAACAAAATCGCGCTGCTGTTGCCGTTAAATGGCCAGGCGGCTGTGTTTAGCCGCGCTATTCAGCAGGGTTTTGAAGCGGCGAAAAACGGCATTGCCCCGGTTTCCGGCCCGGCTGTTCCGCAGCAAGTTGCCCAGGCCGCGACCGCAGCCGTTGTCAGCCCGGCAGACGCGAATGTGAATGACCTGACCAACGCCCCGGCGCAGCAAAATGCAGCTGCACCGAATGCTCAACAAGCGCAAGCACCGGATAGCGCAGCACAAAGTGACGCAGCAACAACGAATTCCGCCGCCACTGCTCAGCAAGATCCGGCAGCCACAACGCCCGCTCAGCCGACCGACGCTAATGCGACTCAGCCGGTCGCTGCACCTGCCGTGGCAGGCACACCGGCGAATCCTGGCGCTGAGCTGAAAGTGTACGATACCAGTGCGCAACCGATGGATCAGATCCTCAACCAGGTTCAGCAGGATGGCGCCAGCATCGTGGTCGGCCCGCTGCTCAAAAACAATGTTGAAGAGCTGATGCGCAGCAACACGTCGCTGAACGTGCTGGCGCTCAACCAGCCGGAGCATGTCGAAAACCGCGCCAACATTTGCTACTTCGCCCTCTCGCCAGAGGATGAAGCCCACGATGCCGCACGCCATATCTTTGAGCAGGGTCGTCATGCGCCGCTGCTGCTGGTGCCACGCAGCGCATTGGGTGAACGCGTCAGTACCGCGTTTGCCGATGAGTGGAAAAAACTGGGCGGCGGCGTTGTGTTAGCGCAAAAATTCGGTTCCACCGCTGAACTGCGCATGGGGCTGAACGGTCGCTCTGGCATCGCGCTGACCGGTAGCCCGGTTGCTTCCAGCCTGCCACAGCAGCCAGGCGTGACGGTTGGCGGTCTGAATATTCCGGCGCCGCCGACGGATGCGCAAATTAGCGGTAGCGGCAGCGTTGACGCGGTGTATATCGTCGCCACGCAGGATGAAATCGCACTGATTAAACCGATGATTACTCTGCGTACCGGCAGCCAGAGCGGTGTGATGCTGTACGCCAGCTCACGCAGCGCGCAGGGCGGCGCAGGCCCGGATTTCCGCCTTGAAATGGAAGGCCTGCAATTCAACGAAATCCCGATGCTTGCTGGCGCAAATCCGTCGCTGATGCAGCAAGCGCTGAAAAGCGTGAATAACGACTACTCGCTGGCGCGTCTGTACGCGATGGGCGCGGATGCCTGGTCGCTGGCGAATAACTTCTCGCAAATGCGTCAGGTGCCGGGTTTTGAGCTGAACGGCAATACCGGCGATTTAACGGCTACACAGGACTGCGTGATCAACAGGAAGTTGTCATGGCTCAAATACCAACAGGGGCAAATCGTCCCGGCGAATTAAGCCGTAAGCAGACCGGCGACGTGTGGGAAGCGAAAGCGCGTCGCCTGCTGGAAAGCAAAGGACTGCATTTTATCGCCGCCAATGTGCGCGAGCGCGGCGGCGAAATCGATCTGATAATGCGACACGGCAAGACCACCGTGTTTATTGAAGTACGCTACCGAAAATCGGCGCGTTTTGGCGGTGCAGCAAGCAGCGTCACCCGCGCCAAGCAAGCCAAACTGCTGCATACCGCGCGTTTATGGCTGGCCCGGCACAATGGGAGTTTTGACACTGTGGATTGCCGGTTTGATGTGGTAGCCTTCACCGAAAATGATGTTGAGTGGATAGCCAACGCCTTTAACGACCACTCATGATTGGCTCAATGATAGGGATTACCGTGCTCGAACGAATTAAAGTCTGCTTTACGGAAAGCATTCAAACCCAAATTGCGGCGGCGGAAGCGCTACCTGATGCCATTTCCCGAGCAGCCATGACGATGGTTCACTCCCTGCTGAATGGCAACAAAATCCTCTGTTGTGGCAACGGGACATCTGCCGCCAACGCACAGCATTTTGCTGCCAGCATGATCAACCGTTTTGAAACAGAACGTCCTAGTTTACCTGCCATTGCACTTAATACCGATAATGTGGTCTTAACCGCGATAGCAAATGACCGTCTGCATGATGAAATTTATGCCAAGCAGGTTCGGGCGCTCGGTCATACCGGCGATATTTTATTAGCCATCTCAACGCGTGGTAACAGTCGCGATATCGTTAAAGCCGTCGAAGCGGCGGTGACGCGCGATATGTCGATCATTGCGTTGACGGGCTACGACGGTGGCGAGCTGGCGGGTCTGCTGGGGCCGCAGGATGTCGAAATTCGTATTCCTTCCCACCGCAGCGCGCGCATCCAGGAAATGCACATGCTAACGGTAAATTGCTTATGCGATCTGATTGATAACACGCTTTTTCCTCACCAGGATGATTAAGGAGTACACATGAAGGCATTTACGCCCCTCGCAGTCCTTATTTCCGCGCTGCTGTTACAGGGTTGTGTTGGCGCAGTGGTGGTAGGTTCCGCAGCCGTGGGCACAAAAGCCGCGACGGATCCGCGAACCGTTGGCACCCAGGTGGATGACAGCACGCTGGAACTACGCGTGAATAGCGCGCTGTCGAAAGACGAACAAATTAAGAAAGAAGCGCGTGTTAACGTCACCGCCTACCAGGGGAAAGTACTGCTGACAGGCCAGGCGCCGAATACCGATCTCTCTTCGCGGGCAAAACAGATTGCCGTTGGTGTGGAAGGGACAACCGAAGTCTTTAACGAGATCCGCCAGGGTCAGCCGATTGGTCTGGGTACGGCCTCTTCCGATACCTGGATCACCACCAAAGTGCGCTCGCAGTTGCTGAGCAGCGACCAGGTGAAATCGTCAAACGTGAAAGTGACGACAGAAAACGGCGAAGTGTTCCTGATGGGGCTGGTCACCGAGCGTGAAGGCCGCGCCGCCGCAGATATCGCCAGCCGCGTAAGCGGGGTGAAACACGTGACCACCGCCTTTACCCTGCTTAAATAAACCCGCAGTCATAAAAAAGCCCGGTCAAAACCGGGCTTTTTTTCGCGCAGTAGTAGGCTTACAGCAGCGCAATAGTTCCGGTTATCATCCCGCACAGCGCCACCAGGCCGCCGGTCAGCCACAGGGCTTTCGCCGGGAAAGATTTACGCAGCATAACGAGCGATGGCAGGCTAACCGCCGGCAGCGTAATCAGCAGCGCCAGGGCAGGCGCCATGCCCATCCCCGCCAGCATCATGGTTTGCACAATGGGAATTTCTGCCGCCGTGGGGATAACAAACAGGCAACCGACAATCGCCATCGCAATCACCCACAGCAATGTGTTATCCACCGCGCCATCCGCATGCGGGAACAGCCAGACGCGCGCCGCACCGAGAACCAGCACCGCGAGGATATAGACCGGAATGGTGCTCCAGAACAGTTGCCATAACGCCTTGCCCCAGCGCGCCATAAAGCTGCCCTGCGGCTCCGGCAAGGTGATCTCCACCGGCTCTGCCTGTTGCGGGCTATCTTTCACCAGCATCTGTACCAGCGTTGCCACGCCGAGCACGGTGACCAGACCAGCAACCAGGCGGATTGCGGCGAAATGCCAGCCAAGCACAAACCCCATAAACACCAACGTTGCCGGGTTCAGCAGCGGGTTGCCCATCCAGAACGCCAGCGCACCGCCCATCGAAACGCGCTGACGCCGCATGCCCGCCGCCACCGGCGCCGCACAGCAGGAGCACATCATGCCAGGCAGAGAAAATAACGTACCAAACAGGGTGCCGCTAAAGCGTTTTTGCCCCAGCGTGCGCAGCAACCAGTCGCGCGGGATAAGCACCTGAATCAACGAACCGAGCAGCACGCCGAGTACGGCGGCTTTCCAGACGGCGAGAAAATAGACCATGGCATAATCAAGCGCCGCCTGAAACGGGCTGGAGTCGGCCTGGGAAAGAATGGATTTACCGATGCTGTGTGTCTCGGCGGCGGTGAATGCTTTGCCGTAATAAGGCTGCCATTTCACGTACCAAAGACCAATGATAACAACAAGAAAGAACAGAGCGGGTTTCCACCATTGAACAGGTGTTGCCGCCTGAGGTGAAGACTGACCAGTCATAACATTCCCCGGGGATATATTTATAAGCCCGAGAATAGTACGCCGTGATAACTATTTTGCCAATGTGCTATCCGCTGCGATCGCCCGTAGCTGCGCGGATTTCACTACCCGGACAGGCTGGCTCGCAGGCAAAAATGCCAGCGCCAGCATTGCGCGGGCAACGTCGTGGGCGGAAATCGACTTCCAGTTGCCCGGCAACAGGCGGAAAAGCGGTGCCAGCAACGATTCATTGACCCGTTTTTTCTCCCGATCCCCCAGCAGCATTGACGGGCGGACGATGGTCAGCGACGGCCACTGTTGCGCCATCAACGCGTTTTCCATCTCACCTTTTACGTGATTGTAGAAAAACGGCGAGCGCGCGTTTGCTCCCATTGAACTGACCACCAGCATTTGCGTGGCGCCAAGGCGCAGGCCGGTGATTGCCGTGTCCACCACCAGCGTGTAATCAGCAAGCACAAATGCCTCTTTGCTCCCCGCCTCACGCCGGGTAGTACCGAGGCAACAAAAAACCGTATCGACCGGTTCCGTGACCAGTGCCAGCGCGTCACTGAGCTGAGGATCGTGCGGGTTCGCAACACCAGAGATGCCCTGCAACGGTCGGCGAGTCGGCGCCGTGATCGCGTCGATTCGCGGGTCGCTGTTTAGCAACCGCAACAGATGCCCGCCAACCAGACCGGTGGCACCGGTGATTAATACACGTTGCATCGCTTCCCCCTTTGCAGATGAATCTGTGTTGCAATGTCAGCCTGCTGAACCAGGCTTAGTGTGCTGGTGAGTTATCAGTATGCATAACTCCCTTTCTGAAGCCAAAACAACGGAGGAAGTATGAGCAAGAAAATTGCTGTCTTGATCACCGACGAGTTTGAAGATTCAGAATTCACCTCTCCGGCCCATGAATTCCGCAAGGCCGGTCATGAGGTTATTACGATTGAGAAACAGGCCGGGAAAACCATTCACGGTAAAAAGGGCGAAGCGGAAGTGGTAATTGATAAAGCCATTGATGAAGTGCGCCCGGCAGACTTTGACGCGCTACTGCTGCCGGGGGGACACTCGCCTGACTATCTTCGCGGCGACGATCGTTTTGTCACCTTCACGCGCGATTTCATCAGCACTGGCAAGCCGGTCTTCGCCATTTGCCACGGTCCGCAGTTGCTGATCAGCGCCGATGCGATACGCGGGCGTAAGCTCACCGCGGTAAAACCGATTGTGGTGGATGTGAAAAACGCCGGGGGTGAGTTCTACGACCAGGAAGTGGTGGTCGATAAAGATCAGCTGGTTACCAGCCGTACTCCCGATGATTTGCCCGCATTTAATCGCGAAGCGCTGCGCTTATTGGGTGCCTGAGTCGCGGATCCAGTGCAGTTTTTTACCAAAACCCAGCGTGTTATCGGTGAACTTCAGTTCGTGTAGACGAATTTCCCACATCGGGGCAGATAATACGCGGGCGACCGGAAAGCGACGATTGTACTTCGCACGCAACGTCGCACTCTCTTCGCTGTCGAGGCGGCGGATCTCGCCGGTGAACTGCGCGCCGCGAATTAGCGCCACGGTTTTTGGCTGGCCGTTTACCGTGCCTGCTACCTGCGCTTTCAAACCCGTCATCTGTGAATGGCGGGTTTGATCCTCGCTCAGGATATAAAACGCGACCGCTTGCGGATCATAAAAATAGAACGCGTTCGCACACCATAACTCTCCCCGATTCGCCACACACCATGTGACAACATGCTGCTTCGCCAGCCAGCGATTAATGGCTGCAAGAGTCTCCATTTTTTTCCTTCCCCATGTTATTTTTCTTTCACATTAACATACTGAACATCGTCATGACGCCCTGGTTTCTTTACCTTATTCGCACCGCTGACAACATGCTCTACACCGGTATTACCACCGATGTCGCACGGCGTTTTACCCAGCATCAATCCGGGAAAGGCGCAAAAGCGTTACGGGGAAAAGGTGCGCTGGCATTGGCTTTTTCGGCCGAGGTGGGGGAAAGATCGCTGGCGCTGCGGCTGGAGTACCGCATTAAGCAGTTAACCAAGCGCCAGAAAGAGCACCTCGTCGCCGGGGATGGCTCGTTCGAGGCGCTGCGGGAAAGCCTGTTATCTGTGACCGTTAAAAACGATTGAAATGATCGCTGTATTCGACCAGACCATTGACGCCATTGAACGCGTCATCCGCCAGACGATGAACTAAAAACGCGTCATGGCTTTCTGGCCAGCGGCAGCGCAAGTCATACTGCGCCGCTTTCTCAAACCCGAGACGGCTATAAAACGCGGGATCACCTAAAGTGACCACCGCCGCATAACCAAACTCGTTGAGTGAATCCAGCCCTTCATACACTAACTGACGCGCAATACCCTGCCCGCGGTACTGCTCATCAACGGCCAGCGGCGCAAGCCCGACCCATTGCAGCTCTTCACCGGCGACCGAAACCGGGCTAAACGCCACGTAGCCAATGACCTGACCTTCGTCATCGGTCGCAACAAATCCCAGCGTGATCAGCCCGTCTTCGCGCAGATCGTGCACCAGCGTCGCTTCCGCTTCGCCGTCAAAACTACGGCGCAGCAGCGCGTCGATACCGGGAGCATCAATGGGAATTTCAACTCTAATCAGCATGGCTCACCTACAGAAGGTTGTGTCGTTGCAGGCGGCGCTTGCAGGCCAGCCTCAACAAATTCCGCCAGCTGCAGCAGCATCACCCGCAGAGGTTTTGGCATCTGCTCCAGCTCAATGGCGTCCATCAGGTTTTTCACGTACAGCCCAAGTTCCGTATCGCCTTCAATCACCAGACGGCGCTGGAAAAACAGCGTATCGGGATCCTGCTTACGCGCAGCAATCATCAGCAAATCGCTGGCGTCCGCGCTGAAGCTGACATCCGCATCGGCAGATTCACGTACAATCATCTGCCCATCTGCAACAGAGGTATACCACGTCAGGCCAATATCCCGAACCTGGATACTTAACCAGCGGCCTTCCAGAAACTCAAGTTCTCCGTCCGCCAGCGCCTGTTGGAATTGCCAACGCAGCACCTGCTCCAGCACCTGACGTTTGATGGCAAAAGGCGTCAGCTTAACCGGCACGCTCAGTAACGACGGGCCAACGTGAACAAGACGTGAGCGCAATTTATCCAACACGAGCTTTACTCCCTGAAATGATAATGACTGCTATTTTGCCACAATCGCCAAATGGCATAGCGGCACAAATCAACAATTACGAATAAACAGCCGGGGATTATTGGCGCCATCAATACGCATTTAACTGCCTCAAATCAAAAATTGTCGCTGACAGGTTAACTAAAATCCCAGTTCATTAACAACTTAGCGACCCCACGGGGTACATCCGGGCCATAGCGCCCCTGTTTGCAGGATACACTATGGAGTTGCTCTGCCCTGCCGGAAACCTTCCGGCGCTGAAGGCGGCCATCGAAAACGGCGCTGACGCTGTGTATATCGGCCTGAAAGATGATACCAACGCCCGCCATTTCGCCGGTCTTAATTTTACCGAGAAGAAGCTGCAGGAAGCGGTCAGCTTTGTTCATCAACACCGCCGCAAGCTGCATATCGCCATTAACACATTTGCGCATCCTGATGGCTATCAACGCTGGGAGCGCGCCGTTGATATGGCGGCGCAGATTGGCGCTGACGCGCTGATCCTGGCGGATTTAGCGATGCTGGAATATGCAGCCGAGCGCTATCCGCATATTGAGCGCCACGTCTCCGTCCAGGCTTCCGCGACCAACGAAGAGGCGATTCGTTTTTACCATCGCCACTTTGACGTGGCGCGCGTGGTGCTGCCGCGCGTGTTATCGATTCACCAGGTCAAGCAACTGGCGCGCGTCACGCCGGTGCCGCTGGAAGTGTTCGCTTTTGGCAGCCTGTGCATTATGGCGGAAGGTCGCTGCTATCTCTCTTCTTACCTGACTGGCGAATCACCCAATACCGTGGGCGCCTGTTCTCCGGCGCGTTTTGTGCGCTGGCAGCAAACACCGCAGGGGCTGGAGTCCCGTCTTAACGAAGTGCTGATTGATCGCTATCAGGATGGCGAAAACGCCGGTTATCCGACCTTATGCAAAGGCCGCTATCTGGTGGATGGCGAGCGCTATCACGCGCTGGAAGAGCCTACCAGCCTCAACACGCTGGAGCTGCTGCCAGAGCTGCTGGCCGCCAATATTGCCTCGGTAAAAATCGAGGGGCGCCAGCGCAGCCCGGCCTATGTCAGCCAGGTGGCAAAAGTATGGCGTCAGGCAATCGACCGTTGTATGGCCTCGCCGCAAGATTTTGTGCCGCAATCGGCCTGGATGGAAACGCTGGGGTCGATGTCGGAAGGCACCCAAACCACCCTCGGCGCGTATCACCGCAAATGGCAGTAGGAAAACCATGAAATATTCATTAGGGCCGGTGCTTTACTACTGGCCAAAAGAGACGCTGGAAGATTTTTACCGCCAGGCCGCCACCAGCCACGCCGATGTGATTTACCTTGGCGAAGCCGTCTGCAGCAAGCGCCGCGCCACCAAAGTGGGCGACTGGCTGGATATGGCCAAACAACTGGCGGGCAGCGGCAAGCAGGTTGTGCTTTCCACGCTGGCGCTGGTACAGGCCTCTTCCGAATTAAACGAACTAAAACGTTACGTTGATAACGGCGAGTTTTTACTCGAAGCCAGCGACCTGGGCGTGGTGAATATGTGCGCCGAGCGCAAGCTGCCGTTTGTCGCCGGGCATGCGCTCAACTGCTACAACGCGGTGGCGCTGCGTTTACTGCTCAAGCAAGGCATGGTGCGCTGGTGCATGCCGGTTGAGCTTTCACGCGACTGGCTGAAAAACTTACTCGATCAGTGTGATTCCCTCGGTATTCGTCAGCAATTTGAAGTGGAAGTGCTGAGCTACGGTCATCTGCCACTGGCTTACTCCGCGCGCTGCTTTACCGCCCGCTCCGAAGACAGACCCAAAGATGAGTGCGAAACCTGCTGCATTAAATACCCGAACGGACGCAGCATCCTTTCGCAAGAGAATCAGCAAGTCTTTGTGCTCAACGGTATCCAGACGATGAGCGGCTATGTTTACAACCTTGGCAATGAACTGGTCTCAATGAATGGCCTTGTGGATATGGTGCGCCTGTCGCCGATGGGTAACGAGACGTTTGCCATGCTTGACGCGTTTAAGGCTAATGAAACGGGTAATGCGCCGCTGCCACTGGCATCTAATAGCGATTGCAACGGCTACTGGCGCAGGCTGCCGGGTCTGGCTTTACAGCAGTAATAAAAGCTCACTTTGTTAACAAGAATTGTCACAAGTTAATGCAGTATGAAAGTTGCAGCTTTTCTGGCCTGGCGCGGCACATTGCGCCAGGCTGGAAGAAGACCTTCAATCTGATGACAATGCTGTAGCAAAGTGAGTGTGTATGTCTGATAAAATGATCCCTTTTTCGGTGCTTGATCTTGCGCCGATCCCGCAAAACTCCAGCGCCCGCGAGGCGTTCACTCATTCGCTGGATCTGGCGAAACTGGCCGAACAGCGCGGTTATCATCGCTACTGGCTGGCAGAACACCACAATATGACCGGTATCGCCAGCGCGGCGACTTCCGTATTGATTGGCTATCTGGCGGCGAATACGCAAACTCTGCATTTGGGTTCCGGCGGCGTGATGCTGCCAAACCATTCACCTTTGGTGATTGCCGAGCAGTTCGGCACATTGAATACGCTCTACCCCGGTCGTATCGATCTCGGGCTTGGCCGCGCGCCAGGCAGCGACCAGCGCACCATGATGGCGCTGCGCCGCCATATGAGCGGTGATATCGACAATTTCCCGCGAGATGTCGCTGAACTGGTGGACTGGTTTGATGCCCGCGATCCAAACCCGCACGTACGACCGGTCCCGGGCTACGGTGAAAAAATCCCCGTCTGGCTGCTGGGCTCAAGCCTGTATAGCGCGCAACTGGCCGCACAACTGGGCTTACCGTTTGCCTTTGCTTCGCACTTCGCGCCGGATATGTTGTTTCAGGCGTTGCATCTTTATCGCACCAACTTTACGCCTTCGGCGCGGCTGGAAAAACCGTACGTGATGGTGTGCATCAATATTGTCGCAGCCGACAGCAACCGCGATGCGGAATTCCTGTTTACCTCTATGCAGCAGGCCTTTGTGAAATTGCGCCGTGGTGAAAGCGCGCAGTTGCCACCACCGATCCCCAATATGGATCAGTTCTGGTCAGCATCGGAACAATACGGCGTACAGCAGGCGTTGAGTATGTCGCTGGTGGGTGATAAAGCGAAAGTGCGCCACGGGCTGGAGTCGATTCTGCGGGAAACGGACGCCGACGAAATCATGGTCAACGGGCAGATTTTTGATCACCAGGCGCGGCTCTACTCGTTTGAGCTGGCGATGCAGGTGAAAGAAGAACTGCTCGGCTAGCGCAGAGATTCTCCTCTCCCATATGGGAGAGGAGAGAAATAATTACTGGTAAACAGGTAGCAAATTAAAGCTGGAAAGCAGATGCACGACCGCGTTGCCGATGCCAAACAGCAGGATCAATACGATCATCGGCTTGCCACCCCACACGCGAAATGCCGGACTGCCAAAGCGCTTACGCGACGCATTTGCCAGCAATGCCGGAACAATCGCCGCCCATATCGTTGCTGCCAGACCCGCATAACCAATTGCATACAAAAAGCCGTTCGGCCACAGTAAACCACCCACAATCGGCGGCAAAAAGGTCAGCAGTGCGGTTTTAAAACGTCCCAGCGGGGAATCATCAAACTTGAACAAGTCCGCCAGGTAGTCAAACAGCCCCAACGTCACGCCGAGGAAGGAACTGGCGACGGCAAAGTTTGAGAAGACAACCAGCAACAGATCCAGACTGCGGCTATTCAGCACGCCGCTCAGCGCCTGCACCAGCACATCGATATTCCCGCCTTTGGCCGCGATCTCAATAAACGCCGGACGCGGGATGTTCCCCATGGTAACCAGCAACCAAATCACATATAACCCCAGCGCCAGCAGCGTGCCGTAGACCAGGCAACGAATAATGGTACGCGGATCTTTGCCGTAGTATTTCATCAGGCTCGGCACATTGCCGTGGTAGCCAAACGAGGCCAGACAGAAGGGCAGCGTCATCAACAGATAAGGCGTGTACGAAGCATCGCTCTGAGCAACGTTAAATAAGGTTGCTGGCTCGACATGCCCCAACAGGCTGCCAAAAGTGAGGAAGAAGGTGATGACCTTCGCACCCAGTACAATCGCCGTCATTCGGCTGACAGCGTGTGTCGAGAGCCAGACGATAAATGCCACCAGCAGCGCAAAGGCAAGCCCGGCCAGACGCGGCGGAACATCCAGCGACATTTCCGCAAAGGTGTGGTGCAAGATAGAGCCGCTTGCCGAAATGTAGGCGTAAGTCAGGATATAGAGCACGAAAGCAATCGAGATACCGTTAACCAGGTTCCAGCCTTTTCCCAACAAATCTTTTGTGATGGTATCGAAGCTCGCGCCGCTCCGGTAATTCAGGTTGGCTTCAAGGATCATCAGCCCGGAGTGCAACATGCAAAACCAGGTAAAAACGAGCGCCAGCAATGACCAGAAAAACCACGCGCCGGACATCACCACCGGCAGTGAAAACATGCCTGCGCCAATGATCGTGCCGCCAATAATCACTACCCCGCCGAACAGCGAAGGGGAAGCTTGTGTGGTTGTCAGTGTCGACATCTGAATGATTCTCCTGTGGTGAGCAATGCCTGTAGTTCAGGCTGCTGCATTGTACCAGTACAGGAGTACATTACGGATAAAAAAAGCCCCAATCTTTTCGATCGGGGCTGTATCTATTTCTTTACAGACTGTAACGCAAATTATGCGTCGTTACGGCGACGCGGAGCGCTATCGTCACGATCGCGGCGCGGTGCACGACGTTCGCCACCGAAACTACGACCTTCCTGACGCTCACCGCTGAAACGACGGCCTTCACCACGACCACCTTCACGGCGTTCACCACCGAAACCGCCGCGACGCTCACCGCCACCACGACGTTCGCTACGCTCACGAGGCTGTGCATCGCCCAGCAGCTGCATATTCATCGGCTTGTTCAGAATACGCGTGCGAGTGAAGTGCTGCAGAACTTCGCCCGGCATGCCTTTCGGCAGCTCAATGGTAGAGTGAGTACCAAACAGTTTGATGTTACCAATGTAACGGCTGCTGATATCACCTTCGTTCGCGATAGCACCAACGATATGGCGTACTTCAACACCATCATCGCGGCCCACTTCGATACGATACAGTTCCATTTCACCAACATCACGACGTTCACGACGCGGACGATCTTCGCCACCACGTTCGCCACGCGGACCACGATCGTTACGATCGCCACGGCGTTCGAAACGGTCATCACGATCGCGGAACTCACGCTTAGGACGCATCGGTGCATCCGGCGGCAGGATCAGCGGACGTTCGCCCTGAGCCATTTTCAGCAGTGCAGCGGCCAGCGTTTCAATATCCATCTCTTCTTCAGCAGAAGGCTGGATTTTTGCCAGCAGCGCGCGGTACTGATCCAGATCGCTGCTTTCCAGCTGCTGCTGAACTTTAGCGGCGAATTTTTCCAGACGGCGTTTGCCCAGCAGCTCTGCGTTCGGCAGTTCCACTTCCGGAATGGTCAGTTTCATCGTACGTTCGATGTTACGCAGCAGACGACGCTCGCGGTTCTCAACGAACAGCAGTGCACGGCCCGCACGACCCGCACGACCGGTACGACCGATACGGTGAACGTAGGATTCAGAATCCATCGGGATGTCGTAGTTAACAACCAGGCTGATGCGCTCAACGTCCAGACCACGTGCTGCAACGTCAGTTGCGATCAGGATATCCAGACGACCGTCTTTCAGGCGCTCCAGCGTCTGCTCACGCAGTGCCTGGTTCATGTCACCGTTCAGTGCGGCGCTGTTATAGCCACTGCGTTCCAGCGCTTCAGCCACTTCCAGCGTTGCGTTTTTGGTACGAACGAAGATGATCGCCGCATCAAAATCTTCCGCTTCCAGGAAGCGAACCAGCGCTTCGTTTTTACGCATGCCGTATGCAGTCCAGTAGCTCTGGCTGATGTCCGGACGAGTCGTCACGCTGGATTGAATGCGCACTTCCTGCGGCTCTTTCATAAAGCGGCGAGTAATGCGACGGATTGCTT
Organism: Kosakonia sp. AG348; assembly: GCF_003337365.1. NCBI lineage: Bacteria > Pseudomonadati > Pseudomonadota > Gammaproteobacteria > Enterobacterales > Enterobacteriaceae > Kosakonia > Kosakonia sp. AG348. The sequence goes on from NZ_QPJR01000010.1 coordinate 67,797, forward strand.
CCGGCATGGTGGCAGAGAACAGAGCGGTCTGATGACCTTCCGGGATCTGCGCCATGATGGTTTCTACGTCTTCGATAAAGCCCATGCGCAGCATTTCGTCGGCTTCATCCAGCACCAGACCGCTCAGTTTAGAGAGATCCAGCGTGCCGCGTTTCAGGTGATCCAGCAGACGACCCGGCGTACCGACGACGATCTGTGGCCCCTGGCGAAGAGCGCGTAATTGCACGTCATAACGCTGGCCGCCGTACAGGGCTACCACGCTTACACCGCGCATATGTTTAGAGAAATCGGTCATTGCTTCAGCAACCTGAACCGCCAGTTCGCGGGTCGGAGCGAGCACAAGGATCTGCGGCGCACGCAGGTCCGGATCGATGTTGTTCAGCAGCGGCAGAGAAAACGCTGCAGTTTTACCGCTACCAGTCTGGGCCATGCCCAGCACGTCACGACCGTTCAGCAGATGCGGGATGCACTCAGCCTGGATCGGAGATGGTTTTTCGTAACCGAGATCGTTAAGGGCTTCAAGGATGGGAGCCTTCAGGCCCAGATCTGCAAAAGTGGTTTCGAATTCAGCCATGTAGTACAAGTGCCTCTATGTCATTGGCGGCCAGTCTACATAACTCATCGTGAAAAAAATTAGCAATTTTCATTGAAAAGTGTGAACCGGCTCAAAGTAGGTTAATTAACGAACAATGAAGCCCTCACCCGCGAAGGTGATGGCAATCAAAAAAGATTACGGGCTGATATGTTCGTCAGCTATTGCTGGTCCGATTCTGCCAGGTCGTCATGCTCCTGGCCCAAGAGCGCTAATTCCAACAATGCGTAACGATGCTCAACAAAATTATGGACGTTGTTGGCAACCGCTAGTTTGAACAGTGCCGTGGCGCTGTCCTTATCCCCCAGACTTAGGTAGTACTTACCTAAATAGAAGTTGGTTTCACTGAGATGCTCAGCGAGCGAGGTGTTATCCGTTGCGTCTGCCTTCAGGCGATCCATTAGCGTTGCTTCGCTAATGTCGCCGAGGTAGAACTCGACAATGTTCCATCCCCACTGTTCCTTGTCCGATTTTTCGAAGCGCTGTTTCAGTGCTTCTTTAGCCTGCTTCTCATTAAGCTTCCGCTCAACGATGTAAAGCCACAGACTCCGGAAAGGATCATTAGGATCGTCTTGATAAAACGCCAGCAGATCATCTTGCGCTAACTTGTCGCGACCGCCGTAATGCAATGCGATCCCGCGATTCAAGTGCGCGTAGTTGTAAGTTGGATCAAGCTCAAGTACAGAATCAAACGCTTCATAGGCAGCATCAAAATTGCCTGCCTGCGTTAAATAAATGCCTAAGTAATTGAATACTTCCGGCATATCGGGTCGGATTGCCAGCGCTTGCGAGAAATCATTTCGCGCTAAGGCTCTCAAACCGAGGCTATCATACAACACTCCGCGCTCATATAAAAGCTGTGCGCGTTCGTCATCGGTTAAAGCCCGACTGGCAAGAATTTGTTCCATGCGTGCCAGAATCACTTCTTGCTGCAAAGTCGGTTGCAATGGCACCGCGAGGACTTCACTTTTACGCCAGGCAGAGTTGCTGCATCCTGCCAGCGTTAAAGCTGTCGCAACGAAACACCAGCGCAAAAAAGGCTTCATTTCCCACTCCCGAAGACAACAATTGGATGAACGTCCTGTCCCCCGGCTGCAAACATGGCGTCCTGCCTGCTAATAAGCCCTCCGCGATAGCGGAGGGCAAAAACAACCTTACTCGCCCTGCTCTGCTTGCGGCGCTTCCGACGCTTCAACAGGCTGAGTCTGCTCAGTCGCTTCTTTAATGCTCAGACGAATACGGCCCTGACGGTCAACTTCCAGAACTTTAACCGACACTTCCTGGCCCATCTGCAGATAATCGGTCACTTTCTCAACGCGTTTGTCCGCGATCTGAGAAATATGAACCAGACCTTCTTTACCGCCGCCGATGGCAACAAATGCGCCAAAGTCAACGATGCGGGTCACTTTACCGCTATAGACACGGCCCACTTCGATCTCAGCCGTGATCTCTTCAATACGGCGAATAGCATGTTTCGCTTTGTCGCCGTCAGTAGCTGCGATTTTCACGGTACCATCATCTTCGATTTCGATGGTGGTGCCGGTTTCTTCGGTCAGCGCACGAATGACGGAGCCGCCTTTACCGATCACGTCTTTGATCTTATCTGGATTAATTTTGATGGTATGGATACGCGGCGCAAATTCAGAGATATCACCACGCGGCGCGTTAATCGCCTGCTCCATTACACCCAGAATATGCAGACGAGCACCTTTCGCCTGGTTCAGCGCAACCTGCATGATCTCTTTGGTGATACCTTCAATTTTGATATCCATCTGCAGCGCAGAGATACCGTCGCGGGAACCCGCTACTTTGAAGTCCATATCGCCCAGGTGATCTTCGTCGCCCAGGATGTCGGACAGAACAACAAAGTTGTCGCCTTCTTTCACCAGACCCATTGCGATACCCGCAACGGCGGCTTTCACCGGTACGCCTGCGTCCATCAGCGCCAGAGATGCGCCACAAACGGAAGCCATAGAAGAAGAGCCGTTCGATTCGGTGATTTCAGAAACCACACGTACGGTGTACGGGAATTTATCAGCATCCGGCATTACTGCCAGCACGCCGCGTTTAGCCAGACGGCCGTGACCAATTTCACGACGTTTCGGCGAACCAACCATCCCGGTTTCCCCTACGGAGTACGGAGGGAAGTTGTAATGGAACAGGAAAGAGTCAGTGCGCTCGCCCATCAGCTCGTCGATGATCTGCGCGTCACGTGCGGTACCCAGAGTTGCAGTAACCAGCGCCTGAGTTTCGCCGCGGGTAAACAGTGCGGAACCATGGGTGCGAGGCAGAACACCGGTACGAACGTCCAGACCACGGATCATATCTTTTTCGCGGCCATCGATACGCGGTTCGCCTGCCAGTACGCGGCTACGAACAACGTTTTTCTCGATAGCGTGCAGGATTTCACCCAGCTCATTGGCATCCAGGGTTTCATCTTCTGCCACCAGCGTTGCGATGGTTTCGGATTTGATCACGTCAACCTGAGCATAACGCTCTTGTTTGTCAGTGATGCGATACGCATCGCTTAAACGTGATTCTGCCAGTGCAGCAACGCGCGCGTTCAGCGCTTCGTTCACCGCTTCCGGCTGCCAGTCCCAACGCGGTTTGCCTGCTTCTTTTACCAGCTCGTTGATGCTCTGGATAACAATCTGCTGCTGGTCGTGGCCAAACACCACAGCGCCCAGCATCTGATCTTCACTCAGCAGTTCCGCTTCAGATTCAACCATCAGAACCGCGGCTTCAGTACCGGCTACGACCAGGTCCAGCTTACTTGCTTTCAGCTCTTCCTGAGTTGGGTTCAGAACGTACTGGTCGTTGATATAACCAACACGCGCGGCGCCAATCGGGCCATTGAACGGAATACCAGACAGTGAAAGCGCGGCGGAAGCACCGATCATGGCTACGATATCCGGGTTAACCTGCGGGTTAACGGAAACCACGGTAGCGATAACCTGCACTTCGTTCACGAACCCTTCCGGGAACAGCGGGCGAACCGGGCGGTCAATCAGACGCGCGATCAGCGTTTCGCCTTCGCTCGGACGGCCTTCACGACGGAAGAAACCGCCAGGGATTTTACCTGCAGCGTACGTACGCTCTTGATAGTTAACGGTCAGCGGGAAGAAATCCTGACCTGGTTTTGCTTTTTTCTGGCCAACAACGGTCACGAATACTGCGGTGTCATCCATGCTTACCATAACGGCAGCAGTCGCCTGACGCGCCATCATGCCGGTTTCCAGCGTGACGGTATGTTGACCATACTGGAATTTACGAACGATCGGATTCAGCAAAGTTCTGTCCTTTCTTAATGAAAGTCAGCACACCTTTGGCATGCTGACAATTTAACCGAATCTTCATGCATCCTCGCGACTAATGACAACCCTAACCCGCCCATTGCGGATAAAGCCTCTCATTAGCCGCGCGAACCTCTGCAGTGAAGATCATACCTGGCAACAATACATTAGTTTACTGCCAATTGCTGCCGCCTGGTTGAAAAAAGGGGCCTTGTAGGCCCCTTCTTGAAACTCGCCAGACTTAGCGACGCAGACCCAGACGCTCGATCAGCGCGGTGTAGCGTGCAACGTCTTTACGTTTCAGATAGTCGAGCAGTTTACGACGCTGAGAAACCATACGCAGCAGACCACGACGGCTGTGGTGATCTTTTTTGTGCTCTGCAAAGTGACCCTGCAGGTGGTTGATCTGAGCAGTCAGCAGTGCAACCTGAACTTCGGTAGAACCGCTGTCGTTAGAACCACGACCAAACTCGGAAACGATTTTTGCTTTAGCTTCAACGCTTAGAGACATTTTAAACTCCAGTGATAAAAAAATGAAAAGGCGCCGATCTCTAATTCAGCGGCCTCAGGATTAACGCCGGGTGATGTTAAATACATAGCCCGGCGTTAAGCGGCAATATTCTACTCGTAGTCATGGTTTCCCGCAAGGTAAGCCCGTCATTGTGCAGGATACTCGACCACCAGACGACGCGGCGCAACACGGCCTTCGTCGTCCATTTCGCCCATACCAATGAATTTTGCGTCATCGCCTTCTGTGACGCGCACCAGCCCTGCTTTTGGCGCAGCGGATGCCCGAACCGGCTGACCGTTTTTGAAGTATGCCGCGACCGCTGACGGAATGTTAACCGCCGGGAAATCTGACGCCGGGCTGTCCATTGGCATCAGTAACGGATCCAGCAGTTGTGCTGCCGGGATACCCTGCTGCTCGGCTTGCTCCACCAGCTCGCGCAGCTTTTCGAGCGTCACCATACGTTCAACAGGATACTTACTCACCGCCAGGCGACGCAGATAGATAACATGTGCGCCGCAGCCCAGTTTCTCACCCAAATCATCAATGATGGTACGGATGTAAGTCCCTTTCGAGCAGTGAATTTCCAGCTCAAGTTCATTGCCTTCGTGGCGGATAAATAACAGCTCGTAAACCGTAATTGGGCGCGCTTCACGCGGAACCTCAATGCCCTGACGCGCATACTCGTAAAGCTTCTTTCCCTGATATTTCAGGGCAGAGTACATCGACGGGACTTGCTGCGTATCACCGCGAAAACTCTCCAGCGCAGTAGCCAGTTGTTCGGCACTGAAGGTCAACGGACGCTCTTCAACGATTTGCCCATCCGCATCGGAGGTATCGGTACGCTGTCCAAGGCGGGCAATCACCCGATAACGTTTGTCCGAATCCAGCAGATATTGGGAAAACTTTGTCGCTTCTCCCAGGCAAATCGGCAGCATACCGGTCGCCAGCGGATCAAGCGCTCCGGTGTGTCCGGCACGGTTGGCGTTATAAAGACGCTTTACTTTTTGCAGCACATCATTGCTGGAAGCGCCCTGCTGTTTATCCAGCAGCAGAACGCCATGCACGTCGCGACCGCGACGACGAGGACGACTCATCAGTCCTCCTTGCTGTCGTCCGGGTTCACACGACGTTCGTCATCGTGTTTCACCACACTGGTCACCAGATTGGACATGCGCATCCCTTCCACCAACGAGTTGTCGTAGAAGAACGTCAGTTCCGGCACGATACGCAAACGCATCGCTTTACCCAACAGGGAGCGAATAAAGCCAGAGGCATCCTGCAACGCTTTGATACCCGCTTTCACGGATGCTTCGTCTTTATCGTTGAGGAAGGTGACAAACACTTTGGCATAAGCCAGATCGCGGGAAACTTCGACACCAGAAACGGTGGTCATCATACCCAGACGCGGATCTTTAATTTCGCGCTGCAGGATAATCGCAATCTCTTTTTGCAGTTCCTGAGCCACGCGCTGCGGGCGACCAAATTCTTTCGCCATAATAATTCTCCAGACTAAAAAGGGGCCGTAGCCCCTTTTAATATTTCTTGCCGGGAGGCGCTTCGCTTACCCGGCCAGCAATGTTCATCCACTTTTCATTTCGGCTGGCTAGCAGCCGAAAAGCGAAGCGAATTACTCAATAGTACGTTGGATCTCAATGATCTCGAACACTTCGATCATATCGCCGGTACGTACATCATTGTAGTTCTTAACGCCGATACCACATTCCATGCCGTTACGGACTTCGTTGACGTCATCTTTGAAGCGACGCAGGGATTCCAGCTCGCCTTCATAGATAACCACGTTGTCGCGCAGAACGCGGATCGGGTTGTGACGTTTAACCACACCTTCGGTAACCATACAGCCCGCGATCGCACCGAATTTCGGCGATTTGAACACATCGCGAACTTCCGCCAGACCGATGATCTGCTGTTTCAGCTCCGGAGAGAGCATACCGCTCATTGCCGCTTTCACTTCGTCGATCAGGTTATAGATGACGGAGTAGTAACGCAGATCCAGACCTTCCGCTTCGATCACGCGACGCGCAGAAGCGTCGGCACGAACGTTAAAGCCAACCAGAATCGCGTTGGATGCAGCAGCCAGCGTCGCGTCGGTTTCGGTGATACCACCTACGCCAGAACCCACGATCTTCACTTTCACTTCGTCGGTAGACAGTTTCAGCAGAGAATCGGAGATAGCTTCGACAGAACCCTGAACATCGGCCTTCAGAACGATGTTCACTTCGTGAACTTCGCCTTCGGTCATGTTGGCAAACATGTTTTCCAGTTTGGATTTCTGCTGACGCGCAAGTTTAACTTCGCGGAATTTGCCCTGACGGTACAGTGCCACTTCACGCGCTTTCTTCTCGTCACGCACAACAGTCGCTTCATCACCCGCAGCCGGAACACCGGACAGACCGAGGATTTCCACCGGAATGGACGGACCAGCTTCGGTGACTTCGCGACCCAATTCGTCACGCATCGCACGCACGCGGCCATATTCGAAGCCACACAGCACGATATCGCCTTTATGCAGCGTACCTTCGCGCACCAGCACGGATGCCACCGGACCACGACCTTTATCGAGGAAGGATTCGATAACCACACCGCTCGCCATACCTTTACGTACGGCTTTCAGCTCAAGAACTTCGGCCTGCAACAAGATCGCATCCAGCAGTTCGTCGATACCGGTACCAGCTTTCGCGGAAACGTGTACGAACTGGCTTTCGCCGCCCCACTCTTCCGGAATGATGCCGTACTGAGAGAGTTCGTTTTTAACGCGATCCGGATCGGCTTCAGGCTTATCGATCTTGTTCACGGCAACCACTACCGGCACCTGCGCCGCTTTCGCGTGCTGGATAGCTTCGATAGTTTGCGGCATCACGCCGTCATCGGCAGCAACAACCAGAACCACGATATCCGTTGCCTGAGCACCACGGGCACGCATTGCGGTAAACGCGGCGTGGCCTGGGGTATCCAGGAAGGTGATCATGCCGTTGTCGGTTTCAACGTGGTAAGCACCAATGTGCTGAGTAATGCCGCCCGCTTCGCCTGAGGCCACTTTCGTTGAACGAATGTAGTCCAGCAGAGAGGTTTTACCGTGGTCAACGTGACCCATAATGGTCACAACCGGTGCGCGCGGCTCTGCCGCAGCACCTGTGTCACGGTCGCTCATTACCGCTTCTTCCAGCTCGTTTTCACGACGCAGGATAACTTTATGGCCCATCTCTTCAGCAACCAGTTGCGCAGTTTCCTGGTCAATAACCTGGTTGATGGTCGCCATCGCGCCCAGTTTCATCATCGCTTTGATGACCTGAGAGCCTTTAACCGCCATCTTGTTAGCCAGTTCGCCAACGGTCAGGGTCTCGCCGATCACGACGTCACGGTTAACCGCTTGAGCTGGCTTCTGGAAGCCCTGCTGCAGAGCAGAACCTTTACGCTGACGGCCGCCTTTACCACCGCGAACTGCCGCACGCGCTTCTTCACGATCAGCTTTGCTTTCAGCGTGTTTGTTGCCTTTCTTCGGACGCGCTGCTTTCGCTGTGCGGCTGCGACCACGACCGCCTTCAACTTCACGGTCGTTATCATCTTCCGCCTGGCGGGCATGCTGGGAAGTGGTTACATGGTAGTCACCAGTAGTCTCTTCTTCTTCGCTTGCCGGAGCTGCCCAGTTCGCTTCATTTTGTTCAGCCATACGACGAGCTTCTTCCGCTACGCGACGCGCATTTTCTTCCAGTTTACGACGAGCCTCTTCTTCCGCTTTGCGCTTAAGTTCTTGCGCTTCGGATTCACGGCGGGCTTTTTCCGCCTGGGCTGTCCTGGTCATTTCGTCAGATTGTTGGTTGCTCACTTTGCTATTTTCCGCAGCTTCGCGTTTTGCATTTTCAGCATTTTCGCGTTTAGCCTTTTCATCAGCTTCACGTTTCGCACGAGCTTCGGCATCACGTTTGGCTTTTTCCTCGGCTTCGCGCTCAGCGGCTTCCTCTGCTTCACGACGGGCCTTCTCTTCCGCTTCACGCATCGCCTCTTCTTCCGCAGCGAGACGTTCAGCCTCTTGTGGATCGCGTTTTACAAAGGTGCGTTTTTTACGGACTTCGATCTGCACCGATTTACTTTTCCCACCGGTGCCCTGAATACTTAATGTACTGCGCGTCTTGCGCTGCAGAGTCAGCTTGTCAGGCGAAGAACCGTGCTCACGGTTCAAATGCGCTAACAGCGTCTGCTTTTCTTGTGCCGTCACTGAGTCTTCAGCGGACTTGCGGATCCCTGCGTCAGCAAATTGCTGTACCAGGCGGTCCACAGAGGTTTGAATCTCAGCGGCCAGCGTTTTTACGGTTACATCTGTCATGCTGTTCCTTCCTGCTACAGTTTATTACGCTTCGTCGCCAAACCAGCAAATATTACGTGCGGCCATGATGAGCTCACCTGCTTTCTCATCGGTTAACCCTTCGATATCGCTCAGGTCATCCACACCTTGTTCAGCGAGGTCTTCCAGCGTACAAACACCACGAGCAGCCAGTTTGAAAGCCAGTGCGCGATCCAGACCTTCCAGGTTAAGCAGGTCTTCAGCCGGTTCTTTATTACCGAGGCTTTCTTCCTGCGCCAGTGCCAGAGTGGTCAGCGCGTTTTTCGCACGATCACGCAGGGCTTCGACGGTGTCTTCATCCAGACCATCGATTTCCAGCAGCTCTTTGATTGGCACATAGGCCAGTTCTTCCAGCGTAGAGAAACCTTCTTCGACCAGAACGGTGGCGAAATCTTCGTCAATGTCCAGGTAGCGGGTGAAGGTGTCAATCGCGGCATGAGCCTCAGCCTGATGCTTGGACTGCAGATCCTCAACGGTCATGACGTTGAGTTCCCAGCCGCTCAGCTGAGACGCGAGGCGCACGTTCTGACCATTACGGCCGATAGCCTGCGCCAGGTTGCCCGCCTCAACGGCGATATCCATGGTGTGTTTATCTTCATCCACCACGATAGAAGCAACGTCAGCCGGTGCCATTGCGTTGATAACGAACTGCGCCGGGTTATCGTCCCACAGCACGATATCAATACGCTCACCGCCAAGTTCCGTCGAAACCGCTTGCACACGCGCACCGCGCATACCCACGCAGGCGCCGACCGGATCGATACGCTTGTCGTTCGTCTTCACGGCGATTTTGGCGCGAGAACCCGGATCGCGGGCTGCGGCTTTAATCTCGATAACTTCTTCACCGATTTCCGGCACTTCAATGCGGAACAGTTCAACCAGCATTTCCGGTTTGGAACGGGTCACGAACAGCTGCGCACCACGCGCTTCAGGGCGCACAGCGTACAGCACACCGCGGATGCGGTCGCCCGGACGGAAGTTTTCACGCGGCAGCATATCTTCGCGCAGGATAACGGCTTCAGCGTTGTTGCCGAGATCCAGCGTGATGTTGTCGCGGTTCACTTTCTTCACCACGCCGGTGATGATTTCGCCTTCGTGCTCGCGGAACTGATCGACCACCATTGCGCGTTCAGCTTCACGTACTTTCTGTACGATGACCTGTTTTGCGGTCTGGGTGGTGATGCGGTCAAACGTGACGGATTCAATCTGATCTTCAACATAGTCGTCGAGGTTCAGGCTCTCATCTTCGTAACGCGCTGCTTCGAGGGTGATCTCACGTGTCGGCTGCGTCACTTCTTCAACGATCAGCCAGCGACGGAACGTGTCGAAATCACCGCTTTTACGATCAATGCTTACGCGAACATCGATCTCTTGTTCGTATTTTTTCTTGGTTGCTGTAGCCAGAGCACTTTCCAGCGCTTCAAAGATTTTTTCACGCGGAAGCGACTTTTCGTTAGAAACAGCTTCAACAACAGCCAAAATTTCTTTGTTCATCGGGGGCCTTTCACCTCAAATCCAGACTGTTAAAAGTGGGGGACCAGGTTCGCTTTTTGAATATTGCTCAATGCGAACACTTCATCTTTACCTTCGACCGTAACGGTGATCATCTCGCCATCGACATCTTTAATGATGCCCTGCCATTTACGACGGTTTTGAACCGCCATACGCAGAACCAGCGAGACTTCGTCGCCCTTAAAGCGTGCATAGTGCTCAGCCGTAAACAAAGGACGCTCAAGACCTGGTGAGGAAACCTCCAGGTTGTAAGCCACGGTAATCGGATCTTCAACATCCAGTACCGCACTGACCTGGTGGCTGACATCAGCGCAATCATCAACATTGATGCCATCTTCACTATCAATATAGATGCGCAGTGTAGATGTGCGCCCGCGCACAAACTCGATACCGACCAGTTCATAGCCCAGTGCTTCAACCGGCGCCGTAATCATCTCTGTTAATTTTTGCTCTAATGTGGACAAGTCCACCCCCAAGACATAAAAAAAGGGCGTATAGCCCAGTTATTTCGTACTCAGATAACAAAAAACCCCGATAAATCGGGGCTTTAAATAACTGAACCCTATAGCCGCAACTGCGGCCTGGAGAACCTTCCGTGAGTATTTTTTTCAAATCCAGCTGCGAAGGCGTTAAGTCTTCATAGTATATTTGAAAAAGAACACTTAGGGAAAGTGGTTGCGGGGGCCGGATTTGAACCGACGACCTTCGGGTTATGAGCCCGACGAGCTACCAGGCTGCTCCACCCCGCGCCTGAAACGTGGCAAATTCTACTCGCTTGAGTGCAAATTTGCAAATAATGCTGGGATTTGGTACCGAAGACGGGACGTAAAACCGGGCTGCAGTATATTGATATACATGCCGTTCTGTCAACCGTGGCGCGTTAGCATCCTGTGCCCCTGACGTATGCAATTTTGTTGCGTATTATTTTTAAGCATGTAAACAGCAGTGTTCACCACTATCGCAATGAAAATTGCACTCTTCTCTTCCGGTCATCGTCAAAAGATGATTAAATGAAAACTCACTTATTTTGCATAACCATTCACTAATTGTTCTGGTCGGATGGCACAAAGAGTATGGCGTGGCTGTTAAGTCTCTCACCATCGGTCTATCAAGCAGGGATTTTTTTATGACGACGATTCTCAAGCATCTTCCCGCAGGTCAACGTATCGGCATCGCTTTCTCCGGCGGACTGGACACCAGCGCAGCGCTGCTGTGGATGCGCCAAAAAGGCGCGGTTCCTTATGCATACACCGCGAACCTGGGTCAACCGGACGAGGATGACTATGACGCCATTCCCCGTCGCGCAAAGGAGTACGGTGCGGAAAATGCTCGCCTAATCGACTGCCGTAAACAGCTGGTCGCCGAAGGCATTGCCGCCATCCAGTGCGGCGCTTTTCATAATACGACAGGTGGTCTGACTTATTTTAACACCACGCCGCTGGGCCGCGCGGTAACCGGCACGATGCTGGTTGCGGCAATGAAAGAAGACGGTGTGAATATCTGGGGCGACGGCAGCACCTATAAAGGCAACGATATTGAGCGTTTCTATCGCTACGGCCTGCTGACTAACGCCGAGTTGCAAATCTATAAGCCGTGGCTGGATACCGACTTTATTGATGAACTCGGCGGCCGTCAGGAAATGTCCGAATTCATGGTTGCTTCTGGTTTCGACTACAAAATGTCGGCAGAAAAAGCCTACTCGACTGACTCCAACATGCTGGGCGCAACGCACGAAGCGAAAGATTTAGAGTTCCTCAATTCCAGCGTGAAGATTGTTAACCCAATCATGGGGGTTAAATTCTGGGATGAGAATGTCAAAATCCCGGCGGAAGAAGTTACCGTACGTTTTGAGCGCGGTCATCCGGTTGCGCTGAACGGCAAAACCTTCACTGATGATGTTGAACTGATGCTGGAAGCCAATCGCATCGGTGGCCGTCACGGTCTGGGAATGAGCGATCAGATTGAGAACCGTATTATCGAAGCGAAAAGCCGCGGTATTTACGAAGCCCCGGGGATGGCGTTGCTGCATATCGCTTACGAACGTCTGCTGACCGGTATCCACAACGAAGACACTATTGAGCAATATCACGCCCATGGCCGCCAGCTTGGTCGCTTGCTGTACCAGGGCCGCTGGTTCGATCCGCAAGCATTGATGCTGCGTGACTCCCTGCAACGCTGGGTAGCAAGCGCCATCACGGGTGAAGTCACGCTGGAGCTGCGTCGCGGCAATGATTATTCGATTCTGAATACCGTTTCCGACAATCTGACCTACAAAGCAGAGCGTCTGACGATGGAAAAAGGCGAGTCCGTGTTCTCCCCGGATGACCGTATCGGTCAACTGACGATGCGCAATCTGGATATCACCGATACCCGTGAGAAACTGTTCAACTACGTGCAAACCGGTCTGCTTTCCACCACGGCCGGGAATGGCCTGCCTCAGGTAGAAAACCTGGAAAACAGCGAGAAGAAATAAGTCTCTCTGCATCTTCGTGCCTGCCTTGCAGGCACGATTCTCTGCTTTAAGTTATCGCTTCAGCTTAACAACATTTATCAAGCCAGTTCGCTTTCTCCCGCCAGGATGGGCATTCCATATCCTCAATAGATATTCGGATCAAAAATCACGCTCACCGCAGCGCGATAGGTGTCCGGGCGCGTCGACAGCATGGTGTCCACATCTTTCTGGCGCACCAGAAAATCGATACTGCCGGGTTTATCTGCCCCATAGACTTTGGCGGTGAACTCGTTTTGGTTCGCAGTTTTGCCAATGAAAAGCGGTCTGCCGGTCACCGTGGAGCCGGTCTGCATATCCACCACATTATCCGGCATGTTGATCGTTACCTTCATCGGCACCTGTTGCCCGCTGTTATCGCTGGTAAGCGCGCACTCCTTACCTATCTGATCGGCGCAGTCCAGGAAAACGGTGAACCCACCGGAACTGGAGAGCGTAAACGCACTTCGCCCGGTCAGTTGCGGCGTCACGCGGGAAACCATCCAGCGTTCCCAGTTGGCCTTCCCCTCATCCTCTGAGCAGATTTTTCCCGATGGGCAGGGTTGCAGGGCAACCGTCTGCGCACCAGCGGCCGGCGTGAGTTTCAGTTCATGAGTTACCGTCAGCGCAAAGTTAATATTCAGCATGGTATCGCTGGCTACATACACATCGCCAAAATCAATGTTACCCCCGGGGCCAATGGTGAGTGGCGCAGTACCTTTATAGATACCGGAACTCATCTTCAGCGGATCTGGCGTATCCAGTTCGTAGGCAATACTCATTTCGTAGAAGCGCGAGGGCTCTGTTCTGTCTATGGTACTGACTTTATAACAAGCGCCCTCTGCTGTGGTGACTCTCCATACAAAAGCCGTCCAGTTGGAGTTTCCCACAAGGGGGCCACTGTTCTGGCAAGGTGAGTTTGGCGAGGAATACGATCCCCCAACCCAGGCGTAATCATTCCCGGCCAATGAGTATCGCCCACTGAAGCCACTGATCCGGAAGGTCACTTGCGCAACTTCGCCGGTCGTTTCGTTAACGACAGGTAGCGTTCTGGCTTTATTACTTAATCCGAAGTAGGGGTTATTTCTCGGTACGTCATTGGCAACAATCGGCTGTTTTAAGCGCAGCTCTAACGGCAACGCAATACCAAAGGAGCCTGCAGGGCAATACGCAGGCCAGGTCGCACAATACCCAGAAACCGGTGTGGTATTAGTGAATGCGCCGTTTTCCGGATTCGTTGCCGACGGAGTAAAACTGGCGCTGATATTCATTTCCGCCGCGACAGCGCAGAAACTTATCACGCATAGCGAAACGGATAAGGCTGCTCGCGTAATGTGGCGTAGTAGGGACATAATATTTCTCTGTAAACATCAAAACGCATAACAGAAGGCGCTGATAAATGGCACTTTCTTATGCAATTCAAGTCTGGCGGAAATGCGCCAGGTAATTCAGGTTCACGGTTTTGCTTTCCCGGCACTGAAAGGTAGTGCGACGCGTCCGGATACGCTTTTGCGCCGGGGATCCCTGCGCACCATCACCACCAGATGCGATATCGCTTATTTCCCGCCCCCCGCCGCAGCCGCTTTCGTCCTGAATGGCAGCGTCACCTGTTCCGCGAAGACGTGGCTCAATGAATTCAAAAGATATTCGGATCAAAAATCACGCTCACCGCACCGCGATAAGTGTCCGGGCGCGTCGACAGCATGGTGTCCACATCTTTCTGGCGCACCAGGAAATCGATACTGCCGGGTTTATCTGCACTATAGACTTTGGCGGTGAACTCGTTTTGAGCCGCAGTTTTGCCAATGAAAAGCGGTCTGCCGCTTACCGTGGAGCCGGTCTGCATATCCACCACATTATCCGGCATGTTGATCGTCACCTTCATCGGCACCTGTTGCCCGCTGTTATCGCTGGTAAGCGCGCACTCCTTATCTATCTGATCGGCGCAGTCCAGGAAAACGGTGAACCCACCGGAACTGGAGAGCGTAAACGCGCTTCTCCCCGTCAGTTGCGGCGTCACGCGGGAAACCATCCAGCGTTCCCAGTTGGCCTTCCCCTCATCCTCTGAGCAGATCTTTCCCGATGGACAGGGTTGCAGGGCGACCGTCTGCGCACCGGCGGCCGGGGTGAGTTTCAGTTCATGGTTTACAGAGAGGGTGAAGTTCAATGTCAGGATGCTGTCACTGGCAGTAAAATTATCGCCGAAATCAATGTCCCCTCCCGGACCCACCGTCAGGGATAAGGTTCCTGTATAAGTGCCGGATGCCATTTTCAGCGGATCTGGTGTGACCAACTCATACCCTAAGCTGGTCATGTCAATATAATAGGGCTCGTCCGTCAGGTTGATCCTGGCTGTTTTATAGCAGGCAGAATCACTGGCTGGCCATTTCCACATAAATAGATAAGCGGTATAACTACGCCAGCCCACACCTGAATAACCGCAGGGTGCGGGAACATTTACAAAGCTACTGCCATTCCACGTAGATTGATGCTGGCTGATGGGCCAGTCTCCTCGCGTATGGTATTTTGCAGAAAAAGCGTTAACCCTGAAACCAAGCGTCACCAACGAGCCCGTTTGCTGATTCATTACCGTGATATTGCGCATTGCACCCGGCATTTTAAAGTACATTCCCATTCTGGGATCAGAATTTGCCGTAAACCCGGCCGTCGCCAGAGAGGCCGTTATGCCGCCCATTGAGATACTGAGCGTTCCGGGAGCGGTACATTCTCCAGGGTAACTTGCACAATATCCACTCTGGGGTGTGGTATTTGTGAAGGTGTTTTTTTCCGGGTTTTCCAGCGATGGCACAAACTCTGCTGTAATGTGCATTGTCGCCGCCGATAAGGCGAAGTTCACAAGAAGCAGGCATGCAGCCAGCAACTGTGAAAGCACGCGTGTAAATGGAAGATTCATTTTTTTCACTCGATCTGCGCCGTCGCGTAAATTCAAAAGATATTCGGATCAAAAATCACGCTCACCGCACCGCGATAGGTGTCCGGACGCGTCGACAGCATGGTGTCCACGTCTTTCTGGCGCACCAGGAAATCGATACTGCCGGGTTTATCTGCGCCATAGACTTTGGCGGTAAACTCGTTTTGGTTCGCAGTTTTGCCAATGAAAAGCGGTCTGCCGCTTACCGTGGAGCCGGTCTGCATATCCACCACATTATCCGGCATGTTGATCGTCACCTTCATCGGCACCTGTTGCCCGCTGTTATCGCTGGTAAGCGCACACTCCTTACCTATCTGATCGGCGCAGTCCAGGAAAACGGTGAACCCTCCGGAACTGGAGAGCGTAAACGCGCTTCGCCCGGTCAGTTGCGGCGTCACGCGGGAAACCATCCAGCGTTCCCAGTTGGCCTTCCCCTCATCCTCTGAGCAGATCTTTCCCGATGGGCAGGGTTGCAGGGCGACCGTCTGCGCACCGGTGGCCGGAGTCAGTTTCAGTTCATGGTTTACAGAGAGGGTAAAGTTGAGATCTAACTGATTGTCGGAAGTCTTAAAGTTATCACCGAAATCAATATCTCCACCGGAACCCACGCTAAGAGATAGGGTTCCTGTATAGGTGCCGGATGCCATTTTCAGCGGATCAGGTGTGACTAACTCATACCCTAAGCTGGTCAAGTCAATATAATAAGGCTCGTCCGTCAGGTTGATCCTGGCTGTTTTATAGCAGGCAGAATCACTGGCTGGCCATTTCCACATAAATAGATAAGCGGTATAGCTAATCCAGCCCACGCCCGAATAACCGCAGGGTGCGGGAGCATATACAAAACTACTGCCGTTCCACGTAGATTGATGCTGGCTGACGGGCCAGTCTGCTCGCGTATGGTATCTTGCAGAAAAAGCGTTAACCCTGAAACCAAGCGTCACCGACGAGCCCGTTTGCTGATTCACCACCGTGATATTGCGCATTGCGCCCGGCATTTTAAAGTACATTCCCATTCTGGGATCAGAATTAGCCGTAAACCCGGCCGTCGCCAGAGAGGCCGTTATGCCGCCCATTGAGATACTGACCATTCCGGTACCGGCACATTCCCCAGGCAAAATTGAACAATATCCACTCTGTGACGTGGTATTCGTGAAGGTGTTTTTTTCCGGGTTTTCCAGCGATGGCACAAACTCTGCCGTAATCTGCATTGTCGCCGCCGATAAGGCGAAGCTCACAAGAAGCAGGCATGCAGCCAGCAACTGTGAAAGCACGCGTGTAAATGGAAGATTCATTTTTTTCACTCGATCTGCGCCGTCGCGTAAATTCAAAAGATATTCGGATCAAAAATCACGCTCACCGCACCGCGATAGGTGTCCGGGCGCGTCGACAGCATGGTGTCCACATCTTTCTGGCGCACCAGAAAATCGATACTGCCGGGCTCATTTGTGCCGTAGGTTTTTGCAGTGAAGTAGTTCTGCCCTGCGCTTTTGCCAATCAAAAGTGGCCTGCCGCTTACCCTTGAACCGGTCTGCATATCCACCACCTTTTCCGGCAGATTTATCATCACTTTCATCGGCACCTGTTGCCCGCTGTTATCGCTGGTGAGCGCGCACTCCTTACCTATCTGATCGGCGCAGTCGAGGAAAACCGTAAAGCTCCCCGAGCTTGTCAGGTTAAAATTGCTCCTGCCGGTCAGCTGGGGCGTGATGCGGGTAACCATCCAGCGTTCCCAGTTGGCCTCCCCTTCGTCAGCGGTACAAATTTTTCCGGCCGCACAGGGCTGCAGGGACACTGACTGGTTTTCCGGGGTGGTGGTGAGCTTCAGC
Organism: Kosakonia sp. AG348; assembly: GCF_003337365.1. Lineage (NCBI taxonomy): Bacteria > Pseudomonadati > Pseudomonadota > Gammaproteobacteria > Enterobacterales > Enterobacteriaceae > Kosakonia > Kosakonia sp. AG348. Next base: position 85,311 of record NZ_QPJR01000010.1, read on the forward strand.
TCGTGGTTTACGCTCAGGGAAAAGTGAAGGTTTAACTGATTGTCGGAGGCCTGAAAATTATCACCGAAATCAATATCGCCGCCGGGACCCACCGTCAGGGATAAGGTGCCTTCATAAAGCCCTGAGGTTAATTTCAGCGGCTCCGGTGTTTGCAGCTCATACATGATGCTGGTGTCATTAATTAAGTAAGGCTCACCCGTCAGCGGTATTTTTGCCACTTTATAACAGGCCACATTTTCGGCTGGCCATTGCCACATAAAACGATAGTATCTGGTTGAATAAACCCCTACGCCGGAATAGGAGCACGGTGCAGGGGCAAAAACAAAGTTTCCCCATCCAGTGGGGCTTCCTGACCAGGCGGTATTGTGATCTTCTAACGTCCAGTCATTATGCGTATTTAACGTTGCACCGAATCCCCTCACCCTGAAGCGGACAGAGGTTTCGGAACCATCCTCGCGGTTGATTAACGTGGTATTCCGCCATGCGCCCGGCATTTTGAAATAGACGCCCATTCGGGGATCCGAATCGACCGTGAAGCCAGCCGTTGCCAGCGACGCGGTTATCCCGCCCATGGAAATACTGAATGTTTTTAGATCAACGCATTGGTCCGGATAAATCGTACAGTACCCACCCGCGGGCGTGGTGTTGGTGAAAGTGTTATTTTCCGGGTTTTCCAGCGATGGCGTAAATGACGCGGTAATCTCCATCGTGGCAGCCATCACCGTTGCGCTACCGGCAAGTAGCGCCATCCCCGTAAATAAGCTCAGTGCAATCTGTTTCATTTCGTTGCACCTGAACCGACCTGCTGGCATTTAAGCGCGCTGATAAACTGCACTCTCTTATTGGGATCCAACCCGGCTGGAATTTCGCAGTGCAGTTCTGGCTCGCCATTTTCTGCCGGAACCGTTAACTGGCGATTTGTGACACCGGAGTCCAGCGTCAATACCCCTTCCGCATTCACCATGGCCTGCGCGACATCGCTTTTGACGTAGCGGTTTTTAATCAGCTGGCCTTGCGCATTCTGCAGCATGCTAATCAGGGTTAAGGTCTTCACTGTTTTGATGTTCACATACTGAACGCTACCGCGATTCATCTGGATAGTCTGGCGCTCCGGGAACACCTGCACACTGTCACCACCGGGGGCGCTAAACTGGATATCGCTTCTTTTCCAGAGCTCCGCCGGCAAAATATTGCGGCCTGGTTTCAGACGCAGTTCGCTCATATTGCCCGTTGCGAGGATACGGGTGTTTTTATCGTCAGCATCCATATCCACAATCACCGCAGACTGCATGCCACTGTTGTTGCCATTGACGGACGCGACCTTACCGCCGCCCATAACCAGCACCTGGCTTAGGTTCGCGCCTGCAATATTCGTTTTGCTCCGCATACTGTGCTGCGCGTAGAAGTTACCGTTTATCCAGGGGGTATCCACTGCGCCATTGCCATTCAACGTAGTATCCGCAGCACTCAAGGAAACACCGCCGCCTAAGTTGCGCAGCGTCCCTTTATCTTTTGGTTCCCATTGATACTGCAGGCTGGAATAACTCTGATCCTGTTCCAGGCCGGTGCTCAAAGATACCGAATGTTCTTCGGAGGGAGACAAGGCGATCGACACGCTAAAAGAGACACCCCGATCGCGGCGATCATTATCGAAGCCCGGACGGTCATAAGCGCTCATGCGGAAAGTGGTACTGCGATCAAAGAGGCGTGTTTGCGTACTCCACGAAACATCCGCCGCGGTTCCTTTACGCCAGGGGGTATCAATATATTGCGTATTGAGAATCAGCGAAGAGCCTCCCGGCAATCGGGACGACAAAGAGGCACCCCACGTTTGACCTGCCTGACGGGTACGAACGCGCCTTCCATAAACATCGCTAAGCGTAGAACGCCAGTAAAGGCTGGCGGAACCGCCCGCATATAAATTGCGGTAATAGCGGAGATCTGTGTCCTGATTCGCTTGATATTGCGAATTACCCAGCGTGTACTGCGCAAAAAAGCGATCGTCTTGCGAAAGCGTAATGTTGGTGCGCATCCGCAGACGACGCTCTTTAAGAGACATCGCGCCGGAAAGTCCAACGGTCGCTAGGGGATTGACCAGCCATTCCATACCCGCGCCAGCCGCAAAGGGATTCTTATCCTCCGCGCTCACATCGCCACTTGCCAGCGCGCGACGTTGGCCGCCCCAGAGATTCATACGCCAGCGTTTGTCAGGGTTATTCCAACCCTGCGCCTTAAAAATCTGCGCTTCCTGAGTATCAACTACCTGGCCATTTTCGATAATTTTGATCGTAATATCATAAATACCAAGCGGCAGAGGGCGGGTATCCAGCGCCTGTACGCCCGCCTGTAATTGCTGGGTACGGATCATTTGGCCATTGCGCCAGACTTCAGCAACGGACTGATTGCGCCCCGTCACATAGACAGGCCACGCGCTTACACTGTCGGTGGTTGCGAGCAAGGCGTCCGATGTTCCCCACATGCCGCCAATAACAGTATCATTGCCAAACCCTGCGGTCTGGACGTTGCCGTTATCGCTGTCAGGAGTAAACACACCCAGACGCAAAAAGCTGCCTTTAAACTCTTTTTGGGTGAAAAGCTGATAGAGACTGTAATTCCTGTACTGATACTCACCGTCAGTGCCTGAAGACTGGAACGCCGCTTGTTGACTCCAGCCGCCCAGTGAAGAGGTTAAAGATGAGTTAATCCCCCAACTGCGCATTGAAGCCGTGTCGGTGATTGAGAGGCTGTTATTCATAATCAACCCGGTCGGTGCGTCATCTGGCACTGACAAATAACGGCTGACGACCTGGCTGGTTTCATAATTAGCGGTGTAAAGTTTTAACGCGGAGTTATCAAGAGAATAAACAACCTGCATGAGTCCGGACGGGCAAGACTCTGTGCATTTACCTATGGCAACACCCTTCTGAAGAAAATCAGACCAGACTGCATTTGTTGCGGGATCACTATTTGGCTGCTCATCAATAACTCGCAGGAGTTTAATATCTCCATTTTCCCGCAGAGAAATACTGGCATCGAAAATATAGTTGTCGTTCAGATATACCTGAACGACAACTTCAGAATTATAAAAATACCGCTTAAAATCTTCTGGCAGCCCTTTCATATTTGCAGCAAGTTGCATATCACCAGCCGAAACAACGAATGGAACAGCAACAAGAAGTATTAATGATATTTTCATAATATTTTTATAATGAGCTTATAGGGTATAAACGGAAATAAACGTTACGGATTAACTAGCGCTTCCTCAAACATCATCGCTACCTGGCCGGTAAAATCACCCTGCACAGTAAGAGCTTTAGAGTCAGACTGGCTAATGCGCAAAGTAGTACGGCCGCCAGCTTTTGCTGTGGTATCGTCAACAACGGTTTTCGCCGTATCGCTCAGTTCAACACCGTTAAATTCAACTTTCAGAGGAATAATATCGGTACCGTTTGACAGAATAGCGTCACCATTAGAATCGGTATTCATCAATGTTGCCTGAATTCCGCCAGAAACGTTCTTATACTGGAACTGTTTTTCAAATGCTTTTAATTTGGACGTTGTAATATCATACTCAATTTCTTGAGCCTGATTAATCCATCCGCTTTCTACAGGTTCAACCTGAAAGTCATCGCTAGGAACATGAGCGAAAACATCGATATTGTAACTTTGTTGGTTAGCGGCCATCGCCGTTGTGCTGCCTAATACAGATAAAGACAGAACACCACCAAAGAGACAAGCTTTTGCAATTTTATTAGTCAACATGGAAAATCCTTTCAATTTAAAGAATACAACACTGCTTATTTGCAACTTACTTCTTAATACTAGAAACGTAGTTTCTTTTGGTTTTCCCCTTCAATAAGGGTGAAAAGAGTACTGCGCCCTTTCTGTTTATCTACTACCTTCGTTTTACCAGGCAGGATGAAAAGACGCGTAGCGCTATTACACCCTGTACCAGACGAGGTGCAATTGCGGATATTCTCCAGAACAATCGTGGCGGTGCCTTTGTTTGTTACTTTAATTCCCGCCGGTGAAGACGATTCAATTTGCGTATTAAAAACAGGTTTTGTAGGCAAAACGATCACTAATGTGCCGTAGCCAGATAAAACATTCAGACCTGCGTTCAATGCTTTTTTACGATATTCATCGACTTCTTTATTATTTAATCCGAAGCCATCATCAGTTTTTGGCAGAACCGGAACAAACCTTACTCGATAATATTTTTCAACCGAGCGATCGCCTGGCCACATAAATCTTGCGGCCTGGAATCCGCCAGGCGGGATAATCATTCTGAGCGGGGTGACAATAAGTCTGTCTTTCTGTAAAGAATTACCCGCAATCTCTTTTACCGGTGCTTCTTTAACTTTCCCGCTTTTATCAATATTTACTTCCAGTAGATCGATGCGGACAAAAGCCGTGGATGTCCCGGTATTATAAATACGTTTAGAAATAGACTGCTTATCAGGCGTCAGTGTGTCATACATGCTTCCAATCCCTATTTCAGGGAGAGCGAAGGCCGCAGACATCTTAAGTCCGAATATAAGAGCCAGAGAAACAGATGAAATCTTTCTTAATAAGGAAACGCAACACATATTCAGTATCCAGACAACGCTAAAAACGAGGCAACGATAATCACGCCTCGAAATTAAAGCAACCGAACACATGCAGATTAATAAATTATTAAAAACCGAATCTTGATCAATTTTACTCCTCAGACCAGTAATTGCTATTTTTGAGGTGATATATGCCGATGATTTATAAGATTAATATGTTTTTAATGTGCCTCCTGACTTGTCCTTTAACCAGCCTTTGTTAAAACATGGAGGCTAGCGCCTTGCACAGCACGAGTTTCCTGCATTAATCATTGAATTAATAAGCGTGGAAGAAAATTGCCACCAGATATACCCAGAAAGGGTTAGAAGTTTAAGGATAGAAGTTGGCGGTTTGGCGGTTTGGCGGTTTGGCGGTTTGGCGATTTCGCAGTTTGAAGGTTTGAAGGTTTGAAGGTTTGAAGGTTTGAAGGTTTGAAGGTTTGAAGGTTTGAAGGTTTGAAGGTTTAAAGGTTTGAGGGTTTGAAGAAAGAAGAAGGAAGAAGGAAGAAGGAAGAAGGAAGAAGGAAGAAGGTTTGGCAGTGTAGTCAATAACAGGTAAAAAAAAAAGACATCTTACGATGTCTTTTTTCCGGAATATTGGTACCGAGGACGGGACTTGAACCCGTAAGCCCAATCGGGCACTACCACCTCAAGGTAGCGTGTCTACCAATTCCACCACCTCGGCACGACTTACTTCTTAGTGCGGGATATCGCTGGTCGGCTGCGCCGGAGCTGCAGGCTGAGTTTGTTCACTCTTAGCCGGTGCACTCAGATTATCCCACTCGCTTCCTTTATTGGTTTTATTGCTGTTAATGTTGCCCAGCACAAGGCTAATAATAAAGAACAGTGTTGCCAGCACAGCAGTCGTACGGGTCATGAAGTTACCAGAACCACTTGAACCGAACAGCGTACCGGACGCGCCAGCGCCAAAGGAGGCTCCCATGTCAGCGCCTTTACCTTGCTGCAGCATAATCAGGCCAACAAGAGCCAGCGCTACAATAAGGAAAACAACTAAAAGAGCTTCGTACATAATCAACCTGTTCCTTGCGGGGTTGCCGCAGCCAATGCTTCAAACCAATAAAAGTGGGATGTTTATTGCTTTCCCACTGAAGCGGGTGTGAATACTAACCAAAGCGAATGACCTTCGCAAGGGCAATTTAAGTGCATTTTATCAAGTGCGGAAAAAAACAGCAAAATTGCGATCCCGGGCTATTAAAAAGGCGGCAACAGCCGCCTTTTTAAGCACTTATCGCGCTATTTTACAGCCTTAACCGCGTCGGCGATGCGATTCGCCAGCGAGGTCACTTGCGCCTCGTCTTCACCTTCTACCATGACGCGAATTAACGGCTCAGTACCGGATTTACGCAACAACACACGACCGCGGCCAGCCAGCGTCGCTTCCACTTCTGCCGTCACCGTCTTAACCGTCTCGTCTTCCAGCGGATCGCCAATGCCTGCGGTAAAACGTACATTCACCAGCACCTGCGGGAACATTTTCATACCGCTGCACAAATCATGCAGAGACATGTGGTTACGCACCATTGCGGCAACCACCTGCAAACCGGCCACGATACCGTCTCCGGTCGTCGTTTTATCCAGCAAAATTACATGGCCGGAGTTTTCAGCACCGATACGCCAGCCTTTCTCCTGCATTTTTTCCAGCACATAACGGTCGCCAACTTTCGCGCGCGCAAAGGGAATGCCCAGTTGCTTAAGCGCCAGTTCAAGCCCCATATTGCTCATGAGTGTGCCAACTGCGCCACCGCGCAGCTGCCCCTGGCGCAGCCCCTCGCGGGCAATGATATACATGATTTGATCGCCATCGACCTTGTTACCCTCATGATCGACCATAATGACGCGATCACCGTCGCCATCAAAGGCAATGCCCAAATCGGCTTTCTCAACCAGAACGCGCTGCTGCAATGCAGCCACGTCTGTCGCACCACATTTTTCGTTGATGTTCACACCATCAGGTTCACACCCAATGGCTATGACTTTCGCGCCTAATTCGCGAAAGACGCTCGGGGCGATGTGATAAGTTGCGCCATTAGCGCAATCAACGACGATTTTTAAGCCGTTAAGACTTAATTCATTGGGGAAGGTGGCCTTACAAAACTCAATATATCGCCCTGCGGCATCAACAATGCGGCTAGCTTTACCCAGCTCAGCGGAGTCGACACAAGTCAGCTCCTTTTCCATCTCGGCTTCAATCGCCTCTTCTACCGCATCCGGCAATTTTGTACCGTCAATAGAGAAAAATTTGATGCCATTGTCATAGAAAGGGTTATGCGAAGCCGAAATTACAATTCCCGCTTCTGCGCGAAATGTGCGCGTGAGGTAAGCTACCGCCGGCGTTGGCATTGGCCCGGTAAAGGAGGCAGAAAGACCAGCCGCCGCAAGCCCGGCCTCCAGCGCTGATTCCAGCATATAACCCGAAATACGGGTATCTTTACCAATGATGATCTTACGCGATCCATGACGCGCCAGTACTTTCCCGGCAGCCCAACCCAGCTTAAGCACAAAATCAGGGGTGATCGGTGCGTCGCCAACGCGGCCGCGAATACCATCGGTGCCAAAATATTTACGATTACTCATAGCGTTTGTTTTCCTTCGCTGCCAGCGTGGCTTCTACCACCCGCATAGCTTCTACTGTTTCTTTTACATCGTGAACACGAATAATGTGCGCGCCTTGCATTGCCGCGATCACTGCGCAAGCCAGACTACCGCTTAACCGCTCGGAGGGACCGACATTGAGTAGCTGGCCTACCATCGACTTACGCGACATTCCAACCAGCAGAGGTAAGCCAAAATGATGAAACTCAGCCAGGCGGGCAAGCAATGCATAATTGTGGGAGAGATTTTTACCGAAACCGAACCCCGGGTCGAGCAACAATTTCTCTTTTGCGATCCCGGCCCGCTCGCATCGTGCTATATGTTCGCTAAAAAAGCGATTCACGTCGGCAAACACATCATCATATTTCGGCGCTTCCTGCATGGTTTTTGGCTGGCCTTGCATATGCATCAGGCAAACCGGTAACCCGGTTTGCACGGCTGCTTCCAGTGCGCCAGGTTCTGTTAATGAGCGGATATCGTTAATGATATGTGCACCTACTCGCGCCGATTCACGAATCACCTCTGGTTTTGATGTATCGACGGAAATCCATACCTCAAAACGCTGTGCAATAGCTTCAACCACCGGGATTACGCGTTCAAGCTCCTCTTCTACGCTAACATCGTCCGCCCCAGGACGCGTCGATTCCCCGCCGATATCCACAATTGTCGCTCCCGCATTGATCATCAGGTTTGCGTGCTTTACCGCCTCAATCAATGTGTTATGTGCACCGCCATCAGAAAAAGAATCCGGCGTTACATTGAGAATGCCCATTACATGGGGATGTGACAAATCCAGTGTTGAGCCCTGAGCATGGAGTTTCATGACTAAAAATCCTGAGGTTGTGGCAGTTAGAAATTAAAAGAAAAACCCCGGAGCAAGCCCCGGGGTTTTCATTAAAAGCAGATCATCAGCGCAAATACTTATTTGTCGCCCAGCTGTTCTGACATGGTATTGCCCGGGTTTGGCGTACGCGGTTCATCGACCGGACGCGGCGCTCGCGGCGTACCATTATTGTCAGAGTTGTTCGTGCCAGGTTCTTCCCAACCTGCTGGCGGACGAACATCACGACGTGACATCAGGTCATCAATCTGCGGTGCATCGATGGTCTCATATTTCATCAGAGCATCTTTCATCGCATGCAGAATATCCATATTTTCATTGAGTAACTGACGTGCGCGATTGTAGTTACGTTCAATAAGCGATTTCACTTCCTGGTCGATGATTCGTGCGGTTTCATCGGACATATGTTTCGCTTTTGCAACGCTACGGCCGAGGAATACTTCGCCTTCCTCTTCCGCGTAAAGCAGCGGACCGAGTTTGTCGGAGAAGCCCCACTGGGTGACCATGTTACGTGCCAGGTTGGTCGCGACTTTAATATCGTTCGACGCACCGGTAGAAACATGTTCAACGCCATAGATGATCTCTTCTGCCAGACGGCCACCGTACAGCGTTGAAATCTGGCTTTCCAGTTTCTGACGACTGGCGCTAATCGCATCACCTTCCGGCAGGAAGAACGTCACACCCAGCGCACGGCCGCGCGGAATGATCGTCACTTTATGCACCGGATCGTGTTCCGGCACCAGACGACCAATAATCGCATGGCCTGCTTCGTGGTATGCCGTGGACTCTTTCTGCGCTTCAGTCATCACCATGGAGCGGCGTTCCGCACCCATCATGATTTTGTCTTTCGCTTTTTCAAACTCGACCATCGACACAACGCGTTTGTTGCCACGAGCGGCAAACAGCGCGGCTTCGTTGACCAGGTTCGCCAAATCGGCACCGGAGAAGCCTGGCGTCCCGCGTGCGATGATTGCCGCATCAATATCCGGCGACAGGGGCACACGGCGCATATGGACTTTCAGTATCTGCTCACGGCCGCGAACGTCCGGCAGACCGACAACAACCTGGCGGTCAAAACGCCCCGGACGCAACAAAGCAGGGTCGAGTACGTCCGGACGGTTCGTCGCGGCAATAACGATAATACCTTCGTTACCTTCGAAACCATCCATCTCAACCAGCATCTGGTTCAGCGTCTGTTCACGTTCATCGTGACCACCGCCAAGCCCCGCACCACGCTGACGGCCTACGGCGTCGATTTCATCGATGAAGATAATGCATGGTGCTGCTTTCTTCGCTTGCTCGAACATGTCGCGCACACGAGATGCACCGACACCAACGAACATTTCTACAAAGTCAGAACCGGAAATGGTGAAGAACGGTACTTTCGCTTCACCGGCGATCGCTTTCGCCAGCAGCGTTTTACCCGTACCCGGAGGACCGACCATCAGGACGCCTTTCGGGATTTTACCGCCCAGTTTCTGGAAACGGCTCGGCTCACGCAGATATTCAACCAGTTCGCCAACTTCTTCTTTTGCTTCGTCGCAACCGGCAACGTCAGCGAAAGTCGTTTTGATCTGATCTTCCGTAAGCATACGCGCCTTGCTCTTGCCGAACGACATGGCACCTTTGCCACCGCCGCCCTGCATCTGACGCATAAAGAAAATCCAGACCCCAATCAGCAGCAGCATCGGGAACCAGGAGATAAAGATGGTCGTCAGCACGCTCTGCTCTTCCGGCGGTTCACCGACAACTTTGACGTTTTTCGTCACCAGGTTGTCGAGCAGTTTCGGATCCTGGACAGGGATGTAAGTCGTGTAACGGTTACTATCTTTCTTGGTAACGTTGATCTCACGTCCGTTGATACGCGCTTCGCGAACCTGGTCCTGGTTGACCTCTTGCAGGAAGGTAGAATAGTCCACCTTACGGCTATTCGACTCGCTGGGCCCAAAGCTCTGGAATACTGACATCAGCACGACGGCAATGACCAGCCAGAGTATTAGGTTTTTCGCCATGTCACTCAAGGGATTAACCTCATATTACAACTGTGTTAAAAACAGCGTCAGGATACAACATAACCCATCTCTTTCAAACCAGAGGCCGAAATCGACGGGGTATCATTTTCGCCCGGTCGCTACAATATACACTTCACGTGAACGCGCACGTGAAGAGTCCGGTTTACGCACTTTAACCTTCGTAAACAGGGAGCGAATTTCGGTGAGATACTCATCGAAACCTTCGCCCTGGAACACTTTCACTAAAAAACTTCCGCCAGGCGCCAACACATCACGGCACATCTCCAGCGCCAGCTCCACCAGATACATGGAACGGGGTATATCAACAGCAGGCGTACCGCTCATATTCGGTGCCATATCTGACATGACAACCTGAACTTTACTGTCGCCAACGCGATCCAGTAACGCTTTCAGAACTAATTCATCACGAAAATCGCCCTGAAGGAAGTCCACACCAACGATTGGATCCATCGGTAAAAGATCACAAGCGATGATACGACCATTACCACCTATCTGCGTGACCGCATATTGCGACCATCCACCAGGGGCTGCGCCCAAGTCGACGACCGTCATACCCGGCTTAAAAAGTTTGTCACTTTGCTGTATTTCATCAAGTTTAAACCAGGCACGGGAACGCAACCCTTTTTTCTGCGCCTGTTGAACATATTTATCGCTAAAGTGTTCCTGAAGCCAGCGGCTCGAACTGGCAGAACGCTTTTTACCTGTCATTTAACTTTCCATCCGGGTTCATCGTCGACATCGAGAAATTTCGACGCGCAATTTGGCGATACAGTGGAGATGGCGGTAGAATGACCCGTTTTCAATCCCAACGTAAGCAAAATATACGATGAATCTGAGTACTAAACAAAAACAGCACCTGAAAGGTCTGGCACATCCGCTCAAGCCGGTAGTTATGCTTGGCAATAATGGTTTGACCGAAGGGGTACTGGCCGAGATTGAACAAGCGCTAGAGCACCATGAACTTATCAAGGTGAAAATTGCCTCTGAAGACAGAGAAACTAAGACCTTGATCGTGGAAGCTATCGTTCGCGAAACCGGCGCCTGCAACGTACAGGTCATCGGTAAAACGCTGGTGCTTTATCGCCCAACCGCGGAGCGTAAAATTTCGCTGCCACGCTAAGGATATCCTGAATTGAACACAAAATCTGTGTAAAACGAGGGGTTTCCGCCAGCAGACGTGCAAAATGCCACGCTCCCGGAATTCATAAAAGGCCGCAGCGCGGCCTTTTTCTTTTCTTTACAATCCGTCAACAATCGACGCGAAGGCAGCGATCAAAGATATTCCACTTTGATGATTTCGTATTCCACTTCGCCGCCCGGCGTGCGAATCACCACCACATCGTCCTGCTCTTTACCTACCAGGCCGCGGGCAATAGGCGAGTTGACTGAAATTAGGTTCTGTTTAAAGTCGGCTTCATCATCGCCAACAATGCGATAAGTCTGCTCTTCGTCATTATCGAGGTTCAATACCGTAACAGTAGAACCAAAAATGACACGACCGCTTTTCGGCATTTTAGAAATGTCGATCACCTGTGCATTAGACAGTTTTGCTTCAATATCTTTAATTCGCCCTTCGCAGAAGCCTTGCTGCTCACGCGCTGCGTGATATTCCGCATTCTCTTTCAGATCGCCATGTTCGCGGGCTTCCGCGATGGCGGCGATGATTTCAGGGCGACGAACGGATTTCAGAAATTCCAGCTCTTCGCGCAATTTTTCGGCACCACGTAAGGTCATCGGAATAGCTTGCATTGTTATACCTCTTAAACATTCCTGTAGGGAGCGGTAACCCACCCCATCTGATCTACCTCCCCCGTACACCGGCATATACCGTCGGGCAGGAGCAAAAGAAAACTGACCCGGGGACAAAGCCCCAGGTCAGCGCAATTTTTCAATTTGATACGTATTTTACCCGGAAGTTCACTATGGGTCATCGTTTACTTTCCGGGTCGTTGCGCCGTAGTATGACGGCTTGTTTACTGCTTCCTAGCGCGAGATTATGCGATTTTCCAGCTTTATCATCGGATTGACCACAAGTATAGCCCTGAACGTTCAGGCCGCGAATGTAGACGAATACATAAACCAACTGCCGGATGGTGCGAACCTGGCGCTGATGGTGCAAAAAGTCGGCGCTCAGGTGCCAGAAATTGATTACCACGGTAAACAAATGGCGCTGCCAGCCAGCACGCAGAAGGTTATCACCGCGCTGGCGGCACTGTTGCAGCTTGGGCCGGACTTTCGCTTTACAACCACGCTGGAAAGCAAAGGTTCTGTCGATAACGGTACGTTAAAAGGTGACTTAATTGCACGATTCGGCGGCGATCCGACGCTAAAACGTCAGGATATTCGCAATATGGTCGCGGCGCTGAAAAAGTCGGGTGTGCAGAAAATCGAAGGTAACGTGCTGGTCGATACCTCTATTTTTGCCAGTCATGATAAAGCGCCAGGCTGGCCGTGGAACGACATGACGCAGTGCTTTAGCGCACCACCTGCTGCGGCAATTGTCGATCGCAACTGCTTCTCTATTTCGCTCTACAGCGCGCAAAAACCGGGCGATTTGGCCTATATCCGCATCGCTAATTATTATCCAGTGAATATGTTCAGCCAGGTCCGCACGCTCGCTCGCGGTTCCGCAGAGGCGCAGTATTGCGAACTGGATGTCGTCCCGGGCGATTTAAATCGCTTTACGCTAACGGGATGCCTACCGCAACGCGCCGACCCACTCCCTCTGGCTTTCGCCATTCAGGACGGAGCAAGCTACGCCGGTGCGATTCTGAAAGCGGAATTGAACGATGCCGGTATCACTTATACCGGTACATTGTTGCGCCAAACGCAGGAGAACCAGGCCGGCACTGTCATTGCCAGCAAGCAGTCGGTACCGCTTCACGATCTGCTAAAGCAGATGCTGAAAAAATCAGACAATATGATCGCTGACACGGTGTTTCGTATGATTGGTCACGCGCGCTTTGGCGTACCGGGTACGTGGCGAGCAGGATCGGATGCAGTACGGCAGATCCTGCGCCAGCAGGCTGGTGTCGATCTCGGTAATACGATCATCGCTGATGGTTCCGGTCTGTCACGGCATAACCTGCTGGCACCCGCCACGATGATGCAAGTTCTGCAATACATTGCGCAGCATGACACCGAACTCAATTTTATCTCAATGCTGCCGCTGGCAGGCTATGATGGCTCCCTGCAGTATCGCGCTGGCCTGCATGAAGCGGGTGTAGACGGCAAAGTTTCGGCCAAAACAGGCTCTTTGCAGGGCGTGTATAACCTGGCCGGGTTTATCACCACTGCGAGCGGTCAGCGGATGGCTTTCGTGCAGTATCTCTCTGGCTATGCTGTCGAACCGGCGGATCAGCGTAATCGCCGCATTCCACTGGTGCGTTTTGAAAGCCGGCTGTACAAAGATATCTACCAGAACAACTAACAAAAATGCCGGGTAGCGTGTGCTAACCCGGCATTTTTGTTGGCAATATTCCCCGTGCAGCCGGGGAAATCGCAGCGATTAACGCTTGTAGATGAACTCGACGCCTTCTTCGTCGTCTTCGTCCCAGTCGTCATCCCACTCTTCGTCATCTTCTACCACTTCAGCTTCTTCAAGCTGCTGGCGATGATAATCGTCCCACATAAACTCGACTTTCTCAGGCTGTTGCTCTTCCTGCGCCTGGGTGATCGGGTTTTCGATGATAAAGGTCATCACGTCCCAGCATAGATCTTTAACGCCCTGCTGGCTGGCCGCTGAGATAAGGTAGAATTTATCCTCCCAACCCAGCGCCTCAGCGATGGCTTTTGCTTTAGCTTCTGCTTCCGCTTTATCCATCAGATCGATTTTGTTGAATACCAACCAACGCGGTTTGGCAGCCAGCTTCTCGCTGTATTTTTCCAGTTCGCCGATGATGACACGGGCATTTTCAGCCGGATCGGAACCATCGATCGGATCAATATCGATCAGATGCAGCAAGACGCGGCAGCGCTCCAGATGTTTCAGGAAACGGATCCCAAGGCCTGCGCCATCAGCAGCCCCTTCGATCAATCCCGGAATATCGGCAACCACAAAGCTCTTTTCGTTATCCATACGGACAACGCCAAGGCTCGGCACCAGTGTGGTAAACGGATAATCCGCCACTTTTGGTTTTGCAGCCGATACCGCGCGAATAAAGGTTGATTTGCCTGCGTTTGGCATACCAAGCATACCCACATCGGCCAGCAACATCAGTTCCAGCTGCAGGTCGCGCTTATCGCCCGGCGTACCCATGGTTTTCTGACGAGGCGTACGGTTAACCGAGGATTTAAACCGCGTGTTGCCCAGACCATGCCAGCCACCTTTCGCGACCATCAGGCGCTGACCATGTTTAGTCATATCGCCCATCGTTTCGCCGGTGCCCTGATCGATAACACGCGTACCGACCGGTACTTTCACCGTAATATCTTTTCCGCGTTTCCCTGTACAGTCGCGGCTCTGGCCATTCTGCCCGCGTTCGGCGCGGAAAGATTTTTCAAAACGGTAGTCAATCAGGGTATTAAGGTTTTCGTCCGCTTCCAGCCAGACATCACCGCCATCACCACCGTCGCCGCCATCAGGGCCGCCTTTCGGGATATATTTTTCGCGGCGGAAGCTCACACAACCGTTACCGCCATCACCTGCCACGACAAGGATCGTAGCTTCATCAACAAACTTCATTTTACTCTCCGTAACTCATTCGCCTGAGCGGGGCACAGTGGCGACCACTTCGCGATTACGCCGGCGTCCCAAAAGACGATGGCCAATAGCGGAAAACATCGCGCCCGCAACCACGACAAACGCACCGAGATAACCGATAAGGTTTAACATCGGTCTGGCGAAAACATCGGGCCAGGCCATTGATAATAAATCTGAAAAAAACAGCGTAAAGAGCGGCGTCAGCGTGATTAATGCGCTCACCTGTGCCGCCTGCCAGCGAGCCATCGCTTCCGCTAGCGCGCCGTAACCCACCAGTGTATTAAGGCCACAAAACACCAGGCAAGCCAGCTGCCAGTTACTTAACTGAAGCAGCACGGCGGGTTTTGCCAGCGGCAATAACGCAATTGTACACAAAGTGTACAGCAAAAAGAGGATCTGCTGAGAGGCCAGGCGCCGTAATAACACTTTTTGCGCGACGCCGTAACTCACCCAAACCGTGGCTGCTCCGACACCAAAAATCACGCCCCAGGTGTAATCTGTCAGGCGGGTAAAAATCTCCACCAGGCTAGTATTAAAAAACATTACCAGACCACAGATAAGCATCAACGCACCGATAACCTGGGTGCCGCGCATTTTCTCTTTGAGAATAACAACGCTGGCAATCATCATGCCCACAGGCGAAAGTTGACCAATCACCTGCGAAGCCGTCGGGCTAACGTATTGCAGGGAAGAACTGAAGAGGATGAAATTTCCGAACAGCCCACCTGTGGCAATGGCCAACAAAACTAACCAGCGCGGCTTGCGAAAAAGATGCAGCGGGGGCAGTTTTTTTTTCCAGCCGAGAATCAAACCAAGGCCGATTCCCGCCATCAAAAAGCGATAAAAAACCACCGTTGGCGGTTCCATCACTTCCAGCACCTGCTTCATGGCGATGGGTAACGCGCCCCAGCACATCGCGGTTGTGAGCGCCAGCGCAATACCGATGCCTGCCTGCTGTTTCATGCCCGTATTACCTGCCAGAATTTACCGGACTTTTAATGTAAAAAGCCCCGCAACGTGTTGCGGGGCTTTCTTCCGTTACCGGGACGCGAAAAACTTATTCAGCAACGATGCTGATGAATTTACGGTTTTTCGGGCCTTTAACTTCGAACTTAACTTTACCGTCAGTCAA
Source organism: Kosakonia sp. AG348 (assembly GCF_003337365.1). Classification (NCBI taxonomy): domain Bacteria; kingdom Pseudomonadati; phylum Pseudomonadota; class Gammaproteobacteria; order Enterobacterales; family Enterobacteriaceae; genus Kosakonia; species Kosakonia sp. AG348. The sequence continues at coordinate 101,221 of NZ_QPJR01000010.1, forward strand.
AGCGAACAGAGTGTGGTCACGGCCGCAACCTACGTTAGAACCAGCGTGGAATTTGGTGCCACGTTGACGAACGATGATGCTACCTGCCAGAACTGCTTCACCGCCGAAACGTTTTACGCCCAGACGTTTAGCTTCTGAATCGCGACCGTTACGAGTTGAGCCGCCAGCCTTTTTATGTGCCATTTAAATCTACTCCTCAGGTCTTAGGCGCTGATGCCAGTAATTTTCACATCAGTAAACCACTGACGGTGGCCCTGCTGCTTACGGTAGTGTTTACGACGACGAAACTTAACGATTTTAACTTTCTCGCCACGACCGTGAGCAACAACTTCAGCTTTGATTACGCCGCCATCAACGAAAGGAACGCCGATTTTGACTTCTTCACCGTTTGCGATCATCAGAACTTCAGCGAATTCAACAGATTCGCCAGTTGCGATGTCCAGCTTTTCCAGGCGAACGGTCTGACCTTCGCTTACTCGGTGTTGTTTACCACCACTTTGGAAAACCGCGTACATATAAAACTCCGCTTCCGCGCACATATTCTGATCAATTCAGAGTGCGCTATAAATATTCACAATAGGGCGCGAATATTACGCAAATTGCTAGCCTTTGACAAGAGTGATCGTCACTCCATGCAGAAAAAAAACACAACGCGTAAGGTAACGTTTATCTGGCGCATTTTTTCAGTACAATAAACAATACTATTCTAACCCGTAACCCTTTGTTATCCCATTTTGCTATGTGGTAAACAGGACTGAAAGCCCGGCTTTTGCGATGAATTTAGAAAAAATCAATGAGTTAACCGCGCACGACATGGCGGGTGTAAACGCGACGATTCTGCAACAACTCAACTCGGATGTTCAGTTAATCAACCAGTTGGGTTATTACATCGTAAGCGGCGGCGGCAAACGCATCCGTCCGATGATTGCCGTGTTGGCGGCGCGAGCCGTTGGCTATGAGGGCAATTTGCACGTCACTATTGCCGCATTAATCGAATTTATTCACACCGCGACCCTTCTCCATGACGATGTTGTGGACGAGTCCGACATGCGTCGCGGCAAAGCCACCGCTAATGCGGCCTTTGGCAACGCAGCGAGCGTACTGGTTGGTGATTTTATCTACACCCGCGCTTTCCAGATGATGACCAGCCTCGGCTCGCTGAAAGTGCTGGAAGTGATGTCAGAAGCCGTAAACGTGATTGCTGAAGGCGAAGTCCTGCAGTTGATGAACGTCAACGACCCAAATATCACTGAAGAAAACTACATGCGCGTCATTTATAGCAAGACCGCACGTCTGTTTGAAGCGGCGGCTCAGTGTTCCGGCTTGCTGGCTGGTTGCACCGAAGCGCAGGAAAAAGGGTTGCAGGATTACGGTCGCTATCTGGGAACCGCTTTTCAGCTTATCGACGATTTGCTTGATTACAGCGCGGACGGTGAAACACTCGGCAAAAACACCGGCGATGACCTGAATGAAGGCAAACCGACGTTACCGTTGTTACATGCCATGCATAACGGCACGCCAGAACAAGCACAGATGATCCGCGAAGCTATCGAGCAAGGAAACGGGCGACACCTTCTGGAACCTGTTCTGGAAGCAATGGCTGCCTGCGGTTCACTGGAATGGACGCGTCGCCGTGCGGAAGAAGAAGCGGATAAGGCCATTGCCGCTCTACAAGTTCTACCGGATTCACCGTGGCGCGAGGCGTTGGTCGGTCTTGCCCACATCGCCGTTCAGCGCGATCGTTAATCTTTCCAGCTTCCCGCGCATTGCCGCGGGAAAGTTCCAATAAGTTTCTTTAAATCCCCTTAAAATGAAAAATAACCAGTAATATCAAGCCTTGTCATAATCCTAAAACGCAAAATATTACATGAGCTTTTCAGAACAAACGCTCCCGTATGCGTATAGTAAGTAGCGTTGTTGGCGTAAATAATTGACACCTATTTTCTATCAGGGAGATGTTATGGAAACAAAATTAATGGACTGGCACCAGGCTGATATCATTGCCGGACTGCGTAAGAAAGGAACATCGCTGGCTGCAGAATCCCGTAAAAACGGGTTAAGCTCATCGACCCTCGCTAATGCCCTGACCCGCTCCTGGCCAAAAGGGGAATTGATTATTGCTCGTGCGCTGGATACCGATCCCTGGGTTATCTGGCCGTCACGTTACCATGATCCCGTCACCCACGAATTTATTGATAAGACGAAGCTGATCAGGAAAAAAAAGGAGGGAAAATAAGCGGTCATGCAAGTAGCACCTCCCCTTGTTTGCCAGAACTGGCGATAGAAAAAAAGGGAGCCGAGGCTCCCTTCTTACAGTTCAGCAAACAGGCTTATTCGCCTTTGACGCGCTCAATGTTCGCGCCAAGCGCACTGAGTTTATCTTCAATACGCTCGTAGCCACGATCGATATGATAGATACGATCAACAATGGTGGTCCCTTCCGCAATACAACCCGCCAGCACAAGGCTTGCAGAAGCGCGTAAATCGGTTGCCATGACCTGTGCACCGGAGAGCTTTTCTACGCCGTGGCAAATCGCTGTATTGCTTTCGATCTCTGCGTGAGCTCCCATACGGATCAGTTCAGGAATATGCATGAAACGGTTTTCGAAGATAGTCTCGGTGATAACGCCCGTACCTTCAGCCACCAGGTTCAGCAGCGTAAATTGCGCCTGCATATCGGTCGGGAACCCCGGATGCGGAGCTGTGCGCACATTCACTGCTTTCGGACGCTTACCATGCATATCAAGGCTAATCCAGTCTTCGCCAACCTCAATATCCGCACCAGCATCGCGCAGCTTAGCCAGCACCGCATCCAGCGTATCCGGCTGAGCGTTACGGCAAACAATTTTACCGCCAGAGATCGCTGCCGCGACCAGGAAAGTCCCGGTTTCGATACGATCAGGCAGGACGCGATAAACACCACCGCCCAGACGTTTCACCCCTTCGATGGTGATGCGATCGGTTCCCATACCGGTGATTTTTGCACCGAGGGTATTGAGGAAGTTTGCCGTATCAACAATTTCCGGCTCACGGGCGGCGTTTTCGATAATGGTCGTGCCTTCCGCCAGCGTCGCAGCAGACATAATGGTTACTGTCGCGCCAACGCTTACTTTATCCATCACGATATGCGCGCCTTTCAGACGCCCGTTAACGGAAGCTTTGACGTAGCCCTCTTCCAGCTTGATCTCCGCGCCCAGTTGTTCCAGACCGCTAATGTGCAGATCCACCGGACGCGCGCCAATCGCGCAACCGCCAGGCAGAGAGACCTGCCCCTGACCGAAACGCGCAACCAACGGCCCCAGCGCCCAAATAGATGCGCGCATGGTTTTCACCAGCTCGTAAGGTGCGCAGAAAACATTGACGTCACCCGCATCGATCCATACGGATCCATTGCGTTCCACCTTGGTGCCCAACTGGCTGAGCAGCTTCATGGTGGTATCGATATCTTTCAGTTTCGGAACGTTACGGATTTCAACCGGTTCTTCCGCCAGCAACGCGGCAAAAAGAATCGGCAGCGCAGCGTTTTTCGCGCCTGAAATTGTCACTTCGCCCTGGAGACGCGTCGGCCCCTGTACACGAAACTTATCCATTCATCTGATCTCTGTTAAGAATTCACACGCGCAGTGGGTTTATCCCCTGCGCTCAAAAGCCGTTAAGTTTGCGATCCCGCGCCCACTCCGCCGGAGTGTAAGCCTTGATCGACAGGGCATGGATACGGTTGTCTGCGATGTATTCCATCAGCGGGCCATAAATGGTCTGTTGTTTCTTGACCCGGCTCATGCCGTCAAAAATCTCACCCACAGCGACAACCTGAAAGTGACTGCCATCGCCAGTGACGTGGGCTTCCTGGAGAGAGAGTGCGTTCATCAGCACCGTCTGAATTTCATGATTTTCCATGGGTGTAAATATCATCTAATAGTGAAAACAGTCACACATCTTAGAGGAAAGTGGCGTCGGCTTAAACAAGCAAAAAGCCCCATCAATATAAAGGACGGGGCTTTAAGTAGTAACGCATTGAAAAAATTAGTGAGGCAATACATCCTGCGGCAAATTATAGAGCGCAGCGAGGGTGGAAACATTCTCACTCACCCCAGCAAGCACAACATTGCTGCCCTGTTTTTTGCCCTGCGCCACCAGATGAACCAGCAGCGCGACACCAGCAGTATCAACGCGTGACACGCCATGTAAGTCGATGCAGGTTACCCCGTTCATCGCCTCCACGCGCGCATCCCACAGCGGGTTTAAGAGATCCTGATCCAGCTCACCAACCAGTTTCAGGCACTCTCCCTCGCGTGACCAGCTTAGACTGGCTGTCATTGCTTTTTCTCGTCCAGGGTAATTTTCTGGCGGGAAATAGATTGCAGCTCGGCGGTTAAACCGTCGATACCTTTGGTACGCAGCAGATCGCTCCATTCGTTCTGTTTGGTCGTGATCATGCTCACCCCTTCGGCAATCATGTCGTAAGCCTGCCAGTTGCCGCTTTGCGTGTTTTTACGCCACTGGAAATCCAGGCGCACCGGCGGACGACCATTCGGATCGATGATAGTCACGCGGATCGGCACAATCGTCGCATCGCCCAGCGGCTGCTCCGGGGCAATCTGATAGGTTTGACCGTGGTACATCGCCAGCGCCTGACCGTAAGCCTGTTTCAGGTATTCGCGAAAGGCAGCGAAATAGGCTTCACGCTGCGCCGGGGTCGCTTCTTTATAATAACGGCCCAGCACCAACGCACCGGCGTATTTAACCTGCACATAAGGCAGCAGTTCCTGATCGACTACATCGCGCAGGTAATCCGGGTTCGCACGGATTTTCGGCTGCTCATTTTTGAGGCGATCAAAGGTTTTCTGTGCCGCGTCTTTCATTGCGGCGTAGGGGTTAGCTTGATCGGCCGCCATCGCGGCCCCCAGCGGCGCAATCACCAGCAGGGCAACCATTAATAGACGTTTAAACATGCGTCAATTCTCCTCATTAATTCGTCTGGCCAGCAGACGGTGCGGCTTGAGTATTCCCTGCATCGTGGGCTGCCGCATCGCCTGAATTCTTATTGTCACCGCCTTTACTGTTGTAAAGGAATTGTCCGATAAGGTCCTCAAGCACAATGGCGGACTTGGTGTCCTGAATGGTGCTTCCTTCTTTAAGCATAGAAGTTCCCATTTCAGGATCGTCAAAACCAACGTTCAGCGCCAGATACTGTTCACCTAACAACCCGGAAGTGCGGATCGCCAGTGAGCTGGTATCCGGGATCTGGTTGTAACGTTCTTCAATATCCAGCGCGACACGCGGCAGATAGGTTTTGGGATCAAGAGAGATATCAGCAACGCGCCCGACCACCACACCGCCAATTCTTACCGGCGAATGTGTTTTCAGACCGCCAATGTTGTCAAAGGTGGCATAGATACGGTAAGTCGGCTCGGTACGCATGGAGGCGACATCCGCCGCTTTCAGGCAGATAAAGAGTGCCGCCAGCAGCGCCAGCAGGAGAAAAACGCCTACCCAAATTTCACTTTTTTTCGTTTGCATGAACTCAATTCCCAAACATCAGTGCGGTGAGCACAAAATCAAGACCGAGTACGGCCAGCGAGGAGTGCACAACGGTACGTGTTGTCGCCCGGCTAATCCCGGCGGAAGTCGGGATTGCATCGTAACCGTTGAACAGCGCAATCCAGGTTACGGTGATGGCAAACACCACGCTTTTAATCAGACAGTTAACCAGATCCATCCGCCATTCGACGGCGTTTTGCATCGCGGTCCAGAAAAAGCCCGTATCGATACCTTTCCAGTTAACGCCAACCAGCGAACCGCCCCAAATACCGACAGCGACAAAGATAATGGTCAACAGCGGTAGCGAGATGACTCCCGCCCAAAATCGCGGCGAAATGACGCGCCGCAGCGGATCAACCGCCATCATTTCGAGACTGGAAAGCTGCTCGGTCGCGCGCATCAAGCCAATCTCAGCCGTCAACGCAGAGCCCGCACGGCCAGCGAATAACAGCGCGGCGACAACCGGCCCCAACTCACGCAGCAGCGACAGCGCCACCAGCATGCCAAGACTGGTTTCGGCGCTGTAGGTGGTCAATACCAGGTATCCCTGCAGACCGAGCACCATGCCGATAAACACGCCGGAAACAATAATAATGAGCATCGACAGTACGCCGACATTATAGAGCTGGCGAACCAGCAGCGGCGCATGTTTGCGGAATTCGGGTTTACCCACCACCGCATTAAAAAGCATCAAACCGGCGCGCCCGAACGTTGCGATCGTTTTGATCCCGCGGTGCCCAAGCGATGCCAGTGTATTTAGCAGCATGAGCGTCTTAACTCCCTGTTTCTAATAAATCGGTCTGATAATCACCCGCAGGGTAGCGGAACGGAACCGGGCCATCGGCAATACCATCCAGGAACTGACGCACGCGCGGATCGCTGTTCTCTTGCAGCCCTTGCGCACTTCCGTGGGCGACAATTTTCCTGTCAGCCACAATATAGGCGTAATCAGCAATACTCAGCACTTCAGGAACATCGTGGGAAACAACAATACAGGTGACGCCCAGCGCGCTATTCAGCTCGGAGATCAACTTCACCAGCACGCCCATCGTAATAGGGTCCTGACCCACAAAGGGTTCATCAAACATGATCAGGTCCGGCTCCAGCGCAATCGCGCGCGCCAGCGCGGCGCGGCGCGCCATACCGCCTGAGAGTTCTGATGGCATTAAGTCCGCCGCACCGCGCAGCCCTACTGCTTCCAGCTTCATTATCACCGTGCTTCGCAGCAACGGCTCGGGCAGCAGAGTGTGCTCCCGCAAAGGATAGGCAACGTTGTCAAAAACGTTCATATCGGTAAACAACGCGCCAGACTGAAACAGCATGCTCATTCTTTTGCGCACGGTGAACAGACGCGAACGGGTCATCTCTGGCACGTTTTCGCCATCGAATAAAATCTCACCGCTGTCAGGCGGAATTTGCCCACCGATCAGACGCAAGAGCGTCGTTTTGCCGATCCCTGAAGGTCCCATAATGGCGGTGATCTTACCGCGCGGTACCGTCAGTGAAATATTGTCAAAGATTGGGCGGCTGCCGCGGGAGAAGCTGACGCCACGAACATCGACCAAATTCGCCACAGTCTGGCTCATTTCCTCTTCCTTATAAGCCTCGTCGGCCACAAGCATGACGCTTGATAACATCACGAACCCAACATTTTTACAGAATATTACCTGCTGAGGTTAGCGAAAGCTGGCATTTGTTTTACTTTTGAGCCGCATAAAGTCAAAATTAGGAATCATTACGCTACGCGGAACACCCGGTTTTACCCGACATGGCAGCCTGCGAGCCGGCGGATTATACCTGAAGAAAGGACGTTAGATGCTTTTAGCGACGGCGCTATTGTTAATTGGTTTACTCTTAGTGGTCTACAGTGCCGATCGTCTGGTGTTCGCTGCTTCGATCCTTTGCCGCACATTCGGCGTACCGCCTTTAATCATCGGCATGACCGTTGTAAGCATCGGTACCTCGCTGCCCGAGATAATCACCTCCGTCGCCGCATCGCTGCATGGTCAGTTGGATCTGGCTATCGGCACCGCGATCGGCTCTAACATCACGAATATCTTGTTGATCCTCGGCGTCGCCGCGCTTTTACACCCTTTTACCGTACATTCCGATATTCTGCGCCGCGAATTACCGTTAACCTTGGTAGCCAGTCTGCTGGCGGGCGTGGTGTTGTACAATGGGCACCTCAGCCGCTTTGACGGCATTATTTTACTGTTATTAGCCGTGCTATGGCTGGTGTTCATTGTTAAAATTGCCCGCCTGGCCGAGCGCCAGGGCAACGACAGTCTCACCCGAGAGCAGTTGGCGGAGCTACCGCGAGACGGCAGCCTTTCAGTCGCGTTCCTCTGGCTGGGCGTAGCGTTAATTATCATGCCGATGGCAACACGTATGGTGGTGGATAACGCAACCGTGGTAGCGAACTACTTTGCTATAAGCGAGCTGACTATTGGCCTGACGGTTATTGCTATTGGTACTGGCCTGCCTGAACTGGCGACAGCGATTGCTGGGGCGCGCAAAGGCGAAGACGATATCGCCATTGGCAATATTATTGGTTCAAACATTTTTAACATTGCTATCGTGCTGGGTTTGCCCGCGTTGATTGCGCCGGGCGACTTTAACCCGATGGCCTTTACACGTGATTATGGCGTGATGTTGCTGGTCAGTGCCCTTTTTGCCCTGATTTGCTGGCGACGTAAGCAAATCAGCAGAGGCGTCGGCGCACTGTTGTTCGGCGGGTTTATCGTATGGCTGGCGCTGCTCTACTGGCTGTCGCCGCTTTTGACTGGATAATCGGATACGCATTATGTCGCAAATAGATTTGCAGCCGGGTTTTGACTTTCAACAAGCAGGTAAAGAAGTCCTGGAAATTGAACGTGAAGGCCTCGCAGAGCTGGATCAATACATCAACGCCGACTTCACGCAGGCGTGCGAAAAAATGTTCTATTGCGCCGGAAAAGTGGTGGTAATGGGAATGGGCAAATCCGGCCATATCGGTAGAAAAATGGCGGCCACATTTGCCAGCACCGGAACCCCCTCTTTCTTTGTGCATCCGGGCGAAGCGGCCCATGGCGATCTGGGAATGGTCAGCCCGCAAGACGTGGTTATTGCGCTGTCAAACTCAGGAGAGTCAAACGAGATCCTCGCCTTGATCCCGGTGCTGAAGCGATTAAAAGTATCGCTGATTTGCATGACCAGCCGACCCGAAAGCAGCATGGCGCGCGCCGCAGATATTCATTTATGCGTGAAGGTTCCGAAAGAAGCCTGCCCATTGGGTCTGGCACCCACGTCCAGCACCACGGCGGCGCTGGTAATGGGTGACGCGCTGGCGGTCGCGTTGCTGAAAGCGCGCGGTTTTACGGCGGAAGATTTCGCCTTATCGCATCCCGGCGGCGCACTGGGTCGCAAACTGTTGCTGCGCGTCAATGACATCATGCACACCGGTGACGAAATCCCCCATGTCAGCAAAAACGCCAGCCTGCGCGATGCACTGCTTGAGATCACGCGTAAAAACCTGGGCATGACGGTTATCTGCGATGATTTGATGAAAATTGAAGGCATCTTTACCGACGGCGATTTACGCCGCGTGTTCGATATGGGCGGCGATGTTCGCAGCATGGGCATTGCCGACGTCATGACACCCGGCGGTGTTCGGGTACGTCCCAACACGCTGGCAGTGGATGCGCTGAATCTGATGCAATCCCGGCACATTACCTCCGTGTTGGTGGCCGATGGCGACCAGTTGCTGGGTGTGTTACATATGCACGATTTACTGCGCGCTGGCGTAGTGTAAAGAAGGACATAAGAATGAGTAATGCTGGCGCGTCGCTTGCGACCTGTTATGGGCCGGTAAGCACGCAAGTTATGGCGAAAGCGGAAAAAATACGCCTGTTGATTCTGGATGTAGACGGCGTGTTATCCGATGGGCTCATCTATATGGGCAATAACGGAGAAGAGCTGAAAGCATTTAATGTGCGCGATGGCTACGGGATCCGTTGTGCGCTCACTTCCGACATTGAGGTTGCCATAATTACCGGGCGAAAAGCTAAACTAGTGGAAGATCGCTGCGAAACGCTAAAGATTAAGCACTTGTATCAAGGTCAGTCGGATAAACTGCTCGCTTACCGCGAGCTACTGGCAAAGCTGTCGCTTACCCCAGAGCAGGTTGCTTATGTGGGTGATGATCTGATCGACTGGCCAGTGATGGCGGAAATTGGTCTGAGCGTTGCCGTTGCCGATGCTCATCCGCTGCTGCTTTCGCGCGTGGATTACGTTACGCGCATTAATGGCGGCCGGGGCGCAGTTCGTGAAGTCTGTGATTTGTTGTTGCTGGCGCAGGGCAAGCTGGATGAGGCCAAAGGGCAATCGATATGAGTAAAACCAGACGTTGGGTCATCATTCTGCTGGCGCTGGCCGCACTGGTCCTGATTGGGATCAACCTGACTGCTCAGGATGATGCGAATCCGGTCGCCACCAACAATGCCGACCCGACTTACAAAAGCCAACATACAGATACGGTGGTTTATAGCCCGGAAGGGGCGCTTAACTACCGGCTTATCGCGCAGAACGTGGAATACTTTTCTGCTGAAGGTGTGAGTTGGTTCGCGCAGCCCGTACTGACAACATTCGACGAGAATAAGATTCCAACCTGGTCGATAAAGTCAGACAAAGCGAAGCTGACCGATGACAAAATGCTTTATCTTTATGGACATGTTGAAGTCAATGCGCTGACGGCGGACGCCCAGCTGCGAAAAATCACCACGGATAACGCCCAGATTAATCTGGTAACGCAGGATGTTACCTCGAATGATCAGGTCACGTTGTACGGTACAACATTTAATTCCACCGGCCTGAAAATGCGCGGCAATTTACGCAGCAAAAACGCCGAGCTGATTGAAAAGGTTAGAAGCTCCTATGAAATTCAAAACAAACAAACGCAGCCTTAATCTTGTATTGGCCACCACGCTTTTGGCCGCCGCGCTTCCGGCGCTCGCCGTGACCGGGGATACCGATCAACCTATCCATATCGACTCCGATCAGCAGTCGCTGGATATGCAGGGTAATGTCGTGACTTTCACCGGCAACGTCGTGGTAACCCAGGGGACGATTAAAATTAATGCCGACAAAGTGGTCGTTACCCGTCCGGGTGGTCAGCAAGGTAAAGAGATCATTGACGGTTACGGCAACCCGGCGACGTTTTACCAAATGCAGGACAATGGCAAACCCGTTAAGGGCCACTCCTCGCAGATGCATTACGAACTGGAAAAAGATTTCGTTGTGCTGACCGGTAACGCCTATCTGGAACAGCTGGATAGCAATATCACCGGTGACAAAATCACCTATCTGGTGAAAGAGCAGAAAATGCAGGCGTTCAGCGACAAAGGCAAACGCGTCACCACCGTTCTGGTTCCGTCGCAATTACAGGATAAGAGCAACAAACAAACCCCGGCTCCGGCGCAAAAAAAGAGTAACTAATTCGTTATGGCAACATTAACTGCAAAGAATCTCGCCAAGGCTTATAAAGGCCGCCGCGTAGTTGAGGATGTCAGTCTGACCGTCAACTCTGGCGAAATCGTCGGGCTGCTTGGCCCTAACGGCGCAGGGAAAACCACCACCTTTTATATGGTGGTGGGCATTGTGTCGCGTGACGCGGGTAACATCATTATTGATGATGAAGATATCAGTCTGCTGCCGCTGCATGCGCGTGCGCGCCGCGGTATTGGTTACCTGCCGCAGGAAGCCTCGATTTTTCGCCGCCTGAGCGTCTACGACAACCTGATGGCCGTCCTGCAAATCCGCGATGACCTGACCTCAGAGCAACGCGAAGATCGCGCCAATGAGTTGATGGAAGAGTTTCACATTGAACATCTGCGCGACAACATGGGTCAATCGCTCTCAGGTGGTGAACGTCGCCGTGTGGAAATTGCCCGCGCGCTGGCGGCGAATCCGAAATTTATCCTGCTGGATGAACCGTTTGCCGGCGTTGACCCAATCTCGGTTATCGATATTAAACGTATTATTGAGCACCTGCGTGACAGCGGCCTGGGCGTGCTGATTACTGACCACAATGTTCGTGAAACGCTGGCTGTGTGTGAGCGTGCTTATATCGTCAGTCAGGGGCATCTCATTGCGCATGGAACACCGCAGCAAATCCTTGAAGACGAACACGTTAAGCGCGTGTATCTTGGGGAAGACTTCAGACTCTGATAGGGTAGGGTTTATTGACGTTTTTTGTCGGAGAGTGCTGCTCTGAATATGAAGCAAGGTTTGCAACTAAGGCTCAGCCAACAGCTAGCCATGACGCCACAACTGCAACAGGCCATCCGTCTGCTGCAGTTGTCCACGTTGGAACTTCAGCAGGAACTTCAGCAAGCGCTGGAGAGTAACCCATTGCTGGAACAAACTGACCTTCATGAGGAAGTCGATAGCCAGCAGGTTCAGGAAAATGACGGTCTGGATACCGTTGACGCTCTCGAACAAAAAGAGATGCCGGATGAGCTGCCGCTGGATGCCAGCTGGGATGAAATTTACACCGCAGGTACCCCTTCCGGCAGTAGCCACGACTACATCGACGACGAATTGCCTATCTATCAGGGCGAAACCACGCAGTCATTGCAGGATTATCTGATGTGGCAGGTAGGGCTGACCCCCTTCTCTGACACCGATCGTGCTATCGCAACCTCCATTGTTGATGCCGTTGACGAAACAGGTTATCTCACCGTTTCGCTGGAAGAAGTGCTGGAGAGCATGGGCAATGATGACGTGGGGCTTGATGAGGTCGAGGCGGTACTTAAACGCATTCAGCGCTTCGATCCCGTTGGCGTTGCCGCGCGGGATCTGCGCGATTGCCTGCTGATCCAGCTCTCGCAATTCACCAAAGAGACACCGTGGTGCGAAGAAGCCCGGCTTATCATTAGCGATCATCTGGATCTGCTCGCCAACCACGATTTCCGTACCCTGATGCGCGTGACGCGGCTGAAAGAAGAGGTGCTGAAAGAGGCGGTAAATCTGATCCAGTCTCTGGATCCGCGCCCTGGTCAGTCGATCCAGACCAGCGAGCCGGAATATGTGATTCCGGATGTTCTGGTACGTAAACATAACGGTCGCTGGACGGTGGAGCTGAACTCCGACAGCATTCCACGTCTGCAAATCAACCAGCATTATGCCTCGATGGGCGGCGGCGCACGTAACGATGCCGATAACCAGTTCATCCGCAGCAATTTGCAGGAAGCAAAGTGGTTGATCAAAAGCCTCGAGAGCCGCAACGATACGCTGTTGCGCGTTAGCCGCTGCATTGTTGAGCAGCAGCAAGCCTTCTTTGAACAAGGCGAAGAATTTATGAAACCGATGGTGCTGGCCGATATCGCCCAGGCCGTCGAGATGCACGAGTCGACGATTTCTCGTGTAACGACCCAGAAGTACCTGCACAGTCCTCGCGGCATTTTCGAGCTGAAGTATTTCTTCTCCAGCCACGTCAATACCGAAGGTGGTGGCGAAGCCTCCTCTACCGCTATTCGCGCGCTGGTGAAGAAATTGATCGCCGCAGAAAACCCTGCAAAACCGCTGAGCGACAGTAAGCTGACGACCCTGCTTTCCGATCAGGGAATTATGGTGGCGCGGCGTACCGTTGCGAAGTATCGAGAATCTTTATCCATTCCGCCGTCGAATCAGCGTAAACAGCTGGTTTGACCCAACCGATAAGGAAGACACTATGCAGCTTAACATCACAGGACAAAACGTCGAGATCACTGATGCTCTGCGTGAATTTGTGACCAATAAATTCGCCAAGCTTGAACAGTATTTCGAAAGGATTAATCAGGTCTATATTGTGTTGAAAGTGGAGAAAGTGACTCACACCTCGGATGCGACGCTCCATGTTAATGGCGGCGAGTTGCATGCCAGCGCGGAAGGGCAGGATATGTACGCTGCTATCGACGGTTTGATAGATAAACTGGCGCGGCAGCTCACGAAGCATAAAGATAAACTGAAACAGCACTAATTGTCCGAGCGTCCGTCTGGCGCGTTGCACCCTACCGTAACCCGGTAGGGTGACTGGCTCTGGCGTCGCTCAGGTGAAATTATGATGAATAACGATTCCGCTCTTCAATTGAGCAATGTCCTTAACCAGGAATGTACCCGTAGCGGCGTTCACTGCCAGAGTAAAAAACGCGCTCTGGAAATCATCAGTGAACTGGCGGCAAAACAGTTAGGCTTACCGCCACAAGTCGTCTTTGAAGCGATCCTTACGCGCGAGAAAATGGGCAGTACCGGCATTGGAAACGGTATCGCCATTCCGCACGGTAAGCTTGAAGAAGACACGCTTCGCGCCGTTGGCGTTTTTGTGCAACTCGAAACGCCCATTGCCTTCGACGCTATCGATAATCAGCCTGTCGATCTGCTGTTTGCCCTGTTGGTGCCAGCGGATCAAACCAAAACGCATCTGCATACGCTCTCGCTGGTCGCCAAAAGGCTGGCGGACAAAACTATCTGTCGGCGCCTGCGCAGCGCGCAAAGTGATGAAGAGCTGTATCAAATCATCACGCAGACGGAAGGTGAAAGCGACGATGCGTAACGGGAAGGAAACCTTTTTATCAGTCGTACTGAGGAGAAATGGTTCATGGTCCTGATGATCGTCAGTGGTCGTTCGGGTTCAGGGAAATCCGTCGCTCTGCGCGCCCTGGAAGATATGGGTTTTTATTGCGTCGACAACCTGCCGGTCGTGCTACTGCCGGAACTGGCGCAGACGCTTGCAGAGCGTCAGACTTCCGCTGCCGTCAGTATCGATGTGCGAAATATGCCGGAGTCACCGGAAGTTTTTGAACAGGCGATGAGCAATCTGCCGGATGCCTTTTCACCGCAATTATTGTTTCTCGATGCCGATCGCAACACGCTGATCCGCCGTTACAGTGATACGCGTCGTCTGCATCCGCTTTCCAGCAAAAATCTGTCGCTTGAAAGCGCGATTGACGAAGAGAGCAACTTACTGGAACCACTGCGTTCACGAGCGGATCTGATTGTCGACACCTCGGAAATGTCGGTGCATGAGCTGGCAGAAATGCTGCGTACGCGCCTGTTAGGTAAGCGTGAACGCGAGCTGACCATGGTTTTTGAATCCTTCGGTTTCAAGCATGGTATTCCTATCGATGCGGATTACGTGTTTGACGTGCGTTTCCTGCCGAACCCGCACTGGGATCCTAAATTGCGCCCGATGACTGGTCTCGACAAACCCGTCGCGGCGTTCCTCGACAGACATACGGAAGTGCACAATTTTATCTACCAGACGCGCAGTTATCTTGAGTTGTGGCTACCGATGCTGGAGACCAACAACCGTAGTTATCTGACCGTGGCCATCGGTTGTACCGGTGGTAAACACCGCTCCGTCTATGTCGCCGAACAACTGGCGGATTATTTCCGCTCGCGCGGTAAGAACGTTCAATCCCGTCACCGTACGCTGGAAAAACGCAAAACATGACCGTAAAACAAACCGTTGAGATCACCAATAAGCTGGGAATGCATGCGCGCCCGGCCATGAAACTGTTTGAACTGGTACAGGGCTTCGATGCGGAAGTGCTGCTGCGCAATGATGAAGGCACCGAAGCAGAAGCCAGCAGCGTGATTGCGCTGCTGATGCTGGATTCTGCGAAAGGCCGGCAAATTGAAGTGGAGGCCAGCGGCCCGCAGGAAGAAGAAGCGCTGGCGGCGGTGATTGCGCTGTTTAACGCCGGGTTTGATGAAGATTAATTCAGTACAGCTTATTGCGCTCCAGGAACGCTTCCCCGCCTAACTGCCGCATCTGGCGCAGGATCCATGCCTGACGACTGCGTACATAGCCAGATGGCGCGGCGGCCTGAAAACGGATCGGGTTTGGCAATACGGCGGCCAGTAGCGCCGCTTCTGACATACTTAAGCGGCTCGCCGGTTTATGGAAATAGCGCTGTGATGCTTCCTCGACGCCAAATACGCCGTCCCCGAACTCAGCGATATTAAGGTAAACGGTCAGGATCCGCCGTTTGGTCCACACCGCTTCCATCCCAAGCGTCAGGCCTGCTTCCAGCCCTTTACGCACCCAGCTTTTTCCATCCCATAGCAGCAGATTTTTTACCGTCTGCTGTGAGATCGTCGAGGCACCACGAATACGGTTCTCATGGCGCTCGTTATGCGAGAGCGCTTTCTCAATGGCGCTAAAATCCAGCCCCCAGTGTTCTGGAAAACGCTGATCTTCAGCGGCCACCACCGCCAGCGCCATCCACGGCGAAATATCATCCATACCGACCCAGTCGGAATGCGCGACATAGCCAAAGTCGCCGCTAAACCACGCGCCCAGCTGGCGTTCCACCATCACGGCGGAAAAAGGTACCGGCAGGAAACTGAACAGCACAATGCCCCCCCCCCAGAAGAGTGCCAGCACGCATAAAACCCGCAGAGCAATGCGCTTTAAGGTGGCTTTCAGCGGGCTGCGAAACCACTTCCTCATTCGGTCAGTACCAGTACGCGCGCCACCAGCTTTTCGATACCGGAAGCGGCCTGCGCGATGTCCTCTGCCAGCATATACGCCGGCGTCGTCACCACTTTGTTCTCTTCATCCACGACAATATCGTCGACCGGGCAAGGCACATGCCCGGCCCCCATCTCTTCCAGCACTTCTGCGGTATCAATATCCGTGCCGATCGTCAGACGTAGGGGAAAATCGAAGATTTTCGGCAACATTGCCGGTGCGATGCACATAAAACCGAGCGGTTTACCTGCTTCGTGCATCTCCAGCGCCAGCGTTTTAAGGCTGCTGTCAACGGTGCATTCACTGCCGAGGCTGGCAAAATTACTGAGGTTTTTCGCTGCGCCAAAACCACCCGGGACAATCAGCGCATCCAGATCATTTGCAGATGCCTGCGATAACGGCTGGACATTGCCACGGGCGATACGGGCGGATTCAATCAGTACATTACGGCGCTCAGCCAGCGTCTCACCCGTGAGATGGTTTACCACATCGCTTTGCCATTTATCGGGAGCGAAACAGACCGCCTGCGCACCATGACGGGCAATGGCTAACAGCGTAATCACCGCCTCATGAATCTCAGAACCGTCATACACACCTGCGCCGCTGAGAATCACACCGATTTTTTTCATTTTGCTCATCCTTTATGCAACGTACTGACGATAATTAAAAATTTTGATAAGGGAGCCTTGCTTCACACATTTCACTGATTGATGTAACAAATCATTTAAGATTTGCTATCTTATGTGCGTGTGGTCGAATTTTTTCAGGCTACGCCCTTGCAAAAAATATAATTTATTACGGCGCAGCCACGATTTCCCTGGTGTTGGCGCAGTATTCGCGCACCCCGGTTAATCCGGGGTCATTTTTTTCCAGCGTCCGCCACCCAGGCTTTTAACACCGCCACATCATTGCGCCACTCCTGCTTCATCTCTTCCACCCAGTCGCCAACATTGTCCCACCAGGCAGGAAGATCGGGAGACTGAATCTGCTGGCCAAGCTGTTGCAGATGGCGCAGCCCGACAGAACCTGCGGCGCCTTTAATTTTATGGCCCTCTTCCACAATCCCTTTTTGGTCGCGCGCGGTCAGGTTTGACTCGAGCACGCTCAAATAACCCGGCATCATTTTTTCAAACACATCCAGCCCGTCGGTAATCAATTTCGGCCCGACCAGCTCGATATACTGCTCAAGCATGGCGGTATCAAGCAGCGTTTGTACTTTACTGTTGTCCATGGTTGTCACAGGTTCCTCCTCACTTTCACTCGCATCCCAGAACTTTTTAATCATGGCAGTTAATGCCGGGACTGCCAGCGGTTTGCTTAATACATCATCCATGCCCGCATCGAGGTATTCCTGTTTGTCTTTCAGCACGTTGGCGGTAAGCGCCACCAGCGGCGGTAAATCCTCACGCGCGTAACGGCGGGTCAACTCTCGCGAAATATCCAGCCCGGTCATATCCGGCAACTGAATGTCCAGCAACACCAAATCGTATTCACCCGGCGTGAACATCTCCAGCGCGGCAGTACCGGTCATGGCGACATCCACGCTGCTGCCCAGTTTTTCCAGCACCGAGCGTGCGACGATCACGTTCAGCTCGATATCTTCTACCAGCAGTACATGTAACGCCGGAAGCGGCATGTCATCATCTTCAAACGCGTCTTCAACTTCTTCCGCTACCGCCGGAGCGTGAATGGTCAAGGTAAATATCGAACCCGCCCCTGGCTCACTGCTGACGGTTATGTCGCCGCCCATGTTCTTCGCCAGACGGCGCGAAACGGCCAGACCTATACCGGTTCCCGTCGCCGGTTTACCGCCGTGGCTGTCTTTCACCTGGTAATACATGGCGAAAATTTTATCCTGCTCATCGCGGGGAATACCGATCCCGGAATCCTGCACTTCAAAGTGCAGCATATCGCCTTCGTCATAACGCACACGCACCACGACCTGCCCTTCACGGGTAAATTTAACGGCGTTGCTGATAAGGTTCCAAAGGATCTGGCGCAAACGCGTCCCGTCCGTAACCACCTGATGTGGCAGCGGTAACGTTGGATCAAGAACAAAGCGTAACCCTTTCTGGTGCGCCTGCAGAGCCGAGAGGTTTTCCAGATCCGCCAGGAAGCTGGTGAAATCAAGCGGTTGGTTATCCAGCTGGACTTTACGCCGCTCCATCTTATCCATGTCGATAATATCGTTGAAAATATTGCCGAGCGTTACGGCGGAAACATGGATCGTCTTCAGGTATTTTTCCTGCTCTTGCGTTAAATCGGTATCCAGCAGAATACGGCTTAACCCAACAATGCCATTCAGCGGCGTACGCAACTCGTGGCTGATGGTGGAAATAAAGGTGGTCTTATCCCGGCTGGCGCGCTCAAGCGCGTCCTGGTAGCGTTTACGCTCAGTGATATCGCGACCAAAGCCCATCAGCCCGTGGCGTTTACCGACGCGATCGTAATAAGGGACTTTGCGGATCTCGAAACAGGCTTTGCGGCCGTCCGGGTAATCCAGCCACTGTTCGTAGGTTAAAGAGACGTTGTGACGGAAAACTTTTTCATCGGTCTCAATCACTTTTTCCGCTGCTTCCGGTGAATAGACATCCTGCGGCTTGAGGTGAATAAGCTGCTTCTCGCTCTTACCGGTCAGCAACTCCATCGCCCGGTTACAGCCGGAGAATTCTTTATCTTCGTTGCGATAGAACACCAGATCCGGCGAAGCGTCGAGGAAGGAACGCAGAAAAGAGGATTGCTGCTCAAGCTGGATTTGCGTCTGCTCGCGCTCCTGCATCTCTATTTTTAGCTGTTCAAAGGTTTCCTGGCGCTCGGCTTCCGCTTTCTCACGGTCGCTGATCTCCTGGTTAAGCTTGGCAATATTGTCTTTCAACTGCACATTGAGTTTCAGGTCGCGATCGCGCATCTCTTCCAGTTTTTCGACCAGCCGCGATAACCGCTGGCGCGACTCTTCGAGCTGCTCAACCACCACCGACAGGAAATAAACCGCCCATGGCGTGATCAGCAAGCCAAAAAAGATGGAGCGGATAACATCAATGCTTTCCACTTTCCCCTGCAACACCATGGTAACGGCCATCTGCACCACGATTGCCAGCACCACTAGCGCCAAAGCAAGCAGCATGGAAAAACGCACCAGACCCAGCTTCATCATCAGGTCGACGTAATATTGCGCCAGTAAACGGATTTGCTTCATAGAGATTTCCTCGAACAATTCCGCTCAATAATACTCAATTCTGAGCAACGCGTTGAAGCTTGTGCAAAAAATGCAGGGGTGATTAGCGTTTCGTGATGAGATCAGACGGGTAATTGCCAGCAACGCCCCAGCGCAGAACCTTGCCCGCCCTGCTCTTTCAGGTAGCGATCCAGCTCGACCATTCCCGTCCAGCGGTTTTCACACCACAGCGGGGCAAGCAGCGTCGGGCGGCGTGCGCTGGCGGAGACACGGTGAAAAATCACCTCCGGCGGCGTATGGCGAATCATTTCGCCAGCGATGACGGTGTACTCTTCCAGCCCGATTCCATTCAGGCGCCCTGCTTCCCAGGCCTTCGCCATAGTGCTGCCTTTCACGATATGTAAAGGATGTAGCTTGATGCCGTCGACGCCGGTCTCTACAACGCGCTGTATCGTCTCCAGGCACTCTACGTGGCGCTCGCCGGGTAATCCGACAATAAGATGAGCGCAGACTTTCAGGCCGCGCTCACGGGCTTGCTGCGTCGTGTGTTGATAACAGGCGAAGTCGTGCCCGCGATTGATACGATGCAGCGTTTTATCATGCGCGGTCTGCAAACCCAGCTCCAGCCACACTTCATAACCCTGCTCACGGTATTCACACAGCAAATCCAGCACAGCCTCCGGTACGCAATCCGGGCGTGTTCCCACACACAAGCCAACAATATTCGCCTGACTGACTGCTTGCTGGTACATCGAGCGCAGCACCTGCACTTCTGCCCAGGTACTGGTGTACGCCTGGAAATAGGCGAGATAGCGCCGGGCGCGGTTCACCAACTGTGCCTGGTGAGCAAGTTGTGCGGCAATAGATTGATGCTGCTGCGCTTCGTCAGCAAAAGAGGCGACATTACAGAAAGTGCAACCGCCACGACCAATGGTGCCATCACGGTTAGGGCAGCTAAATCCGCCATGCAATGTCAGTTTATGGACTTTTTCGCCATAGCGGCGGGCAAGATCCCCACCAAACATATTGACTAATTTCTGTAACTGCATAATCTGAGAGGCCGCCCAAATAAAAGGGCGTAGCCTGCCACTTTTAGCTTTCGTCGGCGATGACCTGGATCAATCGCCCTGGAAGGCTTTTATTCATTGCATAATCAGTCAATATAATCGCAATTTCATGCACCCTAAAGACGATTACTTTTCCTTATGTCGCTGCGTTATTTTGCAGAAATACTATCACGCGTGAAAAACAGTGCGTTCATGCGACTCTGACGCACATAGCAGAATAAAAATCTGCCATTAAAACCCCATTCAGAATAGAACATCAGAAACAGCGCTTTTAGATAGTGAGTCAGATCACACTATGCTGCCGCCTGGTAACGCGTTCATTGAATGTAAAAATCCTTAAATAACCATAAATATCAATAACATAAACATCTTTTAGCACATTTTTGTATAAATAAGCTCGGCATTTGACCTGTGTACGGATTCCCGATAACTTGGGAATCCGCTGGAAGCTTTCTGGATGAGCAGTCTGCTCATCATATTTATGCAGTAATTGAGATTCCCTCTTAAGCAAGTCCTCAACACTTGTGTATCGATGCGAAAAGGAAATTAAAGAGGGCGACATGCGAGGCAATTGCCCCGTCGCCATGCTCTTTTTGTGCCTGTGCGTAACGTTCTGGAGGGGCTCTCGTAGAGCCTGGGGAGGTTCACTGATATGTTGTACGATAAATCTCTTGAGAGAGATAACTGTGGTTTCGGCCTGATCGCCCACATAGAAGGCGAACCTAGCCACAAGGTAGTGCGTACCGCTATTCACGCACTGGCCCGAATGCAGCACCGCGGCGCGATTCTCGCCGATGGCAAAACCGGTGACGGTTGCGGCCTGCTGCTGCAAAAACCCGATCGTTTTTTCCGCATCGTTGCGGAAGAACGCGGCTGGCGCTTAGCTAAAAACTACGCCGTTGGTATGCTGTTCCTGAATCAGGATGCCGAAAAAGCCAACGCGTCGCGCCGTATTGTAGAAGAAGAACTTCAACGCGAAACCCTGTCGATTGTCGGCTGGCGCGATGTGCCAACCAACGAAGGGGTGCTCGGTGAAATCGCCCTCTCCTCGCTGCCTCGTATCGAGCAAATTTTTGTTAACGCCCCTGCGGGCTGGCGTCCGCGCGATATGGAGCGCCGCCTGTTTATCGCCCGTCGCCGCATCGAAAAGCGCCTGCAGGAAGATAAAGAGTTCTACGTATGTAGCCTCTCGAATCTGGTGAACATCTATAAAGGTCTGTGTATGCCAGCGGATCTGCCGCGCTTCTACCTGGACCTGGCGGATCTGCGTCTGGAATCGGCCATTTGCCTGTTCCACCAACGCTTCTCCACCAACACCGTACCGCGCTGGCCGCTGGCGCAACCGTTCCGCTACCTGGCGCACAACGGTGAAATCAACACCATTACCGGTAACCGCCAGTGGGCGCGTGCGCGTACTTACAAATTCCAGACGCCGCTGATCCCGGATCTGCATGACGCCGCGCCATTCGTCAACGAAACCGGCTCCGACTCCAGTTCCATGGATAACATGCTTGAACTGCTGCTGGCGGGCGGGATGGATATTGTGCGCGCCATGCGTTTGCTGGTGCCGCCAGCATGGCAGAACAACCCGGAGATGGATCCGGATCTGCGCAGCTTCTTTGACTTTAACTCCATGCATATGGAGCCGTGGGACGGCCCGGCGGGCATCGTGATGTCCGATGGGCGTTTCGCCGCGTGTAACCTCGACCGTAACGGCCTGCGCCCGGCGCGCTACGTCATCACCAAAGACAAGCTGATCACCTGCGCCTCTGAAGTGGGGATTTGGGATTACCAGCCGGACGAAGTGGTCGAAAAAGGCCGCGTTGGCCCTGGCGAGCTGATGGTTATCGATACCCGCGGCGGACGCATTCTGCACTCCGCTGAAACCGATGACGATCTGAAAAGCCGCCACCCGTACAAAGAGTGGATGGAGAAAAACGTCCGCCGTCTGGTGCCGTTCGAAGATCTGCCGGATGAAGAAGTCGGCATGCGCGAAATGGACGATGACCTGCTGACAAGCTACCAGAAACAGTTTAATTACAGCTTCGAAGAGCTCGATTCAGTGATTCGTGTGCTGGGCGAAAACGGCCAGGAAGCGGTCGGCTCAATGGGCGATGACACGCCATTTGCCGTGCTTTCCAGCCAGCCGCGCATCATTTATGACTACTTCCGCCAGCAGTTCGCGCAGGTCACCAACCCGCCCATCGATCCGCTGCGTGAAGCGCACGTGATGTCGCTGGCGACCAGCATTGGCCGCGAGATGAACGTCTTCTGCGAAGCGGAAGGCCAGGCGCACCGTTTGAGCTTTAAATCGCCGATCCTGCTGTTCTCTGATTTCAAACAGCTGACGACGATGAAAGAGGAACACTATCGCGCTGATACGCTCGATATCACCTTCGACGTCACCGAAACCACGCTGGAAGAGACCATTAAAGCGCTGTGCGATAAAGCTGAGCAGATGGTGCGTAACGGCACGGTTCTGCTGGTGCTCTCTGACCGTAATATCGCCAAAAACCGTCTGCCAGTTCCGGCACCGATGGCCGTTGGCGCGATTCAGACCCGCCTGGTGGATAAGAGCCTGCGCTGCGACGCCAACATTATTGTTGAAACCGCAAGTGCCCGTGATCCGCACCACTTCGCGGTGCTGCTGGGCTTCGGCGCGACGGCAATCTACCCGTACCTGGCATATGAGACGCTGGCGAAACTGGTGGACAGTAAAGCCATCGAAAAAGATTACCGCACGGTGATGCTGAACTACCGTAACGGCATCAACAAAGGGCTGTACAAGATCATGTCCAAAATGGGCATTTCGACTATCGCCTCTTACCGCTGTTCGAAACTGTTTGAAGCCGTCGGCCTGCACGATGATGTTTCCGGGCTGTGCTTCCAGGGCGTGGTCAGCCGTATCGGCGGAGCCGGTTTTGCTGACTTCCAGCAGGATCTGCTGAACCTTTCCAAACGCGCATGGCTGGCACGTAAGCCGCTGGAGCAAGGTGGTTTGCTGAAGTATGTCCACGGCGGCGAGTACCATGCGTACAACCCGGATGTGGTGCGCACGCTGCAACAAGCGGTACAGAGCGGCGAATACAGCGATTACCAGCAATACGCGAAGCTGGTGAATGAGCGCCCGGCGGCAACGCTGCGCGATCTGCTGGCGATTACGCCGAATGGCGAAGCGGTGAGCCTGAAAGATGTTGAACCGGCGACGGAGCTGTTTAAACGCTTCGATACCGCAGCGATGTCCATCGGCGCCCTGAGCCCGGAAGCGCACGAAGCACTGGCGGAAGCGATGAACAGCCTCGGTGGGTTCTCCAACTCCGGTGAAGGCGGCGAAGATCCGGCGCGCTACGGCACCAATAAAGTGTCACGCATCAAACAGGTGGCCTCTGGTCGTTTCGGCGTTACGCCTGCGTACCTGGTCAACGCGGATGTTATTCAGATCAAAGTGGCTCAGGGGGCAAAACCGGGCGAAGGCGGTCAGTTACCGGGTGATAAAGTCACGCCGTATATCGCTAAACTGCGCTACTCCGTGCCTGGCGTTACGCTGATCTCCCCGCCGCCGCACCACGATATTTACTCTATCGAGGATCTGGCGCAGCTGATTTTCGACCTGAAACAGGTCAACCCGAAAGCGATGATTTCCGTCAAACTGGTTTCCGAACCGGGCGTTGGCACCATCGCGACCGGCGTGGCGAAAGCCTACGCTGACCTTATCACTATCGCCGGTTATGACGGTGGTACTGGTGCAAGCCCGCTCTCTTCGGTGAAATATGCCGGTTGTCCGTGGGAGCTTGGCCTGGTAGAAACCCAGCAGGCGCTGGTGGCTAATGGCTTGCGTCATAAGATCCGTTTGCAGGTGGATGGCGGTCTGAAAACCGGCCAGGACATCATTAAAGCGGCGATTCTGGGTGCGGAAAGCTTTGGTTTCGGTACCGGCCCGATGGTGGCGCTGGGCTGTAAATATCTGCGAATTTGTCACCTGAACAACTGCGCGACCGGTGTGGCTACCCAGGATGAGAAGCTGCGTAAAAACCATTATCACGGTCTGCCGTTCAAAGTGACCAACTACTTTGAATTTATCGCCCGTGAAACCCGCGAGCTGATGGCGCAACTGGGCGTTAAACGTCTGGTGGACTTGATTGGCCGTACCGATCTGCTCAAAGAGCTGGATGGCTTCACTGCCAAACAGCAAAAACTGGATCTGTCGAAACTGCTGGAAACAGCGGAGCCGCATCCGGGCAAAGCGCTCTACTGCACCGAAAACAACCCGCCGTTTGATAATGGCGTGCTGAACGCGCAGTTGCTGCAACAGGCGAAACCGTTTGTCGATGAGAAGCAGAGCAAAACCTTCTGGTTCGATATTCGCAACACCGATCGTTCCGTCGGCGCGCTGCTGTCGGGTTATATCGCGCAAACACATGGCGACCAGGGGCTGGCGGCAGATCCGATCAAAGCGCACTTTAGCGGTACCGCAGGCCAGAGTTTCGGCGTGTGGAACGCAGGCGGCGTGGAACTCTATCTGACTGGCGACGCCAACGACTACGTGGGCAAAGGTATGGCTGGCGGCTTGCTGGCGGTACGTCCACCGGTTGGTTCTGCCTTCCGCAGCCACGAAGCGAGCATTATTGGTAACACCTGCCTGTATGGCGCAACCGGCGGTCGTCTGTACGCCGCAGGCCGTGCGGGTGAGCGTTTCGCGGTACGTAACTCTGGCGCTATCACCGTGGTGGAAGGTATCGGCGATAACGGCTGTGAATACATGACCGGCGGTATCGTCTGCGTATTGGGTCGAACCGGTGTTAACTTTGGTGCGGGAATGACGGGCGGCTTCGCCTATGTGCTGGATGAAGATGGTGAATTCCGTAAACGCGTGAACCCGGAGCTGGTGGAAGTGCTGAGCGTCGATGACCTCGCCATCCACGAAGAGCACCTGCGCGGTCTTATCACCGAGCATGTGCAGCATACCGGTTCGCAGCGCGGCGAAGAGATCCTGGCGAACTGGCCAGCCTTCGCCAGCAAATTCGCGCTGGTTAAGCCGAAGTCCAGCGATGTGAAAGCACTGTTGGGTCACCGTAGTCGTAGCGCAGCAGAGCTGCGTGTGCAGGCGCAGTAAGGGGTAGCAATGAGTCAGAACGTATACCAGTTTATCGACTTGCAGCGCGTTGATCCGCCGAAGAAAGCGCTGAAGATCCGTAAAATTGAATTTGTTGAAATCTATGAGCCGTTTTCAGAAGGCCAGGCCAAAGCACAGGCAGATCGCTGCCTCTCCTGCGGCAACCCTTACTGTGAGTGGAAATGCCCGGTCCATAACTACATCCCGAACTGGCTGAAGCTGGCAAATGAGGGGCGTATTTTTGAAGCGGCTGAACTGTCGCATCAGACCAACACCTTGCCGGAAGTGTGCGGCCGCGTTTGCCCGCAAGACAGGTTGTGTGAAGGTTCCTGTACGCTGAACGACGAGTTTGGCGCGGTGACCATCGGCAACATTGAACGCTATATCAATGATAAAGCGTTCGAAATGGGCTGGCGCCCGGATTTGACCGGCGTGAAACAGACCGATAAACGTGTGGCGATTATTGGTGCAGGTCCGGCAGGTCTGGCCTGTGCCGATGTACTGACCCGCAATGGCGTGAAAGCGGTGGTGTTCGATCGTCACCCGGAGATCGGCGGCCTGCTGACCTTTGGTATTCCTGCCTTTAAGCTGGAAAAAGAGGTGATGACCCGCCGTCGTGAAATTTTCACCGGTATGGGTATTGAGTTCAAACTCAATACCGAAGTGGGTCGCGACGTACAGATTGACGAGTTGCTGAAAGAGTACGATGCGGTGTTTCTTGGCGTCGGGACTTATCAGTCGATGCGCGGCGGGCTGGAAAATGAAGACGCAAACGGCGTGTTTGACGCGCTGCCGTTCCTCATCGCTAACACCAAGCAGATTATGGGCTTCGGTGAAACGCCGGAAGAACCGTATGTCAGCATGGAAGGCAAACGTGTTGTGGTGCTTGGCGGTGGCGATACCGCAATGGACTGTGTGCGTACGTCAGTGCGCCAGGGCGCGACGCACGTTATCTGTGCCTATCGCCGTGACGAAGAGAACATGCCAGGGTCGAAACGCGAAGTGAAAAACGCGCGCGAAGAGGGCGTGGAGTTCCAGTTCAACGTGCAGCCGCTGGGCATTGAAATCAATGCCAACGGTAAAGTGTGCGGCGTGAAGATGGCACGCACGGAAATGGGCGCGCCGGATGCGAAAGGCCGTCGTCGTGCGGAAATTGTTGCCGGTTCTGAACATGTGGTTCCGGCCGACGCGGTTGTTATGGCGTTTGGTTTCCGCCCGCACAGCATGGAGTGGCTGGCGAAACACAGCGTTGAGCTGGATTCGCAGGGTCGCGTGATTGCGCCAGAGGGCAGCGAAAATGCGTTCCAGACCAGCAATCCAAAAATCTTTGCTGGCGGCGACATCGTGCGTGGCTCCGATTTGGTGGTAACGGCAATTGCCGAAGGCCGTAAGGCAGCGGACGGCATCCTGAACTACCTCGAAGTGTAATATCCATGTAGCGACCAAAAAGGAGGCTTCGGCCTCCTTTTTTATGCGCATGTTAAACACAAAAAAAGCAGAACCATCAGGTTCTGCTTTCCAGGTTACTTCACCACACGCAGCGATGGACGCCCACCGCGCGGCGGCGGATCGTCATCCGGGCTGTTATCGTGATCGTCTTCGTGATCGGGTTTATCACCGTCGATAACCGACATCACCGTCTCGCTTTCCTGCGCTGAAGTATGGTCGTCATCGTTCAGGCTGACGACCTCTTCATCGTACGCGGCTTCCGGTTCAAACATCGTACCGGCGCCGTTTTCACGGGCATAAACCGCCAGCACGGCAGCCATTGGCACTTCAACCTGACGCGGCACGCCGCCGAAGCGCGCGTTGAAACGCACTTCGTCATTCGCCAGTTCCAGGTTGCCAACCGCACGCGGCGCAATGTTCAACACGATCTGCCCGTCACGCGCATACTCCATCGGCACGCGTACGCCCGGCAACGTCACATCAACAACCAGATGCGGCGTAAGCTGGTTATCCAGCAGCCATTCGTAGAAGGCCCGCAGTAAATACGGACGGCGTGGAGACAGTTGTGACAAATCCATGCAGTTAACCCCGGCCCAGGCGCATTTCGCGCTCGGCTTCTGTCAGAGAGGCAAGGAAGGAATCACGCTCGAAAACGCGTGTCATATACCCTTTCAGCTCTTTCGCACCGGTACCACTCAGTTCGATACCCAGTACCGGCAGACGCCACAGCAGCGGTGCGAGGTAGCAGTCAACCAGGCTGAACTCGTCGTTCAGGAAGTACGGTTTCTGGGTGAACAGCGGGCCAATCGCCAGCAGCTCTTCACGCAGCTGTTTACGCGCCGCGTCCGCCTGTGCGCCACTGCTGTTCTGGATGGTATTCATCAGCGAATACCAGTCTTTCTCAATACGGTGCATGTACAGACGGCTCTCGCCGCGCGCCACCGGGTAAACCGGCATTAACGGCGGGTGCGGGAAACGCTCGTCCAGATATTCCATAATGATGCGTGATTCCCACAGGGTGAGTTCACGATCTACAAGTGTCGGTACGCTTTGATTCGGGTTGAGGTCAATCAGATCCTGAGGAGGATTATCCTTTTCCACGTGCTCAATTTCGAAGCTGACACCTTTTTCGGCCAGCACGATACGGACCTGATGGCTATAGATGTCCACAGGACCAGAAAACAGCGTCATTACCGAACGTTTGTTGGCAGCGACAGCCATGAAAACCTCCAGGTATATATTCAGAATTTACTGCTACCGGACTTAATCGACCGGTCAGATGTTGAGTTAACTACCCGCGCGTACTGTCACTCTCGTTATAAGGCAAACAAAAAATGAACAATCCCAGCCATTTGGGCAGAAAATTGGATGATAGTTTACCAGATTTTGCGGGCTTTGTGGTGAGGGGATTCTGGAAATGCTGAAAAAGAAGAGATAATCAATGGATTGCTGTGGATAACACGATCTTTATCCATAAAAAAACCCGGTTCGCACCGGGTTTTTTCGCCAATCGTTCTGCCGAAGCAGAAACCAATTAACGTTTGGAGAACTGCGGACGACGACGTGCTTTGCGCAGACCGACTTTTTTACGTTCAACCTGACGCGCGTCACGAGTGACGAAGCCAGCTTTACGCAGTTCGGAACGCAGGGACTCGTCGTACTCCATCAGAGCGCGGGTGATACCGTGACGGATCGCACCAGCCTGACCGGAGATACCACCACCTTTAACGGTGATGTACAGGTCCAATTTTTCAACCATGTCGACCAGTTCCAGCGGCTGACGAACTACCATGCGGGCAGTTTCACGACCGAAGTACTGTTCCAGCGAACGCTGGTTGATTACGATTTTACCGTTGCCCGGTTTAATAAACACGCGAGCGGCGGAGCTTTTGCGGCGACCAGTGCCGTAGTATTGATTTTCAGCCATTGCCTATAATCCCGATTAGATGTCAAGAACTTGCGGTTGCTGTGCCGCGTGGTTGTGCTCGTTGCCAGCGTAAACTTTCAGTTTACGGTACATAGCACGACCCAGCGGGCCTTTTGGCAGCATGCCTTTAACCGCGATTTCAATCACACGCTCAGGACGGCGAGCAATCATCTCTTCAAAGGTCGCTTCTTTGATACCACCGATGTGGCCGGTGTGGTGGTAATACATTTTGTCTTCACGCTTGTTGCCGGTTACAGCAACTTTTTCTGCGTTCAGAACGATGATGTAATCACCCGTATCAACGTGCGGAGTGTATTCCGCTTTATGCTTACCGCGCAGGCGACGAGCCAGTTCGGAAGCCAGACGGCCCAGAGTTTTACCGGTCGCGTCAACAACATACCAGTCGCGTTTTACGGTTTCTGGTTTAGCTGTAAAAGTTTTCATTAAAAGCTTACCCAAATAATTAGTTACACGTTGGTGAACACCCAAACGTTTAGTCAGTTGAGGTTCACACGACATTGTCCAGCAAACCTACCCCTTCGAATAGCCTATGCCGGCGCAGAGAAAGTTTCGGGAAAAAAACCTTCTTGTAACGTGGGGTCGCAGGATTATAGAGAAGTCGGGGTCAAAGATCGACCCCTTTTCGTGATTTGACGCAGGTTTTGTCGCCCTCTGGCAATAAAAGAAGGCAAGGCCGCATCAGGGCATATGTGCGCGTTTCAGATATTCTTCGCTCTGCATCTCCTGCAAGCGAGATAAACAGCGCTGGAACTCAAACTTCAGCCGCTCACCCTTATAGATGTCATGCAACGCTGCCGCGGCGCTAACCACCAGCTTCACGTGACGCTCGTAGAACTCATCCACCAGCGCGATAAACCGCCGCGCTTCGCTCTCCATCAGCGGCGTCATCACCGGCACATCAAATAACATTACCGTATGAAAGAGCCGTGAAAGCGCAATGTAGTCATGCTGGCTGCGGGCATCCACGCAGAGGGTAGAAAACGACACCGCCAGCGTCTGGTTTTCCACACCCAGCGTGGGCAATGGCCGATGATTAATCTCCAGTTCCGGCGCGTTTTGTCGTGCCGCACCCGCCAACGCCAGCCACAATTTGTCCATCTGCTGAGCGGTACTGGCATCTAACGGCGTTAACCACAGGTGCGCCTGCGTTAGTGTACGCAGCCGGTAGTCCACACCCGCGTCGACATTCATGACGTCGCAAAACTGCTTAATAGCGTCAATCGCAGGTAAAAACCGCGCCCGCTGCAAACCGTTACGGTACAGTTCATCCGGCGGAATGTTCGATGTCGCAACCAGCGTGATACCACGTGCGAACAGCGCTTTCATCAGCCCGCCAAGCAGCATGGCGTCCGTGATATCCGAGACAAAAAACTCGTCAAAGCACAGCACATCGGTTTCGGCTTTAAAGCGGTCGGCCACGATTTCCAGCGGATCGCTTTGCCCCTGTAGCGAGGTCAGCTCTTCATGGACGCGCAGCATAAAGCGGTGAAAGTGCAGACGCTGTTTACGCTCGCCGGGCAGACTTTGATAGAACATGTCCATCAGCCAGGTTTTTCCCCGCCCGACGCCGCCCCACATATAGAGACCACGCACAGGTGCGGCTTCTTTGGGCTCACGTTTGCCGAGCAGCTTGCTAAATTTCGCCATCAAGCCACCACGTTGCGGCGCGGCGGGTTCGCTTCGGTTAATTAATGCCTGGTAAATGACATCCAGCCGTGAGACGGCTTCTTTTTGCACATCATCCGGTTGATGGCTACCCTCGTTCAGGGCATTTAAATATCGCGATGTTGGGGAAAGGCTCTGCATGGTGTTGTTGTTATTCCTTGAAAATCGATCCGCCCCCACAGGGTTGACGAAAAAAAGGCCGTTCTACACTACGCGATGCTGCGTCAGGATTCCACTTCTGCACGATTAGCGGTTATAGTGGCACAATCAGGCGCAGGCAGGAGCTTGCAGCCCACACCCTACGGAATCAAAAAACAACGGGAGAAGTTCATGACCTGGGAATATGCGCTAATTGGGTTGGTTGTCGGCATTATTATTGGTGCCGTGGGTATGCGTTTCGGAAACCGCAAATTGCGCCAACAGCAGGCCTTGCAGTATGAGCTGGAAAAAAACAAAGCGGAACTCGAAGAGTATCGCGAAGAGCTGGTAAGCCATTTTGCCCGCAGCGCTGAACTGCTGGATAACATGGCGCACGACTACCGCCAGCTTTATCAGCATATGGCGAAAAGTTCGTCCAGCCTGCTGCCGGAAATGTCTGCGGAAGAGAACCCGTTCCGCAACCGTCTGGCTGAATCTGAAGCCAGCAACGATCAGGCACCGGTGCAGATCCCGCGTGACTATTCTGAAGGTGCTTCCGGCCTGCTGCGCGGCGGCGCCAGCCGTAAGTAATCGAACACATCATAAATATTTACGGGCGCGCTCCTTGCGCCCGTCCCTTCTTGCGCATCGCAGCTATTATTTAGTCATTCACCTCATTGTTACCCGGTTGAAATTTCAATAACATCAAACTGTTTTGGGGCGTCATTCCTTCCACTTCAGGTTACGAGAGCCAGCATCAATGAAGAAACAAACCCAGCTGTTGAGTGCATTTGCGTTAAGTGTCGGGTTAACTCTCTCGGCACCCCTTCAGACCCTTGCGGCAATGCCGTCACAAGTCCCTGGTCAGGGAGCGTTACCCAGCCTCGCGCCGGTGCTGGAAAAGGTTCTGCCAGCGGTTGTTAGCGTGCAGGTAGAAGGCACGGCGGTACAAGGTCAGAAGGTCCCTGAAGAGCTGAAAAAATATTTCGGCGAAGAGATGCCGGATCAACCCCAGCAGCAGCCTCAGCCGTTTGAAGGTCTCGGCTCCGGGGTGATTATCGACGCCGCTAAAGGTTACGTGCTGACCAATAACCACGTGATTAACCAGGCACAAAAAATCAATGTGCAGTTGAATGACGGCCGCGAATTCGAAGCCAAATTGATTGGCGGCGACGACCAGAGCGACATTGCGCTGCTGCAATTACAAAATGCGAGCAATCTGACGCAAATTGCCATCGCCGATTCCGATCAACTGCGCGTTGGCGACTTCGTTATTGCCGTTGGCAACCCCTTCGGCTTGGGGCAAACCGCCACATCCGGGATTGTCTCTGCGCTCGGTCGCAGCGGCCTGAACCTTGAAGGGCTGGAAAACTTTATCCAGACCGATGCTTCCATTAACCGTGGCAACTCCGGCGGCGCGCTGCTCAACCTGAACGGCGAACTTATCGGCATTAACACGGCGATACTCGCACCGGGCGGCGGTAGCGTCGGCATCGGCTTCGCGATCCCAAGTAACATGGCGCAAACCCTCTCTCGCCAGTTGATTCAGTTTGGTGAAATCAAACGCGGTCTGCTGGGCATTAAAGGCACCGAAATGAGCGCGGATATCGCCAAAGCCTTTAACCTGAACGTGCAGCGCGGCGCATTTGTCAGTGAAGTGCTGCCGAATTCGGGTTCGGCGAAAGCAGGGATCAAATCGGGTGATGTGATTGTTAGCCTGAACGGTAAGCCCCTGAGCAGCTTCGCTGAACTGCGTTCGCGTATTGCGACCACCGAACCAGGTGCCAAAGTGAAGTTAGGCCTGTTACGCGATGGTAAACCAATGGATGTTGAAGTGACGCTTGATAAAAGCACCTCATCTTCCGCCAGCGCCGAACTGATCTCTCCATCACTGCAAGGCGCGGAGCTGAGCGATGGTCAGCTGAAAGATGGCACCAAAGGCATCACCGTTGGTAATGTGGAAAAAGGCAGCGCCGCCGCGCAGGCTGGCCTGCATAAAGATGACGTGATCATTGGCGTTAACCGCGATCGTGTTCAGTCGATTGCTGAAATGCGCAAAGTGCTGGAAGCGAAACCTTCCGTTATGGCACTGCATATCGTGCGGGGCAACGACAGTATCTATCTGCTGCTGCGCTAAGTAATTCTGCCGCCGGACATCACCGCCTGCGTGTGATGTCCGGATAACTCATGTTATGCTGCTGCCGTTCTCCTTTTAATGACTATCCCATCATGTATGTGAAGCTTTTACGTTCCGTGGCAATCGGTTTGGTCGTCGGTGGTCTGATCATCGCCGCCATGCCTTCGCTGCGTAAAAACATTCCGCTCGCGACGCCGCAAATCGACAGCGCCGATGAAACGCCTGCCAGCTATAACCCGGCAGTTCGTCGCGCAGCGCCTGCGGTCGTGAACGTCTATAACCGTAGCCTGAATAGCTCCACCCATGATCGCCTCGAAATACGTACGCTCGGTTCCGGCGTCATCATGGATCAACGCGGCTATATCATCACCAACAAACATGTGATCAACGATGCGGACCAAATCATTGTCGCGCTGCAGGATGGTCGGGTGTTTGAAGCGTTACTGGTGGGCTCGGATACGTTGACTGATCTGGCGGTATTGAAGATTAATGCGAACGGCGGCTTGCCGGTGATCCCCATCAACACAAAGCGCACACCGCATATCGGCGATGTGGTGCTGGCGATCGGCAACCCGTATAACCTTGGTCAAACGACGACCCAGGGGATTATTAGCGCCACGGGTCGTATCGGTCTGAATCCCAGCGGGCGGCAAAACTTTTTGCAGACCGATGCATCCATTAACCACGGTAACTCCGGCGGCGCGCTGGTGAATTCGCTGGGCGAACTGATGGGTATCAACACCCTGTCGTTTGATAAAAGTAATGACGGCGAAACGCCGGAAGGTATCGGATTCGCCATTCCCTTCCAGCTGGCGACCAAAATCATGGATAAGTTGATCCGTGATGGCCGCGTGATCCGTGGCTATATTGGCATTGGAGGCCGGGAGATCGCGCCGTTGCATACTCAGGGCGGCGGTATCGATCCGATCCAGGGGATTGTCGTCAACGAAGTCTCGCCGGATGGCCCGGCGGCACGCGCGGGGATTCAGGTCAATGATGTGATCACCTCGGTGAACGGAAAACCGGCTGTTTCCGCCCTCGAAACCATGGATCAAGTGGCGGAAATCCGGCCAGGGTCTGAAATTCCGGTCGAGGTCATGCGCGACGACAAGAAACTCACCTTCAAGGTCACGATTCAGGAATACCCGGCGACCAACTGAGTGCCATAAAAAAAACCGGAGCAACAGGCTCCGGTTTTTTCTTCCTGCACGTGCAGGACAACAAGGCTTAACGATTGACGAAATCGACACCAAGCTGAATATCTTTTTTCAGCGTATCCAGCATGCCTTCCAGCGACTGCTGTTCAAATGCGCTGAGCTTACCGATAGCATGACGCTCCTCGATACCGTTTTTGCCCAGCAGCAGCGGCTGCGAGAAGAAACGCGCGTATTCGCCGTCACCTTCCACATAAGCGCACTCAACAACGCCTTGCTCGCCCTGCAGCGCGCGCACCAGCGACAAACCAAAACGTGCGGCGGCCTGGCCCATGGAAAGCGTTGCTGAACCGCCACCCGCTTTCGCCTCGACCACTTCTGTACCGGCGTTCTGAATGCGTTTTGTCAGATCGGCCACTTCCTGTTCGCTGAAGCTTACGCCCGGGATTTGCGACAGCAGCGGAAGGATTGTTACACCAGAGTGACCACCGATAACCGGGACTTCGATATCCGTTGGCTGTTTGCCTTTCAACTCTGCCACGAAGGTGTTGGAACGGATGATGTCCAGCGTGGTAACGCCAAACAGCTTGTTCTTATCGTAAACACCGGCTTTTTTCAGCACTTCAGCGGCAATCGCGACTGTCGTGTTTACCGGGTTAGTGATGATGCCAATACAGGCTTTCGGCGCGGTTTTCGCCACCTGAGCGACCAGGTTTTTCACGATACCAGCGTTGACGTTAAACAGGTCGGAGCGATCCATACCCGGTTTACGCGCCACACCCGCGGAAATCAGCACCACATCGGCGCCTTCCAGCGCAGGCGTCGCATCATCGCCGGAGAAGCCTTTAATGGTTACAGCGGTAGGAATATGGCTGAGGTCAACGGCAACCCCAGGGGTTACAGGTGCAATATCATACAGGGAGAGTTCTGAACCTGAAGGCAGTTGTGTTTTCAGTAGTAGGGCGAGCGCTTGACCGATACCGCCGGCCGCGCCGAGGACTGCGACTTTCATCCTAAACTCCTTATTATGGTTAGCTAAATATTTTGTTACTCCGTTGCGGCGACCTTAATCCACCCTGGTAATTATGACAGTAAACGCGCCAAAATAGTGCGGCGCAGCCCACTGTTAAGATCTTATATAAGGATGGATATGACCGTCAGATCGGCAAGCTAAGCAACTAACACTCAGAGTCTATAATATAGCTGCGATATTCACCAAAATAACATCAACTTTATAACATTTAATTTACTTTTTAATCTTATTTGCGACGTAAGACACATGTGGCTGTGCTTCATCACAGGATTTGATAAACTTCGCGCCTTCTCAGCAGTTTTCAGAAATTCCCTCGCGAGAATATTTGCATAAAAATTCATCAATATGCATAATAATGTTGTTTTCACGGCCATATTACGGGTGACTTATGCGAAGCTCGGCAAAACAAGAAGAATTAGTTAAAGCGTTTAAGGCGCTTCTTAAAGAAGAGAAATTCAGTTCTCAGGGAGAAATTGTTCAGGCTCTGCAAGAAGAGGGCTTCGACAATATCAATCAGTCTAAAGTCTCTCGCATGCTGACCAAATTCGGTGCGGTGCGCACGCGCAACGCGAAAATGGAAATGGTCTATTGCCTGCCAATCGAACTGGGTGTTCCTACGACCTCCAGCCCGCTGAAAAACCTGGTGCTGGATATCGATTACAACGATGCCGTCGTGGTGATCCACACCAGCCCCGGCGCTGCGCAACTGATTGCGCGTCTGCTGGACTCTCTGGGTAAAGCGGAAGGCATCCTTGGTACCATCGCCGGGGATGACACTATTTTCACCACACCAGCCAAAGGCTTCACGGTGAAAGATCTCTACGAAGCGATTCTGGTACTGTTCGAACAAGAACTGTAATTAACGTCTCTCCCCCGGCTTCGCTCGCGGGGGAATGTTCGGCTTTTTGCTCCACAATTCGACTTTTCACCTACCGCTAACTTAGCAGTTAGTGCGATTTATGGTTTCACCTCCCTTTCCCAGCGTATACCACCGCACAAAAAATCAAATTCAGCTATCCATATGATTTTCTTAACTATCGTTAACTAAATTCTTACCTGAATGCTGTTTTTTATGCCTTTAAGCAATATAAAACCACAAATCATATTCCCATTCATCATAGTTATAATTAGCTTGGTATTAATTATTCGCGTGACTAGTGTATACTTGATTTTGTGATGAGGGTCACGAAACGAGGCCCTCCGAAAAATTTAAAGAAAAGAATACGACGAGGTAAGAGACATGAATATCAAATCAACCGTTGCAACATTGAGTATCCTTTCAGCCCTGTCATTTGGCGCTTTCGCGGCGGATTCCATCAACGCGGAACAGGCGCAATCTCGCCAGTCGCTGGGTACTGTTTCTATCGGTTCTGTCACCGCATCACCAATGGACATGAACGCGCAACTGAGCAAAAAAGCGGAAGAACAAGGTGCGTCAGCTTACCGCATTATTGAAGCACGTAGCGGCGACCAGTGGCACGCAACCGCAGAGCTGTACAAATAAGTTTTACCGATAACCCTATGTATTCGTCCCTCAACGGCACCAGGCACAAAAATAGCAGTTCAATCCTTCTCGCCGTTGAGCCTCTCTAAAGGAGACAGACAATGAAACGTAATCTCATCATCGCATCCCTTGGCCTTGCATCCCTGATCTCTTTCGGCGCGAGCGCCGCAACGCTTGTTAACAGCGATCAAGCCAGCAACCTGCAATCTATCGGCAGTGTTTCTATTTCCCAAAGAGCGGGCGTCCCGATGGACATTCGCCAGGAGCTCTCTGCTAAAGCCGATCAGGCTGGCGCGAGCAGCTACCGTATTATTGAAGCACGTACGGGGGATAGCACCCACGTTACGGCTGAACTGTATAAATAAACCCTCGTCGTCTTGTCCGACGACTTGCCCCTGCCTGTCAGGGGCTTTTTTTTGCCTTCGCTCACCGCACATTAAACCGCAGCTCGCCTTCCAGCTCCTCTTCCGCTTCATCAAATAGCAGGATCAATGCCCCAAAACGGCGGCGCTGTTTTTCCGGCAGATGAATAAATTCAATTTCCAGCGGCAAAGGCAGCGCGCCATCCATCACAGTGTCCCACAGGGAATCCAGATCGTGAACTTTCTCGCGCTCAATAGCGAACTGGCGGCTAAACTCGCGGTAGAAAGCACTTTGATCGTCAATATGTTTAAAATCGAAAGTGTAGATATTCATTTTCCGCCATCAGCCCAACAGGGCGGCAAACGCCGCCCGCATGATTACAATCCCCCAAGGTGCAGAGTTTTCACTTCCAGAAACTCTTCCAACCCCAGCACCGAACCTTCCCGGCCGAGACCGGATTCTTTCACCCCGCCAAACGGCCCCAGCTCCGTTGATACCGCGCACTCGTTAATGCCGATCATGCCGCTTTCGATCGCCTGCGAAACGCGGAATACCCGCTGCAGGTTCTGCGTATAGAAATAGGCGGCCAGACCAAACGGTGTTGCGTTGGCGCGCTGCACCACCTCCTCTTCGCTGGTGAAACGGAAACAGGCAGCTACCGGACCAAACGTCTCTTCCTGCGCCAGTTTCATGCCATCGCTGCAATCACCCAGCACCGTTGGCTGCCAGAAGTTTCCGCCGAGGCTGTGCGGTTTACCGCCGGCCAATACTTTCGCCCCTTTGGCGACGGCATCGTCGACGTGCTCGCGCACTTTATCCACCGCAGCGCGTTCAATCAGCGGTCCGACAACCACCCCTTCATCCAGACCATTCCCCACTTTTAATGCATTAACAGCCTCTGTCAGTTTTTGCGTAAAGGTGTCGTAGACAGATTCATGGATATAGAAGCGGTTAACGCTGACGCACACCTGCCCCGCATTACGGAATTTATTGGCGATAGCACCCTGCACCGCAGCGTCAATGTCAGCATCCTCAAACACGATATAAGGCGCATTCCCTCCCAGCTCCATCGACACTTTTTTCATGGTTTCAGCCGCGTTGCGCACCAGCGTTTTCCCCACCGCCGTCGAGCCGGTGAACGAGATTTTGCGCACGTCATGGCTGGCCATAATGGCATCGCTGATTTCAGACGTGTTCCCGGCAACGGCATTCAGCACGCCATCCGGCACACCGGCTTTTTTCGCCAGCGCCAGCAACGCAAAAGCGCTAAGTGGCGTGTTATTTGCCGGTTTGATAACGCCGGTACAGCCTGCCGCCAAGGCGGGCCCCAGTTTACGGGTCAACATCGCCATCGGGAAATTCCACGGTGTAATCGCGGCCACCACGCCAATCGGTTCTCGTGTCGCCAGAATGCGTGAGCCTGGTTTAATGGGCGGGATAATTTCACCGTTTGCGCGTTTCGCCTGCTCAGCAAACCACTGAATAAAGCTGGCGGCATAGTCGACTTCACCTTCCGCTTCTTTCAATGGTTTGCCCTGCTCAGTGGTCATCAATCTGCCCAGCCAGCTTTTGTTTTCAATGATCAATTCATACCAGCGGTACAAAATGGTCGAACGCTCTTTCGCGGTTTTCGCCCGCCATGCAGGAAAAGCGCGCGTTGCGGCGGCAATGGCTTCTTCTGTCTCTTTCTTACCTGCTTTGGCAACTTTCGCGATAGTTTCACCCGTAGCCGGATTCAGAACGTCAAAGGTGGTGTCCAGCGTTTTCCAGACCCCATCAACCAGATAGCCGGTCTGAAAAAGCGCGTTGTCCTGCAGTGACTGCGTTGTCATTTGTCCTCCCGATCTGCGGTTTATAAAAACTTCTGGAAAGTATAGCTATAAAAAAACCGACGCTTTTGGCGTCGGTTTGGCATTAACTGCTGGTCAGTGCATGTTGATATTTGTGCAACATACCTGTTAGCCGGTGTACCGGCTCGGTAACCTGCGGCGGTGCGTTCCAGTGATGTAGCTTGTGCTGGTAGATATCCAGTTCTTCCAGCAACTGGGTGAAGTAACTGCGACGTTTCGTGTCGTTACCTGCGGATATCACTTGTGACGCCGTACGCCGTAACTGGCGATGAAAAGCCGAAAGATCATCATTAATCGGCACCGGCGCATCCCGCAGGCGCTGATGCGCAATAATCAACGTCAGCGCGAGGCGAAACTTCGCGATATCACCAGGAAATTTATTCAGCAGCAAGAAAAGCTGTTGATACAGCGCGGGCAGATGGTTCTCTTTGCGCCGCGCAGTATTGGTGGTCATTGCCGAGACAGCAGCAGAAACAAACTGGTTCAACAGCATGCGCCCGGTGCGCGCCTGGGAGTTATCCCGCACCAGCAAAAGCACGACCATCGCCAGAACCACGCCAACCAGCTGACCCAGCGCGTTATCAAGAAACTGGCTGAATTTAAAGGTCATCGGATTATCGAGCACCAGAATATTAATGGTGCCCGCCAGCGTCGCCATTGAACCCAGCCGCCTTTTTTGCACTTCAATACCAATAAAGAATGCCAGTACCGCCAGGCTAATACACAGCAGCAGCATGCTTTGTTGCGTCGATGGCAGGATAACCAGGTAATAAAACGAACCAATCGGCAGCGCCCATAACATGCCGTAAATAAAGTCTTTCGCCACCATTTTCGGGTTGGGCAGACGCATCGCCAGCGACGTGACCACCGCGATCATCACCATCGAACCGCTGCCGGATGTCCAGCCGGTCCACAGCCAGAACAAGGTGCCCAGCATGCAAGAAAGCGTGGTGCGCCAGAAGTTAACCATCGCATGGTGGCGTTCGGCTGATTCTGCTTTCACCACCACTTCGCCCTGCAGAACCTCTTCTTCAACAGCGCTGATTTTCGCGTTGCCAATCACACCGCGTTTTAGCAGCAGATAGCGGGTCGCTGCACCAACCCAGCTATAAATAGTAACTGGCGTTTCCCGCTCACCGGTCCAGGCAATGACCCGGCGCATTCTTTTTAACTGCTTGTGCATCTCCTGCACGTTATCGACCGGCTCGGCAAACAGCTCGCGAAACGTGTCGGTGATAAGCTCCGGTCGGGTGTTCTGAATCAGATAGGTTTCACACGCCTGGGTGATGAGCGTCAGCGACAGGGTATTGATCACTTTCAGGCGGCGGTTAGCGCGTCCCCAACGGGAAGACTCAATATTCAGATTGCTGCGCATCCCTTCAAGTGCCGTGGTACGGCGCACCAGCGCAGCCCAGGCTTTATCCACCTCTTCGCTGTCACCATGTTTGATACACAACTGCATCAGTTGATAGTGCGCCAGCAGCAGGCTATCCAGCTCGCGGTCAATTTCCTGTTTGACGGAGCGCGGGGAAAAGAGCAGATCGGCAACAATCGCGCAGAGAATGCCCACCACGATTTCACTGCACCGCTCAACGGCAAATTGCGGTGCCAGCAGTGGTTCCGTCTGAATGGTAACGACAATAATTAACGCGGTATAACCCGCCAGCCCCCAGGCGTAAGAGTTTTCAACGCGCACCAGCGACGAGACCCAGGTACAAAACCCGGCCCAGACACAGCACACCATTAACATCAGAAGCGGGGTACGGATCAGCATGATGATGATGGCCAGCCCGGCGATACAGCCGATAAAGGTGCCGACAATACGCAACATCCCCCGGTAGCGAATCGCCCCGGAATAGGGCTCGCCACCGGCGGCAAAAGCGGGTCCCGCCGCGACAATCGCCGCGGTTAACACCGCCCAGCGCGGGGTTTCAAGCTGAAAGTGAAAGCCAACAAACAGTGCCAGCACCACGGCAAAGGCCAGCTTGAAAGCAAAACGCAAATGCTGGCTGGCAATGGATAACAGCCCCATAGCGATTACCCCAGCTCACGCAGGCGATGCGCCATTTTGCGAAAGAACGAATCCTGGCTTTCATCACGATCGGATTTACCCGTCACCACCACCGTTGCGGTCGTTCCCGCTGGCCACAGGTTGCCTTGTTGTTTGTCAAGACGAATGCGCACCGGCACACGCTGCGCCAGCCGCACCCATTCAAGGTTGGAATCGACGGTCGCCATGCCTTTGCTGTCATTGCTGCTGCTGGCGTTCGTGACGCCTGCGGCGATGCTATCCACCGTCCCTTTCAATACCAGGTTGCTGCCAAGCGGGGTGATCTCCGCGCGATAACCCGGACGCACGCCTTCCAGCTTGGTCTCTTCCATGTACGCCAGAACGTAGAACGTGTGTTGTTTCACCAGCGCCACCGCGGTGGAACCCCGGGTAATAAATTCACCGGCGTACACATTCAGGTTTGTGACCCAACCATCGGCCGGTGCTCGAATGATCGTACGCTCCAGATCCAGCTTCGCCAGATCGCGTGCCGCCTGGGCTTTGGCCAGCTGATGCAGCACGGTTTGCAGGGTGTTATTGGCTTGGTCGATCTCTTCGCGCGACATGGCCTGTACGCCTAACTGATTACGCCGCCCGGCTTCCCGGCGTTTTTCCGCCACCAGCGCTTCGTAGTAAGCGACATCGGCTTCATCTTCCGCCAGCGCTTTTTGGTAACGCGGTTGATCGATGGTGAACAGCACCTGGCCCTCTTTCACCAGTTGGTTGTCATGCACATTGACGGCGGTGACAAGGCCAGTGACATCTGGCGCGATAGCGACGACGTCGGCACTAAAGCGCGCGTCGCGCGTCCAGGGCGATTCGGTGTAATAAACCCAGGCGCGGAAAATCGCGATGAACGCCAGGATCACCAGCACCATAGTGATAGCGGTGCGAGAGATATTTCTTGTTAGTGTTTTCACTTCTACCTCAAACAAACAGGCGCGACAGCAGGTAAAAAAGGCAGCAATACAGCGCAGTGTTAAACAGCGCCGGGTGCCAGACAAAGTCATAGATCCCGGTGGGGACCAGCATCCGGCGCACCAGCCAGAAGATCGCCAGTGACAAAATTAATTCGACAAAAATCGGTGGGAACGACAAACCGAACACCACGATGACGGGAAACAGACTCATGTTGACCTTGATTAGACAGCGTGCAGGTGACAATTCGTTCTAACGTCACCGCAGGAGTAAGGGCAAGGAGAGCCAGGCGAGAGTGACGTGAATATTCTTAATAGATAGTATATTAACGTAACTGTTATGCTGTTATCTATATTATGTGATCTAAATCACTTTTAACTCAGAGTGAATAATGGAACGACTAAAACGCATGTCGGTGTTTGCCAAAGTGGTGGAATTAGGTTCGTTTACCGCCGCTGCCCGACAGCTACAAATGAGTGTTTCCTCCATCAGCCAGACCGTCGCCAAACTTGAAGATGAGTTGCAGGTAAAGCTGCTAAACCGCAGCACGCGCAGTCTGGGCCTCACCGAGGCGGGAAAGATTTACTATCAGGGTTGCCGCCGGATGCTGCATGAAGTGCAGGATGTTCACGAGCAGCTTTACGCCTTTAACAACACCCCCATCGGTACGCTGCGTATCGGCAGTTCTTCAACCATGGCGCAAAATGTGCTGGCAAAAATGACCGCCGACATGCTCAAAGAACATCCGGGTTTGTCGGTAAATCTCGTCACGGGGATCCCGGCGCCGGATCTTATCGCTGACGGTCTGGATCTGGTGATCCGCGTCGGCGCATTGCAGGATTCCAGCCTCTTCTCCCGCCGCCTTGGGGCGATGCCAATGGTGGTTTGCGCGGCAAAAAGTTACCTCGCCCAGTACGGCATTCCTGAAAAGCCAGCGGATATGGTTAACCACTCATGGCTGGAATACAGCGTGCGTCCGGATAACGAATTTGAGCTGGTGGCACCAGAAGGGATCGCCACGCGATTAATCCCACAAGGGCGTTTTGTCACTAACGATCCGATGACGCTCACGCGCTGGCTGACGGCAGGCGCCGGGATCGCATTCGTGCCGTTAATGTGGGTGATCGACGAGATCAACAGCGGTCAACTTGAGATCCTGCTGCCGCGCTACCAGTCGGATCCGCGCCCGGTTTATGCGCTCTATACCGAAAAAGATAAGCTGCCGCTAAAAGTGCAGGTGTGTATTAACTATCTGACGGATTACTTTATTGAAGTGGCGAAGGTGTATCAGGGAATGCAGGGACGCAGCGTGTGAGAGAGTCACCCTCTTCGTGCGAAGAGGGTGAGAAGAGCGTTAAGCCGTACCGCCGACGGTCAGGTTATCGACTTTCAGCGTCGGTTGGCCCACCCCCACTGGCAGGCTCTGCCCCTCTTTGCCGCAGACGCCAACGCCATTATCCAGCTTCAGATCGTTACCCACCATGGAGATCTGCTGCATCGCTTCGATACCGGAGCCAATCAGCGTTGCGCCTTTCACCGCTTTGGTGACCTTACCTTTTTCAATCAGGTACGCCTCAGAAGTGGAGAAGACGAATTTACCGGAAGTGATATCGACCTGGCCGCCGCCAAAATTCGGGGCGTAGATGCCGTAGTCGACAGATTCGATAATCTCCTGCGGCGTTGATTTGCCCGCCAGCATATAGGTGTTGGTCATACGCGGCATCGGCAGATGCGCGTAAGATTCACGACGCCCGTTACCGGTCGGCTTGACGCCCATCAGACGCGCGTTCAGTTTGTCCTGCATATAGCCTTTCAACACGCCGTTTTCGATAAGCACGTTGTACTGGCCCGGCGTTCCTTCATCATCAATCGCCACAGAACCGCGACGATCGGCGATGGTGCCGTCGTCCACAACGGTACAGAGTTCTGAAGCCACCAGTTGCCCCATCTGGCCGCTAAATACCGATGTTCCACGGCGGTTGAAGTCGCCTTCCAGCCCATGTCCAACCGCTTCGTGCAGCAATACGCCCGGCCAGCCCGCGCCCAGCACCACCGGCAGCGTGCCCGCAGGCGCGGCAACGGCAGAAAGGTTGACCAACGCCATACGCACGGCTTCTTTCGCCCACGCATCCGCACGAACGTCGCCATCCACATCCTGCAAGAACCAGTCATAACCAAAACGACCGCCGCCGCCGCTGGAGCCGCGCTCGCGTTTGCCGTCGTCTTCAACCTGTACGCTCACGGAAAGCCGCACCAGCGGGCGAACGTCCGCCGC
Source organism: Kosakonia sp. AG348 (assembly GCF_003337365.1). Classification (NCBI taxonomy): domain Bacteria; kingdom Pseudomonadati; phylum Pseudomonadota; class Gammaproteobacteria; order Enterobacterales; family Enterobacteriaceae; genus Kosakonia; species Kosakonia sp. AG348. The sequence continues at coordinate 145,093 of NZ_QPJR01000010.1, forward strand.
CAGCGTACCGTCGGTCGCCGCCACCAGAATGAGTTCGTAAACGCCAGTCAGGCTGGCGGTCACTTCCTGCACGCGTTTATCCGCCGCGCGCGCTGTTTTATCCACGCGACGCAGAATATCGAGCTTCTCTTCCCGGCTCATGCTTTGCAGCGGATCGATGCTGGTATAAAGGCTTTGATGCTCAACCGCGCCCAGCGTTTTCACTTTGCCATCGCCCTCTTCCCGCACGATGGTACGCGCAGCCTGCGCGCTCTGTTCCAGCGCCAGCAGGCTGATTTGGTCTGCATAAGCAAAACCGGTTTTCTCACCGCTGACGGCGCGCACGCCCACGCCCTGGTCGATATTGTAAGAACCATCTTTAATGATGCTGTCTTCTAAAACCCAGGATTCGTGATAGCTCGACTGGAAATAGAGATCGCCGTAATCAAGACGACGCGCGGTCAGTTGACCGAGGATAGCAAACAGATCCTGATGGCTCAGGCCGTTCGCTGCCAGAAGTTGTTCACTTACCAGATTAAGACTCATCATTTTTTCTCGTCGTTGCCGCCACTGCGGGCAATAAAAAGTGCGATATAAGGAGCTTGAGGCAATTCGCCGATGCCGTCAAATCATTGCTTTTTGTCCGTACGCGGCTGGCGCAGGACTTCGTTGATTTGCGGCTGATCGACCGGGCCGGTAATGCGGTAGCGCAGAATCGAGACTTTGTTCCACAGAGGCCCCAGCACTTTGCTGGCGGCAAACACCGCCGCACCGACAATCGGGTTAACGGCAAAGGCCGCCGCCACACCGACAGTCGCGGAAATTTCTGGCGCAACCACCGCTTCCATATCCAGCTCGCGGCGCACCAAATTCACCGAGCCTTTCATGGCGATATCCGCTTCCAGACCGTCCACCAGCGTATCGTCGGTATGCAGCACACCGTCTTTGATCCACGCCGTGCTGCGAATGGAATCAAACCAGAACCCCTCACTGCTGAAGGTATCGCTGAAATCAAAACGCAATTTACGCCACAGCGAGTCGACGCTGAACAGGCGCAGCAACTGCCCGGCATGGCCGGTGCTGATATCGGTAATTTTGCCTTTGCCAAGACGCGTACGCAGGATGCCATTGAGCGACTCCTCCTGCGGTTGCCACGGAGTGCTGCGCCAGTGCAGGTCATAATTAATATCAAACGACGAATCACGCACCGGTGTCGGTATGCCAAAGAAGCCCATTGCAGAATCAATTTTCTCGCCGCGCAGCACGCCTTTCAGTGAAGTACGCTCCGCGCCTTCACGGTTGACCCATTCACCGTCGGCGGTGAGCCGCGCAGTGCCGCTGTCCACCAGGCCGTTCGCCAGCGTCAGCGTATCGCCCTGAATGGCGAAATCGCCATCGATGCGACCATATTTTTGCCCCCACAGCCAGCACTCTGCGCAACGCAGTTGCAAATCCGGCCAGCCGGTAAAATCGATCCGTGTCTGACCGCGCAACAGCGTTGAAGGGGAAGAGATGTCATCATCATTCGGTGCCGTGTTCGACGGGTTGTAGTAGAGGTAGCGGATCGCGGCCTGCCACGGCGCATTATCATGGATCGTCAATGTACCGCTGATTTCACGCCCCTGCGCTTCAATGGTCGAACCCGAATCTTGCGGCTGCGAAACAATGCTGAGGTTATTCCACTGCTGCCCGCCCAGCGTCAGGGCTGGCGTACGCAGCGTAATGCTCTGCGGGAAGGTGGTTGCACTGCTGACATTATTTGCCACGCCCTGTCTGAACAGACCCAGCCACTGCGCGCCGTTCATTGCTGGCAAGTTGAGTTCAAGCCCGGCCTGATCCGGCAGCGGTGGCAACGTACGGCTGTCTGAGGTCCAGATCCCGCGATCGAGCGTCAGCTTATTATTCAGCAACCAGCGGCTGTTAAAATGGTTGTTACCACCGGCATTACCGGTTAAATCGAAACTGTGCAGGTTCCCTTCTACCTTTACCTTCAACGGTAACGCTTTGCCTGCGGGTTTATCCAGCGGCGGCGGTAACGTGCTGGCAAGGCTGCCCAGATCGCCGTCAATATTGACCTTGTAAGTAGTGCCGCCACGGTGCGGCAACTCTACGCCGACATCGCCTTTCCATGCGATGCTGCCGCGCAGCGCATCATTAAGTTGTGGGGGTAAAACGCCGGTTTTTGCCGGTTGCCAGTTTCCGTTGAGATTCACCGCCACCTGATAGGCTTTATCCCCTTCGGTGGTGGAGAAATCGAGGTTCACCGGTTGGTTAAACCAGGTTGCCTGTAATGGTTCGCTTTTCAGCGTACCGTTCTCGAAACTGAATTTGCCGCTGAGGTTCTTCAGTGTGCTGTTAAGCGGCTTGATAAACAGGCTGTTGTTGTTCAGCGCCACGTCACCTTTGGCGACGGTCTGCTCGCCGTCCAGCGGGATATCAAGATGTAAGCGAGCGCTTACATCACCATCGATTTGCAGCTCATCCAGCGCACTACCCAGCGTATCGTGCAGCGGCGTCTCTTTGAAATAGGGCCCAACGGCTTTGCCCGGCCCGTTAATGTCGGCATCAATCAACAGCTTCTCTTTGACGTAATCCGGGATGTTGGCAGTCAGGTTGCTGGCCGTTACACCACCCAGCGCCACTTGACTACTTTTCATCCACAAGCCGTCGTTGAGGAAGTCGAGATCGATATCGAGGTTTTGCAGCGCCGGCCAGTCAGGCTGGAAAGCAAAAGTCGCGTTGCGCAGCGGCACCGCAACTTCAAACTGGCCTTCATTGTGCTTAAACGGGAAGAGCTTAGGATTACCGCCAAACAGCAGCGTGGCATCTTGCGTCTGCCCGCCTTTGATCGACGAGCTCAGATACGCTACCAGCTCTTTACCCATCAAATTTTCCGGGAAGTAGCGCCAGGCTTGCCCGGCATCTGTCACATTGATGCCAGCCAGGATACCTAACCAGGGCTCATCACCTTGCAGCTGGAGATAGCGGAAATCACCGCGTGCGCGCAGGGCATTAGCCTGAACGTCGATATTGCGCCCATCCAACTGGAAGCCGTGTTCGTTATTCTGCCAGTTCAGCGTGGCAACGCCTTTTTCAATCTCCAGCGGTTCGGGGAATACCGTCTTATACGGCATCTTCGCCTGCGCGATATCAGCGGTTAAACGCCCGTATTCCAGGCTGCCGGCAAGCGTTCCACTGAGATGTTCAACACCGGGCAGCAGTTCCCACTGTTGCCAGGCAATATCCTGCCACTGCGCGTGGAAGCGCGTTTTTTCTGTCGCCTGCAAAGGGATATCCAGCGCCAGCTGCTCCAGCTTGCCGCGAGGCTGCATGGTATGCCAGATGTCATACAGTTCCGGGGAGATTTTCTGCGCAATCGGCAGCAGCCCCTCTAAGCCACTGAGCTCAAGGTTACTGGCACGTACGCGCAATTCATCGCTGCGCACGCTGCTGGTACCGCCCACTTCCTGTGCCGGAACCCAGGCAAAACTCAGCGCGCCCTGCGGCCAGGGGTGATCATCAATTGCGATACGCGTTACTGGTACATCAAACTGCCAGCCCTGCTGCTGACGAGAGACATGGGCGGTAAGGTTATCCACCGTCATGCGGTGCTGCGTATTATTGCCCTGCCAGCTGGCACCGCCTTTTTTCAGCCATACGTCGCCGCTTTCCACCACACCTTTGCTTAATGTCATCCAGCCTTCAAGGCTGAAGCGCGCGGTATCCAGCGCGACCTTATCCTGCATCCATTTGGCGAGCCAGGGTTTGACATCAATGTCGTCCGCCTGCAACCACACGCGGCCATTATTCAACAGCCCGTTGTCGTCACGTAGATCCATGCGTACCTGCATAATGCCGTGCTGACCGGTGAGGCTCGACAGGCTGACTTGCCCTTCCGCACGGTGACGATCGTTGCCGTTAAGCCAGGTAAGTTGCGGGATCGCCAGCTCAGCGCGCTGCCCGGAGAGCGTTAAGAAGCTGATGCGGCTGTCGCGCAGATCAAAGTGATCGAACTGGCGTAAAAACAGATCGCTGATGCGATCCGTGGTGATAGGTTCGCCGGTGTCATTGCGTTGTAGCGGGGTATTGCTATGCGCGACCAGCTGATAAAAGGTGAGATTGCGAAACTGCCAGCGCATGTGCAGCAGGCTTTGCCAGACATCCAGCGCCAGCGTCACACGTTTGACCGACAGCTCGCCGCCATCGGGCAACGTCGCGTTAATATCGCGCACATCCAGTTCAGGGCCGAAATTTTCCCAGCGCGCCTGTATCTGGCTGGCCGAGACAGGAACGCCGGTTTGTGCGGTGATACGCGCCAGAATGGGCTCGCGCCAGCTATCCAGATGGGGCAGGACAAGGCGCAGCCCACTTACCAGCAGCGCCGCGATAACAATCAGCGTCGCGCCTGTAAGCAGCAATATCCCCGGCAGTCGCCTCACGCCTCTCTCCTTGTCAACCAAACCCAGACCCGCTCATGTCGCAGCACGCTGCGAATTACATCATTACTACGTCAAACTGCTCCTGATTATAGAGCGGCTCGATTTGCACTTTTACCTGCTTGCCAACGAAGATTTCCACCTCCGCCAGCGCGTGCGACTCTTCACCTTTCAGGGCTTCCGCCACCGCCGGGGAAGCGTAAACCAGGAAACGATCGGAATCATAAGCATGATGCACGCGAACGATCTCGCGCATGATTTCATAGCACACGGTTTCCACCGTTTTAACGGTGCCGCGTCCATGACAGGTGGGGCATTCATTGCAGAGGACATGTTCCACGCTTTCGCGCGTGCGTTTGCGCGTCATCTCGACCAGACCAAGCTGGGAGAAACCATTAATGCTGGTTTTAACCCGATCTTTGCTCAGCGCCTGCTCCAGCGAGTGCAACACGCGACGGCGATGATCATCATTATTCATATCGATAAAATCGATGATGATAATGCCGCCCAGATTGCGTAAGCGCAGCTGGCGGGCAATGGCCTGCGTGGCTTCAATGTTGGTGTTGAAGATGGTGTCGTCGAGATTGCGATGGCCGACAAACGCACCGGTGTTGATATCAACGGTGGTCATCGCTTCGGTTTGATCGATGATCAGATAGCCGCCCGATTTCAGTTCCACTTTGCGCTCCAGCGCGCGCTGAATTTCATTCTCCACATCGTAAAGATCGAAAATCGGCTGGCGGCCGCTGTAGTGTTCGAGCTTGCTGGTCATCTCAGGAATGTATTCCGCCGTGAACTCCAGCAGCGCTTCAAACGTCAGACGCGAATCCACACGGATACGATCCAGATGAGCGTCGGCGAAATCGCGCAGCACGCGCTGCGCCAGCGCCAGTTCACCGTACAGTTTGCAGCGGCTTTGTTGGCGCTTTTTACGCTCCATCACCTTCGTCCAGACGCGCTTGAGGTACGCCGCATCGGAGGCGAGATCCTCTTCGCACACGCCTTCAGCCGCAGTACGGATAATAAAACCGCCCTGCTCATCGCAATACGCCGCAACGACCTGCTTAAGGCGTTCACGCTCGGCTTCACTCTCAATACGCTGGGAAACACCGACATGCGAAGCGCCCGGCATAAAGACCAGGTAACGGGATGGCAGTGTGATATCCGTGGTCAGGCGCGCACCTTTAGTACCCAGCGGATCTTTTACCACCTGCACCATTAAGTCCTGCCCCTGGCGGACTAGTTCGGAGATGTCGCGCACGGTGAAGTTTTTCTGCTCTTCCCCGGCAACGCATTCGGTGTGCGGCATAATGTCGGAGGCGTGCAGGAACGCCGCCTTTTCCAGACCAATATCTACAAAAGCCGCCTGCATGCCCGGCAGAACCCGGCTAACCCGACCTTTGTAGATATTGCCTACTATCCCGCGCCGTGCTTCGCGCTCGATGTGAATTTCCTGCAGAATGCCGCCGTCAATATAAGCGACGCGTGTTTCCGATGGAGTAACGTTGACCAACAATTCAGCCGTCATGATTATCTTTTCCCTCGCGCAGTGCGTTAAAATTGCTCAGCAATTCCCAGGTTTCCACCAGCGGTAAACCCACAACGGCATGATAACTACCGTTTATTTTTCTCACGAAACAGCCACCCAGCCCCTGAATGCCATAAGCACCGGCTTTATCCAGCGGTTCCCCGCTGGCGACGTAATCGGCGATATCCTTTTCCGATAACACTCTGAAAGTCACTTCTGTTTCCACCAGACAATCGAGCACATGCTGGCTATCTGCCAACGCAACCGCTGTCATCACCTGATGTGTTTGCCCGGAAAGCTGGCGCAACATACTGGCAGCATGCGAGGAGTCTTTTGGTTTTTCAAGCACTTCACCATTAAATATGACGATTGTGTCCGCGCCCAGCACTGGCAGATCGCTTGTGGCCATCGCCACACCGGCCTGCGCTTTTTCGCGCGCGAGGCGTAACACATACTGGCGGGCGCTCTCCTGCGCCTGACGCTGTTCCTCAATACCCGGAACAATACGCGTGAAAGTGACGCCCAGTTGGGTGAGCAACTCCTGGCGACGAGGAGAACCGGAAGCAAGCCAGATATCAGTCATAAACGCCTTATTGCACCGCAAACTGCTGGCGGATCTTACGCATTAACAGGAAGAGCCACGGCCAGAGCACGCCATTGACCAGGCTGCTCCAGAAAATTTCTGGTTTAAACGAAACATTAATAACCAGAAACTCCGCCCAGAAGACAATAACTTCTGTCGCCAGCGACAACAGCATCACCACCAGCGCCTGTTGCCAGAGCGCCAGATTACGGAACAACTGGAATTTCAGTGCGACCAGATAGGCGACAATGCTTAACGAAAGCGCGCGTACACCGAGGGTGGATCCGCTAATCAGATCCAGTATGGCACCCATCGCGAAACCCGTGCCAACATTTACGCGATGCGGCAGCGCGAGGATCCAGTAAAGCAAAATGAGCAATACCCAGTTTGGCCGGTAGACAATGATGTCATCCGGCCAGGGCATGATTTGAAGCAACAGTGCAATTAAAAACGAGAGCCAGATAACCCAGCGCCCCTGGCTACGGTAACTTGCCACTATTGCCCTCCCGGAGAGACTTGCGGCGGCGGCTGCGTAATGCCAGTCGCCGGAGCGGGCATTGGCGCAGGCGGACCCATCGCATCAGGAGAAGGAAGTACCTGCGGCATCATCTGCAGCAGACGTTCGTTCGCCACACGATGCACATCTTCCGGTGTTCTTGGGTTAGTACCGTTACGATCCGCGCCCCACAGCAGCAACAGATAACGCAAACGTTGCAGACCTGCGGTTGGACGCGCCTGAATCACGGTATAAGCACGCTGGGTATCCAGCTTAACCGACGAGACCACCGCAACCGGATACCCTTCCGGGAAACGCCCGCCCAGACCTGATGTCACCAGCACATCGCCAACACGAATATCCGTATTCGCCGGTAAATGTTCGAGTTGCAGATCGTCTGTGCAGCCGTTACCGGCGGCAATCACGCGGATATCGTTACGCAGCACCTGAATCGGCAGCGCATGAGTGGCATCGCAAATCAACAGGACGCGGCTGGTCAGTTTCGCTACCGCCACTACCTGGCCGACAACGCCTTTATCGCTGATCACCGGCTGGCCTTCGTACACCCCGTTCGCACTGCCTTTGTCGATAACCACCTGGTCGCTGTAAGGATCGTTAACCGTCGAGATCACCTGGGTCACCATTTTCTGCTCATCCTGACGCAGCGGAGAGCCCAGCAGTTCACGCAGGCGCGCGTTCTCCTGCTTGTACTGCCCTAACATCAGCAGTTCACTGTTTTTTAGCAGCAGTTCCTGACGTAATGCCCGGTTTTCAAGCTCAAGCTGGTCGCGCGAAGCCAACGTCTGGGAAACGTTATCTAATAATTCGCGGGGACCATTGGAAATAAAATAGAAAGGACTGACGGCAGTATCCATGTACGTTCTGATTTGACTGAACGTACCGAGGCGGCTGTCGGCAATAATGACTCCGAGCGCCACCACAACCGCCAGGAAAAGGCGAATCTGCAGTGACGGGCCACGGCTAAAAATTGGCTTCATAGGCTTTGCGTATTCTCAGGCCAGACAGATGCGAAGCGACTATCCGCTTCGCATCTGACGCGGACTATTCTTCGCTGAACAAGTCGCCGCCGTGCATGTCGATCATTTCCAGCGCCTTGCCGCCGCCGCGCGCTACGCAAGTCAGTGGATCTTCTGCAACTACAACTGGAATACCCGTTTCTTCCATCAACAGGCGGTCAAGGTTGCGCAGCAGCGCGCCACCACCGGTCAATACCATACCGCGCTCAGAGATATCAGAAGCCAGTTCCGGCGGGCACTGTTCCAGCGCAACCATCACTGCGCTCACGATGCCGGTCAGCGGTTCCTGCAGCGCTTCCAGAATTTCGTTGGAATTCAGCGTGAAGCCACGCGGAACACCTTCAGCCAGGTTACGGCCACGCACTTCGATTTCACGCACTTCATCGCCCGGGTAAGCAGAGCCAATTTCGTGTTTGATACGTTCTGCGGTCGCTTCACCAATCAGGGAGCCGTAGTTACGACGAACGTAATTAATGATCGCCTCATCGAAGCGATCACCACCAATACGAACAGAAGAGGAGTAAACCACGCCGTTCAGGGAGATAACGGCAACTTCAGTGGTACCACCACCGATATCCACCACCATTGAACCGGTCGCTTCAGAAACCGGTAAGCCAGCGCCAATTGCAGCCGCCATCGGTTCTTCAATCAGGAACACTTCACGAGCACCAGCGCCCTGCGCAGATTCACGAATTGCACGGCGTTCAACCTGAGTGGCGCCAACCGGCACACAAACCAGAACGCGCGGGCTCGGACGCATAAAGCTGTTGCTGTGCACTTGTTTGATAAAGTGCTGAAGCATTTTTTCGGTCACGAAGAAGTCGGCGATGACACCGTCTTTCATCGGGCGGATGGCTGCGATATTGCCCGGCGTACGACCAAGCATCTGTTTCGCTTCATGACCGACTGCGGCCACACTTTTCGGTGAACCGGCACGATCCTGGCGAATGGCCACCACGGAAGGCTCATTCAGTACGATGCCTTGTCCTTTTACATAAATCAGGGTATTCGCGGTACCCAGGTCAATGGACAGGTCATTGGAAAACATGCCACGAAATTTTTTCAACATACTAAGGGATAATCCTGAAAGCTGGGGCGGAAACAAAATCCGCTTACTTTACCAACCACACGTAGCAGCGACAAGGCATAAGAATCATCTGCTACGGTGAAAATTAGTGCAGTTTGTTTCCTTTGTTGCAAAACGACATGATTCTGCCCGGAAGTAAAAAAAGCCCATCTTCCAGTCTGTTGCGTTTGCAGTTTTTCATAAGGACAAACCGGCTTTGTTCACTGCGAAAATCCGGCGGGCAGGCACGCACACCCCCAAACATGGCAGCGCGCATTATTCTACGTGAAAACGACTTAAACAGCAGTTCAAACCGAGTATCTTTGCGAATATTTTTTCACATTGGTATCGAGCGGTTGGGAAGCCGCGATAAAATCGCCCTGCCCACCCGCAACACCCCGTTCCACCAGCGTCTGCCATTCGCCACGAGAGCGAACACCGGTCGCGAAAACTCGCGTTCGCGTGCCTTTGCACGCTTCCACGAGGCTCTGCACCAGAAGCTGGTTTTCGGTGCGCTTTTCAATGTTCCTGACCAGCCCCGGATGCAGCTTTAATAACTCAACATCCAACGCTTTAATCCAACTTGTGCTCACCAACGTCAGACCCGCCTGATTTACCACCACGCGGGCGCCTAATGCGTTGATTAAACGCACCACCGACTGTAACCGGCTGATATGTTGACAAACATCCGCCTCAGCAAGTTCAAAAATAATCCGTTTACGTTGAGATTTTTCGCACTGCATTAATATATCGCGTAGCCAGCGTTGAAAACGGGGACGGATCAATGATTCCACTGTTATTTGCATGGCGAGGTTTTCTTCCGGCCAAAAACCCATAAAAGGAATCAGCCGCGTCACCTGCAGGCGGTCATACTCTTCAGCCAGGCCAAACTGCTGCACCATGGGCATATACTCTTCGGCAATCACTTCTTGTTCGCCGTCGAAAATGCGGCACATCAGCTCGCGGTGATGAACCTGGCCATCACGGTTGATCGCCGGTTTCTGATACACGCGCGGCCCGCCGCGGCTCAGCATCTGCTCAATCAGCGTCCGCCAGCGCACATTTCCACGCCCTTGCTCCGGCAAGGTGTCGTCGTACACTGACCAACTGTTTCCGCCCTGCAACACCGCGTTGCGCGCTGCGGCTTCGGCATGCTCCATGACTTGCACACCGGCTTGCCCGCTACGCCAGGCACAAATACCAATGTGCATAATGTCTTCGCGGGTCAGCGCTTTATTTGGGGGTAACCCGTCCACTGCTTTCAGGATCTGCCCGGCGATGCTCTCCGCTTCCTTTAATGTGCGATGCGGCAGCAGTACGGCGAAGTCGCTGCGATGGTAGCGAGCCAGTAACGCACCGGGATAACGCATAATAAAAGTAGAAAGCAGGTTAATGAGGGTAAAGAGATACTCTTCGGTGGTGGTTCCGCCGCTATCGCGCAGCAGATCAAAGTCCGGCAAACGGATCATCATCACCACGCCGTGCGAACCCACCTTTTCCTGATCTTCCAGCAGCGTGGCGAGCTGGTTATCAAAAAACAGACGGTTATTGAGGCCCGTTCGCTTGTCCTGCGCCGCATAGGAGCGGATAAGCGTATCCATGCGGCTACGTTGATCGCTGGCAAACTGGATATCGGTCAGCAACACATCCAGCGCGCTGCTGGTGCGTGATGGCCACTCATAAATGCTGCCGCGAACCTGCGGCCCGCGCTCGCCGTTGAGGATCCGCGTCGCGCGTGTCTCCAGCAGTTCCTGCCCGGAAAGCTGTCGCCGTAACCAGCGAACGGAGAGAAAGAGGATCACAATCATAAAACCGATCGCCACCGTCAGCGGCGCGGTGGTTAACAACGAACGAAAGTAGTTCGCCATAGGATCCTGGTAAACCAGCGTGAAGGTGAAACCGGGATTTTTCAGGGAGGGAATATTCAGCTCCCGATATTGATAGTTGCTGCCCGCCGGGCGATAACTTCCGTTATGCGAATAGCTGAGCACCGTGCGCTGGCCTTGCTTAATCTGAATCTCAATAATGTCTACCGGCACCATTAATTCATCAAGCTGCGGCAACAACCGGGAAACCGGCGTTGAGATCAAGCGCGTATCAATAATTGCCGCCACCGCTTCCACACGATTGGCAACCTTATTTTGAATCGCGTTATAGAAGCTCAGTGAACATCCAATCAGGGTGACGAAAAACGCCAGCCCTGTCAGTAGCGTCACAAAAGCTGAAAATTTCGTCGTTAATCGCATCCTTGTGTTAACTCCGCTTGTATAAAGAACGAAACGATACCGCTCAGGGTTACGTCATAGAAGTAAGTGCTAACTTTGGTGTCTACCCGCGTCCCGGGATAGCGTGGAGGCGGCAGGGAAAACTGGCACCGCGTTTCATATCTGCGAGTATAGCCCTCAGAAATTTTTTGCCAACAATCAATAAGCCTGAAAAATGTCTTAACCTGACTATTTACAATGTTTGGTAACACACTCATGCTCGCGCTCACGCTTCGCTTACACCATGCTTGACGAGAGACTAACGGAGGATGTGATGAAGAAAAAACTAACTGAAGCCGATGTCACTGCGGAATCCGTTTTTATGTTACAGCGCCGCCAGGTGCTGAAAATGCTGGGAATTAGCGCCTCGGCATTGACCCTGGCACCCGGCGCGCGGGCCGATCTGTTGGACTGGTTTAAAGGCCATGACCGGCCAAAAGCGCCATCAGGAAAACCGCTCGAGTTTACGCAACCTGCGCAGTGGAAAGCCTCTTTCCCGCTGACACCGGAAGAGAAAGTCACCGGCTATAACAACTTCTATGAATTTGGCCTCGATAAAGCCGATCCTGCCGCCAACGCCGGGGGAATGAAAACCGATCCCTGGACACTGACCATTGATGGTGAAGTCGCAAAACCGTTAACCCTCGACCACGCGGCGCTGACCACGCGTTTCCCGCTGGAAGAGCGAATCTACCGGATGCGCTGCGTAGAGGCCTGGTCAATGGTGGTGCCGTGGATCGGCTTCCCGCTGCATAAACTGCTGGCGTTAGTTGAACCCACCAGCAACGCAAAATATGTCGCGTTCCAGACACTTTACGCACCGGATCAGATGCCGGGGCAAAAAGACCGATTTATCGGCGGAGGCCTTAAATACCCGTATGTTGAAGCGCTACGTATAGATGAAGCGATGCATCCGCTCACGCTGCTTACTGTCGGGGTGTATGGCAAAGCGCTGCCGCCGCAGAACGGCGCACCGATCCGCCTGACTGTGCCGTGGAAATATGGTTTTAAAGGCATCAAATCGATAGTCAGTATCAAGCTCACCAGTAAACGACCGCCGACCACCTGGAACCTTGCCGCGCCCGATGAATATGGTTTCTACGCCAACGTGAACCCGCATGTGGATCACCCACGCTGGTCACAAGCAACGGAACGTTTTATTGGATCCGGCGGCGCGCTGGATGTAAAACGTCAGCCAACGCTGCTGTTTAATGGCTACGCTGAAGAAGTGGCTTCGCTTTATCACGGGTTAGATCTGCGGGAGAATTTCTGAGTGCGCTTAACGGCAAAACAGGTGACATGGTTAAAAGTCGCATTGCATCTGGCGGGTCTGCTGCCTTTACTTTGGCTTTTCTGGGCGGCGAATCAGGGCTATTTCAGCGCCGATCCGGCGAAAGACATCCAGCATTTTACGGGCAGAATGGCGCTTAAATTCCTGCTCGCCAGTTTGCTGGTAGCACCGCTCGCACGCTACGCGAAACAACCTTTATTGATCAGAACCCGGCGTTTGCTGGGGCTGTGGTGCTTTGCCTGGGCGACGCTGCACCTGACCAGCTACACCTTGCTGGAACTGGGCATCAATAATCTTTCATTATTAGGACAAGAGTTGGTAACGCGCCCTTATTTAACGCTGGGTGCCGTAAGTTGGCTGATTTTGCTGGCATTGGCGTTGACCTCAACGCAATGGGCGCAGCGCAAGCTGGGAAAACGCTGGCAACAACTACACAATTTCGTCTATCTGGTGGCGATCCTCGCACCGATTCACTACCTTTGGTCGGTGAAAATATTGTCACCGCAGCCGATCCTTTACGCTGCCGCCGCGATTGGGCTGTTAGCGTGGCGCTATAAGAAGTTTCGCCAATGGTGGCGTTAACACGCTCATTGTGTGCAGTTCTCCGCAGATCTACTATCATTCACCGCCAGATTCCGGGCGGTGGTTGATAATCTTCCCTGATAAGACCAGTATTTAGCTGCCAATTGCTACGAAATCGTTATAATGTGCGACTTTGGTTTTCCTGACAGGGGTTTTTAGCCTCTGAAAAGGTGACAATCGCGAATCGAAGGTATATTTTGTTTTTTACCCGAGAATCGCAGGAGATAGCGGCACAATGGCTGGCAAGTTCCACATATTAGTTTTGAACGGACCGAACCTGAACATGCTTGGCACCCGCGAGCCGGATAAGTACGGCACGCTTACGCTCAGCGAGATTGTTAACGGTTTGAGCACCGAAGCGGCAGCGCTTGATGTGGAACTGGCGCATTTTCAGTCAAACGCGGAGTACGCAATCATCGACCGTATTCATCAGGCTAAAGACATTATGGACTTCATCCTGATCAATCCGGCCGCGTTTACGCACACCAGTGTTGCTATCCGCGACGCATTGTTGGCAGTCGACATCCCGTTTATCGAGATCCACCTGACCAACGTGCATGCGCGGGAGCCATTCCGCCACCACTCGTATCTGTCAGATATCGCCGAAGGCGTTATTTGCGGGCTGGGTGCGGAAGGTTATTCATACGCTTTACAGACGGCGGTAAAACGCCTGTCACAATCACACTAAACAAGAGTACGGAACCCACTCATGGATATTCGTAAGATTAAGAAACTGATCGAGCTGGTTGAAGAATCAGGCATCTCCGAACTGGAAATTTCTGAAGGCGAAGAGTCTGTGCGCATCAGCCGCAGCGCGCCGAATGCTGGCTTCCCGGTGATGCAGCAGGCTTATGCTGCGCCGATGATGCAACAGCAACCAGCCCTGTCTAACGCTGTCGCAACTGCCGCAGCGCCGGAAGCCCCTGCAGCCGCAGCGGAAATCAGTGGTCACATCGTACGTTCCCCGATGGTCGGAACCTTCTATCGCACCCCGAGCCCGGACGCGAAAGCGTTTATCGAAATCGGCCAGAAAGTCAACGTGGGCGATACCCTGTGCATCGTTGAAGCCATGAAAATGATGAACCAGATCGAAGCCGATAAATCAGGCGTGGTGAAAGCCATTCTGGTTGAAAGTGGCCAACCGGTTGAATTTGACGAGCCGCTGGTCGTCATCGAGTAAACGAGGCGCACATGCTGGATAAAATTGTTATCGCCAACCGCGGCGAGATTGCACTGCGTATTCTTCGTGCCTGTAAAGAACTGGGCATCAAGACTGTCGCCGTGCACTCCACTGCGGATCGCGATTTAAAACACGTACTGCTGGCAGATGAGACCGTATGTATCGGTCCTGCGCCATCAGTAAAAAGCTATCTGAATATCCCGGCAATTATCTCCGCCGCCGAAATTACCGGCGCTGTGGCGATTCACCCGGGTTATGGCTTCCTCTCTGAGAACGCCAACTTCGCTGAGCAGGTTGAGCGCTCCGGCTTTATCTTTATCGGCCCGAAAGCTGACACCATCCGCCTGATGGGTGACAAAGTGTCGGCAATCACCGCCATGAAGAAAGCTGGCGTACCGACCGTACCGGGTTCAGACGGCCCGCTGGGCGACGATATGGATGCAAACCGCGCCCATGCTAAGCGCATCGGTTACCCGGTTATCATCAAAGCCTCCGGCGGCGGCGGCGGTCGCGGTATGCGCGTTGTGCGCAAAGACGCCGACCTGGCGCAGTCCATCAGCATGACGCGTGCGGAAGCGAAAGCCGCTTTCAACAACGACATGGTGTACATGGAAAAATACCTGGAAAATCCTCGCCACGTCGAGATCCAGGTGCTGGCCGATGGTCAGGGTAACGCTATCTATCTGGCAGAGCGCGACTGCTCCATGCAGCGCCGCCACCAGAAAGTGGTCGAAGAAGCACCAGCACCGGGCATCACCCCGGAACTGCGTCGCTATATCGGCGAGCGCTGTGCGAAAGCCTGTGTCGATATCGGCTATCGCGGAGCGGGTACGTTTGAGTTTCTGTTCGAAAACGGCGAGTTCTACTTCATCGAGATGAACACCCGTATTCAGGTTGAGCACCCGGTTACCGAAATGATTACCGGCGTTGACCTGATCAAAGAGCAGTTGCGTATCGCAGCCGGTCAGCCGCTGTCCATTAAGCAAGAAGAAGTGGTGGTGAAAGGCCATGCGGTGGAATGCCGTATTAACGCCGAAGATCCGAACACCTTCCTGCCTAGCCCGGGCAAAATCACTCGCTTCCATGCCCCTGGTGGGTTTGGTGTGCGCTGGGAATCGCATATTTACGCCGGTTACACCGTACCGCCGTATTACGATTCAATGATTGGCAAGCTTATCTGCTACGGCGAGAGCCGCGATGTGGCGATTGCGCGCATGAAGAATGCGTTGCAGGAGCTGATTATCGACGGGATCAAAACCAACGTTGATCTGCAGATGCGTATTATGAGCGACGAGAACTTCCAGCATGGTGGCACCAACATCCACTATCTGGAGAAAAAACTCGGTTTGCAGGAAAAATAATCTGCAATCAGCGCAAAAGGCCGGATCTTCCGGCCTTTTTTGTTTTTCTCTCCCCGGAACCTGCCCATAGGGTACAATCCCCGCTTTCTTCATTTACAAGGGACAAAAATGGACAACCGTTTTGTTCAGGCTCACAAAGAAGCCCGCTGGGCGCTGTGGCTGACCCTTCTTTATCTTGCCGCCTGGTTAGTGTGCGCTTACCTACCAGGTACAGAGCAGGGCTTCACCGGGCTGCCGCGTTGGTTTGAACTGGCCTGCCTGCTTACGCCGCTGGTATTTGTTTTACTTTGCTGGGCGATGGTGCGTTTTATCTTCCGCGATATCTCTCTGGAGGATAACGATGCAAACTGAAATTATCGCCGTGCTGATAATCTACCTGATCGTTGTCTTCGGCCTCTCTTTCTATGCGATGCGCCAACGTAGCAGCGGTACTTTCCTGAGCGAGTACTTCCTCGGTAGCCGTTCCATGGGCGGATTTGTGCTGGCGATGACGCTGACCGCAACCTATGTTAGCGCCAGTTCGTTTATTGGCGGGCCGGGAGCCGCGTATAAATTTGGCCTTGGCTGGGTGCTGCTGGCGATGATCCAGGTTCCCACCATTTGGCTGTCGCTGGGCATTCTCGGCAAAAAATTCGCAATTCTGGCACGTCGCTACAATGCGATTACGCTCAACGACATGCTGATGGCGCGCTACCAGAGCCGCGCAGTCGTGTGGATCGCCAGCGTCAGCCTGCTGGTGGCCTTTGTCGGTGCGATTGCCGTGCAGTTTATCGGCGGCGCGCGTCTGCTGGAGACAGCGGCCGGCATCAAATACGAATCGGGCCTGCTGATCTTCGGCATTACTATCGCGTTGTATACGGCGTTTGGCGGTTTTCGCGCCAGTGTGTTAAACGACACCATGCAAGGTCTGGTGATGCTGATTGGTACGCTAGTGTTACTGGTCGGTGTGATCCATGCGGCGGGCGGATTGCATAACGCCGTTGCTACCTTGCAGCATATCGATCCGAAACTGGTTAGCCCGCAGGGCGCGCACGACATTCTTTCCCCGGCGTTTATGACCTCGTTTTGGGTGCTGGTGTGTTTTGGCGTTATCGGTCTGCCGCATACCGCTGTGCGCTGTATTTCGTATAAAGACAGCAAGTCGGTGCACCGTGGGATCATTATCGGCACCATTGTCATCGCGCTGTTGATGCTGGGAATGCATCTGGCGGGAGCGCTGGGTCGTGCTGTGCTACCGAATCTGTCGGTGCCGGATCAGGTTATTCCCACATTGATGGTCGAAGTGTTGCCACCGTGGGCCGCAGGGTTGTTCCTTGCCGCACCGATGGCCGCGATCATGTCCAATGTCAACGCGCATCTGTTGCAGGCTTCCGCGACGATCATCAAAGATCTGTGGTTAAGCGCGCAGCCGACTAAAATTCGTCATGAGCCACGCTTAAAACGCATTTCCACCGTAACAACGCTGGTACTCGGCATTTTGATGATGCTGGCGGCATGGCGCCCGCCAGAGATGATCATCTGGCTGAATCTGCTGGCGTTTGGCGGGCTTGAGGCGGTATTTCTGTGGCCGCTGGTGCTGGGTCTTTACTGGGACCGCGCGAATGCCACCGGCGCGCTCAGCGCCATGATTGTTGGCGGTGCGCTGTATGCCGTGCTCGCCACCTTTAATATTCAGTACCTGGGCTTCCATCCGATTGTGCCCTCGCTGCTGTTAAGTTTGCTGGCCTTCATTGTCGGGAACCGTTTCGGTCAACCCGCGCCGCAGACCCCAACTATTTCTGTTAATGAATAAAGAGTTATGCCATGCCTTGGATCCAACTGAAACTGAACACCACCGGCGCGAATGCGGAAGATCTGAGCGATGCTCTGATGGAAGCAGGCGCGGTGTCCATTACCTTCCAGGACACGCACGACACGCCCGTATTTGAACCGCTGCCGGGTGAAACCCGTCTGTGGGGCGATACCGACGTTATTGGCCTGTTCGATGCGGAAACCGAGATGGCGGACGTCGTTGCCCAACTCGCTCTACACCCGCTGCTCGGCGAAGGTTTCGCCCATAAAATTGAGCAACTGGAAGATAAAGACTGGGAGCGCGAATGGATGGACAACTTCCACCCGATGCGCTTTGGCGAACGCCTGTGGATCTGCCCGAGCTGGCGCGAAGTGCCGGATGCCAATGCAGTGAATGTGATGCTCGATCCGGGTCTGGCATTCGGAACCGGCACGCACCCAACCACCTCGTTGTGTCTGCAATGGCTCGATGGCCTGGATCTTGCCGGCAAAACTGTGATCGATTTTGGCTGCGGTTCCGGGATCCTTGCGATCGCCGCCCTGAAACTGGGTGCGGCTAAAGCGATCGGTATTGATATCGATCCGCAAGCGATCCAGGCAAGCCGTGATAACGCTGAGCGCAACGGCGTTTCCGAGCGTCTCGAGTTGTACCTGCCGAAAGACCAGCCAGACGCGATGAAAGCCGATGTGGTGGTCGCCAATATTCTGGCTGGCCCGTTGCGTGAACTGGCGCCGTTAATCAGCGTATTGCCCGTCGAGGGCGGTTTGCTGGGGCTCTCTGGTATCCTTGCCAGCCAGGCAGACAGCGTGTGCGAAGCCTATGCCGAACTCTTTACCCTGGATCCGGTGGTCGAGAAAGAAGAGTGGTGCCGTATCACGGGACAGAAAAGGTAATACTGAACGCGGCCTGCGGGCCACGTTTCGCGGAGCCAGCGCGCTGAACTGTCGAAAAAACCAGCCAAAATGCCGATCAAAAAATTGCGAGCAGCTTCGCAAAAATCGTCATTTTTGTCTGAAAAAACAGCAGTTCAGCCGCTTATCACCCGCGAAAAAACGATAACTTGTGCGAATTTATGCGTTATGTGAAATTTTTATCTTTTGCATAACCCTATGAAAAACATGATTTAATACGTTTATTGCCCCGGTGGACTGGCTATTCCTTGATCTACAACAGAGGATTGCTCAAAGTTTGGCCTTTCATCTCGTGCAAAAAATGCGTAATATACGCCGCCTTGCAGTCACAGTATGGTCATTTCTTAACTCATGCGCATCGGACACCACCAGCTCAGAAATCGCCTGATCGCAGCGCCCATGGCTGGCATTACTGACAGACCATTCCGGACGTTGTGCTACGAGATGGGAGCCGGTTTAACCGTATCCGAGATGATGTCTTCTAACCCACAAGTGTGGGAAAGCGACAAGTCCCGACTGCGGATGGTGCACATTGATGAACCCGGTATTCGCACCGTGCAAATTGCTGGCAGCGACCCGGATGAAATGGCGGAAGCCGCACGTATTAACGTGGAAAGCGGCGCCCAGATTATTGATATCAATATGGGTTGCCCGGCTAAAAAAGTGAATCGCAAGCTTGCAGGTTCCGCCCTGCTGCAATACCCGGATCTGGTGAAGTCGATCCTGACCTCGGTAGTTAATGCAGTGGATGTTCCTGTCACTCTGAAGATTCGCACGGGTTGGGCTCCAGAACACCGTAACTGCGTAGAAATTGCCCAACTGGCTGAAGAGTGTGGTATTCAGGCTCTGACCATTCATGGACGCACCCGCGCCTGTTTGTTCAACGGAGACGCTGAGTACGACAGTATTCGGGCAGTTAAGCAGAAAGTTTCCATTCCGGTTATCGCGAATGGCGACATTACTGACCCGCTTAAAGCCAGAGCTGTGCTCGACTATACAGGGGCGGATGCCCTGATGATAGGCCGCGCAGCTCAGGGAAGACCCTGGATCTTCCGGGAAATCCAGCATTATCTGGACACTGGGGAGCTGCTGGCCCCGCTGCCTTTGGCAGAGGTTAAGCGCTTGCTTTGCGCGCACGTTCGGGAACTGCATGACTTTTACGGTCAGGCGAAAGGTTACCGAATTGCACGCAAACACGTCTCCTGGTATCTCCAGGAGCACGCTCCGAATGACCAGTTTCGGCGCACATTCAACGCCATTGAGAATGCCAGCGAACAGCTGGAGGCGTTGGAGGCATACTTCGAAAATTTTGCGTAAACAGAAATAAAGAGCTGACAGAACTATGTTCGAACAACGCGTAAATTCTGACGTACTGACCGTTTCTACCGTTAACTCTCAGGATCAGGTAACCCAAAAACCGCTCCGTGACTCGGTAAAACAGGCACTGAAGAACTATTTTGCTCAACTGAATGGTCAGGATGTTAATGACCTGTATGAGCTGGTACTGGCTGAAGTAGAACAGCCACTGTTGGACATGGTGATGCAATACACCCGTGGTAATCAGACCCGCGCGGCACTGATGATGGGCATCAACCGCGGTACGCTGCGTAAAAAACTGAAAAAATACGGCATGAACTGATTTTTAATCAGTGAGTTGTATTGATAAAAAGGCGCTAACCGGCATGGGAAAGCGCCTTTTTTATTGCCTGAAATAGCGCTAAAAACCCCGCTTTCCCTGTCATTCCGGGGTTACGGATTCGTGTATATTTCAACAAATGGTTGCAAGAAAGGGAGATACGGAATGATTCGCAAGTATTGGTGGCTGGTGGCTTTCGCCCTGTCGATTCTCATGCTGGATAGCTTAATCATGTACTGGGTTGAGTATATGACCACCGAGATCGATAAGTGCCGCAATATGAACTCCGTAAATCCGCTCAAACTGGTTAACTGCAATAATCTGTAAGTGATTGCTTGTAGCGAAAATTCGCGAAAATGTAGCCATCACCCTGATTAACGCAGGGATTTAAATCATTTTGAGCCATCTCCATACGATGCTAATGTCTCAGCCCTTTTCGCCAGTCCGATCGTAGTAATGCGTAACGCCCTTAGTGAATGAGTTGATGACACCATGCTGGATAGCCAATACGACTATATCCTTGTTGTTGTTTCTTTTATCGTAGCCATTTTAGCCTCTTATACCTCCCTGAATATGGCCGGCCGAGTTTCCACCAGCAGCAAGGGATCGTCATGGGTCTGGCTCAGCGGTGGCGGCGTAGCGATGGGGATAGGCATCTGGGCGATGCATTTTATCGGCATGCTGGCGATGAACATGTCGATGAACATGCGCTACGAACCGTTTCTCACGGCCCTCTCCATGGTTATCGCGATCGGCTCTTCGTTGTTCGCGCTGTGGCTGGTGAGCGCTCCGCATTTGCATCTGCGTCGCCTGATCCCGGGCGCAATTGTCATGGGCCTGGGTATTGCAGCGATGCACTATACCGGCATGGCGGCACTTCAGGTCTCCCCGGCCATTATCTGGAATCTGAACTGGGTCGCCTTATCGTTAGCGATCGCGCTGGTCGCCTCTTTCGCCGCTCTGTGGCTCACATTTCATCTACGTCATGAAGCGGCCCAGGTCGCGCTAATGCGTTTTGGTGCGGCAATTTTAATGGGCGTCGCCATTGCTGGTATGCATTACACCGGCATGATGGCGGCTCAAATCCCTCACCAACATGCCATGGGGCATAACGGTTTTAACAATAACTGGTTAGCCGTACTGGTCGGCATGATGGCCTTCTCGGTGCTGGGCATTACGCTACTGGTGTCGATGTTTGATGCACGTCTGCAGGCGAAAACCTCGCTACTGGCAACTTCACTGGCGGCCGCAAACCGCGAACTGGCGCGGCTGGCGTTGCACGATACCTTAACGCGTCTGCCTAACCGCGTGTTGCTGGAAGATCGCCTTGAACAGGCCATCAACAAAGCCAAACGCGAAGGCTCTTTCTTCGCGCTGATGTTTATGGATCTCGACGGTTTCAAAACCGTCAACGACGCCTGGGGCCACGATGTCGGCGATAAATTGCTGGTCGCGGTGACCGATCGCCTGACGCAAAAATTAAAAGGGCAATACACGCTGGCGCGCATTGGTGGTGACGAGTTTGTTCTGCTGGCAGAAGTCAGCGCGCCAGATGAAGCAGCAACGCTTGCCAGTTCGTTGGTACGCGTGATCGATAAGCCCTTCACTATCGATCCCTATGACGTGATGGTGACGCTGAGCGTCGGTATTGCGCTTTATCCGCATGACGGCAAGAACGAACGGGAACTGATGTTCAACGCTGATGCGGCGATGTATCACACCAAGCATATGGGACGTAACGGTTACCACTTCTTTCAGCCCTCGATGAACACGCTGGCGCAAACACAGCTGCAGTTACTCAATGATTTGTGGATGGCACTGGAGCGCCAGGAGTTCCGGCTGGTTTATCAGCCCAAATTTAAAGCCCCCGCGGGGCCGGTTATCGGCTTTGAGGCGCTGTTGCGCTGGCATCACCCTTACCAGGGCGTGCTCACTCCGGATGTTTTTTTGCCGCTGGCGGAGAAAACCGGTCTGATTGTGCCGCTTGGTAACTGGGTAGTGGACGAAGCCTGCCGTCAGCTTGGCGAATGGCGTAAAATGGGGCACCTTGACTGGTCTGTGGCGGTGAACCTTTCCACCCTGCAATTTGAACAGAGTTCTCTGGTGGCAACGATTATGGAGGCGCTGAAAAAGCATGATGTGCCGCCGCAAAAATTAATCCTGGAAGTGACCGAAACCACGGCAATGAGCAATCCGGATGAGAGTGTGCGCGTGTTGACGGAGCTGACAGATGCGGGCGTTCAAGCCTCAATCGATGATTTTGGTACAGGCTACTCCAGTCTGCTGTATCTGAAACGTCTTCCGGCCTGCGAATTAAAAATCGACCGTGCGTTTGTTCGCGAGTTAAGCCGGGAAGGCGAAGATGCCACCATCGTCTCGGCCATCGTAGCGTTAGCCAGGACGCTGAATTTAAAAGTTGTAGCGGAAGGTGTGGAAACAGAAGAACAACAAAAATTTCTTACTGAGCTGGGCTGTAATACGCTGCAGGGGTATTTATTAGGTAAACCGGTGAGCGCGGAATCTATTACTTCTTACGGAAATAAACTTCCCCCGCCCGAGTCCCTCTCCTGAAGATGGATTGATTTAAATAAAGCGCCTGCAGGCGCTTTTGTTTTACCAAAGCCGTAAACTAGATTATTCTTATAAAAATAATGCCATGCACCATCTCTATTTAATCAAGCGCTTACGCATTGCAATAGAATTTTTTATTTCACCCTTCATCTTTTCTGCACTATTTAACCTGCGACGTAGTTTTGTCTTCATGATTTTTACAAAGAACATAATTTGAGATTATTGCACCCGGGAATTTGCGCAGGCGAATGGTAAAATATGCCTTATCGATTCTGGACAGATATCGTAATTATTGATATCGGGGATCGTGATTATTTCGAGGTAATATTATGAAAAAATTCATTTCCGTGGCATTACTGGCGACATTCCTGGCAGGCTGTGCCCACGATTCTCCTTGTGTTCCGGTGTACGATGATCAAGGTCGTCTGGTACATACCAATACCTGTATGAAAGGCACAACTCAGGATAACTGGGAAACTGCCGGCGCAATTGCCGGCGGCGCAGCGGCGATTGCCGGTCTGACGCTCGGTATCGTAGCGCTGACTAAATAGTTTAAAAAGCCAAAAGTTATAAAAAGCGCGGTTCGCCGCGCTTTTGCTTTATTAAGGTGCAGTTAATTTTGCATAAGTAAATTTTCGGCCCCATAAGCAAGCAGTAATAAAAAAATAAGCACAGATTTCCTTTTATCTGCCCCTACTGTTTTTCACTTTTTCCTCTTTTTCTCTATTTTTGCGTGACCCATTTCACAAAGCGATGCCAATCAAGATATTGCTTATATTCACGCAGGAAACTTGTCTGTTAATTCCCTCTTAACGGCGCTCTCTTTTTGCTCTGTTTTGTGGCGTAGGTTGTATTTTTGCACCACAACGGGGCAATGGTTTTATTTTTTCCTGTCTACACTCTCAATATTGCGCCTGTGCTAGCCAAATAACGCCACGCGCAAAACTGGCACTACCTTTGCTTTAAAGAGTATGGCCATCGCCACAGACAGGTTCAGGCGTTTCCCGAACGCCTTATATAACGATAAATTTTTCGCCACACAGGATGCATTATGAAAAAGATGATGATCGCCAGCCTGGCCGCTGCCGGTGTACTGTTTGCTGTCGCAAATCAGGCACATGCAGGCGCAACGCTGGATGCCGTTAAAAAGAAAGGTTTCGTACAATGCGGTATCAGCGACGGTCTGCCTGGCTTTTCCTACGCGGATGCGAGCGGTAAATTCACCGGTATCGACGTGGACGTTTGCCGCGGCGTTGCCGCCGCCGTATTCGGTGACGACACGAAAGTAAAATATACCCCGCTGACGGCCAAAGAGCGTTTTACCGCTCTGCAATCTGGCGAAGTGGATATGCTCTCCCGTAATACTACCTGGACCTCTTCCCGCGATGGCGGCATGGGCCTGTCATTCACTGGCGTAACCTATTACGACGGTATCGGCTTCCTGACCCACAACAAAGCAGGCCTGAAAAGCGCTAAAGAGCTGGATGGCGCAACCGTTTGTATTCAGGCGGGCACCGATACTGAGCTGAACGTGGCGGATTATTTTAAATCCAACAAAATGAAATATACGCCGGTGACCTTCGACCGTTCCGATGAATCCGCGAAAGCGCTGGAATCAGGCCGTTGCGATACACTCGCTTCCGACCAGTCTCAGCTGTATGCATTGCGTATCAAACTGAGCAACCCGGCAGAGTGGATCGTATTGCCGGAAGTGATCTCGAAAGAGCCGCTGGGGCCGGTGGTTCGCCGTGGTGATGATGACTGGTTCTCGATTGTTCGCTGGACGCTGTTCGCCATGCTGAACGCAGAAGAGATGGGTGTTAACTCGAAAAACGTCGATGAGAAAGCCGCTAACCCAGCAACGCCGGATATGGCACACCTGTTAGGTAAAGAAGGTGACTTCGGTAAAGACCTGAAGCTGGATAACAAGTGGGCTTACAACATCATTAAGAAAGTCGGTAACTATTCAGAAATCTTTGAACGTAACGTCGGTTCTGAAAGCCCGCTGAAAATCAAACGCGGCCAGAACAACCTCTGGAACAACGGCGGTATTCAGTACGCTCCGCCAGTGCGCTAATACGTAAGTGCTGTAACGGGCGCTACGCTTGCGTGGCGCCCAGCCCAGAGTCATGGTTACTGAGGTTTTCCTATGTCCCATCGCCGCCCAACCGTGAAAGGCGCTATCTCCCTTTCTAACCCTGCGGTTCGCGCCTGGCTGTTTCAAATCCTTGCAATTATCGCCGTGGTCGTTGTCGCCATTTATTTAATACACAACACCGTTACTAATCTGAATAACCGCGGCATTACCTCCGGCTTTGCCTTTCTGGATCGCGCCGCCGGTTTTGGTATTGTTCAACATCTTATTGATTATGAACAAGGTGACACCTACGGACGTGTATTTCTTGTAGGCTTACTTAACACGCTGCTGGTTTCCGCGCTGTGCATTGTGTTCGCTTCGTTTCTCGGTTTTTTCCTCGGCCTCGCTCGTCTGTCTGAAAACTGGCTACTGCGGAAGCTATCGACCATCTATATCGAAACGTTCCGTAATATCCCGCCGCTGTTGCAGATCTTTTTCTGGTACTTCGCGGTGCTGCGTAACCTACCCGGCCCGCGCCAGGCGGTCAACGCAATGGAGCTGGTGTTTCTGAGCAACCGGGGCTTGTATATACCCTCCCCGCAAATGGGCGAGGGCATGCTGGCGTTCGCGGGCGCGATAATCCTGGCGGTGGCTATCTCCGTCGGTCTGTTTCGCTTTAATAAAATGCATCAAATCAAAACCGGGCAGCTACGCCGTACATGGCCTGCCGCGCTGGGGTTGATTATCCTGCTGCCGCTGGTAGCGCACTGGGTGTTTGGTGCAGCGCTGCACTGGGATGTTCCGCATCTGCGCGGCTTCAACTTCCAGGGCGGTATGGTGCTGATCCCGGAACTCGCCGCGCTTACCATTGCGCTGTCGGTCTACACTTCCGCGTTTATCGCTGAGATCATTCGTTCAGGTATTCAGTCAGTGCCCTATGGGCAGCACGAAGCGGCACGTTCTCTCGGCTTGCCTAATCCGGTAACGCTGCGACAGGTGATTATTCCGCAGGCGCTGCGCGTGATTATCCCTCCGCTGACCAGCCAGTATCTGAATATCGCCAAAAACTCCTCGCTGGCAGCGGCAATTGGTTATCCGGATATGGTGTCGCTGTTTGCCGGAACGGTGCTGAATCAGACCGGCCAGGCGATTGAAACTATCGCTATTACCATGTCGGTTTACTTGCTCATCAGCCTGTCGATTTCGTTACTGATGAACATCTATAACCGCCGCATTGCCCTGATTGAGCGCTAAGGAACCTTGATGACAAAAGCAATTCTGTCTCCCTCGACGCGCCAGACACCTGCAGGAAGCAATGGCGCGATAGTGTGGGTACGAAAAAATCTGTTCTCCAGTTGGTCAAACTCGCTGCTGACGCTGCTGTGTCTGTGGTTAATGTGGGAGTTGATTCCCCCTTTGCTGGACTGGGCGCTGTTTCAGGCGAACTGGTTCGGTTCGACACGTGCCGATTGTACGAAAGCAGGCGCGTGCTGGGTGTTTATCCACGAGCGTTTTGGCCAGTTTATGTATGGCCTCTACCCGCATGATCAACGCTGGCGTATTAATGTGGCGCTGCTCGTTGGACTGCTCTCTATCGCACCGATGTTCTGGAAGGCGCTGCCGCGTCGCGGGCGTTATATCGCTTGCTGGGCGGTAATTTATCCGCTTGTCGTGTGGTGGTTGTTGTTTGGCGGATTTCTCGGGCTGGAACGGGTTGAAACCCGCCAGTGGGGCGGTCTGACTCTGACATTGATCATCGCCTCTGTTGGTATTGCTGGCGCACTGCCACTGGGGATTTTGCTGGCGTTGGGTCGCCGTTCGAAAATGCCGGTGGTTCGCGTGTTATCGGTCATTTTCATTGAGTTCTGGCGCGGCGTTCCCTTAATTACCGTACTGTTTATGTCCTCGGTGATGCTGCCGCTGTTTATGTCGGAAGGCACCAGTATCGATAAACTGATCCGTGCGCTGGTCGGTGTGATCTTGTTTCAGTCCGCTTATGTGGCAGAGGTGGTGCGTGGCGGCTTGCAGGCGCTGCCGAAGGGGCAATATGAAGCGGCGGAATCTCTGGCTCTGGGATACTGGAAAACGCAAGGGCTGGTGATCTTACCGCAGGCGCTGAAGCTGGTGATCCCGGGGCTTGTGAACACCATCATTGCTCTGTTCAAAGATACGAGTCTGGTGATCATCATCGGCTTGTTTGATCTGTTCAGCAGCGTACAGCAAGCCACGGTCGATCCTGCATGGCTTGGGATGTCCACCGAAGGCTATGTTTTTGCTGCCTTAGTTTATTGGGTTTTCTGTTTTAGCATGTCGCGCTACAGCCAACATCTGGAGAAGCGCTTTAACACCGGGCGTACACCGCACTGAGGATCCCCATGAGTAATACAACTATGCAATCTGGCGACGCGATGATTACGCTCGAAAATGTGAATAAGTGGTACGGGCAGTTCCATGTACTGAAAGACATTAATCTCAATGTTAAACAGGGCGAGCGCATTGTGCTTTGCGGCCCGTCCGGTTCTGGAAAGTCGACAACGATCCGCTGTATTAACCATCTGGAAGAGCATCAACAAGGGCGTATTGTCGTTGATGGCATTGAGTTAAATGAAGATATCCGCAATATCGAAAAGATCCGCCAGGAAGTGGGAATGGTGTTCCAGCACTTTAATTTATTCCCGCATCTGACCGTCTTGCAAAACTGTACGCTGGCACCGATTTGGGTACGTAAGATGCCCAAGAAGGAGGCTGAAGCGCTGGCAATGCATTATCTTGAACGTGTGCGCATTGCCGAGCATGCGCATAAGTTTCCGGGGCAGATTTCCGGTGGTCAGCAGCAACGTGTGGCGATCGCCCGTTCATTATGTATGAAGCCTAAAATCATGCTGTTCGATGAGCCAACTTCAGCGCTGGATCCGGAGATGGTAAAAGAGGTGCTGGATACCATGATTGGGCTGGCGCAGTCCGGTATGACGATGTTGTGTGTCACCCACGAAATGGGTTTTGCGCGCACCGTTGCCGATCGCGTGATCTTTATGGATCGGGGTGAAATCGTTGAACAGGCACCGCCGGAAGAGTTTTTCGCGAACCCGAAATCAGAACGTACCCGCGCGTTTTTGTCGCAGGTTATTCATTGATCTCTCCCCGATTGTTACAGGCCACTCATGCGGGTGGCCTTTTTTATTGCCTACGCAAAAGCGCGTCGTGCAAGTATGCTTAGCAAAAAGTTGGGGACCGGCTTTATTTTTTGGCTATCTATCTCACTCAGTTGGTCGAGCGCACTTCTTACGAATTCCGGGACACGCTAATCAATACCGCCTTACATATAGGTGGTGCTTTGTCTGGTATGTACTTGCTTGTTTGCCCGACGTTCCTGACTCTCGCAGGGGAGACCACACTATTATTGGCGCTACGCGTTGCACTTCTGAGTGAGGGTGTCAGATGTCTGGCTGTTGAAGGGAAACGGCTTGCTCGCTACCTCTTTGGATCTGTGGAGCTTAAATCTATTCATGCTCAAAGTGCTACTGATCTGGTGGAAATGGTTTGAATGCGGCCATCATGTTCAAGGTTGTAAGCAGAAAAACAAAAGGCCCAGTCTTTCGACTGGGCCTTTTGCTTTATTTGATGCCTGGCAGTTCCCTACTCTCGCATGGGGAGACCCCACACTACCATCGGCGCTACGGCGTTTCACTTCTGAGTTCGGCATGGGGTCAGGTGGGACCACCGCGCTAGTGCCGCCAGGCAAATTCTTTTCTAAGTGCCGAACTTTAACCATTATAACTGGTGCTGATACCCAGAGTCGAACTGGGGACCTCACCCTTACCAAGGGTGCGCTCTACCAACTGAGCCATATCAGCACACTAAATTTGATGCCTGGCAGTTCCCTACTCTCGCATGGGGAGACCCCACACTACCATCGGCGCTACGGCGTTTCACTTCTGAGTTCGGCATGGGGTCAG